>CACWLG010000013.1:0-54374 GCA_902761635.1 Oscillospiraceae bacterium | reverse complement strand
AGGTTCTTGTATGAGACGTGTTTTCAGCGTTTCACGCTGAAAACGCCGCAGGAACTGCGGCTTTCTTGATTAAAGAATTTAATCGAGAAATAGTATCAGAATCTTTACACCTGTAAAGGATAAGAGCCTTCCCCCGCCGGGGAACTCTTTTTTGCCCAGGACTTAGCACTCGAAGGAAAAGAGTGCCAAAGTCCCCGCTTCTATGTCAAGGAGGGAATCCCATGCCTGTTTTACCTGTACATAACGCCGTCGCCGTACCGGATTCGACGGTCTATTTCCGCCCCGACTATTACCGCAGCATGAGCGGGCGCGAGCCTCAGCAGGACGCGAAGGTCATCCTCGTCGTCACCAAAGAGCCCATGGCCCGCGCCGAGGTGAAGCCCGAGAGCTTCTATCCCGTCGGCGTGGCCGGCATCGTGCGCGAGACAAACGTGCAGGGCTTCGTGCCCGTGGAGCTCAGAAGCCGCGTCAATATCGAGGAGCTCACCATCCAGCCGGACAAGACCATCAAGGTGGAGGTCTCGCGCCGGCCCGACATCGAGGATCTCGACCCGGCGGACGCGCAGCGGCGCGTCACCGCCATGAAGGAGGAGGTCCTGGCCTTTGCCGAGGGCAAGCCCTGGCAGCCGGCCCTGCGCGTCTTCGCGTCCATGTGGACCACCATGGGCGATATTGCGGCGGGCCTCTCCCCGTGGATGCCCGGCAAGAGCGAGGAGCGCTACGCCCTGCTCGCCGAGGACAGCAAGGCAAAGCGCTTTGAGATGATGGAGAAGATGCTCTATGAAAACCTCGAGCTCATGAAGGTGGGCAACGAGGTGCGCACCGCCCAGGAGGAGGATCACCAGAAGCTCTACCGCGAGGCCGCCATCAAAAAGCAGCTCGAGTACCTGCAGAACGAGCTCGACGAGATGCACCCCGAGAATATCTCGGATCTGCAGAAGCTGGAGCAGCGCCTCAAGGACGCGCCCCTCAACGAGCTTGCGCGCAAGGAGAGCGACAAGGTGCTCTCCCGCCTGCGGCAGGAGGGGAAGAACAGCGCGGAATACGGTCTTTTGTACGACTACCTGGACTTTCTGGCAAGCCTGCCCTGGCAGAAGGCGGAGGCGAAGGACATCGACCTCGACGAGGCCGAGAAGATCCTGGACGCGGACCACTTCGGCCTGAGCAAAGTCAAGCGCCGCATCATCCAGCAGATCGCCGTCATGAATC
This sequence comes from Oscillospiraceae bacterium, assembly GCA_902761635.1. GTDB lineage: Bacteria > Bacillota > Clostridia > Oscillospirales > Oscillospiraceae > Limivicinus. The sequence goes on along the minus strand of CACWLG010000013.1, from coordinate 53,165 downwards.
TGCGCAGGCTCCAGTCCGGCTCCATCCTGCTTTTCGTCGGCGCCCCCGGCACCGGCAAGACCAGCATCGGCCAGAGCATCGCCAAAGCCCTCGGGCGCGAGTACGTGCGCGTGAGCCTCGGCGGCGTGCGGGATGAGGCAGATATCCGCGGCCACCGCCGCACCTACATCGGCGCCATGCCCGGCCGCATCCTGGACGGCATCCAGAAGTGCGGCGTCTCCAACCCCGTCATGGTTCTCGACGAGGTGGACAAGCTCTCCATGTCCTATAACGGCGACCCCGCGAGCGCCCTGCTGGAGGTCCTGGACCCCGAGCAGAACAAGAGCTTCACCGACCACTATCTGAACGTGCCCTTTGACCTGTCGGACGTGCTCTTCATCTGCACGGCAAACTCCCTCGACACCATCCCCCAGCCCCTGCTCGACCGCATGGAGGTCATTTCCTTCCAGGGCTACACGCCCACGGAGAAGCAGGAGATCGCGCGGCTGCACCTGCTGCCGAAGGCGATGGAGGCCGTCGGCATCGGGGAAGGGGAGCTGGAGCTTGCGCCCGAGACTGTGCAGGCCGTCATCGACGACTACACCCGCGAGGCAGGTGTGCGCGGACTCAAAAAGTGCATGGACACGCTCTGCCGCTCGGCGGCGGTCCATCTCGTGCGCGGCGGTGAAAAGCCCCTGAAGGTGACGCCCGACGATCTCCGGGAGCTTCTGGACATGCGAGCGCTTCCGCACCGCCATGTGAAGGCGGAGTCGAAGCCCGGCGTGGTCACGGGCCTCGCCTGGACCCCTGTGGGCGGGGACGTGCTGTACATCGAAACCCTGCTCACCCGCGGCAGCGGCAAGACCGTCATCACCGGCCGCCTCGGCGACGTGATGAAGGAGTCGGCCCAGATTGCCGTGAGCCTTGTCAAGCACCTCTTCCCGGAGCATGCCGATCTCTTTGAGCACAACGACCTGCACATCCACGTGCCGGACGGCGCCACGCCCAAGGACGGACCCTCCGCCGGCGTGACGCTCACAAGCTCGCTGGCGTCCCTCGTGACCGGCGTCCCCGTGCCGCCCACGATCGCCATGACGGGCGAGGTGTCGCTGCAGGGCGAGGTCAAGCCCATCGGCGGCCTGCCCGAAAAGCTCATGGCGGCCCAGCGCGCCGGGGTGACGAAGGTGTTCATCCCCGAGGAGAACCTTGACGATCTGCGCGAGGTCGCCTCCGAGGTGAAGGAAGCCCTCGAGATCGTCCCCGTCACGGACGTGGAGGAGCTCCTGGCCCACCTCGGCATCCACCCCAAGGAGCCGACGAGAATTGCGGTATAATGCTATCCCCTGATAGGAATCTGACAGCCCTTTCGGCAGTAACAGTGCCATACTGCATTGGCCTTCCTGGCCATATCTCTTCTGCGATATCGTAACGACAAAGGACACGGCAGCCAGCCGTGTCCTTTGCCATGTCAGAGCCAAAGCTGCAGAACGGGAGAGTAAATGGCCTGACATCATATCTCTCCTGCTTTCGGGATCAGGCTGTGTGGATCGGGATCTTGTCACACCTCAGGATGATAAAGCTGTCCTCAAAGGATTCGTAGATATACATATTGTCATCCGGTACCAGATATTGCGGCTTTATGATGGCGGTCAGGACCGGGCAGCCCTCTATATGCAGCGCGGAAAGCCGGTTTCCCTCACAGGTCAGGCATCGCAGCTGCTCGTTTTCACCGAGCGTCAGGCTCGTCAGAAGATTGTTCTCGCAGCACAGCCCTTCCAGCTTTGTGTTCGAGCTGACATCCAGTTTGCGCAGCCGGTTATCGCTGCAGACCAGACTGGACAGGTTTGGATTATGTGTGACGTCGAGAACATCCAAGGAGTTAATATTACAGTGGAGCATATACAGTTCAGGCAGCATGCTGACGTCAAGCTCTGTCAAAGAATTACCACTGCAATTGAAATAGAGCAGGGAAGTATTTCGGCTGACATTGAGCGATTTCAATTGATTGTCTCGACAGTCCAGCCAATACAGCGCCGGATTATTGCTGGTGTCGAGCGTGGTGAGTTCATTGCCGCCGCAAACCAGTTTTTCCAGTAATGGGAAGCTCCTGAGATCAAGCTGTACCAAAGCATTTGAATAACTACAGCTCAACTCTTTTAATGCATAGAAATACTGCGACCCCGTCAGATCCTTAATCCCTCCGGGGCACCAGAGTTCTGCCGTTTCGGCTGCCTCCGATTCACTTAACCGGGTATCGCCGTTCGTATCAATTTCATCAAGAACATATTGGCGGAATTGTTCGTCCGGGAAAGTGGTTTCGTTAATGGACACGGGAAAGTCCGTCTGCACAGCCTTAAGCGCAACGCTTTCGTCGCAAAGAAGGTAGACCGGCTCGGACCCGGTTTCATCCATGTAACGCTTGATATCATCCGGCTCCAACAGCATATAGGAATGCGTCGTTACCAGCGCCTGCAGCAGCGGGCAGCTATTCAGATCGAGAAGCCGTATCTCGTTCTGGTAGCAGCCGAGCACACGCAGGTCCGAATTGCCCGTGATGTCGAGAGTTGTCAGCTGGTTGTCAAAGCACCACAAGGTCGTGAGGGCAGGATTCGCGCTCACATCAAGGCTCGTCAGCCGGTTTGCCGCGCAGCTGAGCGTGGTGAGGGCGGCGTTGCTGCGAATATCCAGCTCGGACAGCTGGTTGTCATAGCACCAAAGCGCGGCAAGGGCGGTGTTCCGGCTCACGTCGAGGGAGCTGAGCTGATTGCCGTTGCACCAGAACTCCAGCAGCGCCGGATTCCCGCTGAGATTCAGCGCCTCGAGCCGGTTGTCATAGCACCACACGGTCTCCAGCGCGGCGCATTTTTCAATGCGGAGACCGGCCAGGGCATTGTTGGAGCAGTCCAGCCAGGTCAGTGCGGTGTTTGCGCTGAGATCCAGCGCAGTCAGCGCGTTGCTGGAGCAGTCCAGCCCCTGAAGCGCCGTGAAGAAGCCGATTCCGTCCAGAGAGACGATCGAACCGCGTTCCTCCTCAGAGCCGGAACAGTCGAGCCAGGTTACAGCCGCGATCTCGGCAGAGCTGAGATAGCCGTCCTTTACGATCGTGTCACAGTTTTTGGACACACAGGACCGAAAATGTTCATCAGGGAAATTGGAGGCATCAATGGCAATACCGGCGAAATAGATATTCGCGCCGGTGAGCGGGCCATTATTTGCATCGATGGTTATATTATTCCAGTCTTCCGCTGTGCCCTCATAATACACATCGGTCAAGTGCGTACAGCCGTAAAAGGCGCCGCGGCCGATGCGCATTACACTCGCCGGAATCGTCACGCTTTCCATATCTGTACAGTTATAAAACGCCTCATTCTCAATTACGCTTACATCTCCCGGAAGCCGGACAGCTTTTCCTTCGGCAAAGGCAGAGGGAATCAGACACAGGAACAGCGTGAGACAGAACAGCAAAGGGAAAATGTGTTTTGTAATCTTCATGACAGACGCTCCCTTTTTGAATGATTTTACAGTATCATAGCTATGTTTTATAATATCATACTATAAGGCAGCGCGCAAGATAATTCCCCAAAGGCTTGAAACAATCCTGAAACGATTCAGCAAAGAAGAGGCTGTGAAAAAAAGTCGGCTGCCTTCGCAGGGGGCGGCCTCCCGGACGCCACGCGAAGAAGAGCCTCATAAAATGAAAACAGCCTTCGGCGAAAACATAAGGCAACACCGCACAATCCGCCTTCGGCATCTCCTGGAAAATTGAGGTACACAAAGTACATCTGCGAAAAAGTGCCTTTATCAGAACCCAAATTTTCTCAGGATCTGCTCTTGCCGAATTATGCGGTATTGCCATAAAAAAATCCAAATTCGCCGAAGGTCTGTATTTTTTGTGTTTTTTCCGCCGGGAGGGCGAGGGCGCCAGCCCCTGCGGTGCTGATATTACGCGGTATGAACAGTGAAGATTTTTTCAGAGCTTCTTCTATATTACTCGTTGACAACCAGATCCTCAAAGGCGGCCTTGCGTACCCAGATGGCCACGTTGCTGCCCTGGGTGGCGAAATCGCCGCAGCCGTCCTCACCGATGACCACGGGCTCGGTGCAGTTGCCGAGCACGTCGTGGAAGCTCTCACCGGCGTACTGGGTGCCCATGTACATGCGGATACTGCCGCCCTCGGCGCTGTTGGACATGACCACCGCGAGACCGGAGTTTTCGTGCTCCTCGTCGCCCCGGCGGACCCAGCCGATCAGATGCTCATCGACGAAGGAGTCCTCCTGCTCGCCGTAAGCGTAGGCCCGGCGCAGCTTGATGAGCTTGCCGAGATTCGGCACCAGCGGGCGGTTCTTGACAGGGTTGCCGTAATAGTCGGAATAGAACACGCAGGGCACGCCGTCCTGCCGGAGCAGGATCAGCGCGTAGGCCAGGGGCTTGAACCAGTCCTGCACAAAGGACTCCAGGCTCTGACCGTACTGGGTGTCGTGGTTATCGACAAAGGTCACGGCGTTCATAGGCCGAGCCTTGACGAGGGTGTTGTCCAGGATCGTGCGCAGGTCATAGTTCTCCCCGCCCTCGGAGGCGTGGAAAATGTTGTAGTGCAGCGCCACGTCAAAGAGGCTCATCTCATTGTCCACCGCGTCCAGATAGTGCAGCAGGCGCTCGAGATTGCCGCTCCAGTATTCGCCGACAGCGGGCAGCTCCCGGTGCTTTTCCTCGCGGATATCGTGCAGCAGCTCCTTGTAGAACGGGAAGCTGATGTGCTTGACCGCGTCGAGGCGCAGCCCGTCCACCCCCGTCTCCTTGAGGTACCACTTGAGCCAGCGCTTGGTCTCCTTCACGACGGTGGGGTTGGACATGTCCACGTTCATCCCCATCAGGTAGTCGAAGGTGCCCTTCTCCGGGTCGGTCTGATTCCAGTTCTTGCCGGTGAAGCGATAGATGTTGCCCTGCTCCTTCGCGTCCTCGTCCCAGTCGGTGCCGGTGAAGTGCCGGTGGTCCCAGGTGAACTTGCTGTATGTACCGTTGCGGCCGGGGAAGGTGAACTTCGACCAGGCGCGGATGGTCTGCTTGTCGCCGATCTGCTCCCAGCGGTTGTCGGGGTTGTCGGTGACGGCGGTGATCTCCTCCAGCTCGTCACCGCCCATGCGGTGGTTGAGCACGATGTCGGCAAAGACCTCGATGCCGACGGCATGGAAGGCGCGGATCGCCTCCAGGTATTCTTCCTTGGTCCCGTATTTGGTGCGGATCGTTCCCTTCTGGTCGAACTCTCCGAGATCATACATATCATATACGCCGTAGCCCACATCCTCCTGCGAGGTGCCCTTATAGGCGGGCGGCAGCCAAACCTCCGTGATGCCGAGGGCGGCGAGGTTGTCCGCCTTCGCGGCGCAGCGCTTCCACCAGAGTCCGTCATTCGGCAGGTACCATTCAAAATACTGCATCATGGTTTTGTTTGTACTCATCAAATCCCTTCTTTCCGTGTAATCTCGATGAGTTTCGCATGTTGTACCACAAAAAGCCCCGCTTGTCAAATTTTTACCCCCGAAAACGGTGGTTTCAGGGGTAAAAGTTAACAGTGTGTTCATGAATCACAGGGGCTTCTTCCGGATCTGCGCCCAGCGGCGGGGGTATTTTTTGGGGCTTGGCCCCGTCTTGCGGAGTATGGCAATGCGGTGGTCGAGGTCTGTACCGGGAACGGCATAGCGGATCTGCTGCTCGAGAGAAGCACCGAGGGTCTTGAGCGCCACATAGGCTTCCCGGATCTCCGCGTCCAGCTCCGGCCCCTTCATCGCAAGGAAGGCGCCGCCCGCCTTTACATAGGGCAGGCACAGCTCACACAGCACGTTGAGCCGCGCCACCGCCCGGGCCGAGGCAAAATCAAAGCTCTCCCGGAAGCCCTCCGGCGGCTCCTCGGCCCGCGCATGCACCAGCGCTACATCCGCAAAGCCCAGCTTTTCGCAGGTATCCTCCAGAAAATGCAGGCGCTTGTCCAGGCTGTCGAGCAGCGTGAGCTTGAGCTCCGGGCACAGGATCTTGAGCACCAGGCCGGGAAAGCCGGCGCCCGTGCCCACGTCAAGGAGGCTTTTCTCCCGCAGGTCGACCGCCGCGGCGAGGGCCGCGCAGTCCAGAAAATGCAGGCGCGCCGCGTCCTCCTCGCCCGTGATGGCGGTGAGGTTCATGACCTGATTGGCCTGCTCCAGATTCTGATAGTAGACGCGAAAGCGCCGCAGAGTCTCGCCGTCTGCGGGGAGACCCTGTTCCTCCAGCCCCTGCCGGAGTATCGTTTCCAACTGCTGTTCAGCCATTGCCGCTCCCTTTTCTGACATAAAAATTATGGCGGCCCAGCTTCTTCACAAAGTCCAGATTGTTGTCGAACCAGAAGCTGCCGTAATCGGGGTTGACGAAATAGATGCACTCGCCCGCGGTGTTGGCCCCCTCCAGCACCATGTAGGCCGCGATGATGTCCTCCTGCTTCGGGTCGTCGTGTATGGTGCCCTTGGACACGGGCTCAAACTGCACCGTGTGCTCGTAATCATAGACCACACCGAAGACCGTGTCCGGGAAATCCGGATCACGCACCCGGTTCATCACGACGTTGCCCACGCCGATCTTGCCCTCCATGGGCTCGATCCCGGCCTCGGAGCCGATGATGTGCGAAAGCCAGTAGACATCCTCCAGGGGGAAGTTGAGATCGTAATAATCCTTCCCGCCCCGCAGGACCCGGAGCTGACTGCCGTCGAGCAGCAGCGCGCCGTCGCGCAGCTCATCCCGGAGATTCAGGAGTTTGCAGAGGGCATAGCGGGGGAGATAGAGCTCGTTTCCCCGAACGAACCAGTTTTCCGGCGCATAGATGTAGCGCCCGTCGGCCAGGTAATACTGATCGCCGGCCCGGCATTCGACCTTGAGCCCGTCAAGCTCCAGGGACAGATGCTCCGCGTCCCCCGTCCAGCTCATCTCAAGCCCCGCCCACCGGCACAGGGGCCGCAGCGCCACATACACGGTGTCGCCCCACTGACAGGCACGCGACAGCAGCAGGCCGTCCAGGTAGACCGGCACGGCTGAGAAATTCGCAGGCGTCTCCCGCTGCACAAGGGGCGGCAGGGACGCAGGCGCGGGTGAGCCCGCCGCAAGCGCCGCCTGCGCGGGATCTGCGAGCAGCAGCGTCAGGGCGAGCAGCGCGCTGAAAAGGCTCTTACGCATTGGCTTCACGCCAGCCGCGCAGGGCCTTGGAGAGCTGGTCGGGGCAGGATGTGGCCTTGAAGCCGCAGCGGATACCCTCCATCCGACGGATAGCCTCGTCCACGGGCATGCCGCGCAAAAGGCTGGCAATGCCCTTCAGGTTCCCGTCGCAGCCGCCGGTGACCTCCACGGAGACGATCCTGTCGTCCTCCACCTCGATCTCCATCAGTCTGGAGCAGACCCCTTTCGGGCGGTATGTGATCTTCATGGTGTTGTCCTCCTGCTCTGGGGCAACACCGCACAATCCGCCTTTTTTCTTGAGGTACACAAAGTACATCTGCGAAAAAGTGCCTTTATCAGAACCCAAATTTTCTCAGGATCTGCTCTTGCCGAATTATGCGGTATTGCCCTGGGTATATTCTACAGCATGATACCATGCCTTCGCCTGTAATTCAAGTTGCCGCCGCAGCGAATTTATAGTACAATAGCGGCAGACAATATCGGCGGCGTGCCGGAAAAGGAGACAGATATGAAACTCATCATTGCATCCAACAATGCTCACAAGCTCACCGAGATGAAGGCCATCCTCGCCCCCTTCTTTGACGATGTGCAGTCCATGCGCGAGGCGGGGATCGAGCATGAGACCGTGGAGGACGGGCAGACCTTCATGGAAAACGCTCTGAAAAAGGCAAGAGAGCTTGCCGAGCTCTCCGGCTGCTGCGCCATAGCCGACGACAGCGGCCTGTGCGTCGACGCGCTGGGCGGCGCCCCCGGGATCTACTCGGCCCGCTTCTCCGGCGTGCACGGGGACGACAAAGCCAACAACCGCCTCCTGCTGCAAAAGCTCGAGGGGGTTTCTGAGCGCGGCGCCCACTACACCTGCGCCATTGCCCTGGTCTGGCCGGACGGAAAGACCGTGACGGCGGAGGACTATCTCTACGGCGAGATCGCCCATGACGAGAAAGGCAGCAACGGCTTCGGCTATGACCCGCTCTTCCTCCTGCCGGAGCGGGGCCTGCGTACGGCCGAGCTCAGCGCGGAGGAGAAAAACCGCATCAGTCACCGGGGCAAGGCCCTGCGTCAGCTTGTGAAAAAGCTGGAGGCCATGGAATAAAAAAACAGCCGGGAGGACAGCGGTCCTCCCGGTATTGCCTTAACAGCTCGGGTTGAATTTCTGCTTCGTCTGCTGGAGCTTCTGCTGGGGCGCGGTGTCGATCTGATACCAGCCCTTGGCGGCCATCTGCCGGTAGAGGCTGTCGCCCATGGAGAGGGCATCGTCAAAGGCGGCGGAGAAGGTGCGCCGCACAGTTTCGGTGCTGGACTCGATCGCCCCGTGCATATACAGATCGCAGACGCCCTTCGCGTCCAGGAGCAGGCCTTCCATAATGCATTTGTCATCCATATCGTTCACCTCACACAAGCTCGTAGAATTTCCGGTACACCTGGCGGTGGCGCTGGGCCATCTGCTGCACCTGGGTTCTGAGGGCGTTGTCCTGCAGCCGGGCGGCGGCATTGTCGAACTGCGACGCCAGAAGCTGCGCGTGGGACAGGGCATCATCCACGTAGAGAAGTTCTTTAGTGGTCATCGAAAATCTCCTTTCCAAATCCGGGACCGGGATCGGTCCCTCTGTGCCTCAGTATTTCCCGCGCGCGCACGATTATGCATGTTACTTAAAAAGGAAAAGACGGCCCTGTCCGGACCGCCTTTCCGCTTTGTTCTCCCCCGTTATAATCAGCCGTTACAGCAGCGCATATGCCACGCCGATCAGCATGCCCAGAATCAGCAGCGCGGAGGGATCGTATTTGAGATCGTCCATGGTGCACTCTCCTTCGTTTGCATTGTATGCCCGTTAGACGGCGCGCAGAAGGAAAAGTTCCCTGAAGCGGAAAAAAATACCGGGAGTCAGCGAGAATATACCCAAGAGGCCGAAGGGGCTCCCCTGCTAAGGGAGTAGGCCGGTTTAGACCCGGCGCGAGGGTTCAAATCCCTCCTTCTGCGCCATATTAGGTAGGCTGTTTTGATAGAATAGCCTACCTAAACTTTTTGCCTAGAAATGCGAAGAAATAGCCAAAATCCAGCTATTTCCTCGCATTTTTCACTTTAAAATTCAAATCTCTTTCGGTCGCGGCCATTTTTCTGCAGCCGATTTTTCGCTTCTTGCAGCCCTTTTTTGCCCTTGCTCCCCGAGTAATCGTTCACTTTGCCGAGCAATCGTTCACTTTGCCGGGCAATTCTTCGTTTGGTTTACATAATTCCTGTAATCGCTCAGTTTGTCCTTCTCCGGCTGAATGCACCCCAAAAACTGGACACTTCTTATCGTTCAGGCCCCAATCTCTGGACAATTAATACTTTTTTGTGCGTGGGTTGTAGCTATCTCTGTCTCTGCCACCGGCCACGGTTTCAATTGTTTCATCCGGGATTTGGATTTGCTGACCATCGGCATGGTGAATGATATGTACGCAGAGAGCAGGAACGACGATTACAACTACGCGACTGTCGCTACACAAAGTGATTACGATGCGTTCTGACTTGAAATCAGACTGCTCTCAGGTTATACTTCTTCTTGAACAAATTGGGATTGTTAGAAGGGGATATATGAAAAAACTACTGTTAACTGTTCTGGCTGTTGTTTTAATTGCGGCAGGAGCAGTCTCCACGACGGAAGAAGCGGCAGCGCAGACATTGCCCTTGCCGGTGAAAGTTCTACTGCTTCCCAAATTTGAGATTGAAAAAATGGCCGGTGATTTCCCCGGAGAGGCGCAGTATTACTATGAGCAGTATTTGATGGGTGCCGAGGAATACGACATTCCATACGGTCCCGGCAAACTGTATTATAAAGACGGCGTCGCAATGTGCGTGCTGGGGATGGGCAAGATCAACTCAGCCTTGAGTACCATGGCAATTCTTTCCGACACGCGTTTTGACTGCTCGGAGGCTTACATTATTTCAACCGGCTGCGCCGGATCGTCCGCTGGGACTACCGTCATGGGCGATGTGTTCCTGATCACTGCCGCAGTGGACTATGATCTGGGCCACCATGCGGATGCCCGGGAGCTTTCGGACCCGGAAGGAACGACATGGTTCCACGATGCTGATTTTGACGATGCGGCCGTGGTCCGCCTGAATCCGGAGCTAATGGATAAGGTCTATGCACTGGCGAAGGATACGCCTGTCGAAACCACGGAAGTCACCCGCAATTACATGCGGGCGGCTTTTGACGGCGCAGACTGGGCCGTGCGGGATCCCAAGGTGCTGCGGGGGACCACGGTCACAGGTGACAATTACTGGAAAGGTCAATACGGACACTTGAACGCCCTGCGGATGACGGAGGTCTATCAGTGCCCTGATCCGTATGCGACGACGGAAATGGAGGATGTGGCTGTTGCACGGACTGTAGAGCGGATGGGTATGCTGGATCGCCTGATCATGATTCGGGTCAGCGTGAACATGGACGTATTCATGCTTGGCGACACGCCGGAAAGTCTCTGGAGAGACGCGAGTGCAGTCACGCTGGCAAGTGAGGAAAGCGTCGAGGCGGCGGACATTTTTGTGACCGCCATGAAAAACAACTTCAAAGTGGGCCGGAACATCATCGACAGAATACTGACCGAGCAATTTTGATCCGGATAGGCTGGCGATTACGACCGATAGAGATACGATATCTTTTTTTGGTCACACAAGGCATGTAAAGAACCTCTTTTGTCTACCATGACAAGAGAGGTTTTTTGTTTCAAGCTCAGAAGACCTGGAAGAGCCGGACGCCGGAAAATTTGTATAGGGTTAATGATTTTCATTGACAAATAAAGCTTGAAATTTTATAATTATCATAAGCCTGTACGGCAAAATATGAAATGGAGGAATCACAATGAAAAAGATCCTGGCACTCGTACTTGTACTGACCCTGGTCTTCAGCCTGTCTGTGCCGGCCTTTGCGGCGGACGACAAGATCAAGATCGGCATCTCCATCTGGAGCTCCACCGATACCCTCGGCAGCGAATGCAAACGCATGATCGACGCCGCGGCCGAAGCCCTGGGCGTTGAGACCCAGTGGGTCGACCAGGCCCACATCTCCGAGCAGGTCACGGCCTCTGCCGAGACCCTCGCTCTGGCTGACTGCGACGGCATCATCATCTGCAACTCCGCTTCCGCAGAGATGGGCTCCGTCATCAAGACCTGCGATGAGAACGAGGTCTATGTGGCCCAGTTCTTCCGCGTCATCGACAAGGACGCCAACCCCGACGAGTATGCGCAGGCTTCCGCCTCCCCCTACTATGTCGGCGCTGTGCATGAGTCCGAGTTCGACAACGGCAAGACCCTCGTGACCATCCTGGGCGAGAAGGGCTGCCGCAAGATCGGCCTTGAAGGCTGGGAGCCGGGCGACGCCACGTTCCTCGGCCGCTGGGAAGGCTACAAGGCCGGCGTTGAGGCATGGAATGCCGAGCACGCCGACGATCCCATCACCCTGCTTGAGCCCCAGTACGGCCGCACCACCACCGACACCGGCCGCGCTGCTGCCGAAGCCATCATCCAGGCCAATCCCGACATCGACGCTCTGATCGTTGCCGGCGGCGGCGGTGACACCCTGCTCGGCGCGATCGCCGGCATCGAGGCTCTGGGCCTGACCGGCAAGATCGCCGTTGTCTCCACCGACTTCCTGCCCGACCTCGACGTCAAGCTCGAGACCGGCGCCATGGCAGCCGAGTCCGGCGGCCACTATGCCGACCCCTTCTTTGCCTTCCTGATGGTCTACAATGCCATCAAGGGCAACTACCCCGTTGCGACCGACGGCTTCTATGACATGGTCTTCCCGTACATGTACGTTGCCTCTCCCGAGGACTACGCCAACTACGCCAAGTACTTCACCGGCAGCGAGCTGCCCTACTACAACGATGAGATCGTTTCCCTGGCCGGTCTGAGCTATGACGACCTGGCCAAGGCCTGCGCGTCCCTGTCTGTTGAAGACGTTGTTGCCCGCCACGCCGGCTGATCGCACATAATCTGAAAGGATGCGGGTCTTTGACCCGCACCCTTTTTTTGAAAAAATCCTTAAGGGAGGGAAGCGGCATACCATGTCGAAAACCATTGAGAAGCTGAAAAGCAGCCGCTATTACGGCCTGTTCCTGCTGGCCGCGATGCTTCTGTTTTTCTATGGCTTTTTTAAGATCCTGACGCCGAGCAATTTCGGCTCCCCCAGCAATCTGTACTCCTACCTGCAGTCGTCCATCATCTATTCCGTCGGCGGCTGCGGCCTGTATTTCATCGTTGTGATGGGCCTGTTCGACTTTGCCGTGGGCGCGAACATCGTGCTCTCGTCCATCGTGGGCGTCATCCTGTCCAAGCATTACGGGTATGCCGGCTTTATCCTCGGCTGCCTCGGCTGCGGCACGCTGATCGGCTTTCTGATCGGCATGCTCTACAACAATCTGAACGTGCCCTCCATGATCGTGACGGTCGGCCTGATGCTGATCTTCGAGAGCCTGGCGGTTTTCGTGGCGGGCGGCGTCAAGCAGACCCTGGATGAAAACCTGCGCTTCTTCTCCGGCGCGCCGGGCAACATCATCCTCGCGGGCCTTGCGTTTCTTCTGATGTACTTCATCCTGAACTATACCAAGATCGGCACCTACTGCAACGCCATCGGCTCCAATGAGTTTGTCGCGAAGAACATGGGCATCAACGTCAAGAAGTACAAGCTCATCGGCTTCATGCTCCTGCACTTCTTCGTGGGCATCATGGCGATCCTCACCGTCTCCTACGGCACGACCATGACGGCTCTGACCGGCATGAGCACCATGAGCCGCAACTTCCAGCCGCTCATGGGCACCTTCTTCGGCGTCGCCTTCCGCAAGTACAAGATGCCGATCACGGCCATTATCGTCGGTGAGTTCATCATCTCCATCATCTTCAACGGCTTTGTGGCCCTCGGCGCGCCGACCACCATCCAGAATGTGGTCACGGGCGCGGCCCTGCTCGCGATCGTCTCCCTGACGGCCCGCGGAAGCAAGGGCAGCGTAGTGAAGTGAGGTGACGGCTATGGAAAAGAAAACGCTTCTCGTTGCCGAGCATATCGACAAACGCTTCGGCATCACCCACGCCGTCAACGACGTGTCCCTCACCATCGACGCCGGCGAGATCCGCGGCCTGATCGGCGAGAACGGCTCCGGCAAGTCCACCTTCTCCCAGATGCTCTGCGGCATCTACAGCATCGGCGGCGGCACCTTCACCCTCAACGGCAAACAGATCCATCCCCGCAACCAGGTCGAGGCCAACAACGAGGGCATCGCCATCATCGTGCAGGAGATGGGCACCCTCTCGGGGCTTACCGTGGCGGAAAACATCTTCCTCGGACATGAGGGGCCCTTCATGCACTTCGGCGTCAAGGACAGCCACGCCATGAACCGCGAGGCCCAGCGCCTGCTCAACGAGTACGGCTTCGGGCGCATCAAGGCTGCGGACATGATCGACCACTATAATTTTGAGGACCGCAAGCTTGTGGAGATCGTCAAGGCGACCTACATGAAGCCGCAGATCCTCGTGGTGGACGAGACGACGACGGCCCTTTCGCAGAACGGCCGTCTGGAGCTCTACAAGATCATGGACGCCATCCGCGCCGACGGGCGCACCGTCATCTTCATCAGCCATGACCTCGGCGAGGTCCTGACCCACACGGACTCCGTCACCGTCCTGCGCGACGGCGAATATATCGGCACGGTCCGCACCGCGGACATGACCGAGGATGACCTCAAGCGCCTGATGGTCGGGCGCGAGATCGGCTCGTCCTACTACCGCGACGACTACGGCGAGCCCATCGCAGACGAGGTCGTGCTGAGCGTGGACAACGTGAGTGTTCCGGGCCAGATCAGCAACGTCAGCTTCAAGCTCCACCGGGGCGAGATCCTCGGCTTCGGCGGCCTGTCCGAATGCGGCATGCACGAGGTGGGCAAGGCGATCTTCGCCGCCTCCTGGGACCGCACCGGCAGCGTCACCCTGGCGGACGGCACGGCGATCAACAGCATCACCACCGCCATCAGCCACTCCATCGCCTACGCCTCCAAGGACCGCGACAACGAGTCCATCATCATCAACGAATCCATCCGCAACAACATTGTCCTGCCGTCCATTGACGATCTGGCATCGAAGGGCGTGCTCAACGAGCGCAAGCTCACCGCCTTTGCCGACAAGCACGCAAAGGATATGCAGACCAAGATGCAGAATGTCCAGCAGTTTGTGTCCGACCTCTCCGGCGGCAACAAGCAGAAGGTCGTGCTGGCCCGCTGGCTCGGCAAGGGCAGCGACATCCTGGTGCTTGACTCCCCGACCCGCGGCATCGACGTCAAGGTCAAGCAGGCCATCTACGCCCTGATGGCGGATCTGCGCAGACAGGGCAAGTCGATCATCATGATCTCGGAAGAGATCCCGGAGCTGCTGGGCATGGCGGACCGCATCCTTGTCATGAAGGACGGCGTCATCAGCGGCGAGTTCATGCGTGACCGCAACCTGAGCGAAGAAGATCTGATTGCCAAAATGGTCTGAGGAGGTGATGAAGATGCAGAATAACAACAATCAGAAACCGTCCAAGCTCCGCGCTTTTCTGAGCAGCGACACCTTCAAGGGGCTGCTGCCCGTCATCGGTCTCGTGGTCATCGTCATTGTGATGAACATTCTGACCCAGGGGAAGATTCTGACAGCCAAGCGTCTTCGTCTGCTCCTGTCGCAGGTGTATTACCCGATGATCGTTGCCACCGGCGTCTTCTTTGTCATGACGCTCGGCTCCATCGACTTTACAGAGGGCTCGACCCTGGGTCTTGCCTCCATCGTCATCAGCAAGCTCTCCTTTTACAGCATCCCCCTCGCCATCGTCGGCGGCATCCTGACCGGCGCCGCCATCGGTGCGATCAACGGCTTTTTCCACGTGAAGTTCAAGCTGCAAAGCTTTATCATCACGATCTGTACCATGTACCTGTTCCGCGGCGTGTGCGCCTATATGACGACGGAGAGCGCCGTACCGGCAAGCGCGGCGATCAAGGCCCTCGATCTCAACTGGCTGAAGATCACCATCACGGTGGCGGTGCTGCTGATTGCCTGGTTCCTCTTCCGCTTTACCCGCATCGGCTATGACGTGAAGGCGGTCGGCGCAGGCGAGACGGCGGCGCGCTTTTCCGGCGTGAAGACGGACCGGGTCAAGTTCCTGGTCTTCGTGGCGGCCGGCGCCCTCACGGGTCTTGCGGCCTTCGTCAACGTCATCAAGGTCGGCTCCATCACGGCCACAGCCGGCAACCAGCTCGAGACGCAGATCCTCATCTCCCTGGTCCTCGGCGGCCTGCCGATCACCGGCGGTGCAAAGGTGCGCTTCTCCAACATCATCGTCGGCACACTGATGTATACGGTCCTCAACAACGGCCTTGTCATGATGGGCTTTGAGTCGCAGACGCAGCAGCTGATCAAGGGCATCATCTTCCTGCTGTTCGTCGCCCTGACCATCGACCGCAAGGCACTGAAGGTCATCAAGTAAGAGTAAGTATAAGGAGCAAAACGTGAAGAAATACGAATTTTGGTTTGTGGTCGGCAGTCAGTTCCTGTACGGCCCGGAGGTTCTGGAGACGGTCGAGGCGCGCGCCAAAGAGATGGCGGCGGCTCTCTCCAAGGTGCTGCCGTATCCCATGGTGTACAAGGTGACGGCCAAAACCAACAAGGAGATCCGCGATGTGGTCAAGGAGGCCAACTACCGCGACGAGTGCGCCGGCATCGTGACCTGGTGCCACACCTTCTCCCCCAGCAAGATGTGGATCGACGGCCTCCGGGATCTGCAGAAGCCCTGGCTCCACTTCGCCACCCAGTACAACAAGGAGATCCCGAACGACGAGATCGACATGGACTTCATGAACCTCAACCAGGCCGCCCACGGCGACCGGGAGCACGGCTTCATCGGCGCCCGGCTGCGCAAGCCCCGCAAGATCGTGGCGGGCTACTGGCAGGATGAAAAGGTCCACCGGCGCATCGGCGACTGGATGCGCGCCGCAGTGGGCGTGGCTGTCTCGAAGGACATGAAGGTTATGCGCTTCGGCGACAACATGCGCGAGGTCGCCGTCACCGAGGGCGACAAGGTCGAGGTGCAGACGAAGCTCGGCTGGCAGGTGAACACCTGGGCCGTGGGCGATCTCGTGAAGGAAATGGGCAAGGTCACCGAGGCGGAGATCGACGCGCTGGTGAAGGCGTATGAGTCCTCCTACGACATCGCCACCGACAACACCGCCGCCATCCGCTACCAGGCGAAGGAAGAGATCGCCATGAAGAAGATGCTGGACCGCGAGGGCTGCAAAGCCTTCACCAATACCTTCCAGGATCTCTACGGCATGGAGCAGCTCCCGGGCCTTGCCTCCCAGCACCTCATGGCCCAGGGCTACGGCTACGGCGGTGAGGGCGACTGGAAGGTCAGCGCGATGACCGCGATCCTCAAGGCCATGGGCGAGGGCGGCAACGGCGCCTCCGGCTTCATGGAGGACTACACCTATCATCTGGTCGAGGGGCAGGAATACTCCCTCGGCGCGCATATGCTGGAGGTCTGCCCGTCGCTGGCGGCAGGCAAGCCCCGCATCGAGACGCACCACCTCGGCATCGGCATGAATGAAAAGGACCCCGCCCGTCTGGTGTTTGAGGGCAAGGCCGGCAAGGGCATCGTCGTGTCGCTCATCGACATGGGCGGGAGACTGCGCCTCATCGTCCAGGACATCGAGGCCGTCAAGCCCATCATGCCCATGCCCAATCTCCCGGTAGCCCGCGTCATGTGGCGGGCGCTGCCCGATCTCACCACGGGCGTGGAGTGCTGGATCACCGCGGGCGGCGCGCACCATACGGTGCTCTCTTACGATGTGACGGCCGAGCAGATGCGCGACTGGGCGCGGATGATGGACATTGAATTTGTCCACATCGGCGCGGATACCACCCCCGAGAAGCTGGAGGAAGAGCTGCTGGTCAAGGATCTGATCTGGAAGTTAAAGTAAGGAGAAGCCATGGATCTTACAAAAACCGCGCTCGGCATTGAGCTGGGCTCGACCCGCATCAAGGCCGTACTGATCGACGAGAAACACATCCCCATCGCCCAGGGTGATTTTGAGTGGGAAAACCAGCTGGTAAACGGCATCTGGACCTATTCGATGGACATGGTGCACAAGGGAATTCAGACCTGCTTTGCCAATCTCAAGGCCGATGTCAAGGCCAAATTCGGCGTGGAGCTCACCACGGTGGGCGCCATCGGCGTATCCGCCATGATGCACGGCTACCTGCCCTTCGACAGGGACGCAAGGCAGCTTGCGGAATTTCGCACCTGGCGCAACACCATCACCGGCGAGGCGGCGGAAAAGCTCACGGAGCTCTTCGGCTTCAACATCCCCCAGCGCTGGAGCATTGCGCACCTGTATCAGGCGTATCTGAACGGGGAGGAGCATGTGGGCAGCATCGCCTATCTCACGACCCTTGCCGGCTACATCCACTGGCAGCTCACCGGCGAGAAGGTCATGGGCGTGGGCGAGGCGTCGGGCATGTTCCCCATCGACAGCGGGAAGCTGGACTATAACGAGGAGATGGTGCAGAAGTTCAAAAAGCTCACCGGCATCAGCCTCCGCGACATCCTGCCGAAGGTCCTGACCGCCGGCGAGAGCGGCGGCACCCTCACCGAGGCGGGCGCGCGCTTTCTCGACCCGACCGGCACGCTCAGGCCCGGCATCCCCGTCGCCCCCTGTGAGGGCGACGCGGGCACCGGCATGGCGGCGACAGACTCCGTGCGTGTGCGCACCGGCAACGTGTCGGCCGGCACCTCGGACTTTGCCATGATCGTCACGGAAAAGCCCCTCGGCGTGCACCGGGAGATCGACATGGTCACCACCCCCGCAGGCGCGCCGGTGGCGATGGTGCACTGCAACAACTGCACCTCGGACATCAATGCCTGGGTCAGCCTCCTGGCTGAATTCTGCGAGCTGACGGGTGCGAAGGTGAGCAAGTCCGAGCTCTATGTGAAGCTTTTCAACAAGGCGCTGGAGGGGGATCCCGACTGCGGCGGCCTGATGAGCTTCAACTACTATTCCGGCGAGGGCGTGACCGATCTGGACGAAGGCCGCCCGGTCTTTGCCAGAACGCCCAACGCGAAATTCACCCTGGCAAACTTCATGCGCACGCACATCCTCTCCGCGCTTGCGACCCTCAAGATCGGCCTGGACATCCTGACGCAGACCGAGCAGGTGCCCATCGACAAGCTCTACGGCCACGGCGGCTTCTTCAAGACCCCGCTTGTCGGACAGCGGATGCTGTCGGCGGCGGTGGGCGCCCCGGTCTCCGTCATGGAGACGGCGGGGGAGGGCGGCCCCTACGGTATGGCCCTGCTCTGCGCCTACATGCTCTGGAAGGAACAGGGCGAGTCGCTGGCGGATTATCTGGACAACAAGGTCTTCGCCGGCGCCAAGTCCTCCACGCTGATGGCGGAGCAGGCGGATATCGCGGGCTTCTCCGTCTTCCTGGAGCGCTATAAAAAGGCCCTGCCGATGGAGAAGAAAGCAACCGAGGTCCTGTAAGTATAATGTGAGATCAGGCGGTCAGATCACTCTGGCCGCCTGATTGAAGAAAGGAATTGTTATGCTGGAAGAACTCAAAAGACAGGTCTGTGAGGCCAACCTCCTCCTGCCGAAATATAATCTTGTGACCTTCACCTGGGGCAATGTCTCCGGCATCGACCGGGAGAAGGGCCTGTTTGTCATCAAGCCCTCGGGCGTGGATTATGACGGTATGCGCCCGGAGGACATGGTGGTTGTTGATCTGGACGGCAGGGTCGTGGAAGGGAAGTGGAAGCCCTCCAGCGACACCGCCACGCACCTCGAGCTCTACAAGGCCTTCCCCGCGCTCGGCGGCATCGTCCACACCCATTCCAGCTATGCCACCTCCTGGGCGCAGGCCGGACGGGACATCCCCTGCTACGGCACGACCCATGCGGACTATTTCTACGGCGGTATTCCCTGCTTCCGCTGCCTGACAAAGGAGGAGATCGAGGAGGCCTACGAGCGCAACACGGGGCTTCTGATCGTGTCGGAGTTTGCGCGGATCGGGAAGGACCCCGTCGCCGTGCCCGGGTGCCTGTGCAAAAACCACGGGCCCTTCGCCTGGGGCAAGGACGCTTTCGAAGCGGTGCACAATGCGGTGGTGCTCGAAGAGGTCGCGAAGATGGCCTACCGCTGCGAGACGATCAATCCCCGGGTGCAGCCCGCCCCGCAGGAGCTGCAAGACAAGCACTATCTGCGCAAGCACGGCGCAAACGCCTATTACGGCCAGAACTGATCAAGGAACGGGCAGCCGCCGTCTGCCGCCGCGCTGCCGGAAACGGAGAAAAAGAATGATGAAAAAACTGATTGCCACGCTGCTGCTTGCCTCGCTCCTGCTCGGCATGACGGCGGTGACGGCGTCCGCGCAGGATACGAAATCTACAGACGCCTGCACGCTCGATCGCATCGTGATCCTGAGCCGCCACAATATCCGCTCCCCGCTTTCGGGCAGCGGCTCCCTGCTCGGGGATATCACGCCGCATGCGTGGTTCGAGTGGACAAGCAAGCCAAGTGAGCTCTCTCTGCGCGGGGCGCTGCTGGAGACCCTGATGGGCCAGTATTTCCGCCTTTGGCTGGAGGACGAGGGCTTTTTCCCGCTCAATTACCAGCCGGAGAGCGGGGCCGTGCGCTTCTACGCAAACTCCAAGCAGCGCACGCTTGCCACGGCGCGCTACTTCTCGGCGGGCCTGCTGCCGGTGGCCAAGGTGGAGATCGAGAACCATGCAGCCTATGACACCATGGACCCCACCTTCCTTCCGGGGCTGACCTTCGTGAACGACGCCTATGCGGAAGACGTCCGGGCGCAGGTCGCGGAAATGGGCGGCGAGGCCGGCATGCAGGGCATCCTGGACAAGCTGCACGACGCCATGGAGCTTTTGATGGATGTGGCGGATATCCGCGAGAGCGAGGCATACAAATCCGGTAAGGTCGGAGAGCTGACCGAGGGGGAGACGACGCTCATCCTGGAGCTCGGCGAGGAGCCGGGCATGAGCGGCCCGATCAAGACCGCAACCTCCGTGGTGGACGCGCTGACGCTTCAGTCCTATGAGGAAGCGGATCCCGTCAAGGCCGCCTTCGGGAAGGAGCTGAGCCGGGAGGACTGGCTGAAGCTGCACACCATTGTGGACACCTACAGCGATATGCTCTTCACAAGACCCCTTGTCTGCGTGAATGTGGCGCACCCGCTGCTGCAGGAGATCCGCTCCGAGCTGCAGGCACCGGAGCGCCGGTTCAGCTTCCTGTGCGGACACGACTCCAATATCGCAAGCGTACTGGCTTCTCTCGGCGTGACGGAGTATACACTGCCGGATACGATCGAGCCCAAGACGCCCATCGGCTCCAAGCTCGTATTCGAGCGCTGGCTGAACGAGGCCGGAGAGGCCTTCTATAAGGTGAGCCTTGTCTATCAGAGCACGGAGCAGCTGCGCGAATACACCCGCCTGTCGCTGGATAACCCGCCGGTAAAGACGGCCATTGCGTTTGACGGTCTGGAAACCAACGCGGACGGGATGATCGCCGAGGCCGATCTCCTGGCACGCCTGGACAGCGCGATCGACGCCTATGATCTGCTGGTGGAGCAGTACAGCGAACAGGAAGAGCTTCCGCTTGCGGCGTAATTTCATGCTGAGAACAATCCCATAACACAAAGGCTCCGGCGAACATGATCAGTACAAGTTCGCCGGAGCTTTGCCATGCTGGCCTTACGTTATTGGGGGCCGAGGTACGCGGCGTCGCCGAAGCCGAGGATCGGGAAGCCGATGAAGTTGAACAGGAACAGGACGATGCCGAAGCCGGTCCCTTTTCCGAAGGCCTTTGCCAGCTTGATGCAGGGGTAGATGTATACGATGGGGAGCAGAACACTCAGCACGGTGAACAGCCCCACATTCTCCGTCATCGCAATTTTGCAGATGTCATAGGTGCTCAGAATGGGGATGAGGCTGTGCCAGCCGGGGACGCCCGCCTTCACAAAGACGCGCCATGCGCCGATCACGGCCAGGATGCCGAGCGCCAGCATGATGATATTCAAAGTCGTGTTGCTTTGATAGTTCTGATAAGTCACTGCAAATTCTTCCATTTTTTATAACCCTCTTTCTCCAGTTCTGTCGGGCTCTCCGTTCCCCGGAGAAGCCCGCTTTGTTTTTCTCTTGCTTACGGGTGCATCTTAGCACGCCAAATGTCACACAAGTGTCACAGGATTCGGGAAGCGGACAGAGCTCATATCCCGGAGACAAACTCCCGCACGTAAAAGAGCGCCGCGCCGTGGGAGGTGATGTGGCGGCGCAGGGTGCTGAGCCGGACGAAGTCCGCGTTCTCGGTGAAGGGGTTGCCCGCCGTCACATACTGCTTCAGAACCGGCAGCCAGTCCTGCAGATATTCCGTAAAAAAGCCTCCCAGCACCACGTCACAGTCGAGCACCATGTGAATACTGTTGATCCCGACGGCCAGGTGCCGCAGCATGTCAAACAGCAGCGCCTCATAATCGGGCCGGTGCTCCCTCACGCCGCGGAAAAACTCCTCGTGGCTCACGCCGAAGGTCGTCTCGATCCGGCTGGCGGAGCAGTAGGCCTCCAGACAGCCGTGACAGCCGCAGCTGCACTGCAGGCCGCCCGGCTCCACACAGATGTGGCCGAACTCCCCGCTCTTGGCGTTGTCCCCCGGGTAGGGGACGCTGTCGATCAGCACCGCGCCGCCGATCCCATCCTCCAGCGAAAGGTAGGCCATGCTCTTCTTCTGGCGGTGGAAGGCGCTCTCCGCATGGCCGCTTGCGGTGCCATCGTTCTCCACGTGCACCGGATAGTCGATGCCGCGGGTGAGGGCATAGAGCGGCGCGTCCCGGATCCCCAGCGTCGGCGCGGTGCTGATGCGCTGCCCGTCGGGACTGATGAGACCGGGCACGGCGATGCCCACACCCAGCAGGCGCTTGCGGTCCAGATGAAAGTCATCCAGAAACTTCTCGATGATCCCGGCCATTGCCCCGTCGAGCTTCCCGAGATGGGAGTCAAGATCAAAGGTCTCCCGGCAGTAGGCCAGCTCCTGCAGCCGCAGATCCACCGCCGACAGGCGCAGATAGCGCCCCGTGACCGAGATGCCGAGGGCGATGCGGGCGTCCGGGACGATCTCGATCCCCTGGGCCCGCCGCCCGCCGGTGGCGCGCTCCTCGCCGGAATAGCGCACAAGCCCGAGCTGAAACAGCTCCGTCAAATACTGGTGCACCGTCGGCAGGCTCAGAGCGCAGTCCCTCGCCAGCGTCTGCCGGGAGCAGAAGTCCTTCGCGTCATACAGGGTCCGATAGATCCGGCTGCGCGGCGCAATGAGCGGCGCCGTATTCAGAAATGTATTTTTCAAAAGTCCGCCGCCTTTCCTGATTGATGATGAAATTGTACCATGCCTGCCGGGCTTGTCAAGGCGATTGCGCAAACTTTTATAAAATGCATTTATAAAACCGCGAGAGGGAAAGCAAATTATCTGGCAGCTTGCATAAATAATGCTGGCAAGAAACGGCAAAACTGCCGAATGAATGGCAATAATACAAAAACATCTTGATTTCTGGAAGTAACCTCAGTAAAATAAGTTTAACGAAGTTGGAACAACTTCAAAAATCAAAAATTTTTACAGGAGGAAGAAACCAATGAAAAAAGTTCTTGCAATGATTCTGGTTCTTACCATGGTCTTCGCACTGACCTGCACGAGCCTGGCCTATGCAGACGGTGCCCACAAGGTCGGCATCTCGATGCCCACGAAATCTCTGGAGCGCTGGAACCGTGACGGCTCTTACCTGAAGGAGCAGTTCGAAGCGGCCGGCTACCAGGTCGAGCTGACCTATTCCGATAACGATTCCGTTCAGCAGAACAACGACATCGCCAACATGATCGCCGACGGCGTTGAGGTGCTCGTCATCACCGCCATCGACTCCGCCACCCTGAGCCAGACGCTGGCCGACGCTGCCGATGCCGGCATCGTTGTCATCGCCTATGACCGTCTGATCGAGAACGCGGACGTTGCCTACTACGTCTCCTTCGATAACTACACCGTCGGCGTCCTGCAGGCCCAGTACGTCATCAAGGCTCTTGACCTTGAGAACGCAGGCGACAAGACCTACAACATCGAGTTCACCGCCGGTGACCCCGCCGACACCAATGCCGGCTACTTCTTCAACGGCGCCTTCGATACCCTCAAGCCCTTCATCGACGCCGGCACCCTGAAGATCCCCTCCGGCAAGACCAGCTTTGAGCAGGTCGCAACGCCCGCATGGAGCACCGACACCGCTCTGGAGAACTTCCAGAACACCCTCGCCTCCTACTACGGCGACGGCACCGTGCTTGACATCGCTCTGTGCTCCAATGACTCCACCGCAGCCGGCGTTGCCCAGGCCATCATCACCGACTATGCCGGCACCAACCAGCCCATCGTCACCGGTCAGGACGGCGATATCGGCAACCTCCAGAACATTGTTGACGGCCACCAGACCATGACCGTTTACAAGAACGTCTCCGATGAAGCCGGCGTCACCCTCGTTCTGGTTTCCGCCATTCTGGAAGGCCAGAAGCCCGGTGCAGAGCTGTGCGAGAAGTTCAGCGCTGAGGCCGCCTTCGACACCGAGACCTACGACAACGGCAAGGGCGTTGTTCCCTCCTACCTGCTGGTTCCCTACTCCATCGACAAGAGCAACCTCGACCTGCTCGTTGAGACCGGCAACTACAAATGGGATGCCAACAACCAGTATCTGGTTTCCACGCTCGGCTGATTTCCTGAAACAAGGCAACACACCGAGGGGCGGGGTTCACCCCCGCCCCTCTTTTTAGCATAGAGGAGGGGTTTCACTTTGGCTGATCACATTCTTGTGATGAAGAACATCACAAAGGAGTTCCCGGGCGTCAAGGCGCTTGACAATGTCAACCTCCAGGTCGAGCGCGGCGAGATCCATGCTCTGGTGGGAGAAAACGGAGCGGGAAAATCGACCCTGATGAACGTGCTGTCGGGCACGTATCCCTACGGAAGCTATACCGGCGACATCATCTATAACGGTGAGGTCTGCCATTTCAATACCCTGCGAGACAGCGAGAAGCTGGGCATCGTCATCATCCACCAGGAGCTGGCCCTGATCCCGGAGCTGTCTATCGGCGAGAACATGTTCCTCGGCAACGAGAGAAAAGGCCGTTTCGGCATCGACTGGGACCGGACCTATCATGAGGCGCGCACGCACATGGATCAGGTGGGCCTGAAGGAGAGCGAGCATACCCTCATCAAGGACATCGGCACCGGCAAGCAGCAGCTTGTCGAAATCGCCAAGGCGCTGTCGAAAAACGTAAAACTGCTCATTCTCGACGAGCCCACCTCCTCCCTGAACGAGGAGGATTCCAGGATGCTTCTTGATCTGCTGCTTTCCTTCAAGAAGCAGGGCATGACCTCGATCATCATCTCCCATAAGCTCAACGAGATCGCTTATGTGGCGGACAGGATCACGGTCGTGCGTGACGGCTCAACGATTGAAACGATAAACAACCAGGACCGCAGCGTGGACGAGGACCGCATCATCCGCGGCATGGTCGGGCGCGAGCTGTCGGACCGCTTCCCGCGGCGCGAGCACCACGTCAGCGACGAGATCGGCCTGGAGGTCAAGAACTGGACGGTCCATCACCCGGTCTACACCGAGAAGGTGGTGGACGACAACGTCTCCTTCAATGTGCACAAGGGCGAGATCGTGGGCTTCTCCGGCCTGCAGGGCGCGGGGCGCACGGAGCTTGCCATGTCCATCTTCGGCCGCTCCTACGGCGCCGGCATCAGCGGGCAGCTGTTCATCAACGGCAAGGAGGTGCACCTGCGCAATGAGCGCCAGGCCATTGAAGCCGGCCTTGCCTATGTCACGGAGGACCGCAAGGGCAACGGCCTCATCCTCCCGCAGACCATCGCCGTGAACACCACGCTTGCCCGCCTTGACAAGGTCTGCTCCGGCGGCGTGATCGACACCGTGAAGGAGAACCTGGTGGCGGACGATTACCGCGAAAAGCTCAAGACCAAGACACCCAGCGTCCAGCAGCTTGCGGGCAATCTCTCCGGCGGCAACCAGCAGAAGGTGCTGCTTGCCAAATGGATGTACGCCGACGCCGATGTTCTGATCCTGGACGAGCCGACCCGCGGCATCGACGTGGGCGCCAAGTTTGAGATTTACTGCATCATGAACGATCTGGTGGCGCAGGGGAAATCGGTCATCATGATCTCGTCGGAAATGCCGGAGATCCTCGGCATGTGCGACCGCATCTACGTCATGAACGAGGGGCGCATTGTCGGCGAGATGCCCGTTGAGGAGGCGACGCAGGAGAAGATCATGGCCGCCATCCTCAAATCCGAAAAGAACGAAGAAGGAGAAAGAGCATCATGAATATCAATGTGAAAGCCTTTGTCAAAAAGTATACCATGGTCATCGCGCTGGTGGCGGTATTTGCGCTGTTTGGCTTTCTGACCCACGGCCGCCTGCTGTATCCGCAGAACATGTCCAACCTCCTTCTTCAGAACTCCTATGTTCTGGTGCTGGCCTGCGGCATGCTGCTGTGCATCCTGACCGGCGGCAACATTGACCTGTCCGTCGGCTCCACGGTGTGTCTGGTCGGCGCTCTCGCCGCCCAGCTTATGGATAAATCCGGCATGAACGCCATCCCGGTCATCTTCCTGTGCCTGATGGTCGGCGCCATCATCGGCGGCTGGCAGGGCTTCTGGATCGGCTATGTCCACATCCCGCCCTTCATCTGCACCCTGTCCGGCATGTTCCTCTTCCGCGGCCTTGGCCGTGTCATCCTCCAGTCCAAGACCGTGCCGGTCAAGAACAAGCTGTTCCTGAACATCTTCGCCTCCTACGTTCAGATCCCCGGCCTTGACGATGCGAAGAAATGGTCCGCGCTCATCATCGGCTGCGCCATCGCGCTGTTTCTCGTCGTCAGCGTTTTCACCGGCCGCGCCAAGAGGGCCAGCAAGGGCTACGCAGTCGGCGCCCTTGCCCCGGAGCTCGGCAAGAAGCTCATCATTGCGGCGCTGGTCGTGTTCTACGCCTGGAAGCTCACCAACTACAAGGGCATTCCCGTCATGCTGATCTGGGTGCTGGCGGTGGTGTTCATCTATTCCTTCATCACCAGCAAGACCGCCCTGGGCCGTTACTTCTACGCCGTGGGCGGCAATGAGAAGGCGACCAAGCTCTCCGGTATCGACACACGCAAGGTCTACTTCCTGGCCTATCTGTCCATGTCCTTCCTCGCGGGCCTCTCGGGCCTGCTGATGGCGGCGCGTATTGCCTCCGTCAACGGCGACACCGGCAATGCCTTCGAGATGGACGCCATCGGCTCCTGCTTCATCGGCGGCGCTTCCGCTTACGGCGGCTCCGGCACGGTGGCGGGCATCTGCATCGGCGCCATCTTCCTCGGCGTCATCAACCAGGGCATGTCCATCATAGGCCTCGACAACAACTGGCAGTACATCGTCAAGGGCGCGGTGCTTCTGGTCGCGGTCATCTTCGACGTTGTCTCCAACCATAAGACCGGCAAGGCCGGCTGAGCAGACACTGCACATTCCGGGCAGCGGAAATACACGGTATGCCGCTGCCCGCTTTCGGTCCGGGAGGGCAGCACATGCAGAGCAATGAGCATATCGAATACGACGTGCAGCAGCGCGCCCGCGCCGGTACGCGCGCGACCCTGCGCGCAGCGGTGGCAGGGTATCTGGCATACCTTGCCTGGCAGATCATACAGGGCGTGCGCAGCGGGGAATCGACAATGACCCCGGCTGTCGGCTATGCGGCGGCGGCCTTCTTTGCGCTGGCTGCCGTGGCCTTCGTCGTCTATCTGATCCGCCGCTGGCGGATCGAGGTGGAGGCGGCACGGCTGCCGGAGAGCGCACAGACGGAAGAGAGCACGGAGGACGAGACGTGAAAAAGACCTTTTCACGGGAATTCTGGATCCGGGTTCTGCTTCTGCTGCTGGGCCTCGCCGTCGCCCATCTGGGTGTGACCCTCTTTCTGCTGACGGAGCTGGGCTCCGATCCCTTCAACGTCCTGATCCAGGGGCTTTGCCGGACGATCGACCAGCCGCTTCTGAGCCACGGTCGGGTACATCTGCTGGTGTCGGTGCTGATCGTGCTGATCCTTCTTGTCGTCGACCGGCATTACATCGGGGTGGGGACGCTGTTGTGCATGGCACTCGGCGGACCGATCATTGATGTCTATTCCGCCTGGCTCTCTCCGCTCATCCGGGGAGACGGGCCGCTGGCCCTGCGTCTGCCGCTTCTGGTGCTCGGCTGTGTGATCCTCGCCTTCGGCATGACGATCGTCATCCGCTCCGAGGCCGGCACCGGCCCGAACGACCTGGTGGCCGTGGTGCTCAGCGAGAAGCTGGGCAAGCCCTTCGGACCTGTCCGGGTGGCGGTGGATCTGCTCTTCGCCCTCGCGGGCTGGCTGCTGGGCGGCACCGTCGGTGTCGGCACGCTGGTTTGCGCCTTTGTGGTGGGCCCTGCGGCCCAGCTTTTCATGCCCTTCAGCCGTCGGCTGGTGGAAGTCTGTCTGAAAAAAGGAGCACGCTGATGGAATCCTGGCTTTCGCGCCTTGAGGCGCTGATTCGCGACTATACCGATCAGGTGCAGGAGCTTGAACGGAACCGGAAAATCGGTGACGGGCTCTTCGGTCTGCGCCCCGGCCCGGCAGACAACCCCTGCCATGACCGCTTCGCGGCGGATGTGAAGAAGCTGCTGGACGACTGCCGGGATACGGCCCCGGACTCCGGGGAGTGCGCCGCGCTGCTCCGCCGCCTTTTTACCGCGGCTGAGCCCTGGCGGGAGCTGAAGAGCGCCTATTGGATGCTCATTGCCGTGCAGGGCTTCGGCATGGATCTGGTCGATCGCCTGAACCACGCCGACGCTGCGGCGCTGGCAGAGCACTATGCCGCGCAATATCCCCGCCATGAGCGCCTGCCGGTGCAGGATAAGATTCTGAAAAAGCTCAGGGCGGTTTGACAGGTAATCCCCCCATGCGGCAAGCCCGCCGCAATGAATAAAAGCGGATCCATGGGGATCTGCATGTGCGTGAAATCCGGCTGCCGCGTGAGCGGCGGGGTTTTCGCACACTCAAAAATTACTATAAAGGCGTCAGCTTTTACAGTATATCTTGGAGGAACACAATGAGCTATTACATTGGGATCGACCTCGGCACCTCAGCGGTCAAGCTGCTGCTGGTGGACGAGGACGGTGTGATCCGCGGCAGCGTTACCAAGGAATACCCCCTGTCCTTCCCGCAGCCCGGCTGGTCCGAGCAGGACCCTGCCGACTGGTGGAAGGCCGTGATGTTCGGCATCCTGCAGCTGACCGAGCATGTGGACAAGTCCCAGATCTGCGGGATCGGCTGCGGCGGCCAGATGCACGGACTTGTGGCGCTGGACGAAGACGACGCGGTCATACGCCCCGCGATCCTCTGGAATGACGGGCGGACCGCGGAGGAGACAGAGTACCTCAACACCGTCGTCGGGCGGGAGAAGCTCTCCGCGCTCACAGCGAACATCGCCTTTGCGGGTTTCACCGCGCCGAAGCTTCTCTGGATGAAAAAGCATGAGCCGGAGAACTTTGCCCGCATCAAAAAAATCATGCTGCCAAAGGACTATATCAACTACCGCCTCACCGGCGTCCACGCCTGCGATTACTCTGACGCAAGCGGCATGCTGCTGCTGGATGTGGAGCACAGGTGCTGGTCAAAGGAAATGCTGGAGATCTGCGGCGTAACGGAAGAACAGATGCCGAAGCTCTTTGAGAGCTTTGACGTCATCGGCACACTCCAGGGCTTTGTCTCCGGCGCGCTGGGCCTGCCGCGCACATGCAGGGTCGTGGCCGGCGCGGGCGACAATGCCGCCGCCGCTGTCGGCACCGGCACGGTGGGGGAGGGGGCCTGCAATCTCTCTCTCGGCACCTCGGGGACGATCTTCATCTCCTCGGAGCGCTTCGGCGTGGACCCCAACAACGCGCTGCACGCCTTTGCCCATGCCGACGGGCACTATCATCTGATGGGCTGCATGCTCTCGGCGGCAAGCTGCAACAAGTGGTTCTGCGACGAGATCCTCAAAACCGGGGACTACGCCGCCGAGCAGGTCGGTATCACAGACGGGAAGCTCGGCCGCAACCGCGTCTACTTCCTGCCCTATCTGATGGGCGAGCGCAGCCCCATCAATGACACCGATGCCCGCGGGACCTTCGTCGGCATGAGCATGGACACCGGCCGGGAGGACATGCTGCAGGCGGTGCTGGAGGGCGTGGCCTTCGCCATCCGGGATTCCTTCGAGGTGGCAAAGAGCCTCGGCATTGATATCCGGCGCTCCAAGCTCTGCGGCGGCGGCGCCCGTTCCCCGCTGTGGCGGAAGATCATTGCCAACGTCCTGAATATCTCCCTGGATATCCCGCAGACCGAGGAGGGCCCCGGCTACGGTGGGGCGCTGCTGGCTATGGTGGGCTGCGGCGACTTTAAGAGCGTGGCTGACGCCTGCGCCCGCTTTGTCCGCATCCGGGAGACGGTGACGCCCGACCCCGAGATCGCCGCGCGCTATGAAGAGCGCTATCAGCAGTTCAAACGCATCTACCCGAGCATGAAGACCCTGTTCAAGGAATTAATGAAACAATAAGGGGGAAAAAGCATGCAGATCCATTCGGCTGCCGATCCGGCCTTCAAGGCCTACGGCAGGATCCTGGAGGGCTATGACACGGCGGAGTTGACGAAGGCGATGGAGAAAATTGCCCTGCCTGCTGCCGGCACGGCCTATGAGCCCGGCATCGAAAGTCTGGAGGCCTGCGCCGTTTTCGCCGATCTGCGGGATCGGGCCTACGGCGGCATGCCCATCCAGCTCGGCATGTGCTGGGGACACAACACGAAGCTCAACTGCCTGGAGTATCACCGGGACAGCGAGGTCAACATAGGCTCGGCCGACTTCATTCTCCTGCTGGCCCGCCAGGAGGAGATCGAGGACGGTGTTGTCGACACCGGGAAGGTGAAGGCCTTCCGCGTGCCCGCCGGGGTCCCGGTGGAGGTGTATGCCACCACGCTGCACTACGCCCCCTGCCATACGGACGCGGACGCGGGCTTTCGCGTGGCGGTGGTCCTCCCGAAGGGGACGAATACGGACAAGCCGTCCTTCACCCCCAAATGCGAGGAGGACACCTGGATGACGGCCCGCAACAAATGGCTGCTGGCCCATCCGGATTCAAACGAGGCAAAACATGGCGCGCACATCGGACTGCGCGGACTCAATACAGACATCAAGGAGGACATTGAAAAATGATGACCAACATTCCCGAAGTCAAGCTCGGCATCGTCGCCGTATCCCGCGACTGCTTCCCCATCGGCCTGTCGGTGGCCCGGCGCGAGGCGATCGTGAAAACCTGCGGCGGCAATATCTATGAGTGCCCTGTCACCGTGGAAAACGAGAAGGACATGCTCAAGGCGGTCGAGGACGTGAAGACCGCGGGCTGCAACGCCCTTGTTGTCTTTCTCGGCAACTTCGGCCCCGAGACGCCGGAGACCCTGATCGCCAAAAACTTTGACGGCCCCTGCATGTTCGTGGCCGCCGCCGAGGGAGACGGCGATCTCATCAACGGCCGCGGCGACGCCTACTGCGGCATGCTCAACTGCTCTTATAACCTCGGCATGCGCCATCTCAAGGGCTATATCCCCGAGTACCCGGTGGGCACGGCGAAGGATATCGGCCGCATGATCAAGGAGTTTTACCCCATCGCCCGCGCAGTGATCGGCGTGCAGAACCTCAAGATCATCACCTTCGGCCCCCGTCCTCAGGACTTCTTCGCCTGCAATGCCCCCATCAAGGGCCTCTATGAGCTCGGCGTGGAGATCGAGGAGAACTCTGAGCTGGATCTGCTGGTCAGCTACAAGGCCCACGCAGGCGACAAGCGCATCCCCGAGGTCTGCGCCGACATGGCCGCCGAGATGGGCGAGGGCAGATACTTCCCCGACCTCCTGGAGCGCATGGCGCAGTTTGAGCTGACGCTGCTCGACTGGGCGGAGGAGCACAAGGGCGCGCGCA
Organism: Oscillospiraceae bacterium; assembly: GCA_902761635.1. Taxonomy (GTDB): domain Bacteria; phylum Bacillota; class Clostridia; order Oscillospirales; family Oscillospiraceae; genus Limivicinus. The sequence goes on along the minus strand of CACWLG010000013.1, from coordinate 21,872 downwards.
AGTATGTCGCCTTTGCCGACAAGTGCTGGCCCGCTTTCCCCGAGCAGTTCGGCTTTGAGCCCTGCTTCGTAAACTCCCGTCTCGCCGCCCGCGGCATCCCCGTCAGCTGCGAGGTGGATATCTACGGCGCCCTCTCCGAGTACATCGGCTCCTGCATCTCCGGCGATGCCGTGACTATCCTCGATATCAACAACTCCGTCCCCGCTCAGATGTGGGAGAGCCAGATCAAGGGCAAGTACGACTACAGCCTGACCGACACCTTCATGGGCTTCCACTGCGGCAACACGCCGAGCTGCAAGATGTGCGCCGACCGCGCCGTCAAATACCAGCTCATCCAGCACAGGCTTCTTGAGCCGGAAGGCTCCGAGCCCGACTTCACCCGCGGCACCCTTGAGGGCGACATCGCGCCGGGTGAGATCACCTTCTTCCGCCTGCAGTGCGACTCGGAGGGCAAGCTCCGCTCCTACATCGCCGAGGGCGAGGTGCTGCCCGTCGCGACGACCTCCTTCGGCGGCATCGGCGTCTTCGCCATCCATGAGATGGGCCGCTTCTACCGCCATGTACTGATCGAGAAGCGCTTCCCCCACCACGGCGCGGTGGCCTTCGGACACCACGGCCGGGCCCTGTTTGAGGTCTTCAAGTTCCTGGGCGTGCAGGACATCGGCCGCAACCAGCCCAAGAGCCTGCCCTATCCCACGGAGAATCCCTGGGCCTGAGGCTGAAATGCGGGTGCCGGTCGGCTCCGGCCGGCGCCCAAGGTATATGTGAAATGGAAAGAGGTATTTCTGTGAACAATACAAAGCTATACAAAAACGGCGAGATCATCTGCCGTGAGGGGGAGCCCGGCAACTGCATGTATGAGATCGAGACCGGCAAGGTCCGCGTTTACCAGCATTACGGTGAGACGGAGGAAAAACAGATCGCGGAGCTCTTCGGCGGCAAGGTGTTCGGTGAGATGGGCCTTGTGGAGCACACGCCGCGCTCTGCCACGGTGGTGTCCGCGGATGACAACACGGTCGTGACGACCATCACGGAAGAGGACTTTTTTGAGTACTACAGAGAGAACCCTTCCAAGGTGCTGAGCATTGTGCAGCAGATGTGCCACCGCCTGCGGGAGACGACAAAGAACTATATCGAAGCCTGCCACACCGTATATGACACGGTCGAGACAAAAAAGAGCGGCGAGAAGAAGAGCAAGTCCCTGCTTGAGCGCATCGAAAAGCTGTGCGAATTTTTTACCCGCGCCGGCAGTCATCAGGATTCTTGAGTGAGGTGCAGACATGAGACAGCTTACATTTGCAAAGGGTGACATCATTTTCCGCCAGGGAGACATCGCGAACGTCATGTACGATATCGTCAGCGGAAAAGTGGGCATATACAATGATTATCAGGGCGAACAGGAGGATAAGATCGCTGAACTCGATGACGGGCAGATCCTCGGCGAGATGGGCATGATCGAGGCCTATCCGCGTTCGGCTACCGCAGTCGCGCTGAGCGAGCAGGTTGTGCTGAGCGAGCTTGTCGAAGACGATCTCGAGGCGTATTTCAAGGATGATCCCGCAAAGGTCCTGCAGCTCATGCGCCAGCTCAGCGAGCGCCTGCGCGAGACGACGAGGAAGTACACGGAGCTGTGCGGCACCGTCAGCCGCCATAAAAAGGCGGAGGAGCAGGGGGACGATCAGCCGGAGCTCCTGCAGGAACTGGATCGTTACGCAAAATTCTACAGCGAACACTGGGTCGACTGAATAGAAAATACCGCAGGGGCCGACAGCCCAGGCCGGCCTCTCTTGCCAACAGGCCATCGGTTATTTGACCGGTGGCCTGTTGACAATTCACCTTCTGCCCTCATCGGCCCGCCGTTTTGCAGCATTCCGCGTTTTTCGGCGGGGCGATCTGGCCATCGACCCCCTGCGATTTGCAGCCATATCCGTTTTGAGACAGCGCCTTTGGCATGAAAGCGGCACCTTTTGCCGGAGACGAACGGCCGCCAGCTTTGTGCAATTTTCATAAGATTTCCATCCGGAGAAAAAAAGACTTGAAAATCAATTTTTTTGTGGTAAAATCTCCTGAAAATCTGCCCGCGAGGGCAGCCCATCTATGCCGGAAAGGAAAGCCATGAAAGATTATCTGTTCCCCACGCTCGACTCTCGCGCCGAACAAATCATAGACACAGAGAGCATTAAGAATATTTATCACCTGTCCCTGGTCGTCGGGCTGTTCGAGCTGCTCACGATCCCGGTGTTTTTCCTCACCGGCGGGCAGCTTGACAGCGAAGGCCGGGCCAGCATGGTCCGCGTGCTGCTCTGCGTCCTGCTATGCTTCTGCGGCCGGAACTGTGCGCGGCTGATTTTGAAAAAACCCATTCCGCACGGCGCGGTCATTGCTTTTCAGGTGCTCTACTGCCTCATCCTGTCTGCGTGGGCCTTATGGGTCTCCCAGCGGCAGTACACCCGCGGCGACCAGCTGCTGACCTTCTTCACGGTGGAGCTGATGATCGTGTGCTTCATTACGCTCAGACCCTGGATGAGCGTTGTGCTGATGCTCGGGGTCTATGCCGATCTCTATATCATCCTCGTGATGATCAACGGGGCGGTCGGGCTCAACGCAATCAATTACATCGTGCTGGTGTTTGCCTCGATCATCGGCATGATCGTCCGCTTCCACTCCCAGGCCAGGCTTGCGAGAATGACCATCTCCCATGAGGAGCACACCAGCCAGCTGGAATACGCAAACCGGCACGACGGGCTGACAGGGCTCAGAAACCGCAAGGCGCTGGAGGAGGATGTGTCCAAGTTCATAGGCCGACAGGTCGGCGCGTACATGCTCGACGTCAATTATTTCAAAGAGATCAACGACACCTACGGACATATTGCCGGGGACCAGGTGCTGCACGAGACGGCGCAGCAGCTTCGCAGCCTCTTCCCGGAGAGCCGCTGCTACCGCTTCGGCGGCGATGAATTTCTCGTGCTGCATACAACGGGCAGCGCCTATAACTATGACCACTACAGCTTCCATGTCCCCGCGATCCCCGATGAGAAGATCGTGCTCAGCATCGGCCACGCCGACGGGGTGCCGGAGGATCACGACATGCTGTTCAAGCTGATCGGCAAGGCGGACGAGAGCCTGTACGTGGCCAAGCGGAAAACCCATTCCCCGGAATTCGGCGGCCACGATCGCCGCAGAAAAAACAGAGACAGCTCTCCGATCGATTCCTGAATACGAATGCCGTATTTCGCGGCTGCCCCGTCCGGGGTGCGCGAAGCGGCGGTCGACATTGCGATCCCCCGGCGGATTTCCGCCGGGGGATCGTATTTCTTTTTGCGCTTGTTTTTCGGGTCTTGCCGATTTCATCATCCCTTACTATAATAGGATCGAGTAATCGCAGAGGAGGGGAAGAAAAATGCTCAAGGTGTTTCTGGCGGAGGATGAACGCCTCGTGCGCGAGGGGCTTCGGGATATGATCCCCTGGGAGCAGGTCGGCTATGTCTTCGCCGGGGAGGCCTCCGACGGGGAGATGGCTCTGCCGCTGGTGCGGAAGATCAAGCCGGACGTGCTGATCACGGATATCAAGATGCCCTTTATGGACGGGCTGGCCTTCAGCCGCCTCGTCAGCAGAGAGCTGCCCGACACGAAGATCATCATCCTCTCCGGCTATGACGATTTTGCCTACGCCCAGCAGGCGATCGAGCTGCACGTGGATCAGTACCTGCTCAAGCCCATCACCCGGGCCAGCATGATCCAGGCGCTCGAGCAGACAAAGGCGCGCATCGAGGAGGAGCGGGATCAGCAGGATTACCGCCGCCGCTTCGTGCGTGAGTCCCAGGAGTACGAGCATTATGCCAGACGCCTGTTTTTTGAGAAGCTGGTGGGAGGAGAGCTGCGCGTGCCGGAGATCTATGAGCAGGCCAAGCGCCTGGAGCTGGAGCTGGACGCGGAAGTCTACAACATCGTCCTCTTTACCCTTCAGCCGAAGGAGAGCGCCACTGCCTACTCCGAGCAGAGCGCTGCCCTGCAGGACAACCTCCTGCAGGATTTCCTGCAATACCCGGATCTTTTGGTCTTTCGCGGCAACGCCCTGAGCTATGCGGTGCTGCTCAAGGGGAACCGGGACCAGATGGAGGCGCAGACAAGGCGCTGCACCGAGCTGATCGAGCAGCGCTGCCGCGGCGGCGAGGCCCTGGTGGACTGGTATGTGGCGGTCGGCACGCCGACAGAGCGGCTGAGCAGCCTGCCGCGCTGCTACGCCGCGGCGAACCATGCCCTGGCTTACCGTCATCTGATGCCGAATGTCCATATCCTCAACACAGACCTTGTGGAGCACAGCGGCAAGCTGAGCACCTACAGCGCGGCCGACCAGGGGCGCCTCGACCCGACGCTGATCCAGGGCTTTATCCAGAACGGCCTGGAGAACGAGATCGAGGATTTTGCCAACGAGTTCTTTGACGGCCTCGGGGACGCCTGCGATTCCCTGATGTTCCGGCATTATCTGCTTTTGAGCGCGCGGATCAATGCCCTGGCCGCGGCGGAGAAGCTGGGGCTGGAGCGCGGGGAGCTGGCAGAGCGCCTGCCGCAGCCGGCGCTGGATACGGCGAGCGCCCTGCGGGGGTATTTCGTGCAGGTGCTGCGCACCGCGATCGCCATGCGGGATGAGGAGTCGATCCGCCAGGGCGGCGGCATCGTGGACAGCGCCATCGAGTACATCGACCTCCACTATACGGAGGAGGATATCTCTCTGAACACGGTGGCCCGCGCCATCAACATCAGCACCAACTATCTCAGCGCCGTATTCAGCCATAAGATGGGCCTTTCGTTTGTGGAATACCTGACCCAGAAGCGCATGGCCAGGGCCCGCCAGCTCCTGCGCCAGGGCGGCAGGCGCACCGGCGAGGTGGCGGCGGAGGTCGGGTATCGGGACCCCCGCTACTTCAGCTTCGTGTTCAAGAAGACCCAGGGCTGCACGCCCCGGGAGTATCGGTCAGGGGAGACAGAACGATGAGACAGGAGACAGCGTCCCGGGACCCGGCCTCCATCAGCAGCCGGATCAGAAAACTGATCTGGAGCCTCGCGATCCCGCTGTGTGTTCTCGCGGTGTTCATTCTGCTGGTCTTCCTGCTCTACAGCCTGCGCTACGCCCAGATCAGCCGCAATATCTCCACCGCCTCCCAATTCAACCAGAACTTCAAGGACGAGGTGGACCTCAAGATGTACTACTTCGTCAGCGGCAGCAGCGACGAGACGCCGGATGACGAGGTCAACACCGCCGAGGAGCTTGCGGCAAAGCTGCTGGCTGACACCCGCAACCGCGAGAGCCGCCGGGCGGCCAGCAGCGTCCTGAAGCTATGCACAAACCTCAAGGACTGCATTGCCGACATCAAGGCCACCGAGGGCTATGACCTGCGCATCCACCAGCTCGAGACGAATATCTACGTGATCACCCAGCTCATCAAGGAATACATGTACACCTACCTCTACCATGAGGCCGGAGAGCTGGCGGAGCTGCGGCATACCCAGAACGTCTGGCTCGCTGCGGGGCTCCTCGTCTCGGCGGGGGTCATGCTGGTGGTCATCGTCACCTCCCTGCGCCGCAGCTTCCAGATCACCCGGAGCATCACCCGGCCCATTGACGAGCTCTATCAGCGCGTGCTGGAGATCGGCCGGGGGGATCTCTCCGTCCGGCCGCCGGTGGAGGCGGAGGACAGCAAGCTGCGCGCCCTCGGCGAAGGGGTGGAGGAGATGGCGGCCCGCCTGAACGAGCAGATGGCCCTCAACCAGCAGGAGCAGGACCGTCTGCGCCGGATGGAGCTGGCCCTGGTTCAGGCGCAGATCAACCCCCATTTTCTCTACAATACCCTCGACGCCATCGTGTGGCTCGTGGAGACCGGGAAGAACGAGCAGGCGGTGGAGATGGTCTCGAGCCTGTCCACCTATTTCCGCTCCTTCCTCTCCAACGGCAAGGACATCGTGACGCTCCGGGAGGAGGCGCTGCATGTGCGCAGCTATCTGGAGATCCAGCAGGTGCGCTATTCGGATATCCTGCGCTATGAGATCGACATGGCCCCGGCCCTGGACGAGTGCCGTATCCCCAAGCTCACCCTGCAGCCGCTGGCGGAGAACGCGCTCTATCACGGCATCAAGGCCAAGCGCGGCGGCGGCGTCATCACCGTCAGCAGCCGCCCCGTCGGCGACCGGGCGGAGGTGACGGTGCGCGATACCGGCAGCGGCATGACGCATGAGAAGGTGGAGGAGCTCAGGAACACCCTGGAATCGGACGCGGGACAGGGCTTCGGCCTGCAGGCTTCCTATAAGCGCCTCAAGCTCATGTACGGCGAGGCGCTGGATTTTGAGATCAACAGTGAGGAGGGGAGCGGCACGGTCATCACCATCCGCTTTCCCGCACAGAAGGAGGACGGAACATGAAAAAAGCCTGGCTTTGCCTGCTGCTCTCCCTGCTCCTGCTCCTGCCCGGCTGCGCCGGAAGCGGCCCGGAGGAAGAGCATCTCATTCGCGTCGGCTTTTCCCAGGTCGGCTCGGAGTCGGACTGGCGCATCGCCAACACGGCCTCGATGGTCGCGGCTCTGAGCGAGGCCAACGGCTATGAACTCCTGTTCGATAACGCCAAGCAGCGCCAGGAAAATCAGCTGCTTGCGATCCGCAACTACATCCAGCAGGATGTGGACTATATCGTGCTGGCTCCCATTACCGAGTCCGGCTGGGATGACGTGCTGCAGGAGGCAAAAAACAACCACATCCCCGTGATCATCGTGGATCGCCGGATTGATGTGGCGGATGAGAGCCTGTATACAAGCTGGGTCGGCTCGGACTTTCTGGCGGAGGGGCGCAGGGCGGTAAAGTGGCTCGAGCAGCAGCTTGAGGCCCAGGGCCGGGCGGAGGAAAAGCTTCGCATCCTGCATATCCAGGGTACCTACGGCGCGACGGCTCAGCTCCAGCGCACCCGTGCGCTGACAGAGGCGCTGGCGGCGCACCCCGGCTGGGAGCTCGTCGCTCAGCTTCCCGGCGAGTATACCGAGGCCAAAAGCTATGAGCTGATGCGCGACTTTCTGCAGACCGGGCAGGAGATCGACGTCATTTACAGCGAGAACGACAACATGTCCTTCGGCGCCATCCGGGCGCTGGAGGAGGCGGGCATCCCCTGCGGCGGGGAGGGGGAGATCATGATCCTCTCCTTTGACGCGGTGCGCCGGGCGCTGGAGCTCTGCCGGGACGGGAAGATCAGCCTCTGCGTTGAGTGCAATCCCCTCCACGGCCCGCGGGTTGCCTCGCTCCTGCAGGAGCTCGCCCGCGGCGGCGCCCCGGCCAAGCTCACCTTTGTCGATGAGCTCGCCTTCGACCGCACCATGCTCACGGAGGAGCTGATCCGCGAGCGGGAGTACTGACGAGGCCCAGGCCCTATCCGCTCTCGCGCTCGCGGAGGGTCCAGGGGAGCAGGGCGTCGTCGACATGGCGGGCGCGGATGCGGTCGAGCAGCATCCCGGCGGCAAGGCTTCCGAACTCATGGCGCTCATGGGCAAGCGACGTGATGGATACCGGGCCCGCGGTGCAGTAATGGCTGTTGTCAAAGCTCACCACCGCCACATCCTCCGGCACGCGCCGCCCCTCGGCCCTGAGGCAGTGGATCAGGGGGTAGGCGATCTCGTCGCTGTAGCAGACCACGGCGCTGCAGCCGGGCAGGCGCCGCCGGATAAAGGCATACATCCACTCGTCCCGCCCGGCGATCAGGGCGTCGCGCTGGGCGGTGTCAAACCAGAAGACGCTGTCCTCCCGCACATCGGCGCCCGCCTGCAGCAGGGCTGTGAGATAGCCGTCATAGCGCGCGTGGCCGCGCTGATCGTCGCTTTTCAGCACGGCGGCGATGTGCCGGTGCCCCTTGTCCAGCAGATAGCGGGTCAGCGTCCTTGCGCCGCCCGCGTCGTCGTCCCGGAGGCAGGGCGCCCCTTCGGGCACGGGCAGGGCGGCGTAAAGCCATACCAGGGGAACGTGCAGCGCCTCCAGACGGGTGAGCACATCCAGGTTCGGGCTCGGCAGGGCGCTCTTCGCCGCCTCCAGGAGGATGCCGGCAGGCGGAGCGGCGGCAAGGCGCTCGAGCACGGCGCGCTCAGTCATGACCCGGCCGCCGGTGGCAATGGCCTCCATGGAAAAGCCCTGGGCGGAAAAGACGCGCTCCAGATCCCGCAGGAGCTGGGGATAGAGATAGGTGTTGAGCGCGGCGGTCACGACGGCGATGCGCCGCCCCCGGGCCGGGCCGCCGGCGATGTAGGTCCCGCTGCCGTGCATGCGCAGGACAAGCCCCTCCTCCTCCAGCAGGGCCAGGGCATGGCGCACGGTCTCGCGGCTGCAGTGGCAGGCCTCGCAGAGCGCAAGCTCTCCCGGGAGCCGGCTCTGCCCCTGCTGCTGCAGGGAGAGGCAGAGCTGCTTAAGCTCTGCGGCAATCTGTCTGTATCGGGCCGCCATGGCGTCCACCGCCTTTCCTGTTTTCTGTGGTCAGTATACCACATCCCGGCCGCTTCCAACACATTTTTTCCGCATAACACAGGACGGTTAAGGTTAGATTATCCATCCAGTTTTTTCACACACCCGTAAAAAAACAGACGGGCGTGTGATTTTTTGGCAATTTTCCGAGGCCGGGCAGGGGGGTGACGCCGGTGCGGATCGTAGGATTTTCAACCTCCTGCCCCGCGGGACTTAAGAAACCAAACATTTTTGCAAAGTTGTACGGAAACATTTCAGTAAACGATAAAGTTGTATTTATTCGCTTTCACGATTTGCATTGCAAGGGCCCCGAAACCCTTGACGCCAGGCGGCTTTCGTGGTTTCATAGGACCAAGGACAGTAACGGTCCAAATTTATGAAAAGTGAGGGAACATCATCATGAAAAAACTGATTGCTGTTGCGCTTGTCATCGTAATGTGCCTGTCCCTGATGCCCGCAGCCTTCGCCGCGGACGACGTGATCAAGGTCGGCGTGGTCAACAATCCGCCTTCCGAGTCCGGCTACCGTGAAGCCAACGTCAACGACTTCATCAATGTCTTCACCAAAGAGAACGGCTACGACGCCAGCTTCTTCTACAGCATCAAGAACGATGAGCAGCTCAGCGCCGCCCGTCAGTTCATCACCGACGGCGTGGATTACCTGCTGATCTCCGCTGCCGAGACCACCGGCTGGGACGCCGTTCTGAAAGACGCTCAGGAAGCCGGCATCGGCGTATTCCTCTTCGACCGTATGATCGACTGCGATCCCGCCCTGTTTGAGGCCGCCGTTGTCTCCGACATGGCCAAGGAAGGCGAGACCGCTGTCGGCTGGCTGCTGGATCAGAAGCTGGACACCTACAACGTGATCCACATCCAGGGCGCCATGGGCAGTGACGCACAGCTTGGCCGTACCGGCGCGCTCGACGAGCAGTTCGCCTCCGGCAAGATGACCAAGGTCGTGCAGCAGACCGCCACCTGGGATGAGGCCGAGGCCAAGAAGATCGTGGAGTCCGTCATCAACTCCGGCGACGCCTTCAACGTCATCTACGCTGAGAACGACGGCATGGCCAAGGGCGCTGTCGCAGCGCTCGACGAGGCCGGCATCACCCACGGCGTGGACAAGGACGTCATCGTGATGGGCTTTGACTGCAACAAGTGGGCTCTGCGTGAGCTCCAGGCCGGCAACTGGAACTATGACGGCCAGTGCAGCCCCTTCCAGGCGCAGGTGATCAGCGATATGATCCATGTTCTCGAGGCCGGCGGCACCATCGAGGGCCTCAACGAGAGCAAGCAGGTCATCTCCGTTGAAAAGGGCTTTGACGCCCGCACGATCACCGAAGAGGATATCCTCACCTACGGTCTTGGCGAGGACGTCACCGTCGGCTGATTGCCCGGCGAAAGCCAATAGAAAAGAACAAAACAGCGCGGTGTGGGAGTGGAGAAATCCGCGGTCCACACCGCGTTTTATCGAATGCAAAGCTGAGGAGATAAGCGGATGAAAGAGGATATTGTTCTGACCATGCGCGGGATATGCAAGATCTTCCCCGGGGTCATGGCGCTCAACGATGTGGACTTCACCCTGCGCAAGGGCGAGATCCACGCGCTGATGGGGGAGAACGGCGCCGGGAAATCCACGCTGATCAAGGTGCTGACCGGGGTGTACCCGAAGGACGCCGGTGAGATCCGCGTGGACGGCGTCGAGGAGGCGATCACGATCCGCTCGCCCCAGGAGGCGCAGAACTACGGCATCAGCACCGTGTATCAGGAGATCAGCCTCTGCCCCAATCTCACGGTGGCGGAGAATATGTTCATCGGCCGCACCAAGGGCGGCACTGTCAACTGGAAGGCCATGGAGAAGCGGGCGGGCGAGCTGCTCGACTCTCTGGGCATTCCGGCCCGGCCGCGCCAGCAGCTCTCGAACTGCTCCCTCGCGGTGCAGCAGATGGTCGCCATCGCCCGCGCGGTGGATACCGACTGCAAGGTCCTGATCCTGGACGAGCCGACCTCCTCCCTGGACGACAAGGAGGTGGAGATGCTCTTCCGCCTGATGCGGGATCTGAAGGCGCGCGGCGTCGGGATCATCTTTGTCACCCACTTCCTGGAGCAGGTCTACGAGGTCAGCGACCGCATCACGGTCCTGCGAAACGGGGAGCTGGTGGGCGAGTTTGAGGTGGAGAAGCTGCCGCAGGTGCAGCTTGTGGCCATGATGATCGGCAGGGAGCTGGAAAACCTGTCGGTGATCAAGAAGGAGAATCCGTCCGCCGCGGCGAAAAAAGAGGTGCGCTACGAGGCAAAGCAGCTCTCAAGCACCGAAAGCCGCCCCTTCGATTTCTACATCGGGAAGGGCGAGGTCAACGGCTTCACGGGCCTTCTCGGCTCCGGGCGCAGCGAGAGCGTGCGCGCCATCTTCGGCGCCGATCCCGTTACCGGCGGCGAGGTGACGATGGAGGGGAAAAAGGTCCGCATCACAAAGCCCCTGGACGCCATGAAAAACGGCATCGGCTACCTGCCGGAGGACCGCAAGCGCGACGGCATCATCGCCGATCTCTCCGTGCGCGACAACATCATCCTGGCCCTGCAGGTCCTGCGGGGCATGGGACATCCGATCTCACGGGCGAAGGCCGAGGCCTTTGCCGACGAGTATATCAAGGCGCTGGTTATCAAGACCGCCTCGACCGAAACCCCCATCGGATCTCTCTCCGGCGGCAACCAGCAGAAGGTGATCCTGGCCCGGTGGCTGCTCACCCATCCGAAATACCTGATCCTGGACGAGCCGACCCGCGGCATCGACGTCGGCACCAAGACCGAGATCCAGAAGCTGGTGCTGAAGCTTGCCGAGGAGGGCATGAGCGTCACCTTCATCTCCTCGGAGATCGAGGAGATGCTGCGCACCTGCTCACGGCTCATCGTCATGCGCGACCGGAACATTGTCGGCGAGCTCACGGGGGATGAGCTCACCCAGAGCCATGTCATGCATACCATCGCGGGAGGAGGCGGCGAGAGTGAATAAAAACAAAAGAGGGGGCCTGTCCAGGTATTCGCAGCTTCTGGTCCCGCTGATCGCCATTCTGGTACTCGTGATCTTCAACCTCATCCGGGACCCCAGCTTCTTCTCCGTGGGTCTCACTGCCAACAACAACGGCGACCCTGTCCTGCAGGGCAACCTCATCTCCATCCTCAACGGCGCCTCCGAGCTCGTGATCCTCTCCATGGGCATGACGCTCGTGACCGCGGCCTGCGGCGGACAGGATATCTCCGTCGGCGCCCTCGCGGCCATTGCGGGCAGCGTCTTTGTCAAGGTGCTCAAGAGCGGCGGCAGCATCAGCCCGCTGCTGGTGCTGGGGGGCTTTCTGATGTGCTGCGCCGTGGCGATGGTCTTCGGCGCCTTCAACGGCAGCCTCGTCGCCTTCTTTAATATTCAGCCGATGATCGCAACGCTCATCCTCTTCACCTGCGGGCGCAGCATCGCCTACTGGATCAACGGCGGCGCGACGCCCACCGTCGCCAGCCCCATCATCAACGCCATCGGCAGCTTCATCCCCGGCGTACCCATTCCGACGCCGATTCTGATCGTGCTCCTGATGGGCGGCCTCTTCGCGCTGCTCTTCCGCTTCACGACCCTCGGCCTCTATATCCAGTCGGTCGGCATCAACCAGAGCGCGGCCCGGCTCAACGGTATCAACGCCGTCGGCATCAAGCTCCTGTCCTTCGTCATTCTCGGCGTCTGCTGCGCGGTCGCCGGCATGATCGGGGTGAGCCGCCTGGGACTTATCAACCACGAGACCCTGCTCATCAACATCGAGATGGACGCCATCCTCGCCGTGGCCATCGGCGGCAACAACCTCGGCGGCGGCAAATTCAAGATGATCGGCTCGGTCCTCGGCGCCTATGCCATCCAGGCGCTGACCATCACCCTCTACGCCATGAAGGTCCCCTCCACCGACGTCAAGGCCTATAAGGCCGTTGTCATCGTGCTGCTCGTGGTCATGGGCTCCCCCGTGGTGAAGGAGGCAGCCGACCGCGTCACGAAGCGCATCCGCGCAGCCCGCAGATCCGGTACAGAGAAGGAGGCGGCTTAAGCCATGGAAGAAAAGGGAAAGCTCCGCAGAGAACCGATCACGGATACGCAGCTGCTCATGACCATCACCGTCTGCATCTTTATCGGCATGTACATCCTTGCGATCCTGATCTGGGGCGGCGGCTTCAAAAAGCCGCAGATGCTCTTTGACATGCTCAACGACAACGCCTACCTCGTCATCATCTCCTGCGGCCTGACCATTGTCATGATCACCGGCAGCATAGATATCTCGGTCGGCGGTGTGACGGCGCTGGTCGCCATGGTGGGCGTCATGATCCTGAACGGAAACCTCACGCTTTTTAACGGCCTCATTGCCGCGCTGGGCATGGGGGAGGGGGCGCGCATCGTCTTCGCGCTGCTCATGAGCCTGCTCATCGGTCTGGCCTTCGGTCTCGTGCAGGGCTATCTGATCGCCCATCTCGAGATCCAGCCCTTTATCATCACGCTCGCCGGCATGTTCTTTGCCCGCGGCATGATCACCATCATCAGCGTGGACCCGCAGAAGGGCCCGCAGAATCTGATGGACATTCTCCAGAAGCGCATCGAGATGGCCTGGCTCGGCTCGCCCAACAAAAAGGGCGTGGTCATCCCGGCCCGCATGGAGATCGGCGTCGTGATCGCGCTCGTGATCGTGGTGCTGGTATACCTGCTGCTGCGCAGTACGAAGCTCGGCCGCAGCTTCTACGCCGTCGGCGGCAACCGCCAGAGCGCGCTGATGCTGGGCGTGAACGTGCGCCGCTCCCGCTTCATGGCGCATCTGCTGTGCGGGCTTCTGAGCGGCATTGCGGGCTTTGTGTTCATGATGCACACCGGTGCCGGCAACGCGACGAACGCCACCGCGGCGGAGATGAACGCCATCGCCTCCTCCATCATCGGCGGCACGCTCCTGACCGGCGGCGTCGGCAATGTGATCGGCACCTTCTTCGGGGTCCTGACGCTCAGCACCATCAAGTCCATCGTCACGACCTCCGGTCTGCGCGACCCCTGGTGGCAGAGCATTACCACCGGCGCCATGCTGTGCTTCTTCATCCTGCTGCAGAGCGTGGTGCTGATGCGCAAGAACAAGAGAAAAAAGTGAGCCTGCCGTGCCTCAGCAGGCACACGCTGAATCGAAAAACCGTGAAAACGGGGGTGCAAGCAAAAGAATGCTGTACCCTCGTTTTTTATCGTATCCTCATATTTTTCTTGCGCCTGCAGGGCGGCTGGAATATAATATAATGAGTAAGGTAGGAGATCATACGCCTGTCAGGGCTTTCAGAGGAGTCCTGCTTTTCAGGAAGCGGTGTATCAGAAGAAGCGGAACCGGTGAATTGAGAAAGCGCTGATTCAATCGAAGCGTGCAGATTGATGAACAGATTTGCCTTGTGTACATCAAGATTTCGAGACAAAACCGGGCGGAAAAGAAACCGTCAGGATGTGCGCGGTGATTGATTCAGCCTATCCTTGGATTAGGAAAGGAACGTGGTGAAAACGTGAAGAAAGTGTTTGCGTGGCTCCTGATAATCACGCTGCTTTTCGGTTGTGCGGATTTGACGGGACTCAAGGAGCTGCTGCCGAAGCAGAGCGCGTATGCGGAAGAGCCGTCCGGCGCCCGGTATAGGATCTATTTTTCGCCCAGGCGCCTGTCCATCGAATCCGACTTTTCGGATCTGTCGATCGACTTTTTTTGCGGGGATGAAAATGTCGGCTCCTGGAAGCCCCATGACGGGGCCGCGTTCTGGGACGAGGAAAGCACAACGATGGCCTTTGACAAAATCCCCACCAAAGTCGTCATCAGCTGTCGATACCTCGTACTGTCTGAGTATTTGCAGTTCCTCCATGAGGGGGATTTTGCCGAGGGTCTGAATACCCAGGCCGTCGACATGACGCATCCCGCCGGCTCCTGGTTCGGCAGCTATTCCATTGTGGAAGACACAGCCTGGTATGTCGATCTGGACGGCAATATCCAGAAGCCGTCGCACATTGAACCCGCAAGCAGAACGCCCTGGGTGAACGACTGGTATTATCTTGGGAGCAGCCTGACGATCAATTACCGATTTACTGTTTACAACAATGTCAACCTGATCCTCGCGGACGGCGCCACGCTTGCGGTCAACGGCGGCCTTGAACTGGGACCGGGCGGCTCGCTTACGGTCTGGGGGCAGAAGTATAATACCGGCTGTCTGCGGGTCTCTGCGGGGGACTATGACGCCGGGATCGGCGGCAGCGAAGAGAACTCATGCGGCGAGCTGACCGTCAACGGCGGGACTGTCATTGCCTACGGCGGCGAGTACGCCGCGGGCGTCGGCGGCGGACAATACGGCTCCGGCGGCGACATCACGGTCAACGGCGGCACGCTGGAAGCCCATGGCGGCGAGTTAGGCGCAGGCGTCGGCGGCGGCGAAGACCGCTCCGGCGGCACGGTGACGGTCAACGGCGGTACGCTGAAAGCCTATGGCGGACACGACGGCGCAGGGATCGGCGGCGGCGACGGCGGCAGCCAGGGCGGCGCTGTGCAGATTACCGGCGGCAAGGTTGAGGCGGTCGGCGGCTCGTACGCTGCGGGCATCGGCGGCGGCCAGCACTATGGCGGTGGCGGCGATGGCGGCTACGTCAATATTACCGGCGGTGAAGTGTACGCAGAGTGCGGCAGTTGCGCTGCCGGCATTGGCGGCGGTTTTAGAGGAAAGAACGGCGAGATTGAAATCAGCGGAGGAATCGTCGAAGCGCACGGCAGCTACGGTGCGGCGATCGGTTCGGGATACGATAGCGCGCAGGGCGGCGAGATCAATATTCTCGGCGGGCATGTCATGGCGATCAGCGACCACACCGGCGCGGGCATCGGCGGCGGCAGTTCAGATGATGATGGCCGAGACGGCGGCACGATCAATATCAGCAACGCGCTGGTTCTGGCCAGCAGCCTTGAAGGCGCGGGGATCGGCGGCGGCGGCGGCCCCCGGGGCTACGACAACGGCGGCAACGGCGGCAGCATCACCATCATCGACAGCATCGTCACCGCCGTCTCCCTCGCAAAGGGCGCGGGGATCGGCGGCGGCAATGACGGCAACGGCGGCAACATCACCATCTCCGGCGGTACGGTCATCGCCTCGGGCGGACATCTTGAGTACAGCTATATCGCGGAAAACGAGCATGTCGGCGCGTCTATCCACGGCTCCGCCAGCGGCATCAAGGGCGGGATGAACGCCGGCCAGGGTACGATGGACAGCTATTGCTACGATAAGATCGCGGACTTTGTCATTGAACTGATTTTCTCCGGCGAGTACGGCGGCGCGGGGATCGGCGGCGGCGACGACGGCGACGGCGGCACGGTGACCATCTCGGGCGGAGCCGGCGTGTTCGCAAACGCCGGCATGAATACCGCCAGGGCCATCGGCAGGGGCGACGGCGGCGACAGGGACGGCAGTCTGACTCTCTATGACACGGCCGCAGTCAGCGCGGGCCCGAAGGAAGACAGTCTGACCCGCATCGAGAGCGCCAAGCGTGTAAGCGCCTGCCAGTCGCAGGTTTTTACGGACATCACCCCCTGCGATCATCCGGACGTCGCGCTCGAGGACTACACCCCGTATCAGCACCGGCTAAGCTGCAAATACTGCGTCGGAGAGGACCGCGTCGCGGAAGAGAATCACCGCTTTGACAAGGAAACCCGCCTTTGTGCCTGCGGGCATGCCCAGCACGCCGTGAACCTCGGCATTTACGGCGATGTGATGGCCGCATTGTCCATAGACGGTATATTCTATGAGGAATCCCCCCAGTATCTGTCCGCCGGGGCAAACTTCACAGTGATAGCAGGAGGCAGCGCGACTGTTACGGCAAGCTATAAAAAGGACGGGGAAACCCATACCCTGGAACCGGACAAGGTCATACCGGCGCCGAACCCCGATTATGGTTGGGGCATGTACGAGTACGATCACATGCCGGACGCGGATGTGGATATCAAGGTGGTCAGGGAGATCACCAGCTGGAAGGGCCTGAGGAATACCCTGATATACGCCCTGGATGGGAGCAGGATCGTCCTGCCGCGGGATTTGACCGCCCGGGATGACGACGAGGCGCTGGTGATCCCGGCGGGCAAGACGCTCACGCTCGATCTCAACGGTCACAAGCTGAACCGCGGCCTGTCTGCCGAATCAGACCGGAAAGAGAACGGGCAGGTCATGGCGGTTTATGGCGATCTGACGCTCGAGGATGGAAAGGGCGGCGGAAAGCTGACGGGCGGCTTCAACAGCAGTCCCAACTCGGCGGGCGGCGTTGATGTCCATGTCGGCGCCAAGCTCAGGATGCACGGCGGCGAGATCTCCGGCAACGGTACGGAAAAAGGCTTGGCGGGCGGCGTCTTCGTCGATGAGGGCGCGCAGCTCTCTCTCGGCGGCAGCGTCAACATCTCCGGCAACACCTATCGCGGGGCGGCCTCCAATGTCGTCCTGGCGGAGGAGGATGCGCGCATTGCGATTGACGGCACGCTTTCGGACAGCAGCACCGTCGGCGTCGGCAGCCTGTTCCGGCCCGGGAACAATCAGCCGCTCGTGGTCACGCAGGGTCTCGGGGACAGAGGAAGCATCTCCTCTTTCGTCAGTGACGACGCGCAGTACAAGGTCGTCAGCGAGGACGGTGAAGCGGCGCTGAGGAGTCTGCCGGAATTCAGCCGGGCGGAGCTGGAGCTCGGCGGCACACTGAACATGCGCTTCTACATGAAATATCCCGACGGCTGGGACCCCACGGGTGATCGGATGGAATTCAGCGTAAACGGCCTGAAAACCAGGACGGTGCCCTATGACGCTTCCGCGACAGGTGACGGCAAGGATTACTTCGCCTGCCCCGTGAACGCATACCAGATGGCGGATACCATCAAGGCGGAATACTACTACGCAGGCGGGAAGGCCGCGGAGTATGAATACACGGTAAAGCAATACCTGAGCACGCTGCTCAGCCCCGCATACCGGCAGAACCTGAGCGCGGAGGCCATCAATCTTGCGCAGGCGACCGCAAACTACGGGCACTACATTCAGCCCTATCTCGCGGAGAACAACGGCTGGACGGTGGGCGTCGATCATGCCGAAATGGACCTTTACAACGCAATTCCGTACAGCGGCAACCCGGCCGGGGAATACGGCTTCGTGTTCCAAAAAGCACAGGCTTATTTCCAGAACGTGAAGAAGACGGAATTTTATCTGACGCTGGACGCCGACACCCTGCTGAACGTGAGGGTATACCTGGAAAACGGGGACGATATCGTCACGGGCAAGGTCGGAACGCAGGAGCTGCGGCACTGGAAGAGAGCCGGCAGCAGCGAGGTCGTCTGCCTCGAAGGAATCCCGGCCAACGCGCTGGGGATTCCGTATGCCTTCCGGTGCTATGTTAACGGCACCAAGGTTTTTGATCTCAGAATCTCCGCCCTCTCCTATGTGAATCTTGCGCTTGGAAAGGGCAGCGCGTCCGAAAAGGAGAAAATGGCGTTCACGGCGTTGTATAACTATGCGATGGCGGCAGCTGCGTATTCGCCTCCTACCGCGTGAAAGGAGAAAGACCATGGAAAAGTATGAACCGCTCGTCTGTGAAATAACGGTGTTTGAGACGGAGGATGTGATCCGGACTTCTTCGGAAACCGACACCGGCAAGGAAGGCGATACAGGCGGGCAGGAGCTGCCTTAAGTGCATCGGAAAGAGAGGTATAGGCATGAAAAAAACAGCGATCCTGCTGGCCCTTGTTCTCCTGCTCAGCCTGACCTCCGCCGCCTGGGCGGAGGACGGGCAGTGGGTCGAGGTGATCAGGGAGGACGGTATCGGCGTTGCGGTGCTGGCTGATGACCGGAACGCACTGACACTGCCGCAGCTTTTGGTAAAGATCGACGAGAGCGCCTTTGAGGCAATCGCGGCCGCAAGCGTCGAGGTTCTGGATAACGTGACCGCCATCGGGAAGCGCGCCTTTGCGGATTGTGACAATCTGCGGGAGATCACGATTCCCAAGTCGGTCACCGAGATCCACGACCAGGCCTTTGAGGGCTGCCACGATGTAACGGTATACGGTTATCCGAAGACCGAGGCATTTCGGATCGCGCAGCTGTACGGCTTCAAGTTCGTGAACCTGAAAGCGGTGGTTGACGACGCACCCACGCAGCCCATCCCCAGCGCGCCCGTTCTTCCCGCCGTTTCCCTGAACTGATGGCGCTGCCTCAAAACGTATATACATGAAAAACCGTAGGGGCCGTCGGCCCCTACGACATACATTTTTATGCAAGGGCTGTCTCCTTTTGAGACAGCCCCATCTTTACGATTTCTTCTTTACGGGCAAGGCGCGCGGCGGCCTATTCCTCCAGCGCCCCGATATTGCGCAGCTCTGCCAGCGCCTTTTCCACGTCGGCGGCAATCACAGCCTCCGGCGCGTCAAAACGGGCACACAGGGCCTTGACGATCCCGGCCTCGTCCGTGTCTTTTTTCAAAAGCTCCAGAATGGCGCCCAGGGTTTTGTTGCCCCGCACGAGCCCGGCAAAGTCCGCTTTGCCCGTCGGAACAAGCAGACTGTCACGGCGGCTGTTGTAGGTGACGAATTTGTTGCTCAGCTTCATGCGCCTATCCCTCTTTCACTGCCTTCGCCGACCTGAATCAGATCAGCCGTTTGCCCCGGCGGCGAAATTCCCTCGCCTGCTCCACGGTAGGCCAGGTGAAATAGCTTCCCTTGTCCGTCTCGTTTTTTCTCCTCTCGACGGAGCCGGCGGCAATGTCCTCCAGCGCGCGCAGCATCAGCTCCCCGCCGAGGGCCTTGGTCTTTTTCATGAGGCGGAACATGCTCCGGCAGTCGGAGATGTCCACGCTGCCCTGCTCGAGTATGTCCCCGTCGTCGATCTTCGCGCTCATGTAGTGGACGGTGGCGCCGCCCAGCTTCTCGCCGTTATACAGGTACCAGAAGGAGGGCAGGCAGCCCCGGTAGTCCGGCAGCAGCGCCCCGTGCACGTTGATGACGCCGTACTTCGGCACGCTGAGAAGCTCGGGCTTGATGATCTGCGGGGCGGAGTAGGAGATGATGAGATCGGGGGCCAGCTCCCGGACATGCTGCACAAAGGCGGGATCGTTGCTGTCGGTGATGACGCGGTGGGGCACGCCGTTTTTCCTTGCCGCGTCAGCGACCGAGCAGTGCCCGTGAAAGAGCCGATAGCCCGCAAGGCGGTCGAGGAGCTTTTCCGCCTCGCGCCCCACGGTGACGACGCCCATCTTCGCGCACTGCCAAGGGCCGAACCATTTGAGATAGTCCGACAGGCGGTTTTCCAGCGCGGACTTGCAGTTGACCTCCACGATCTCGAGAAGCTCACAGACCTGGGCCGCCCGGTCGATGTTCTTCGGGATAAAGAAGCGGTCGGCCTGGGTCATGACGATGACTCTCAGCCTGTTGTCAGACATTCTTCCACCTCCTGCTTCCGGTGCTCCTCCGCCCAGCGCAGCAGCGTGCCGAAGAGCTTTTCGGGCCTGTGCCCGAGTATGTGGGAGACGATGCAGATCACCGTCCACCAGATCATTTTCAGGTCGAAGCCGATGCCGCGCTTGTCGAGGTACACCAGATCCAGCTCCAGCCGGATCGGCAGCACGTCGCGCATGTAGTCCTCCTGATCCTCCACCAGATCCCCGTAGAGATAGTCATACAGGGCGGAGGGCCCGGTCAGGCCGGACTGTACCTCGGCCGTGCGGGCAAAGCGGCCGCCGCGGGTGAGCTGCACCTGCTCCACGGAGGCGGGGCGGGGGCCCACGATGCTCATGTCCCCGATCAGGATGTTCACAAGCTGCGGCAGCTCGTCGAGCTTTACGGCGCGGATGAAGCGCCCGAAGGGGAAGATCCGGTCCTCCTCGCCGCGAAACACCGCTTCGTTGGCCTTGCCCTGGCGCATGGAGCGGAACTTGAGCATGTTGAAGACCCGGTCGTCCTTGGTGGTGCGCCGGGCGATGTAAAAGATGGGGCCGGGATCGGAGAGCTCAATGCCGATCGCCGTAAGCAGCCACAGCGGCGCGCTCACGATCAGGCCCGCCAGGGAACAGCCAATGTCAAACAGGCGCTTTACAAAGAGATAAAACGTGTGCATGCAAAATCACCTCAACGCATGTTCAGTCCCGGCGGAACACGGTTTCAAAGGCCTCGGCATACAGGCAGCCGGCCTGGGCGCCGCGCCAGGCGGCCAGACCTCTCAAGGCTTCGGCGGAGCGGGGGTGCGGATAGGGACGCATGACGCCCTTGTAGCAGGCGAGGGCCTGCAGCTTGATCGCCAGTCCCTCCTCCCCGATCTCCACAAAATGGTTCGGAAGGAAGCGGTTGAGGGAGCTGTCCAGCGACCATTCGGTCGAGGAGGCGTTCTCCATGTACCGCAGCTCCCGCAGGGCGGGTACGCCCTCCCGCCGCTGGAACAGGCGCACGGCGGCCTGGGCTGCGCCGCTTGTGATGGCATGATCGCTGTTGGTGTCGCTGGGGTGGTGGGTGATGATCGCTTCGGCGCCGAAGTCCGCGATGCAGCTCTCGATGAACTGCACCAGTTCCAGGTGGGGCACCGTGTTCATTTTGATGTTGGGGAAGTCCGCGGCATAGTCCTTTTCGACCCCCAGGATCGCAAAGGCGCGCTGCTGCTCCTCGGCCAGGGTGGAGGAGAGATTCGCGCGCGCCGCAGCCTGGTTTGCCATCGTCGCCACGGCGACAGGGTTCCCCTCCTTTATCAGACGGTGGATCGTGGCGCCGGCGCCGAGGCATTCGTCATCCGGATGGGCTACAACGATCAGATATTTCATAGCTTCTCTCCCTGTGTCTGTATTTGTCGATTAACATAACTTTATCATATCCGGGATAAATAATCAAGAACAAGAGTGGAACGTGTTATCTTTTCCACAATTGGGTTTTGGTGTTGAATAACGCGGGCATTTCTGATAATATATAGCTTTGTTGGGGCAAGCGGCCTTGGGCTGCAAACCCTGTCGCGCGGGGCGGGCGATCAATCCCTCCCGAGCGGCGCGGCGCTGCGAAAGCCGTTTTGTAAAACCCTGTACCATGCGGCAGGGCGGGTGAAAAGTGCCTTCCTTGCGACAGAGTACAGCGTTAATAAATCTCCGCGGCATCCAGCCGTGGGAAAGGAAGAAAAGAAAAAATGGAACACAACGAAAAGACAATGGACAAGATCGTCGCTCTGTGCAAGAACCGCGGCTTTGTGTACGCGGGCAGCGAGATCTACGGCGGCCTCGCCAACTCCTGGGACTACGGCCCCCTCGGCGTGGAGTTCAAGAACAACGTGAAGAAGGCATGGCTCAAGAAGTTCGTGCAGGAGAGCGAGTACAACGTCGGC
>CACWLG010000012.1:56203-57289 GCA_902761635.1 Oscillospiraceae bacterium | reverse complement strand
GTGATGATAGACTGTCCGGGCCGCAAAAAGTTTTCGCTGGAGCAGCCGGTCCTGTCCCGCCCGTGCACATTCATCCGCTCCATTCGGTAATGTGTGAAGTGAAAGGAAGTGTCTGTCTCAATATTGCTCTGCTCCAGAAAATACGAAACGGCAGATTCCGCCAAGGCCTCATACCCGAACTGATCCAGCTTGTACCAGCGGTTTCCGTCTTTCCATTTCTCCTGATTGCCTTTTGAGGATGTTCCGGCAATTTTCTCGTCTGGTACAAAGTGAATGCTCATTTCAGCTCCCTGATCTCAAGCCATTGCTGATCTTCTGCCATTCGGCCGCCCGTCTTTTTAATGATCGCCAACGGATCATATTCATCCAGGCCAAGAGCCTCCAGATATTCGCGCAAACCGGCGCGCTGACGCGGCACACAACGCTCGGCAAGAAATTGCTGAAAGCTCTCCCAGGAGGGACGGGATTCTTTTCCGAAAGCGGTTTTTACCAGATTGTCCGTATACCGCTCGGAAAATATGTCGTGGCTCGTGTAATCTGCACAGATGCGATTGCAGAGCTTCTCGCCGTCATAAAACCGCAGTTCAAGCAAGCGGTGTTTTTTCCCTGCACGACGGGAAGAAAAGGCATCATACGTTTCCGGAACAGAGATCGTGATTGATTCGCCGTCAAAGGACAGTTCCATATCACGATTTTCATCTGATAAGCCCAAAGCATGGATCCAGGAAGAGGGGAGTGCCGCCTTATATGTTTTTGCATCTTTCCCGGCAGTACCTCCGGCTGTATTGACGATAAGCCGAGCAGATCGCCTTTCCATAATCATCACGCTCCTTTTACACTTATTATATAATATTCGTTACGAATATTCAATCTAATTGTTGACGACAGAAGATATTTTATTACACCGGTCGTTTTTTCAGGCGTGATGTAAAAGGGAATCATATTGTTGAGACCTAAAACTTCCCACATGTGACTATGCCAAAAAGTTAAGGCAACACCGCATAATTCGGCAAGAGCAGATCCTGAGAAAATTTGGGTTCTGATAAAGGCACTTTTTCGCAGATGTACTTTGTGTACCTCAAGAAA
>CACWLG010000012.1:0-56166 GCA_902761635.1 Oscillospiraceae bacterium | reverse complement strand
GGCGGCCTCTCTTCCTGCCGAACGGCCGGCGGTACGCTCTGCCGAGGCGGAAAAGGATCAGGCCGCGCAGGGTCAGAACAACGATCACGAGGGTGAAGAGGGACAAATAAAGCCAATGGTCCAGCTTTCTTGCGAAGGGGATGGGGGCGTTCGTCTGCAGGGCGGCCATGTTCCCGCGCAGGTAATTGGAAAACTGCACCGTGGCCTCTTCCGCCTGAGCCGGGTCGGAGCGGCAGAGCGACTGGATCACCGTGAGGGCGTTACCGATACGGTGCCGATCCGGCTCGGTACGGCGATCCGCAAATAATTGACTGCATGCAGGGGCTTGACAACCGACCGGACAGGGAGTATAATTCAGCCAATTAAATCAGCAAACCGTTGAAGCGGGAGTAACGGCGACTATGCCTGTACAGAGAGCCTGGGAAGGTGGGAGCCAGGTCAGAAACAGATCGTCAAATGGGCCGCTGAGGGTGCATCGAAAGGCCAAACGCTGCCGAGTAGAATGCAACGTGCTGGCATACGTCAGTTGCCGGGGATATGTTGGTATCCTGTTAAAGTGCATGGGGAACCCCATGAATGCAAGGTGGCACCGCGGATAATACGTATTATTCGTCCTTGACAGAACAGAATCTGTCAAGGGCGTTTTTTTATGAAAGGGATGACATCCATGATCAAAGACGGCATCGTAAAAATTGTAAACAAACAGGACCTGAGCTATGATGAGGCATACACAATCATGAACGAGATCATGAGCGGTGAGACAAGCGCTACGCAGAACGCGGCATTCCTCGCCGCGCTGTCAACAAAGAGCGCCAGAGCGGAGACCACGGATGAGATCGCAGGCTGCGCGGCCGCCATGCGGGATCACGCCACCCGCGTGGAGACCGGGATGGACCTGCTGGAGATCGTCGGCACAGGCGGCGACGGCGCGCACAGCTTCAATATCTCCACAACGGCCGCGCTGGTCGCGGCGGCGGGCGGGGCCAAGGTCGCCAAGCATGGAAACCGCGCGGCTTCCTCCAACAGCGGCACGGCGGATTGTCTGGAGGCGCTGGGCGTCAATATCTGCCAGAGCCCCGACCGATGCAGAGAGCTGCTCAACGAGGTGGGCATGTGCTTCTTCTTTGCCCAGAAATACCATAGCTCCATGAAATATGTCGGCGCGATCCGCAAAGAGCTGGGCTTTCGCACCGTGTTCAACATCCTCGGCCCGCTGACCAATCCCGGCAGCCCAAAGTATCAGCTGCTGGGAGTCTATGACGAGTATCTCGTCGCGCCGCTTGCCCAGGTACTGATCTCTCTCGGCGTAAAACGCGGGATGGTGGTCTATGGTCAGGATAAGCTGGATGAGATCTCGATGAGCGCACCCACCACGGTATGCGAGTTTCAGGACGGCTGGTTCAAATCCTATGTGATCAAGCCGGAAGATTTCGGACTGCAGCGCTGCGCAAAGACGGAGCTGACCGGCGGACAGCCCGCGGAGAACGCTGAAATTACGCGCGCCATCCTCGCCGGAGAGAAGGGACCGAAGCGGGACGCGGTGCTGCTCAACGCGGGCGCGGCGCTCTATATTGCCGGGAAGGCGCCCGGCTTCAAGGAGGGCGTGAGCCTGGCGGCGGAGCTCATTGACAGCGGCGCTGCCATGCGCGTGCTGGAGCGGCTGATCGAGGTCAGCAACCGACCGGAGGCCGAAGTATGACGATCCTGGATGAGCTTGCCGACGCTGCGCGCCTGCGCGTGGAGGAGGCAAAAAGGAAGACAACGCTTGCAGTCCTGCGGCAAACGGCGGAAGCGCTGCCAAAGGGGGACGCCCCCTTTCACAAGGCGCTGTCCGGCCCGGAGCTCGCGTTCATCTGCGAATGCAAAAAGGCGTCCCCCTCCAAGGGTGTTATCGCCCAGACGTATCCGTATCTGGCAATCGCACAGGCATATGAGGCGGCGGGGGCCGACGCGATTTCCGTTCTCACCGAGCCGACCCGTTTTCTCGGCTCCGAAGAACAGCTGCGAGAAATCGCCTCGACCGTAAAACGTCCCTGCCTGCGCAAGGATTTCACCGTGGATGCCTACATGATCTACGAGGCGAAAACGCTGGGCGCGGCGGCGGTGCTGCTGATCGTCTCTATTCTGGATGAAAAACAGCTTGTGGATTATCTGGCGCTCTGCCGTCAGCTCAGCCTCTCCGCGCTGGTGGAGGCACACACGGAACCGGAGATCGAAACAGCCCTGCGCGCCGGGGCGGAGATCATCGGCGTGAACAACCGGAATCTGCACGATTTCACGGTGGACACGGACAACAGCCGTCGTCTGCGTCGGCTTATCCCGCCCGGGATCCTGTTTGTTTCGGAGAGCGGCGTGAGGGACGAAAAGGATGTGCAGTGCCTGCGGGAGATCGGCGCGGACGCGGTGCTCGTGGGCGAGACCCTGATGCGCGCGGAGGACAAGGCGGCAAAGCTGCGCGAGCTGCGAGGTGCGACATGACAAAAATCAAGCTCTGCGGCCTGACAAGACCGGAGGATATCGAAGCGGTGAACGCCCTCATGCCGGACTTTGTCGGCTTTGTTTTCGCCGAAAAGAGCAGGCGCTATGTTGCGCCCGAAACCGCGGCCAGGCTGCGGGAGCGCCTGAACCCGGAAATCCAGGCGGCAGGCGTGTTTGTCGACGCGCCGCCGGAGCACGTGGCGGAGCTGCTGGAAAAGGGGACAATCCAGATCGCACAGCTCCACGGACAGGAAGACGAGGCATATATCCGGGCGCTTCGCGGCCTGACGGATCGGACGATCTGGAAAGCGTTCAGGATCACCGTGCCCGGGGACCTCGCGGCGGCGGCCACGTCAGGCGCCGATCTCGTTTTGCTCGACAACGGCCCCGGCGGGACAGGGGAGTCCTTCGACTGGGCGCTGCTGCGGGATTTTCACGCGCGGCCCTATGTGCTTGCGGGCGGGCTGAGCCCGGAAAACGCCGCCGCCGCGATCGCTGCGCTGCGCCCCTTCGGCCTGGATGTGAGCTCAGGGATCGAAACCGCGGGGAGAAAAGACCCCGAAAAGATGGAAAAATTTGTCCGCGCCGTGCGGGAGGCGGACAGTCAGGAGGCAACACCATGACAAACCCAAACGGACGCTTTGGCATTCATGGCGGACAGTACATCCCGGAAACCCTGATGAACGCCGTCATCGAACTGGAACAGGCATACAATCATTTCAAGGCGGACCCGGACTTTAACCGGGAGCTGACCGCGCTGCTGAATGACTACGCGGGTCGGCCCTCGCGCCTGTATTACGCGGAGAAGATGACGCGGGACCTGGGCGGCGCGAAAATCTACCTCAAACGGGAGGACCTGAATCACACAGGCGCGCACAAGATCAACAACGTGCTGGGGCAGGCGCTGCTTGCCAAAAAGATGGGCAAGACCCGCCTCATCGCGGAGACGGGAGCCGGGCAGCACGGCGTCGCCACGGCGACCGCGGCGGCGCTGCTGGATATGGAGTGCGTCGTCTTTATGGGCGAGGAGGATACGATACGCCAGGCTCTGAACGTCTATCGCATGCGCCTGCTGGGGGCGGAGGTCATCCCCGTGAAAACCGGCACCGCGACGCTCAAGGATGCGGTCTCGGAAGCCATGCGCGAGTGGACAAGCCGCATCGACGATACGCATTATTGCCTCGGCTCGGTGATGGGGCCGCACCCGTTCCCGACGATCGTCCGCGACTTCCAGGCCGTGATCTCCCGGGAGATCAGGCAGCAGCTGCTGGAAAAGGAGGGGCGCCTGCCGGACGCGGTGCTGGCCTGCGTCGGCGGCGGCTCCAACGCGATCGGCAGCTTTTATCACTTCATCGATGACAGGTCCGTGCGGCTGATCGGCTGCGAGGCGGCAGGGAAGGGGATCGACGGCTTTGAGACCGCGGCCACGATCAACACAGGGCGCGTCGGCATCTTTCACGGCATGAAATCCTATTTTTGTCAGGATGAATACGGGCAGATCGCGCCGGTGTATTCGATCTCCGCGGGCCTGGATTATCCCGGCGTCGGACCGGAGCACGCCTGGCTGTACGACATCGGCAGGGCGGAGTATGTCCCGGTCACGGATGAGGAAGCGGTGCGCGCCTTCGAGTATCTCGCAAAAACGGAGGGAATCATCCCGGCCATCGAATCGGCCCACGCTGTGGCGCACGCGCAGAAGCTGGCCCCCGCGATGGGAAAGGAGCAAATCCTGGTCATTACGATTTCGGGCCGCGGCGACAAGGACTGTGCCGCGATCGCACGTTACAGGGGAGAGAATATCTATGAGTAGGATACCGGACGCATTTAAAAACGGAAAGGCATTTATCGCCTTCATTACCTGCGGTGACCCCGACCTGGAGACGACGGGCGCCGTCGTGCGCGCGGCGGTCGAAAACGGGGCCGACCTGATCGAGCTCGGAATCCCGTTCTCCGATCCCACTGCGGAAGGCCCGGTGATTCAGGGAGCCAATCTGCGCGCGCTCCGCGGCGGCATCACCACCGACAGGATTTTTGACTTTGTGCGGAAGCTGCGCGAAGATGTTACTGTCCCTATGGTGTTCATGACGTATGCAAACGTCGTTTTTTCCTACGGGGCGGAGCGCTTTCTGTCCCTGTGCCGGGATGTCGGCATCGACGGGCTGATCCTCCCGGACCTGCCCTTTGAGGAGAAGGAGGAGTTTTTGCCCGTCTGCCGCTCCTGCGGGGTGGATCTGATCTCCCTCATCGCGCCGACCTCGGAGAACCGGATCGCCATGATCGCCCGGGAGGCGGAGGGCTTTCTGTATCTCGTGTCGAGCCTCGGCGTGACCGGCACCCGCACGGAAATCACCACGGATCTGGGAGCCATGGTCAGACTGGTGCGCGAAAATACCGAAATTCCGTGCGCCATCGGGTTCGGGATCTCCACGCCCGAACAGGCAAGGAAAATGGCAGCTCTCTCAGACGGGGCGATCGTGGGCTCGGCCATCATCAAGCTGCTGGAAAAATACGGCCGTGACGCAGCGCCGTATGTCGGGGCATACGTGAAAGCCATGAAGGACGCGATACGATAAGTCCACCACCACGGAGAAGCATGAACACCTTTCGGCTTTACACACCGGGACTGTGAAAAAAGTCGGCTGCCTTCTCAGGCTGGCGGCCTCCCGGACGCCCCGCGAAGAACAGCCTCATAAAATGATAACAGCCTTCGGCAAAAACGTACAAAAATACGAATTTGCCGAAGGCCTGTTTTTTTTAGTCCGGGACGCGGGAAAGCAGTAAACAGCGACAAAATCAGCGCGCAGATTTTCCGGAGGATGCCGCGGTCGTATTGTGCGGTGTTGCCCTGGAAAAAACGGATTGTGCGGTGTTGCCATAGAAGGTTTTCTGATCGGATGCAGCCTGGACCGATACCCGGGAAAAAATTGAAAAGCCTTGAATCGCGGGGGAGAAGCGGGTATAATGATCTTGCGTTTCGATACGGAGAGAAAGAGAGGTGCTATATGGATCGAAGTGACAATGTTTATCGGACCTGTGTCGAGATCCTGCGGCGTGAGCTGGTCTGCGCCATGGGCTGTACGGAGCCGATCGCGCTGGCCTACTGCGCGGCGACGGCCCGCTCCGTGCTTGGGGCGGTGCCGGACAGGATCACGGTGGAGGCAAGCGGCAACATCATCAAAAACGTCAAGAGCGTTGTAGTCCCGCACACCGGCGGCAGGCGCGGCATCGCGGCAGCGGCGGCCATCGGTGTTCTCGGCGGCGATGAGACGGCCGGACTGGAGGTCATCTCCAGGGTCGGGGCGGACAAAATCGAGGCGCTGGGTTCTTATCTGGAGCATACGCCCATTGAGATCAAATCCCTGGAATCAGAGCAGCTCCTGGACATGATCGTCACGGTTTACAAGGGGGATTCCTGCGCAAAGGTGCGCATTGCCAATGAGCACACCCACATCGTTCGCGTTGAGCGCGACGGCAGGGTTTTGCGTGAGTCGGACGCGGCCCCGGTAAAGGAGGACGCCGTACCGGACTATGGGCTGTTGTCGGTGGAGAATATCTATGACTTTGCCTGCACCTGTGATCTGGAGGATGTGCGCCCGGTGCTTGACCGGCAGATCGAGCTGAACACCGCCATTGCGGAGGAGGGACTGCGGCACGATTACGGGGCCAACATCGGAAAAGTGCTCCTCACCACGGGGGACACTCTGCGCATCCGCGCCAAGGCCTATGCCGCAGCCGGCTCTGACGCGCGCATGAACGGCTCGGAGATGCCGGTGGTCATCTGCTCCGGCAGCGGGAACCAGGGACTCACGGCTTCCCTGCCCGTCATCGTCTATGCCCGGGGAATGAACACGGGAGAGGAGAAGCTCTATCGGGCGCTGCTCATCTCCAATCTCATCACCCTCCACTGCAAGGCGAGCATCGGCAGGCTCTCGGCCTACTGCGGCGCGGTCAGCGCGGGCGCGGGCGCGGGCGCCGGCATCGCTTATCTGCACGGAGGGGACGAGCGCGTGATTGCCCACACCATTGTCAACTGCCTGGCCATCACCTCCGGCATTGTGTGTGACGGGGCAAAATCCTCCTGCGCCGCCAAGATCGCAACGGCGGTGGAAACGGGCATCTTCGGCTATGAGATGTTTAAAAACGGCCAGCAGTTTTACGGCGGGGACGGGCTCGTGGTCAAGGGCGTGGAGAACTCCATCGCAAACTTCGGGCGACTCGGCCGCGTGGGCATGCGCGAAACCGATCAGGAAATCATACGCATGATGACAGAATAGGGAAAGAGGAACGGACAATCGGAGCATTCCGTATGGGTACAGGAAAAGTAAGGAAAGAAGGAAAGTATCATGAAATTCTTTAAGAGTCTCCCGGCACGGCTGCTGCTGGCAATCGTGATCGGCATTCTGGCGGGTCTTGTCCTGCCGCGCGGCGCGATGGTCGTGGTGGTTACGGCCAAATACATCATGGGACAGATCATCATGTTCTGCGTGCCGCTCATTATCATCGGCTTCATCGCCCCGTCGATCACCAAGCTCGGCGGCGGCGCTACACGCATGCTGACTGTCGCGGTCATTCTGGCCTATGCCTCCAGCGTTCTCGCGGCGCTCATGTCCATGTGCACAGGCTATGCCATCATTCCGCATCTGAATATCGTCACCGATCCCGAAGGGCTGCGTGAGCTGCCTGCCGTCGCCTTCCAGCTGGATATCCCGCAGATCATGCCCGTTATGTCCGCGCTGGTCTTCTCCATGCTGCTGGGTCTGGCCGTCGTTTGGACGCGCTCACAGGTGACCTTCAACCTCCTGCAGGAGTTTCAGAGTATTGTGCTGGAAATCGTCAAGAAGATCATCATCCCGATCCTCCCGTTCTTTATCGCAACGACCTTCTGCGGCCTTTCCTGGGAGGGGAGCATCACCCACCAGCTGCCGATCTTCCTGGTCGTGATCGCGGTCGTCATGCTGGGCCACTTTATCTGGCTTGCCGTACTCTACGGCAGCGCCTCCATCTACTCCGGCCGCTCCGGCCGTGAGGTCATCAGCCACTACGGCCCGGCCTACCTGACGGCTGTCGGCACCATGTCCTCCGCCGCCACCCTGGCCGTTGCGCTCGAGTGCGCAAGAAAGAGCAAGAATCTGCGCCGCGATCTGGTGGACTTCGGCATCCCGCTTTTCGCCAATATCCATCTGTGCGGCTCGGTGCTGACGGAGGTCTTTTTCGTGATGACCATTTCCAAGGTACTGTACGGCAAGATCCCCACGCTGAGCAGCATGATCCTTTTCTGCCTGCTCCTGGGCATCTTTGCCATCGGCGCGCCCGGCGTGCCTGGCGGTACGGTGATGGCTTCTCTGGGCCTGATTACGGGCGTGCTTGGCTTTGACAGCGACGGAACCGCCCTGATGCTGGCGATTTTCGCCCTCCAGGACAGCTTCGGCACCGCCTGCAACGTGACCGGCGACGGCGCGCTGACCCTGTTCCTCACGGGTTTTGCGGAAAAGCACGGGATCAAAGAAACAAAGCTGGAGAATGTGTTATAAGCGGATGCACACACGGGGGAAGCGGCGAAGTCAAACTCTATTCCCGACGCCGCGCCCAGGGTATGCCCTCAACAGGCACCCGCCTCAGGAAAAGCCGGCGCAGAGCATGCGTCGGCTTTTCTGTTCGGGGCAGCATCAGCAGACAGCACAGACTCGCCCGCCTCCCGGCGGGGCAAAAGCGAAACAGGACAAAACTGCTCCCCGATAAATGCGGGAATGTATTGGGTGAGCGGGAAAAAATCCTGCATTATGACTTGATAAAAAATGATGATTTTGGTATAATTTTAAGGCAATACCGCATAATTCGGCAAGAGCAGATCCTGAGAAAATTTGGGACTTTTTCGCAGATGTACTTTGTGTACCTCAAGAAAAAGTGACGAAATCAGGGCGCAAATTTTCCAGGAGATGCCGAAGGCGGATTGTGCGGTGTTGCCTTAAGGGCGCAAAGCGGCAGTATGACAAAAGACACGCAGAGCCAAAGCTGAAAACCCCCAAAAGAACAGACTGTCCGGATCAGGAGACACAGATATGAGTACGACAGAGAGATATCGCTTTGATACGCAGACGCAGGAAATGCTGGAACAACTGACGGTCCCGTTTGCTGTTTATCAGTACATCGAAAAGCGTGTGATTTCCATTGCCCTTTCAGCGGGCTTTCGCAAGCTGTTCGGTTATGAGGATCCTGCGCGGGCGTATTACGACATGGATCATAACATGTACAAGGATGTCCATCCGAACGATGCCGCCAGGATCGCGGATGCGGCCGTTCGCTTTGCGACGGAGGGCGGAGAGTACGATGTCGTATTTCGCTCAAAATCTCTGACATCAGACGGGTACAGAGTGATCCACGCCAAGGGCGAGCATGTGCTTACCGATTCGGGCGTGCGCCTCGCCGAGGTGTGGTATACGGATGAAGGCCAGTATCGGGAGGATGCGGAAGAGACGGGGCTGCTGTACAGCTTGTGCAATGCCCTGCATGGGGAGAGCATCCTGAAAGCAAATCAGCATGATTATCTGACAGGGCTGCCGAGCATGACCTGGTTCTTCGAGCGTGCAGAGACGGCGAAGGAGGAATACAGAAAAGAGGGCAAGGAAGCTGTTTTCCTGTTTATGAATTTTTGCGGCATGAAGTTCTTCAATACGAAGAACGGCTTTGCAAAGGGAGACAGGCTGCTGCAGGAGTTTTCCGGACTTCTAAACAGTTTCTTCGGCAATGAAAACTGCTGCCGCATCGGCGCGGATCATTTTGCGGCTTTTACGATGGAAGACGGTCTTGAGGAGAGGCTGAATCGCTTTCTGGATCAATGTGCCGCGATCAATGGCGGGAACTCTCTTCCGGTTCATATAGGCGTCTATTCGAGCGGGATGGGCTCGGTCCCGGTCAGCACGGCCTGCGACCGGGCAAAGCTTGCCTGCGACACAATCAAGAACACCAATTCCTCCGCGTTCAGCTTCTATCGCCCGGAATTGAGGGACGATGCGGAAAAGAGACAATATGTCCTGGAAAACTTGGGCCGCGCCATCCGGGAGAAATGGATCACCGTGTACTACCAGCCGATCATAAGAGCGGTGAGCGGCAGGGTGTGCGATGAGGAGGCGCTGGCGCGATGGATCGATCCGGAGCGCGGCTTCCTGTCGCCGGCAGATTTCATCCCGTATCTGGAGGACGCCGGAGAGATTTACAAGCTGGACCTGTACGTGCTGGAGCGCGTGCTGGAGAAAATGAAATACCAGAAGGATTCCGGGTTTTCTGTCGTTCCTCACTCGATCAATCTGTCAAGATCCGACTTCGATGCCTGTGATGTGGTAGATGAGGTCAGACGCCGTGTGGACGCCTCCGGCTTCGGGCGCGAGATGATCACGATTGAGATCACGGAGAGCACGCTCAGCCGTGATTTTGAGTTCATGAGCGAACAGGTCAGGCGTTTCCAGAACCTTGGCTTCCCGGTCTGGATGGATGATTTCGGGAGCGGTTATTCCTCCCTCAATGTACTGCAAAGCATACGGTTCAATCTTCTCAAGTTTGACATGAGCTTCCTGCAGAGGCTCGACGAGGGCGCCGGCAACAAAATCCTTATGACCGAGCTTATGCGCATGGCGAGCGCTCTCGGCATGGACACTGTCTGCGAGGGAGTCGAGAAAGAGGAACAGGTGAAGTTCCTGTATGAAATCGGATGCTCGAAGCTCCAGGGCTATTATTTTAGCAAACCGATTCCGCTGGACGCGATCATGGAGCGATACCGGACAGGCAGGCAGATCGGGTATGAGAACCCGAAGGAATCCGGCTATTTTGAAACGATCGGACGCCTGAACCTGTACGATCTTTCGGTGATGGCCAAGGATGAAGGCGGGATTGAGAACACCTTCAATATGATCCCCATGGGGATCATAGAGGTAAAGGGAGAATATACCCGCTTTGTGCGCAGCAACCAGGCCTACCGCAATTTCATCAAGCACTTTTTCCATGTTGATCTGAATTATGAAGGCTCAGCCTTTTCCCGGTATGACGCCGCTTTTATGATGAACGTCGTCAAGACCTGCTGCGAAAAGGGGATCCCGTCCTTTTATGACGAGCAGATGCCTGACGGCGCTGTTGTGCATTCCTTCGCGCGGCGGGTCGGCATCGACCCGGTAACGGGGAACATCGCTGTCGCCATAGCCGTCCTGTCCATTACAGCGCCCGGCGAAGGCGCCACCTATGCCGACATTGCCCGCGCGCTGGCTGCGGACTACTACAATATCTACTATGTAGATCTGGATACAGACAAGTTCATCGAGTATACCTCACCGGTAGGCGGCGAGGAGCTCGCAATGGAGCGGCACGGCGAGCATTTCTTTGAAGCAGCGCAGAAGGACAGCATGACCCGTAT
This sequence comes from Oscillospiraceae bacterium, assembly GCA_902761635.1. Classification (GTDB taxonomy): domain Bacteria; phylum Bacillota; class Clostridia; order Oscillospirales; family Oscillospiraceae; genus Limivicinus. The sequence goes on along the minus strand of CACWLG010000012.1, from coordinate 45,287 downwards.
CTATGAGGAGGACAGAGAGACTTTCCTGGCAGGCTTTTCAAAACAGAAGATCATTGAGGAGCTGGACAGGCAGGGCGTTTACAACGTGACCTATCGCATTGTTGACAACGGGGCTCCGATGTACGTCAATATGAAGATCACGAGGATGTATGGCGGAAACAAGATCATCCTGGGCATCAGCATCATTGACTCTCAGATGAAGCAGCAGGAAGAGGCGAAAAGGCTGCGGCAGGAAAAAACAGCCCTGGGCAGGATCGCCGCGCTCTCTCCGAACTATATCGTCCTTTATACGGTCGATCCCGTGACAGGACAGTATACGCAATACCATGCCTCCAAAGAATACAAGGACTTCGGTCTCGCCACACAGGGAGAAGATTTCTTCGCGGATATCCGGCGGGACGCGCCCAAAGCCTTCGCGCCGGAGGACATGGCGAGAAATCTGCGCGCTTTCACCAAGGACAACATGCTGCGCGCGATAGAAGAGAACGGCTCCTTCATACACAATTACCGGCTTCTGATGAACGGAAAGGCGGTACCGGTAAGCCTGCGGGCAGCCCTGGTCGATGAAAATGAGGGGAAGAAGCTCATTCTTGGCGTGACCAATGATGAGGAAGAGTACAAGCGTCAGCTTGAAAAGGCATATAAAAAGGCAAACCGCAAGGCCACGATCTATACCCACATCGCCCGTGCGCTCGCGCGGGGCTACACGGATCTGTTCTATGTGAACATGGAAACCAATGAGCTCATCGAGTTCCACACGGATGACGAGCACGGTGTGCTCAGCGAGGTGCGGCACAGCCAGGACTTCTTTGAAGGCTGTGAGCGGGACGCCAGAACAGGCATTCATCCGGATGATCAGGAGAGGTTTATCCGGGCCATGAACCGGGACTTCCTCAAAAAAGCGCTGGCAGAGAGCAGATATTTCGAGCTGACCTACCGCAGAATAAAAGAAGGCGATCCGTTCTACGTCCGGATGAGGATCTCCCGTATGGAGGATGATGAGAATCTCATCGTGATAGCCGTGCAGGACATTGACGAAAAAGTCAAGCATCGTGAGGAGGAAAAGCGCATCCAGGAGGAACGCATTGTCTATGCCCGCCTGCACGCCCTTACCGGCAACTTCGTCTGCGTCTATGTCGTTGACCCGGAGACCGGGAGCTACCGGGAATTCAGCGCGGCCGATCATTATGAGAAGAGCTTTGCACAGGCAAAATCCGGTGAAGACTTCTTCAAAACGCTCCGGGAAGCGGCAGCGGTCTTTTGCCATCCGGATGACCGGAAACGCGTCCTTTCGCTTCTTACAAAAGAGAACATCCTGTCGGCAGTGGAGCACAGCGGGATCTTTACGCTGGGCTATCGCATCATGACAGAGGGCAAGCCTGTATATTATCAGCTGAAAGGCGCGATGGTAGAGGAGAAGGAAGGACCGAGGCTGGTCGTGGGCCTCAACAATATCGACGCCCAGGTCCGGCAGGAACAGGAATACAGAAGGTGTCTTGCTGAGGCGCAGAACGAAGCCAATATTGATGCGCTTACCGGCGTCAAAAACAAACACGCCTTTCTGGAGACAGAAGAGCGCATGAATCGGAGGATCGCCGAGCTCCGGCAGCCGCCTTTCTCTGTTGTGATCTTTGATGTGAACGAGCTGAAAAGGATCAATGATACAGAAGGTCATCAGACGGGAGACGCCTATCTGAAGGACGCCTGCAGAATCATCTGCGATCTCTTTAAGCACAGCCCCGTGTTCCGCATCGGGGGCGACGAGTTTGCCGCGATCTCCCAGGGCCGGGATTATGACAGGATCGAGGAGCTTCTTGATAAGATGAACAGGCATAATCAGGAGGCGATGCTGAGCGGCGGAATCGTCATTGCCTGCGGCATGTCCAGATTCGATCATGATGCCTGTGTGGCGGCGGTGTTTGAGCGTGCCGATCACAATATGTACGACAACAAGAACAGTCTGAAGAGAGCGGACAGCACGACAGGCGAGTAATACCGGTATAAAAAAACCAGCTGCATACCATCTCAGCATCCTGTACGGGAAAAAGAGATGTATGCAGCTGGTTTTAGCTATACGATGCCGGGGCGGCGGGAAGCTTATTCGACATCCTGCGGGACGCTGAGCTTCTTCTCCATGTCTGTGAAGGCTGCGCGCAGGAAGAAGGCAGAGGCCAGCAGGGAGATGACCTCCGCAATCGGGAAGGCCCACCAGACATTGTTCACATCCCCGGTTTTGGACAGCAGCCAGGCGGCGGGGATCAGAGCGAGAAGCTGGCGCAGGATGGACACGATCATCGAAGCCATGCTGTGGTCCAGCGCCTGACAGACAGAGCCCGCCACAATGCAGAAGCCCGCGAACAAAAACGAGATGCTGATGCGCCTGAGCGCCGGAACGCCGATGGCAAGCATCGCCTCGGACGGATTGAAGATGCCGAGAAGCTCGCGGGGAACCAGTTGAAAGACGAGGAAGCCAAGCAGCATGAAGCTGGTGGCGTACAGCACGCCGAATCGGAAGGTGCGGTAAATACGCGCCTTCTTTCGCGCGCCGTAGTTGTAGCCGATGATGGGGATCAGGGCGTTGTTGAGACCGAAGACCGGCATGAAAAAGAAGCTCTGAATTTTGAAATAGACGCCGTATACCGCAATGGCCGTGGAGGTAAAGCCGATGAGAATGAGGTTCATCATGTAGTTGGTGATCGAGCCGATCACCATCATAATAATGGAGGGGAAGCCGATGCGGTACACATCCCCGATGATGCGCACTTCCGGCCTGAGATCAGCAAGGGCGATGCGCAGCTCGACATTCCGGCGAAAGTGCAGGAAAAAGCCGAGGGCCGCAGCAAGAGCCTGGCCGATCACGGTGGCCGTGGCAGCGCCGGCGGTGCCCATGGCGGGCAGGCCGCACCAGCCGAAAATGAAGAAAGGATCAAGGATGATGTTGGTGATCGCGCCGACCATCTGGGTCCACATGGAAAGCCGCGTCAGCCCCGTGGACTGGAGCAGGCGCTCCACACAAATCTCCAGATAAAGAAAGAGCGACCCGATGGTTACGATCTGCAGGTATCTGTCTGCGTGCTGGCTGATATGCGGCAGGCTTGTCTGGGAGCTGATGAAGGCCCTGGCGCCGAAGATGCCAAACAGGGCCATGACCGCCCAGCAGCAGATGCTGAGAAAGATGCCGTTGCCGGCCACGCGGCTTGCGTTCTTTGAATCCCGCCGACCGAGGGCGCGGGATACCAGCGTGGTCACGCCGACACCGGTGCCGGTGCCGAGGCCGATCATGATGTTCTGTGCCGGGAATGCAAGCGAAAGGGCAGAAAGACAGTCCTCCGACACCCGGGCGACATAGATGCTGTCCACGATGTTGTACAGCGCCTGTACCAGCATGGACAGCATGATGGGAAAGGCCATGCCGATCAGCAGCTTTCCCTCATCCATTTCCCCCATGCGCCTGGAGTCGATCCTCTTTGCGTTTGCCAAAATAATCACCTTCCGATAAATGTCGTGCCATTATACAGGAATGCGCCGCAAAGTGCAAGAGCGGAAACAACAATCAGCGCTTTTTCATGAAAAACATCTCTTGATAATCCCGGAGGAGTGTACTATATTTACGATGAATGCCAGAGCTTTCACAGCAAAGACGGATTGATCGCTGACGCGGCAGGCTCCTGCGCTGTGAGGGCTCCTGCGCTTTGCGCATGAGAACAGTATTGCATTACAAACGCTTGAGGTGCATGATGACAAAGGTTGATCTGATAACGGGCTTCCTCGGCGCGGGGAAAACGAGCTTTCTGCTGCGCTATGCCAAATACATGCTGCGGCAGGACCGGCGCATTGCGATCCTGGTGTTCGACCGGGGCGCCGTCAATGTGGATATGCCGCTGCTGCACGCGCTGCGGGGCGAGAATTGTGAGATCGAGATGCTCGCCGGCGCCTGCGATGAAGACTGCCACCGCCGGCGTTTTCGCACAAAGCTCATCTCCCTCGGCATGCAGGGCTTTGACCGGGTGCTTATCGAGCCGTCGGGCGTCTTCGATATGGACGAGTATTTTGATGTCCTGCACGAAAGCCCCCTGGACCGCTGGTTTGAGCCCGGCAGCGTCATCACGATCGTGGACGCGAAGCTGGAGGAGGACATGACACCGGAGGAGGATTACTATCTGGCGTCCCAGGCGGCCGGCGCGGGCTGTATCCTGCTGAGCCGGACCCAGCTTGCGGGGGAGGAGGAGATCCGCCGGACCCTTCGCCATGTGGAGCGGGCGTGCAGCGCCATCTCGGCGCCCGGTATCTCCGGGCGCGTTATGATAAAAAACTGGGACGAGCTGACGGACGACGATTTCCGAAGCCTGGAGGACTGCGGGTTTCGCGTCGCCGACTACCGGAAGATGATCGCGGGCAGGGCCTCCGCCTTCCAGTCCCTGTCCTTCCTGGGACTCACGCTCGACCGGGCAGAGCTGAAGGAGAAGAGCGGAAAGCTCTTTTCCGAGCCGCTCTACGGCAGAATCCTGCGCGTCAAGGGCTTCTTTGCGGAGGACGGGGTCTGGTATCAGTTCAACGCGACAAAGGACATGGCCCACATCGAGGCGGTGCCCGAGAACCGCAGTGCCCTGATCGTCATCGGCTGCGATCTGAACGAGGATGCGATCAGCCTGCTGCTGACCGGAAAGATCCCGGAGCACCACATCCTCTGACCTGACAGAAGGGACAGCCTTGCGCTGTTTCTTTCAGGCCGTCGACAGGAAGGACCTGCTTGAAGAGCTTCAGAGGCAAAGGACGGCTGCTTGTCAAAAAGCTGTCGGCAACAATCAAGGAGACATGAGACTATGAACATTTTCAGGGATTTTATCCTGTTCACGCTGGTGATCCTGATCTATTGGGTCATCACAGAGCTCTTCACGATCCTGTTTCGCTTTACGGGCCTGCCCGATGAGAAGGCGCGCTTTCAGGTCATTTCACTCCTGACGGGGACCGGCTTTACGACCCGGGAGAGTGAAATGTTCCTGTCCACCATTCAGCGGCGCCGCCTCGCAAGGATCACGATGCTCTTCGGCTATGCCTTCAATATCACGATCGTTTCCGCTTTTATCAACGTCTTTATGAGCGTAAGGCTCACGCAGGTGAAGAATATCTATCTCGGTATCATGATCCCGCTCGGGGCTGTCATGATTATCTTCGTGGTCATGCGGGTGCCCGCCATCCGCGCCTGGGGAGACAATCTGCTTCAGAAGCTCGCCGACATAATCCTGAGGCGCAGGGCCGGCGAGAATACCGTGCTGCTGGTGGACTACGTGATGGGGGACTGCATCGCAATCGTGAACCTGAACACCGTGCCGGAGCCATTTACCGGCAAACCCCTGTCCGAAACCGGACTGAAATCGGACAGTGGCATCCTCGTGCTGCTGGTGGAACACCCGGGCAGGAAGGCAGTGCCCGCCGGCGCGGACACCGTGCTTTCCACCGGCGACAGAGTGACCGTATTCGGGAATTACAAAACCATATGCGAGAGCTTCCGGGCGCGCGAGCACTTTGGGCAATAAAACGGAAGGAGCGGAGCAATCATGGATAACATCAGAGAACAGGCGGCCTGCGCGGCCGCGGAGCTGCTTGAGGCGGCGAAACTCATGCCGGGGGAGCTTCTGGTTGTCGGCTGCTCCTCCAGTGAGATCGTCGGGCAGCGCATCGGCAGAGGCTCCAGCCTCGAGGCGGCGGAGGCGGTCTATGCCGGCATCGCCCCGGTCCTGGCCGAACACGGCATTCTGCTTGCCGCCCAGTGCTGCGAGCATCTCAACCGCGCGCTGATCGTGGAGCGCAGCACGGCCGAACGATATGGCTGGGAGGCAGTGAATGTCCGGCCCTGGGCCCACGCGGGCGGCTCCTTTGCCACAACAGTCTGGGAGCATATGGCGCAGCCTGTCGCACTCGAGCATATCCGCGCCCATGCGGGCATGGACATCGGCGACACCCTCATCGGGATGCACCTGCGGGAGGTCGCAGTCCCGGTGCGCCTCGGCATAAAGAAGATCGGAGAGGCAAATCTGGTCTGCGCCAGGACGCGGCCGAAATTCATCGGCGGCGAAAGGGCCCGTTATGTCGAAGAGCAGAAATAAAAAAAGCACCGCAGGGGGCGATCCGGGATCGTCCCCTGCGGTGCTGTATCCTGGCCGCGCCGGTTTCAGCGCAGGCGGTAGGTCCGGATGTATTTTTCCGGCTCGGCGCCGCCCGCCAGGTAGCGCAGCAGGATCTCGGCACAGGCGCGGCTGTCGCTGTCGGCCTGGTGGTGGTTGAGATCAATGCCGTAATAATCACACATATCGTTGAGCCTGTGGCTGATGCCGGGCAGCAGGCTGCGGCCCATGATGACAGTGCAGAGGCCTTTGGCATACGGCTTCCAGTCGATGCCGTAATCACAGAGGCAGCGCCGCAGCACCCCCATGTCAAAGCTCAGGTTATGGGCTGCCAGGACGCCGGAGGACATAAGCGGCTCGATCTGCTCCCAAAGCCGGGGAAAGGTCGGCGCACCGGCGACGGACTCTTCGCTGATGCCCGTGAGGCGGGTGTTGAACCAGTCAAAGGGCTGCTCGGGATCAACCAGGGAATAGAATTCCTCCACGATCTGCCCATCCTCAATGACGCTGATGCCGATGGCACTCATGCGGTTATTGAATCGGTTCGGTGTCTCCACATCAAAGACTATGTATCTCATGGCATCCTCCCGGCCTGCAAAACGGATCGCTGCTATTATAGCCGGGCTTTGCGCGTAATGCAAGAGGGATGGTCTCAGGCGTTCACGCAGCAGGCAGCTGACAAACGAACGCCCTGACAGAGCTTGCGACACGCATACGGAATGTTGCTGAAAACAACAAGAAATCTCACAACCGAAGAAAATGAGACGATTTTTTGCTTAATCTGACAACATTACTCTTGACCCTCCGGGAGAAATATGCTACCATCTGCTTAAAGGAGGTATTCAGATGCGTACACTGTTCTTACCGCTTCTCGCCCAGACCGTTGTCTCCAGGCGAAAGGCGCTCAATATCACCCAGGCACAGCTTGCCGCCAGGACCGGCATCAACCGCTCGGTACTGTCCAGGCTGGAAAACGGAACGCATAAGCCCTCGCTTGACCAGCTGGAGGCCCTTGCAGCCGTGCTGGGCTTTGAGGTGACGGAGGTCTTTGCCGAACAAAGCGGCGAGCCGATCCATCTTGACCGGCAGTACAAGATCGCTGTTGCCGGCGTGGGCTATGTGGGCCTGTCCCTTGCGGTCCTGCTGGCCCAGCACCATGAGGTCACAGCCGTCTGCACCAAGGAGGAAAAGGCGGCGATGATCAACGCCTGGCACACGCCGATCCAGGACGATTATATCGAGAAGTACCTGGCCGAGGCCAAGGCGGGAAAACGGAAGCTGCAGCTTCACGCGACGACGGACGGCGCCGCGGCCTATGCGGATGCTGACTATATCATCCTGGCCGTCCCGACAAACTACGATCCCAAGACCAATTATTTTGACTGCTCCGCTGTTGAGACGGTGCTGAAGCTGATCCAGGAGTCCACTGCCGGGCGGGCGGAAAAGCCTGTTGTCATCATCAAATCCACAGTACCCGTGGGCTATACGGCTCACACGAGGGAGCTTTTCCACATGGACAGGCTTCTCTTCAGCCCGGAGTTCCTGCGGGAGTCCAAGGCCCTCTATGACAATCTCTATCCCAGCCGCATCATTGTGGGCAGCGATGCGGGCAATGAGGAGCCTGCGCGGATCTTTGCATCCATGCTCCAGGAGGCCGCCATCAAAAGGCCCGTTCCCACGCTCTTCATGGGCACCACCGAGGCTGAGGCGACCAAGCTCTTCGCCAACACCTATCTCGCCCTGCGGGTGAGCTACTTCAACGAGCTGGACACCTATGCCGAGGTCAAGGGCCTCGACACCGCCTCTATCATCAAGGGGGTATGCCTGGATCCCCGGGTAGGGGACTTTTACAACAACCCTTCCTTTGGCTATGGCGGCTACTGCCTGCCCAAGGACACCAAGCAGCTTCTGGCAAACTACCGGGATGTGCCTGAGAATCTGATCCATGCCATCGTGGAGAGCAACCGCACCCGCAAGGACTTCATTGCCGACCGGGTCCTGGAGATCGCGGGGACCTATGGCAGCAGCGAAGCCTATTCCGCTGAGAAGGAGAGCCAACAGAAGGAGCTGGTGGTGGGCGTATACCGCCTGACCATGAAGGCCAACTCCGACAATTTCCGCGCGTCCTCGATCCAGGGAGTCATGAAGCGCATCAAGGCCAAGGGCGCTGCGGTGGTGATCTATGAGCCGACGCTGCCCGACGGTTCCACCTTCTTCGGGAGCCTTGTGGTCAATGATCTCAAAAGGTTTAAGAGCATGTGCGGCTGCATCATCGCAAACCGCTATGACCGCGTGCTGGATGATGTGAAGGACAAGGTCTACACCCGGGATCTGTTCCAACGGGACTGAGATGCTCCATGGCGTATGACAGAAGCCTCAACACCGTCCTGCGGGAGCGCTTTGGCGAGAAGCTCTGCAAGCTTGCCATGGACGGCGCTTCACCTTTGTATTGCTGATTCAAGTCGATACCCACATAGGAAAAAAAAGAACAGGGGTGCCATCATGAAAAGATTACTCGCGCTGCTTCTTGCGGCCGTGCTCTGTCTGTCGGCTGCGTCGACAGCCGCGGCTGAAAATCCGGCCTCGTGGGAACTCATTGAAAAAATCGTTGTCCTGTACGGCGCAAACGGGGCGGCCGCCGCCGACAGGATCAGCCAACTGCTGGGAGAGCTGGAGGCGGTCGACGCCGCCGCCGCAGAAAAATGGACGGCAATCCTGCAGCTCTGGCACGGGAGTGACCTGACCATAAACGAAGAAATCCTCCCGGACGGTCTGCCGGACACGGATGAGCTCTGCCTTGTCGCCCTGGGATTTCAGCTCAATCCGGACGGAAGCATGAAGGAGGAACTCATCCATCGCCTGGAGACTTTAAAACGTTGTGCGCAGAAGTATCCCAACGCTGTAATCGTCTGCACCGGCGGCGGTACAGCGCGGGATAATCCTTCCGCCACGGAAGCCGGAGAAATGGCAAAATGGCTTCGGGACAACGGGATCGAGCCCTCGCGCATCCTTGTGGAGGACAAGTCCCAGACCACGGCGCAGAACGCAGTCTATACCCTGGACCTTCTGAAAAAAGAATGCCCGAAGGTGTCCGGGCTTGCGATCATATCCAGCGATTATCACATTGCGACCGGGGCGCTGCTGTTTGGGGCGGAACTCATATTGCGGGAGGAACCCGATATGCACGTCATCTCAAATGCAGCGTGGAAGGCGCCCGGCGGTACGCTCTCCCGCATGTTTCAGGCGGGCGCCCTGATCGAGCTGCTCGGGGACAAACAGACCGCCTATGATATTTACTTTGATACCTATGACATTCATGAGATCCTTCCGCTCGCATGAAATACAAAACCGAACAGATTCCGCGCGCTTACCCTGCCTGCGCGGTCCCGAAACAGAAAAAAACTTGACAAGCCTGTACAGCTTCGATATAGTATCTGTGGACGCTTTACGGCCGGGAAGCGCAGATTTGCTGCGATTCACATCCGTCACAGACATTTTTACAGGTATTATTTCAGGAGACAACGATCATGAGTGAGAACATTATTTACTGTTACTCCGGCTCCGGCCACTGTCTGAACATGGCCAGGGATATCGCATCCCGTCTGGGCGACACGGACATCGTCCTGATGCGCTCCTTCCCTGAGAAGACCGACGCCACCGAGGCCAGGCGCGTTGGCTTTATCTTTCCCTGCTACGGCGGCGGTCTGCCGGGCCATGTGGAGCAATACCTGAAGGTGATCAAAATTGCCCCGGATGCCTACAAATTCGCGGTGGAGCAGTTTGCCGGATACATGGGCTGCGGCCTTCACAAGATCGACGAAATCGTGGGCCTCGACTACTGGAACACGATCTCCAACCACTCCACCTGCATCTGGCTGATGCCGCACAGCCTCAGCTTCCCGCCCACATCAAAGGAGCACGCCCAGGCGCGTGTCGACAGAAAAGCCATGGAGGTTGCCGCCGCAGTCAGGGCCATGAAGAAGAGCGAAAGGAAACCGCCGGAGAAGGCGTTCTTTGCGCTGGAGAGCAGGGCCTTTTCCAAAATGCATGCCAGGCGCGTCAAAAAGTTCTGGGTCAACGACGACTGCATTGCCTGCGGCACCTGCGCCCGGGTGTGCCCCCGCGGCAACATCGAGCTGCGGGAGAAAAAGCCCGTTTTCGGCACGGACTGCATCGGCTGCCTGAGCTGTGTGCAGTACTGCCCGAAGCAGGCGATCAATGTGGGCAAAATCACCGAGAAGCGGGAGCGCTTCCCGAACGACAACGTGAAGGCGGCGGACCTGACAAAGAAGATCATCCACATCGACTGATACGTTTTTTCCATAAAACACTGTGTTTTATGGAAAAAGCATCACGCCCTCTGCGACTCCGCAGATATTACAGGAAAGCACCGGTCAAGCCTTTTGGGCCTGACCGGTGCTTTCCCTTTCAGCGCCGTCTTCTGTTTTTCTTCTGCGGCTTGTCGGGGCCGACGATGTCCTCCCGCCGGTTCCAGTTCGGATCGGAGTAGCTGCTCTCCTGGATCATGAAGTCCCCGTCCCGGTGCTCCTCATCGGTGAAGACGGAGCCCTCTGCCCGCAGAGTTTTGCGCTTCATCACCTCAGGGTCGAGCTTCGAGAAGGCCCTGCGGATCAGGAAGCTCTGCAGATAGGCGATGAGGCCGAAGCCGCATACGCCCCAGAGATAGGTAAAGAGATTCACCGCGTCGGGATTCATGACGAAGCTGATATAAAAGGCCGCGACAACAAGCAGGATGCAGAGCACCGTCCAGGGGAAGGCCGCCGCGCCCAGGAGCCAGGCATTGCGCAGGGTGTTTCCGACCGTGTTCTCATAGCGGGCCTGGAGAGGGAAGAGGTAGACAAAGCCGAAGAGAAACAGAAAGACCAGAAGATAAAAGGTGATCTGATAAAGCTTGCCGGCGGCGCCCTCAAGATTCTGAACGGCCCAGTAATAGGCGCCGAGAAACAGCAGCATCAGCAGACAGATCAGCCACAGGATCGTCGCCTGTTTGAAATTGCGCCTGAAGGCCAGCCAGAAATCCCGGAAAACCAGGCCCGTGTCCCTGTCCTCTTCATACACGAACTGCAGCGTACAGGTGTACAGCGCCGCCAGGGAAGCGCCGATCGTGAAGACGGGGAGCGAGAAGAGCACGAACATGAGATTGCAGATCACGATATCCGCGAATCTGCTCAGGGCCGTCATCAGCGGGCCGTCGGAATCAAAAAGCTTCATTTTGCCGACCTCCGATACAGAGATAAAATCAGGGGTGCCGGATGACGGCACCCCCAAAGAATGCGTTTTCGGGTGTAATTACTTGATAGCGCCCTGAACCATACCGTCCATGATGTGCTTCTGCGCAACCAGGAAAATCACGATCATGGGGATCATGGCGAGCAGAGCCGCCGTCAGGATCATGTCCCAGGACTTCACGAAGGAGCCGACGAAGGCCTGCACCGCGACGGGCAGGGTCTTGTTCGGATTGTTCTGGCCCAGCAGAATGGAGGGGAGCAGGTAGTCGTTCCAGATCCACATGCCGTTGAGGATCGTGACGGTCACGATCGTGGGCTTGAGAAGCGGGAAGATGATGCGGAAGAAGGTCCCCTCGGGAGAGCAACCGTCGATGGCCGCGGCCTCCTCCAGCTCATAGGGGATGCCCTTGATGAAGCCGGTGAGGATGAACACCGTCATGGCGCCGCCGAAGCCGCAGTAGGCAAAGATCAGGCCGGGCAGCGTTCCGTTCATACCCAATCCAATGTATTTTCCCACTTCGCGGAAGGTGGCGATCAGCGGGAGCATAACCACCTGGAAGGGGATGATCATAGAGGAGATGAAGGTCATATAGATGACGGTGGACCATTTGGTCTTGTTGCGGCAGATGACCCATGCGGACATGCCGCCGAACACGGCCAGCAGAACCAAGGAGATGATGGTGACCACGGCCGAGGAGCCGAAGGCGCGCCAGAAGGAGAAGTTCTTGTTGTTCACGACCGCGCTCAGGTTGGAGGCAAACTGCTTGAAGCTCGCCCCCGTGGCGGAGATTGGGTTCTGCACGATGGCGGCCTGGGTCTTGAAGGAGTTCAGAACCACCAGCGCGAAGGGGAAGAGAATGTAGATTGCAAGAAGAACGGCGATGATCGTCAGAATAACCGCCCTGGACGTCTTCATTTTCATTACATTTCGACCTCCCTCTTATTGGAGATACGAACCTGCAGCAGCGACACGCAGGCCAGAATGATGAAGAACAGGATCGCCTTGGCCTGGGCATAACCGTACTGGTCACGTGCAAAAGCGGTATTGTAGATATTCAGCGCGATCATCTGCGTACCGTTTGATAGGCGCTTGCCCATGAAGCCTCTCACAGTGCCGCCGCCGTTGGTTAAGGCAAGGTTCACGTCGAACTGCTTGAACGCGGAGGTCAGGGTCAGGAAGGTGCAGATGGTGAAGGTGGCGGCGATCATGGGGATCTTGATCTTGAAGAGGGTCGCGATGTCGCTCGCGCCGTCGATCTGCGCGGCCTCCAGCACGTCCTTGGGGACGGTGGCGAGACCGTTGATATAAATCAGCATGATGTAGCCCGCGTACTGCCATACATACACGACGATGATGGCGATGAAGGCCGTCTTGGTTGTGGCGAGGGCAGAATGCGGAGAGTTGAGGATTTTGGTGAGCACATTGGAGAAAATGAACTGCCAGATGTAGCCAAGGACGATGCCGCCGATCAGGTTCGGCAGGAAGTAGGCGGCGCGGAAGAAGCCCACGCCCTTGAGCTTTGTGGTGCACAGCAGAGCCAGCAGGAAGGCCACCAGGTTCACCAGGATCATGTTCACGATCACGAACAGCACCGTGAGCAACAGGGACCAGATGAATGCGGGCTCTTTGAACATGGCGGCATAGTTTTCAAAGCCGACCATTTTGGTAAAGGTGACGCCGTTCCAGTCCGTAAAGGAGTAGAAGAAACCGACAAACATGGGGATGATGACGGTTACGGCAAAGGTAAAGAGCAGGGGGAACAGGAAAATGCAGTTGATGATCGCCCGGTGATGCAGGATCGTGGGGATGAAATAGATGCCGGCCAGCACACACAGAGCGCCCAGAACAAGGAACGCGCCGCGAAGCTCAAAACTGCCAAGCCTGATATAGTTCTTTGAAAAGTCCATATACAGCGCGGCAATCAGCAGGATCGTACCCACACCCAGGAGAGTCATCGACAGTGTTTTCCTGTTGGAGGTGTTTTCGTTCATATTTCAGAACACTCCCTTTCCGATAGCTTTTCTCCTCAAAATACAGAAGAAGGGCGGAGGCAGCGCCGCCGCCCTTCTTAAATTAAATTGCCTGCGCTTTGAATTACTTGATGTTGTCGGCGATGATGTCGGTCATAGCCTCGACGAAGCTCTGGACATCCTCAGTGCCCATGGCGAAGTCCTGGAAGATGGCGCCGGTGAAGTCCTGCGCGAGGTTGGAGGGCTGGCCCATCCAGTGCCAGGCAGAGGTCTTGCCGGCAGCGGCAAACTCGGAGACGGGGGCCGCAAACGGGTCATTGGCGACGACGGTGCAGCTCTTGAAGGGGCTGACGCAGCCGGCTTCCTGAACCATGATCTGCTGGCCGTCGGGGCCGGCGAGCCAGTTGAGGAACTCCTCAGCCTCAGCGACGTTGCCGTCCTTGTAGACTGCCCAGTGGGAAGGAGCGTTGGTCAGGATGGTGTCGATGCCCTCGATGAAGGCGTAGGGAACGTAGCCGCACTCGAAGTTGCCGGCGGCAGCGTACTGATCCTTGTACTGGTTGGTCAGGGAGGAGCCGATCCAGGAGCCCTGGGTCACGAAGGCATACTTGCCGGCGGCAAAGCCGGAGACCTGCATATCATAGTTGCCGGAGACGAGCAGTGCGGGGTCGGAGTAGTGGTTGAACAGGTCGACCATCTCAGCGAACTTGGTGAAACGCTCCTGATCGAGCTTGCCCTGCATGAGCAGATCGAAGTAGGTGGTGTCGTCGCGCTCAAGGCCGGCGTCGAGGTACTGGCCGAACAGGTGCTGGCCGGTGGACCAGTAGAGCTCGGTGGCGTTGGCGCAGTAGCCGATGACAGCGGTGATGCCCAGCTCGTCCTTCTTGGCGTCGATGGCTTCGAAGGCGGCCTTCATGGACTCGGGACCGGTGATGCTCTTGGGATCGACGCCGGCCTTCTCCAGGATGCTCTTGTTGTAGGCAAGGCCGATCGCCTCGGTGGTGTAGGGGAAGCCGACGAGCGCGCCGCTTTCGTCAACGAAGCCGGCGTCGGTATCGGCAGCCCATGCCTGGTCGGACATGTCAACGACCATGCCGGTCCAGTTGGCCAGGTCGGGTGCGCCCTCGAAAACGAAGATCTCGGGCATGTTGCCGGCCTGATAGTACTGCTTCAGCGTAGCCTGCAGGTCAACGCCGCCGCCGAGGGACTCGACCTCGACATGCTTGCCGGTGGCTTCCTCATAAGCCTTGGCTGCATGGTTCAGGGGTTCGGCGATCTCGATCTTGCCGTTGAAGAGGCGGATGCCGTCGGCAAACGCGGCTGTGGGCAGCAGTGCAACGAACATCGTCAGCACCAGGAAGATTGCTAAATACTTCTTCATACTGTTTTCCTCGCTTTTTCATAAAATTATTTCGGACGGGTCATACCCGCCTGCTTGATTGATTCTACCATTTTGACAAGATAAAATCAATCTCATTTTGGGCGATCCGACGAATCTGAGCGTTTTGTACGAAGGCTGATTCAAAAAATTATAGCATTTGCCCAATTGACAACGCCGGATTTTTTGTTCCTTCAAACCTTGATAATAAGGGGCTTTCTGCGCATCCCTGTGAAAACAGAATTATGTAACCTCGGGTTACCATTTTATTTATAATTTCCGCAGAGGGAAACGACACAAACGGAAACAGCCACAAGATAGACAGCTTTCCGACGGATTCAACCACAAGGTGTAGAAATGAGGAAACCGAGAAATTGATAAAACAGTTGCAAAAAATTACGGACATGTCACAGATGTTCGACATAACAAAAAGAAATGTTTGAGGGAATCAAAATCGTGAAACCGCAATATATTGTGCCGAAGGAGTAAAAAGACGAGATCGGGCACAGCATATAGCGAAGAAATGAGGGGGAAAACGAAGGAAGAAAAAATACAAAAATTGGAGCTTTTACACAAAATTAATAAATCGCTTTACATAAGTGCCGTTTTATGTTATTCTTAAGCCACAGAAAAAAGGGGGGATTTTGCAATGGCTAAGCGTATCATCACTCTTATCCTTTGCCTCACAATAGCTGCTGTTCTGGTTCCTGCCTCAGCAATGGCCTGGGACGGTATCATTGCCATAACGCTGGAATCGGGCGATAATATCTACAATATATGCCAGGCCTGCGGCGTGGATTATTTTGAAGCGAAGGACACGATCATGGCCCTCAACGGCATTGAGGAGGAGTGGCAGCTTGCAACGCTGTATCCGGGCAACACGATACTGTTTCCTGTCAATTACGGCGTTACCGAGACCTACAACGCGCCTGCTCCGGAGGATGATTATCCTGCGGATGCGGTGATGTTCTACGTCGTGCCCTACACCATCCACAACGGGGACACTATTGAAAACGTGTACAATCGCTGGGGCTTGCGCTATGAGACCTATGCAGGACTGATCCGCAGTCTCAACGGCGTGCAGGATCTCGACGCGCTTAGCGTGGGAACGACCTATTATCTGCCCACAACGGCTGAGAATGTACAGACCGCCTCTGCTGTCGCCGTTGTCTGCCATATCATGCGCTACGGTGAGAATGCAGCGGATGTGTACTATGACTACGGCATCAATTATGGCCGTTACAGCAATATCCTGATGGCATTCAACGGTTGGAGAGATCTGACCAGGCTCGGCGTCGGCGATCAGCTTCTGATCCCGATCGTGTAAAAAAACGGGCCTTCTGCGGGAAGTCCGTTTTTACGGCTCCCGTCCTGAAAGCGGCCGCTTCCGCAGCCTGTCGCGACAGGACGGCGAAGCGCCTGAGCGCCGGAGCTGTTCGCGATACCCGGCAGCATGAGAACAAAGTCTGCATACAAAATGAAAATCTGCATTTCCGGAGAACGGTCGTATGAAAAGGTACAAGCTCAAACCCCAGAAGGCAATCGGCGTGATCCTGCTGCTGGGCCTGGTATTCCTGCTGGGCGCCTGCTCCCGTATCGCATCTGTTGAAATCCCGCCGCTCCCGACACCGGGAAGAAGCCAGCCCGAGGCGACGGCGGACATCATGGCGGAGCCGACGCTTTCCCCGATAACGCCGCCGCCGGCTTTCAGTCCCGTCCCGACAGCCCAGATTCCTGCGCCGACGCTTCCCCCCACGCCTGCACCGGTACAGACACCGCTGCCGACGCCTACACCGGAGCCGGTGCACGAGGACCCGAACACCCCGCATCTGCGTATCGAAAATGCGACGCTGCCGCAGAATATGGAGCCTTACGGGATCGTGGATCTGCATGGGGAAATCTATACGGACAAGGGCGTGATCGCCCAGGTCTGCGGGCGCATCTACAACAACGACACCGGACAAAACGATCAGATCTGCATGTATTATCCCTATGAGCCCTACTTCAGCCTGGCAGGCACGGTCAACTCCAAGCTGATCTTCGGCGTGCTGGGGCCCGGACATTATTCCTATATCGTCTCGGCGATCGCGGAAAACAATTCCTTCTCCAGCGGGGAGCAGGTGCTGATCGAGCATGCCTTTGAAATCTACTATCCCTGAGCAGGAACCATACGGCGCGGAGAAATCCGCGCCGCTTTTCTCTCTTGACAAATACCCCCATGGGGTATATACTCGCCTTGAAATGAGGTGGTCCGATTTGCCTGAAGATGTTCTTGAGCAGCAGGAGAGCTGCTGCTGTCACAAAACAAAGGCGCGTTCCGAGGAGGAGGTCAGGCGGCTTGTCAATCGACTCAGCCGCATTGAGGGACAGATCCGCGGTATCCGCGGCATGCTGGAACGGGACGCCTACTGCCCGGACATTCTTGCCCAGGCGGCGGCTGCCAACGCGGCCCTCAACGCCTTCAGCCGGGAGCTGCTGTCGAGCCATATCCGCTCCTGTGTGGTAAACGATGTGCGGGCGGGGAATGATGAGATCGTGGACGAGCTGCTGGATACGCTGCAGAAACTGATGAAATAAGGTCGTGATCTTTTTTGAAGCAATATAACATAAGCGGCATGAGCTGCGCGGCCTGTTCGGCCAGGGTCGAGAAGGCCGTATCCGCAGTACCCGGGGTGGAGGCCTGCTCGGTCAGCCTGCTGACAAACTCCATGGGGGTTGAGGGGACAGCCGACGAACAGAGCATCATCACCGCTGTCGAACAGGCAGGCTACGGCGCAAGAGCGAAGGGGGCGGAAAGAAGCGCGCCCTCCGCGGAGGATGATGCCCTCGCCGACCGGGAGACGCCTGCGCTGAAACGGCGCCTGCTTGCCTCTCTGGGCTTTCTGCTCCTGCTGATGTATATCTCCATGGGGCATATGATGTGGGGCTGGCCTCTGCCGCGCTTTCTGGACGGGAACCACGTGGCCATGGGCCTTGTCCAGATGCTGCTGGCCATCACGGTCATGGTCATCAACCAGAAGTTTTTCATCAGCGGCTTCAAGGGACTCCTGCACCGGGCGCCCAATATGGATACGCTGGTGGCGCTCGGCTCCGGCGCGTCCTTCGTCTACAGCACCTATGCCCTCTTTCGCATGTCCTGGGCACAGATCGAGGGCGGCAGTGATGCCGCCATGGTCTGGATGCATGAGTTTTATTTTGAATCCGCCGCCATGATCCTGACGCTCATCACCGTGGGCAAAATGCTGGAGGCGAGATCCAAGGGGAAAACCACGGACGCGCTGAAGGGTCTCATGAAGATGGCGCCGAAGACCGCGACACTCGTGCGGGACGGGAAAGAGCAGACCGTGCCCATCGAGACGGTCAAGAAAGGCGACGTTTTTGTGGTCCGGCCGGGCGAGAATATCCCGGTGGACGGCGTGGTGCTGGACGGAAACAGCGCTGTGGATGAGTCCGCCCTGACCGGAGAGAGCATTCCCGTGGACAAGGCTCCCGGAGATCCGGTCTCTGCCGCGACCATCAATCAGGCGGGCTTTATCCGCTGTGAGGCTTCCCGCGTCGGGGAGGATACGACGCTCAGCCAGATCATCCGCATGGTCTCGGACGCCGCGGCCACCAAGGCGCCCATTGCCAAGATCGCGGATAAGGTATCGGGCGTCTTCGTGCCGGTGGTGATCGGCATTGCGCTTGTGACGACGCTGGTCTGGCTGGCGCTCGGCCGGGAGTTCGGCTTCGCCCTCGCGCGCGGCATCTCCGTTCTGGTCATCAGCTGCCCCTGCGCGCTGGGACTTGCCACACCGGTCGCCATTATGGTGGGCAGCGGGGTCGGCGCCAGGAACGGCATTCTGTTCAAAACCGCCGCAGCCCTGGAGGAGACCGGGCGCGTGGATGCCGTGGTGCTCGATAAGACCGGGACGATCACAGCCGGCAGACCGAAGGTCACGGAGCTTGTCCCCGCCGAAGGCACGGACGAAACGGCGCTTCTGCGCGCCGCGGCGTCGCTGGAGGCGAAGAGCGAGCATCCCCTCGCCGCTGCCGTCATGGAGTGCGCCGGAGAGAAGGGAATCCGGGCGGAAGAGGTCAAAGACTTTGAGGCCCTTCCCGGCAACGGGCTCAGGGCTGTGCTGAACGGAAAGGAGCTGCTCGGCGGCAGCGGCAGCTATATGAAGCGGCGCGTCAGAATCCCCGACGATCTGCTTCAAAAGAGCGAGACGCTGGCCTCTCAGGGCAAGACACCGCTGTTCTTTGCTTATGACGGGGCGCTTCTGGGGATCATCGCCGTGGCGGACGTGATCAAGCCCGACAGCGCGCAGGCTGTTCGGGAACTGAAAAACCTCGGCATGAAAGTCGTTATGTTAACCGGAGACAATCAGCGCACCGCAAACGCCATCGGCCGCGAGGCAGGTGTGGACGAGGTGATCGCGGGCGTCCTGCCCGACGGAAAGGAAAAAGTGATCCGGGATCTCGGCGAGTTCGGCAAGGTCGCCATGGTGGGCGACGGCATCAACGACGCCCCGGCTCTGACCCGGGCGGACATCGGCATCGCCATCGGGGCGGGCGCGGACGTGGCGGTGGACGCGGCAGACGTGGTGCTCATGCACGGGAGCCTGCTGGATGTCTCGGCGGCAATCCGCCTCAGCCGGGCAACGTTAAGGAATATCCATGAGAACCTGTTCTGGGCGTTTTTCTACAACGCCGTGTGCATCCCGGTCGCGGCGGGCGCCTTCGTGTGGGCGGGCCTTACGCTCAACCCCATGCTGGGCGCGGCGGCGATGAGCCTGTCGAGCTTCTGCGTGGTGACGAACGCCCTGCGGCTGAATCTGTTCAAAGTGCATGACGCTTCAGGAGACAGGCCCCGGAGAAACCACAGGGATTTTGAAATCAAAAATGACAACATGATGAAGGAGGAAAACAGCATGACCACAACACTGAAGATCGAGGGCATGATGTGCCCGCATTGCGAGGCCCGTGTCAGGAAAGCGCTTGAAGCGCTCGAGGGCGTGGAGAGCGCGGTCGTCAGCCACGAGGCCGGCACTGCTGTCGTCACAGGGAGCGCCGGGTACGAGGCGATGAAGGCAGCCGTTGAAGCCCAGGATTACAAGGTCCTCGGAACAGTATGAGCCAACGATAACAGCGGATTCGTCCGCTGTTATCATTTTTATGTAAATTGTAACCGGTTTGTGATTGCAAGAGGAGGGAAGACCCATTATAATCAGATAATAAATACATATAATGTAAACAGCTGCTTTTTCGCGGCTGTTTCCCAAAAACAGGAAGACGGAACGCCGTCTTCCATGAGTATGGATTATGACAATGAGAAAGATCATACAAATGAATCGACCGGGCGGCGCGTTTCTTAAGAGAGCGCTGAGTCTGGTCTGCCTTGCCTCCATGCTGTGCTGCCTGCTGCCTGCCGCTGCCCTTGCGGACGGACATGTGCATACGGCCCAGTGCTACAGCACGGGCAATCACCTCGTGTGCGGGCTGGAGGAGTCGGAAGGCCACGTACACACGGATGCGTGCTTCGGCTGTGTGCGCGGCGAGCTCCTGTGCACCGACAACACCGGCGACCATATCCACGGCGATGAGTGCTATGCCTGGTCGACGGAGCTTGTCTGCGGCCTTGAGGAAGGGGCGGGCGCCCACAAACACAGCCTTGACTGTTATGAGGAAGACCGCATTCTGGTCTGCGCGCTTCAGGAAACGGACGACGAGTCGACCGTGATCCTGGACGAGGCAAGAGAGGAAAAGGAGCAGGCCGTGAACGCGGAGGAGGAAGAGCCCGAGATCGGCCCCGGCGACGGGATCGTGTCCCTCCTGCAGATGGAGCGCGAGCTGAATTTTGCCGGGGAAAGCGACCCGACCGCCGACCTGGAGGATGAGGTGGACTGGTGGCGGATGTTCGCGGATATGGAGCTGAGCGGCAACTGGGCGGAGGATCTGCTGATGATCGCCGAAAGCCAGGTCGGTTATACCGAGAGCGAGCTCAATTACGCCGCGGATGACCCTTGGAACCCCAAGGGCTATACCCGTTACGGCGCCTGGTACGGTATCCCCTACGGCGACTGGTGCGCCATGTTCATTTCCTTCTGCCTGTATTACGCCAACATCCCCGCTTCCGCAGTACCCTACAACTGCTACTGTGACGAATGGGTCAGAGATCTGAGGGGGCTTGGCCTCTACCGGAACTGGGATGAGGGCTACACGCCCCGGCCCGGCGACCTGATTTTCTTCGACTTTGACAGCGATGAGCATGCCGAGCACATGGGCATCGTCCGCGAAGTGGATCAGCAGCGCGGCTGGATCTATACCATTGAGGGCAACCGTTACGATTACGTGGAATATTTCACCCTCACCGAGGACGATTATTCCATCATCGGCTTTGGCGTCATGCCGGAGAATCCGGATTACGATCCGGAAAACCCCGGCGTGGAAAACCGCAACGGCGAGGTCGAGCTTCCGCCCGAGCCGGTGGAGCCGGAGCCGCCAAGCTGGGACAGCATCCTGGATGCGGCGGCGGGAATCAAAACAGTCAGTATCGTGCCGAGCATCGAAGAATCGAGAGTCACATATTGACAGATAGAAAATAATGAAACGAAGGCCGCTGAAAAATGAAATGTTTTCGGCGGCCTTATCTTATGGGATATGAAATACTATATTTTATCCGATATTCACGGCTTTTTTACGCTGTTTCAAAAGACCCTGCGGGAGTGCGGATATTATGACGATCCGGAGGAGAAAAAGCTTCTGCTGCTCGGCGATCTCTTTGACCGGGGAGAGGAGGCGCTGGCCCTGCAGGACTATATCCTCGAACTGATGCGGGAGGAGCGCGTGATCCTGGTCAAGGGAAACCACGAGGATCTGTTTCGGGAGCTTGTGACAACGGACAGGGGACGGCCCCTGCGCCATCACGTACAGAACGGAACCTACAGCACGCTCGAACAGCTTACAGGCATGAGCGCCGGGTATAACTGGAATGCGAATATGCGCCTTGCCAGAGCCGGGCGGGAGACGCCGCTTTACACAACCATCATTCCGGCCATGCTGGACTATTACGAGACCAAAAACTATATCTTCACCCACGGCTGGATCCCCTGCGAGATGTGGTACGGCGGCATGATTTACGATGCAGACTGGCGCCATGCAGACGACGGCGCCTGGCGCGAGGCCCGCTGGACCAATCCCATGCAGGCCGTGCGCACGGCGCGGCCCGAGGAAAAAACGGTGGTCTGCGGCCACTTTCACTGCTCTTACGGCCATGCGCACTTTGAAAACAGCGGGACGGAATTTGGCCCGGATGCGGATTTCAGCCCCTATATCGCACCGGGGATCATCGCAATTGACGCCTGTACGGCATACAGTAAAAAAATGAACTGCGTCGTGCTTCGGGATTGACCGCAGACGCTTCGGAGGTGTTGAAGCTGCTGTATATGGTTTTGTGCATCCTGCCTGTGGCCGCGTGCGTATACGCGCTCAGAAAAAGGAAACTGTCCCGTCTTTATCGCGGAGGGCTTCTGCTGAGCGCGCTGCTGTTCACAGCGCTTGCGGCCCTCTTCGGATGGCTCTGTGACGATTACCGTGCGGATGCAGAGGCCCTTGCGGCCCTCTCTTCGCATGATACGGTGACTGTTGAGAGGACATCCGGCGGCTGGCGCTTTGACGGACCGGGAGAAGACACGGCGCTGATCTTCTATCCCGGCGCCAGGGTGGACCCCGCCGCTTATGCCCCGCTGCTCTTCCGTCTCGCGGAGGGCGGCGCGGACGGCTTCCTGCAGGAGATGCCCTTGAAGCTGGCTCTTTTTGACAGGGACGCGGCAGACAGGATCATCTCAAATTATCAGTATGAAAACTGGATACTGGCCGGACACTCTCTCGGCGGCGTAGCGGCATCAGACTATGCCGGGGCGCACGCGGACCGGGTGAAAGGGCTGCTGCTCCTCGCGTCCTACCCGACGAAGGCGTTGGACGGGAGGCTGGCTGTTCTCTCTGTCTATGGCGACAGGGACGGCGTCCTGAACCGGGAAAGATACGAAAAAAGCCGGGTGCTCTGGCCCCGGGGAGCGCAGGAGCTGGTGATCCCCGGCGGCAGCCATGCCGGCTTCGGATGCTACGGACCGCAGAAGGGGGACGGAGAGGCTGCCCTCTCCGCGCGGGAACAGCAGGAGCTGACAGCGGCTGCGGTCCTGAACTGGATCGGGCAAGGGGATGCGAAGGAGAATACCGCAGCCGATCGGGTAAACTAAGCCCCGCGCCGAACAGACGCGGGGTTTGCTTATCGCATGTAAGTCAAAAAATAAACCGCAACGACGAGGAAAATCACCCCGGGGATGCCAAAAGCCCCGGCGATGACGCAGGTGAGAATGTTGACCGGGATCTGAAAGTCAAAAAAGCCGCCGATGAAGTTTGCCGCAAAGAGCAGCGCAAAGCCGCAGACAGCGTTGATGAGCAGCTTGAAGATCTTCCTGATGGGCGAGGCAAGGATGCGCACCAGCACATACAGCGCCACGACCACCGCCGCGGCGAAAAGAACCATTTTCACAATATCCATATCAAAACTCCTGACAGAACTTACCTGTTTATTATGTCCCGCCCGGCACAAACTAAGACCGGACAGATTTCCGGCGGACGAGACAGAGACAGTCCGGCAATGCTCCATATAGTATATGGATACACCGAAAACGGAAAAATGTCAAGCGGCATGGGTCCCTGCCCGCACGGGGAGATGACCGCGGCCGCGGGGGCGGGCCGGTGAAAACCGGCCCGTCTTTTTTCTGCGCCCTGCCGTCGGAAAAGGCCACAGCCTCGATTACGGCGGCGCTTTTCGGGAGGACGATCGCACGAGAGAAGCCGGTGCACAAGCGGGAGACAGCTGCGGCCGGTTTCGTCATTTTGCATGAATCTCAAAAAAGAGAGAGCGCGCCCTTGAAAATCTTAAGATAAGATGATACGATAGAGACATCTTAAAAATTAAAGGGGGCACGAGCATGGACTACATCACAGGCGGCATCGGACAGGGAGGGCGCGTATGACGACCAGGCAGAAGGAGCGCCCGGGTGTGATGCTCTATTTCGACGCGGTGAGACCGGCGATCAGCCGGCTGAATGAAGCGCAATGCGGGGTGCTGCTGCGCTCGGTCATGGATTACGCACAGTACGGCGTCCTTCCGGAGCTGGATCCCATGACAGGTCTGGCCTTCGATATGCTGGTTCCGAAGATCGACCGGGACGCCGAGCGCTATGAGGAGAGCCGGGAGCAGCGCCAGTACGCGGCCTATACGAGAGAAAAGAAGCGAAGCGGCGAGCAGGCCCTGAGCATTGCCGAATGGCGGCTTGCGAGACTGAGAGCGGACGAACGGGACAACGGCCCGTTACGGCCCGACAACGGCCCGTTACCATCTATACCCTCATCCGCATCCGCAGCCACATCCCCAGCAGCATCCTCATCCGCATCCATAACAACATCCATATCTTCATCCGCAGCCGCAGCGGGAGAGGGATACAAGGGAGAGGGCGAGGTCCGCCGCTTGTTTGCCGAGTGGCTCCGGGCACTGGACAAAAGGGACAACATGACGGCGATGAAGCTCGACGGACAGCTCTACGCTCTCGGCTATCAAACGGACATCGCCACAAAAGAGCTGCGCAGGCGCCCGTACCCACGGTGAGAAACCGGAGGCACAGGCACAAAAATGTAACCAAATTGTAGTGTCCATCCAGAGAAAAATATGCTATACTACTTAAGTTAAAATTGCAAGGAAAATGCCCTCTTTTGGGCAGAAAGGTCTATGAAATCTATGAGCAATACCCCCAATTACGGCAATGAAAGCATTTCCCAGCTCAAGGGCGCGGACAGAGTGCGCAAAAGACCCGGCGTCATTTTCGGCTCCGACGGGCTTGACGGCTGTGAGCATGCCGTGTTTGAGATCCTCTCCAACGCCATTGACGAGGCGAGAGAGGGCTACGGCAAGCTGATCACCCTTACATACTACAAGGATCATTCGATCGAGGTATCCGACTTCGGGCGCGGCTGCCCGCTGGACTGGAACCCCAACGAGAAGCGCTACAACTGGGAGCTGGTGTTCTGCGAGCTCTATGCCGGCGGCAAATACAACAATCTTGACGGCGGCGACTATGAGTATTCCCTTGGCCTCAACGGCCTCGGCTCCTGCGCGACCCAGTACGCCTCCAGCTATATGGACGTGACCGTGCGGCGCGACGGGAAAAAGTACACCCTGCATTTCAAAAAGGGGAAGGCACTCGGGAAAAAAGGTCAGGAGCTGAGCATTGAGCCGGCAGACCGCCAGCAGACCGGGACCACGATCCGGTGGCTGCCGGATCTGGAGGTCTTTACGGACATCAACATCCCCGAGGAATACTTTGACGACGTGCTGCACCGCCAGGCGGTGGTGAACGCAGGCGTCACCTTCCGCCTGCGCATCGAGCGTGACAAGGGCTTCGACACCAGAGACTATCTCTACGAAAACGGCATCATGGATTATGTGACGGAGCTGGCAGGGGAGAACCCCATGACCGCCCCGACCTTCATCTCGGCCGAGCGCAAGGGCCGCGACCGGGAGGACAAGCCGGAGTATAAGGTGAAGCTCTCCGCTGCCTTCTGCTTTTCCAGGACGGTGAACGCGCTGGAGTATTACCACAATTCCTCCTGGCTTGAAAACGGCGGCGCGCCGGACAAGGCCGTGAAGCTTGCCTTCACGTCCGCCATTGATGCCTATATCAAGCAGCTCGGCAAGTACCAGAAGAACGAGAGCGCCATCAAGTTCCAGGATGTGCAGGACTGTCTGATCCTTGTCACGAACTGCTTTTCCACCCAGACCTCCTATGAAAACCAGACCAAGAAGGCCATCAACAACCGCTTTATCCAGACGGCCATGACCGAGTTTTTCAAAAGTCAGCTCGAGGTCTATTTCATCGAGAACAAGCCCGATGCCGACCGCATTGCCGAGCAGGTGCTCATCAACAAGCGCAGCCGCGAGACGGCGGAGCGCGCCCGGCAGGGGATGAAGAAAAAGCTCTCCGGCAGCATCAACATCACAAACCCTGTGCAGAAGTTTGTCGACTGCCGCAGCCGGGACGTGGACAGGCGTGAGATCTATATTGTGGAGGGCGATTCGGCCCTCGGCGCCTGCAAGCTCTCGCGGGATGCGGAGTTTCAGGGCATCATGCCCGTGCGCGGCAAGATCCTCAACTGCCTCAAGGCAGACTATGTGCGCATCTTCAAAAGCGACATCATCACCGATCTCATCAAGGTCCTCGGCTGCGGAGTCGAGGTGAAGGACAAGCACACCAAAGAGGTGTCGAGCTTTGATCTCAATAACCTCCGCTGGAACAAGGTCATCATCTGCACCGACGCGGACGTGGACGGCTTTCAGATCCGCACCCTGATCCTCACCATGCTCTACCGCCTGGTGCCCACCCTGATCCGGGAGGGCTATGTCTACATCGCGGAGTCGCCTCTGTATGAGATCGAGTGCAAGGGCAAGACGTATTTTGCCTATTCCGACCGGGAGAAGGCCGAGATCCTTGACTCGCTCAAGGGCGCAAAGGCGGCGATCAACCGTTCCAAGGGCCTGGGCGAGAACGATCCGGACATGATGTGGATGACCACCATGAATCCCGAGACCCGCCGCCTCATCAAGGTCATGCCGGAGGACGCCGTGCGCATGGCGGAGGTCTTCGACCTGCTGCTGGGCGATAACCTCGAGGGCAGAAAGAACCATATCTCCGAGTTCGGCGCGCAGTTTCTGGATCTGGCGGATATATCATAGGAAGGAGCAGGGGAATGAATACCTATATCAACGGCTTCATGCGCGGCAGGGATCTGCTGAAAAAGCTGCTGGTCTGCGATCTGATCACAGCGGGCCTGGCGTTCTTCATGCGCTCCGATCCCACAATGATGGCCCTGTTTTCCGGGGCTACGCTGATCCTGTTCATTGCGATCATCTATATCGACATCAAATTCTGCCGCTGCCCGAGCTGCGGCAAGGTGATCCTGCTGGGCGTGCTGGCGGTCGATACCTGCCCGCGCTGCAAGCGGGATCTGGTCAGCGGCAAAAAAGTAAAAAAGCACAGGTAAGAGTGGAAGACTATGGCAAGAAAAAAGCAGGAAGAAAAGAAAAAATACGATAATCCCAACGTGGTCGGCCTGCGGGCGGAGATCCTGGAGCAGCCCATCACCGAGACGCTGGAGACCAACTACATGCCCTATGCCATGAGCGTGATCGTCTCCCGCGCCATTCCGGAGATCGACGGCTTCAAGCCCTCCCACCGCAAGCTCCTGTACACAATGCTCAAGATGGGGCTTCTGACCGGCGCGCGCACCAAGAGCGCCAACATCGTCGGCCAGACCATGAAGCTCAATCCCCACGGCGACGCCGCCATTTATGAGACGATGGTCCGCCTCTCCGCAGGCTATCAGGCCCTGCTGACGCCCTTCGTGGACTCCAAGGGCAACTTCGGCAAGGTCTTTTCCCGGGACATGTCCTATGCCGCGCCCCGCTATACAGAGGCCAGGCTCTCCGCCATCTGCGCCGAGCTCTTCCGCGACATCGACAAGGACACCGTGGATTTCGCGGACAACTATGACGGCAGCATGAAGGAGCCGACGCTGCTGCCAACTGCCTTTCCCAATGTGCTGGTCTCCTCCAACCTGGGCATCGCCGTCGGCATGGCAAGCCAGATCTGCGGCTTTAATCTCGCCGAGGTCTGCGAAACCACGGTTGCCTGGCTCCGCGATCCGGAGCATGACCTTCTGAGCACGATGCCCGCGCCGGATTTCCCGACCGGCGGGGAGATCATCTACGACCGCGCCCAGATGGAGGGCATCTACCGTACGGGCCGCGGCAGCTTCAAGGTACGTGCCCGCTGGCGCTACGTTGAAAAAGAGAACATCGTCGAGATCTATGAGATCCCCTATACCACCACCTCCGAGGCCATCATCGACAAGGTGCGCGAGCTCATTACCTCCGGCAGGATCCGCGAGATCAACGACATGCGCGACGAGACGGACCTGAGCGGTCTGCGCCTTGCCATTGACCTGAAGCGCGGTGCGGACCCGGAAAAGCTCATGCAGAAGCTTTTTAAGCTGACCCCGCTGATGGATTCCTTCCCCTGCAACTTCAACATCCTCGTGGCAGGCAATCCCCGCGTCATGGGCGTGGGGGAGATCCTGGAGGAGTGGACCGCCTGGCGCATGGACTGCGTGCGCAGAAGGGTCTACTTCGATCTCAACAAAAAGAAGGAAAAGCTTCATCTTCTCAAGGGCCTGGAGAGCATCCTTCTGGATATCGACCGGGCGATCGAGATCATCCGCGGCACCGAGCTGGAGTCCGACGTGGTGCCGAACCTGATGCTGGGCTTCGGCATCGACCAGGTCCAGGCGGAATATGTGGCGGAGATCAAGCTCAGGAATATCAACCGTGAATACATCCTCAAGCGTACCGCCGAGACCGAGGAGCTGGAGCGGGAGATCGAGGAGCTGGAGAGCATCCTGAATAACCGCCGCAGGATCAAGGGCATCATCATTGACGAGCTCAAACAGATCTCCAAAAAGTACGGTGAGCCCCGCAAGACCGGCATCGTCTACGCAAACGAGATCGAGGAGTATACCGAGGAGCAGACGGCAGAGGATTACCCCGTGACGCTTTTCCTCTCGCGGGAGGGCTATTTCAAGAAGATCACCGCCCAGTCCCTGCGCATGAGCGGGGAGCAGAAATACAAGGAAGGGGACAGCCTGAGCGTAAGCTTCGAGACCACAAACCGCGCGGAGATCCTCTTTCTCACGGATAAACAGCAGATGTACAAGGCAAAGGCTTCGGACTTTGAGGACGGCAAGGCGTCTCAGCTCGGGCTGTATCTGCCGGCCAGGCTCCAGATGGACGAGGGGGAGAACATCCTTGCCATGCTGCTGCCGGGGGACTATACGAAGCACCTGCTGCTGATATTTGAAAACGGCAAGGCCGCGCGCATTGAGCTGTCCGCCTATGAGACCAAGACCAACCGCCGCAAGCTGGTGGGCGCCTGCTCGGACAAGAGTCCTGTCGCGGCGGTGTTCCTGCTGGACGAGGAGAAGGAGATCGCCTGCTTCTCCAGCGATGGGCGGGTTCTGATCTTCAGCAGCGCCCAGCTTCAGCCCAAATCCAGCCGTACGACCCAGGGCGTCAACGTCATGAGCCTGAAGGCAAAGCGCAGTCTCATCCGGGCGCAGGAGCTGCGCGAAACCGGCATTGTGAATACCTCCCGCTACAGGGTCAGGAGCCTGCCGGGCGCGGGCGCCGTTTTAAGGCCGGAGGATACCAGCGAACAGCAGATGTCGCTGCTGGAAGAATAAACAGGGGAGGGCCGGAATATGAAACGGCTGCAAGAAGACCGCATTGCGCATGTCCTGCTGAAGTACCTCGTCATCACGCTCGGCGCGGTGATTTATGCGGTGGGCTTTCAGTTTTTCCTCTATCCCAACAACATCACCTCCGGCGGCGTCGTGGGTACCTCCATGATTATCAATCAGCTCACGGGTTTGCCTGTCGGCGTGATGACGATCCTGCTGAATATCCCGCTGTTTATCGTTGCCTGGCGGCACTTCGGGCTGGATTTCCTGATCGGGTCGCTGGTCGGCATGGGGCTGAGCTCTGTGCTGGTGGACGTCTTTGCGGGCTTTGACCTGAGCTTCACGAACGATCCCATGCTCGCCGCGGTGATCGGCGGCGCGGTCAAGGGGATGGGCCTCGGGATGATCTACTATGTGGGCGGCACCACCGGCGGGATCGACATTGTGGTCAAGATCCTGCGAAAAAAGCTTGCCTCGGTCAATTTCGGCACGATCATGCTGTCTCTCGACACGATCATCATTGCGGTCTACGCGATGGTGCTCGGCCGTTATGAGAGCGCCATGTACTCCCTCATTGCCATGTATGTCACCACCAAGGTCGTGGACCTGGTCCTCTACGGCATTGACAATGCCTGCCTGTGCTATATCATCAGCGAGAGCACCGAGGAGATCACAAGGGAAATCGTCTCGGGCCCGCTCCACCGCGGCGTGACGCTGCTTGATGGCAGGGGAGCCTATTCCGGCGCGCACAGGGATGTGATGATGTGCGTCATCAAGCGCCAGCAGATCGGACAGCTTAAGCGCGTGGTGAGAAATGTGGACGAGAAAGCCTTCTTTATCGTAACGAATGCCAAGAATGTCTTCGGCAACGGATTTGAGAGTTTTTCCGAGGTGCGCTGACAGTGAAAAAGAAACTTGTTTGTCTCCTGTGGGGCCTGACGGCGGCCTGTATGCTCTGCGGCTGCTCCTGGCTGAACAAGGAATATGTCTCCATCCAACCCTACAGTGTTTCGGAAGAGGAAGAAAACCCCATCGGCGGGCGCACCACGGTTCACAGCTTCGGCGCGCTCAGCTCTGCCCTGCTCAGCATGGCGTATGAGGGCAGGACGGAGGGCAGCATCGTCTTCGACTCTGCCTATGAGGGGGATGCCGGAGAGGATATGGAGACCGCCTGCCGGGCGCTGCGGACGGAGGATGCGCTTTGCGCCTACTGCGTGGAGGATATCTCCTATGAGTTCAATAAAATCGTCACGATCAATGAAGCCACCGTCCATATCGGCTATTCCAAGGTCAGCGAAAGCCCCAAGCGCATCCTGCACCTGGGCTTTTCATCGGAGGCGGAGACCGCGATCCTGAACGCCTTCCGGCGAGGCACGCGCACACTGACTCTGCTTGTCGGGCGCAGCGGCTTTTCGGCGGAGGATATGGCGGCGCAGGTCGTGAAGACCTATCGTGACAATCCGACCGTCATCCCCAGAAAACCGGAGGCGACGGTGAACGTCTTCAGCGGCGCCGGTTCCCAGCGTCTCTATGAGATCCAGATCGACTACGGCCTGACGACAGCCATGCTGTGGCAGTGCCGGATGGAGCTGGAGATCTTCAGGCCTTTTGCCGAGACGGACTGGACAAGTCTCAGCGAGGTGGAGCGGGCTTATCTCGCCTGCCACTATCTGGTGGAGAATTGCGAAATTACCGACAATCCCGACGGCAACAGCGCCTATGCGGCGCTCATCCAGCGCTCTGCCAACAGCGAAGGGCTGGCCTTCGCGTATGTGGAGCTCTGCCGCCAGCTCAATGTGGACTGCCGGATCGTCTATGGTCAGCACGACTGGACAGAGCACTGCTGGAACATCGTCAGAATGGACGACAGCTACTACCATGTGGACATTACCCAGTGTGCCAAGGGAGGCCCGGCCCTGGGCTTCATGCAGAATGATGAGAACTTCTGGCGCAACTACCGCTGGGATGTGGCGGCTTATCCGAAGTGCACCGGCACGAAGACCTTCTTTGACTTCTTCCCACCCACAACAGTAGAGTCTGCCGCAGGCGAGAAAGCACAATAACAGCACAGCCCCGGACGGCTTATCCGCCCGGGGCTGCCGACAAAATTGTGAAAAAAACCTTGACAAACCGGAGGAATGTGGTATAATGCACATCGTTGTCAATGCGGCTTTAGCTCATCCGGTAGAGCGCCACCTTGCCAAGGTGGAGGTAGCGAGTTCGAGCCTCGTAAGCCGCTCCAAATGCCCGTTGCTCTTGCAACGGGTTTTTTTCATAAATAAGCGGGTATGATGGAATTGGCAGACATGCGAGATTTAGGTTCTCGTGCCGAGAGGCGTGCAGGTTCGACCCCTGTTACCCGCACCACAAACGTGAGCAATAATGATGTAGATTGCTCAGAACAAAACCCCTGTTTTTTACAGGGGTTTTGTCTTGCTTAGATCAAAATACACCGGAATAACACAATTTCTGGTTATAATAACAATCCTATAAAGAATGGCCATATGACACATTCTCGTCTGTTCTATACGATAAGCCCATTTTATACGATAATAATTTCCCCTGTAATATTAGAAAAGCCTGCAGAATCCTGCAGGCTTATTGCGTTGTTGTAATGTCCTTACGACAGTCACGTCGTCGTACCACGTTTTTATTGCACTTCTGCTAGATGGACAGTCTCTTCGCAACCATTCCGGAGACAGAAGACAATGGTTTTGTCTGGCATGATTTTGACATGGTCAACAAGTGCATGCCAGCTCGGAATATCAAACTTTACTATAATTGAGTCCAGATTCTTTAGACCATCAAGGAAGATTCGGGTATTTTCGCGTCGAGTTAAGGTATCTGAAATTTGCTTTTTTATTGAGCTAATTTTCGCCTTCTTCTCTTCGATCTTATTATTAAGCTCATTAAACTGTGCTATATACTTTTCCTGATCCTGTGCATGATGGGCGTTATTCTGTATCAGTTTTTCAATCTGATCAATGAGTTCTGTGAGTTCTTCATTAAGAATACTCATTCTTTCATCCAGAATATCCGTGTTGCCTATCAACGGAAGCATATCTCGCTCATAATCATCTATGAAACCCTGCCTCTTTTGCAATAATCGGTTTTCGATAACGATAAATGCTCGTTCGAGTTCCTCATCTTTAATACGGGGAGTGCTACAAACATTCTCATTATTGTATCTATCATCACAAAGCCAGACTTCTTCGCGGTTTGGTCTGTTCGAGTTCCAGATTTTATGGCCATACGTGCCACCGCAATCACCACAGATAATTTTGCAAGTGAACGGACTGTCGTAATAGCGTCCGCCTCGAGAAGACCTACGTGCCAATTCTTTCTGGACTAATTCGAAGGTTTCGGGTGATACTATTGCATCATGGGAATCATGAATGTACCATTGCTTTCGCTCGCCACGATTGATTTTTACCTGTTTGGTCAGAAAATCATCTATGTAAGTTTTTTGGAGCCGAGCATCGCCTTTATATTTTTCGTTCGTGAGGATGCGTCTTATCCCGTCTTTTGTCCATCGATTGCCTTTCAGAGTTGTGATGCCGCTTGCAGTTAACTCACCTGCAATTTGATTAAGAGTTGCCCCCTCTAAATACCGCCCATAGATACTCCTTACGATTTCTGCCTCTTCAGGAACTATCTTAGGAAGGCCATCTTCACCTTTTTCATAGCCGAGGAATGACCTATACGGAACATAAACTTTTCCAGCTTCCATGCTGCGTTGCTTGCCCCATCGGACATTTTCCGAGATGGAGCGACTTTCCTCCTGGGCGATAGAGCTTAACATCGTAAAGACTAGTTCCGCAGTTTTATCCATCGAGCTGATATTTTCCTTCTCGAAGAAAACCTCCACGCCCTTAGCTTTAAGATCGCGGGTCACGGTGAGGGAATCAACAGTATTGCGAGAGAAACGAGAGATGGATTTAGTCAGGATAAGATCAATTTTGCCAGCCTTGGCATCATCTATCATCCTATTAAATCCTGCCCGGTTTTTATAACTAGTGCCGGAGATACCTTCATCCGCATAGACCTCTACAAATTCCCAATCCGGTTTGCTCTGAATATAGTTAGTGTAATACTCGATTTGGGCTTCGTAACTGTTCTGCTGAGCATCCTGCTCAGTGGATACACGGGCATAGGCGGCAACACGCTTCTTTTGCGGGACTGCAAAACTATATGCTTTCCCCTCATTATTCTCTGGGTCGAATACGACGGTAGTCTCCCTGCGATGGGTATTAATCGGTGCCTTTAGAGCCATTTTTTCTTCTCCTTTCATTTCTGGCTAATGTTTGCTTTCTTGCATCTTCCTTCATCTCTTCGGTCCAGGATTCACGGCGTGATTTGTGATGCCACTCTACAGCCTCTTGTGAACCATCCTTAAAGGTAAACGTCAGTTTGTTTCCGTCTGAGGAAATTATCTCCTTGACTCTTTCTCGTAGGATACTTTCACTAAACTCTGCGATTTCTAATACTTCACAGGATTTCTGTATCAGGATATCCTCAGGGATTCTCCAAGTAGAAGGACACACACTTTTGCCATACTCTCTGGCGCGACCGCAAATCCAGTTTGCCTTTTCATATTTTGTATGTCGTGCTGAAATGATATGAACATAGAGGTTGTGGCATTTGCTGCATCTGATTATTCCAGAGAATATGTAATGCTGGCGTGGTTTCTTCGGGCCATATACTTTTTTTCGCCTTGATATTTCTTCCTGTGTGGCTACAAAAGTCTCCCGGTCTATGATTGGATCGTGTGCATCTGTTACGTGGTATTTTGGCTTTTCGCCCTTATTCTCGACGGTTCTCTTATTGAGATAATCTGAGTGATATTTCTTTTGGAGCACTAAATCTCCGCAGTATTTCTCATTCATCAAGATACCGCGAACAGATTTTGCAGACCATTTATCCAATCCAGTAGGAGTTTTTACGCCCTCACTGCTTAAAGTGTTGGCAATAGACGTGAACCCTTTTCCTGACAGATACATTGAGAAGATCCGCAAAACGATCTGCTCCTCCTCTTCGTCTATCAAGAACTGGTGGTCTATCATACGGTAGCCGAGACAGTTACCGGTGACGGGGATACCTTTTTCATACGACTTTTTGATGCGCCAGAGCTGATTTTCCGACGCAGATCTGCTCTCTTCTTGCGCACGGGCTGCGAGAATCGAAATCATCAATTCACCCTTGGAGCTAAGTGTTTCGATATGCTCTTCTTCAAAGTGGATGTCGATTCCAAGCTTCTTCAGCTCGCGGACGGTCTCGAGCAGAATGACGGTGTTACGGGCAAAGCGGGTGATGGATTTGGCCAGAACTATATCTACCTTACCTTCGCGGCAGGCAGTAAGCATGGCTTGAAATCCTTCACGCTTTTCTTTTGTACCGGTGATACCACGGTCTGAAAACACTTCTACGAACTCCCAATCCGGGTGGCCTGCTATCAGTTTCTGGTAATAGCTGACCTGTGCAGACAGAGAGTGGAATGCTTCGTCGCGGTCACCAGACACACGGGCATAGGCACAGACGCGCTTCTTGCGGGTCATAGCCTTGATATCTGGGGTATACTCTTGCTGGTTTTTTCTTTCGTGCATTTGATGTCCCTCCCAATTTGTCAAGGTTCTATATGAACAGGGAGCCATCAGCATCTGACAGCTCCCTGGGTTCTTCGTAAATTGGTTAATCTTATTCCACACACCACCATCAATCACTCTGTTCGCCAGAGAAGTCCATATTGACATTCCCCGAAGATACAGCGTGATATGATTTACATGGTAGTCAGGTCGCGGTCATGAGTGTGAGGATTTGCGACTGGCCCAATAAGGTCATCTTGCATCTTGTTGATGCGACTAG
Source organism: Oscillospiraceae bacterium (assembly GCA_902761635.1). Taxonomy (GTDB): domain Bacteria; phylum Bacillota; class Clostridia; order Oscillospirales; family Oscillospiraceae; genus Limivicinus. Next base: position 10,365 of record CACWLG010000012.1, on the reverse strand, counting down.
TAATCTTCCGTTCTTCTTCCTTGGTAATCAGGTGATTATTCGACAGGAGATCCGTAATTGCCTTGTACGCGGCAATTCGGAGCTGGGATTCGTAACGATTATCAGTGGCGTTACTCACCCCTTCCTCCCGGCGAGTATCTGGCATTCCCGGCTACAGAAACGTTTCGCGGGATTACCATATGACACGAACTCATGACCACAGTTTTCGCAGACACAGATGTACGGTGTATGCAGGACTTTCTGGTTATGGAATTCGCTTCGGCATTTGTCATCGCAAAACAGGCGCTTTCTATGATTGCCAACCATATCCAATTGCTTTCCGCAGTTTTTGCAGAAACCATTCGGACGGGTTTGATCATTTTTCCGACTTGCGCGATTAGCTCTCGAAAAAACAGTGCGAGCACATTCGGCAGTGACGCCGAGTCGCGCTGCAATATCGCTATACGAGAGTCCTCGATTGCGATAGGCAATGATAAGGTCTTTCTGTTCGGATTTTGCCATCTGAACTCCTTTCCTTTAAATTTGATATTCTTTGGTACCCCGTAAACGGGGCATATTCTTGGGATACCGGCCCACATTTCGTGGACCGGTTTTTCTAATTAAGGGTCTATAGCTCAATACTGGAGCTATCACAGGCGTTTAATCTCGTCTTCGCCATAGGCCACTTCGAGGCTGGAACCGTTGTCCCAGCGCACATGGATGGTGCCGATGTCGTCGACAAAAGCAACTTCTCCCTGGTCACCCGGGACCAGCCGGGTGTAGGGATCATTCATACAGACCAGCTCCACACGGCATCCTTCCGGATACCGGCTTCTAAGCATCTCTACCGTTCTGCTGGAGGGAAACCTTTCACGGCTTGTACACCTCCGGCATAGTGAGTTCAAACTTGGTGGACCCAACAGGGCTACCACCGGCAGACTTGAAGTTCCGCATCAGTACGGCACGGGCAGTCTTAAACTCATCCCCCTTAAACTGGAGGTTAATGAGATAGAGCCGCATGCCGAGCTGCAGATCTTCGGGGACTTTCTCAACAGGATCGACACGGGTTTGCGTGATAGCTTTCTTTGCGAGTGCAAACACCAGCTTGCTATACGCTTCGACTTCTTCGGAGTTGTTTTCGCTCGAAAGCGTGAACCACGGGAACGTGACACGATCTTCCTCAATTACAACGTCCAGAGAATCCGTCCCGAGAGCCTTTTTCAGCAGAGTCTGCTTGCTTCCAATAGCAGCTTTAAGCCGCTGCATGGAGCCGGGACTCTGCTCGAACATGGATACCGGAAGTGACAGCGTGAGATGAATCACGCCATCTTCTTCATTTTCCGGGGAATCTGCGGGAGCAGGCTCCTCCGGTTCCGCAGGGGCCACGTCGCCCGTTTCGGGGGCTTTTTCGGCCTCCGATTCCGGGACGATAACAGGTACCTCCTCCGGGGCCTCAGCCTCAACAGGGGCCGTTTCAGGCTCCGTGGTGGGAGCGTCCACCGGGGCATTCGCCACGGTTTCGGTTTCGGGCTGGGACTGCTCCGTAATCTCTACGGTTGCGACTTCCTCGCGGTTCTTTTTTGGTCTTGCCATTTTCAAATCCTCCTTATAAAAATTAGGTATGAACTGAGTAGTAGACTGCGGGATAGCCGTTTTTCGTCCCTTCGTGCATGATCAATCCTCCGCAGATAGCGAATGTGCTTTGCGTCGTAAAGAAGAAATTGCATCCACCATCATTGTGAAGAACGACATGCTCTCCGGGCCACTGAAATGCATCCCGCATTGCCTTAGAAAGAGCGCGTTTCTTACGCTTATCCGGAAGAACACTCCGGACAGTTCTTGCAGCTCCCAAATGATCCACTTTTGCGGATCTGGCTAGGGGCTTACAGAGATAGCTCCTTGTAACGATGCTGTTTTCCAGCAGATCCTTAACAACCGGAATGGACAGTGTAAATGACTGCCGCAGGCCAGTTAGGACTTGCTCGGAATACTCGTACAGCCAGTAAATCTGGAACAGCAGAGAATTATCGCGGAGACGAACAGCAGCAAAGCTGTTCATATCCGAATCGTAGATCTCACCCGGAGACTTCTCAGAAAGAAGCTCTTCGATGAGCTCTCTTCTTAGAAGGAATCTCCCGTGACGACCATTCTCCCGGCTATAGGTTTTGATGCCGAGACAAAAGGAATCGCAACAGATACTAACCAAGATGTTGGTATCGGTCATACTTCCACCTCGCAGTGGTTCTGGAAGTATTCGTACAGGGCATCGAGGATTTCCTCGTGCTCCGTGGTCTCGGGATACTTGGACCAGCCACGCTCATAAGCAATGATCTCCGTTTTGCCGGGATTTTCATCTGTAGGCTGTTCGGTGACGAAAAGCTTGATGATGCGACCGTCTTGAATCCCGAAGGGTGAATCTTCTGCTGATACCTTCACCTGATAGGAATAGCCTCCGATAGTTCCGATAAACCAGTTGTTTACCGGCTTAATCGTCATGGAGCGAATCAGGTTAAGCTGACGCTCTATGTATTCATCGGTGTCGTAATCCTCTACAGTGCGAAGTACAGGGCAGGTTTTGCAGCTCTTCATATGACGGCCACATTGATGGCACACGATGCGAAGAGCTTCAGGAAAGTTCATAGACTTCTGCCTCCTTTGCCCAGGCATCTTTCAGACGGACGATGTAACAGCCGAAACGGACATAGTCCTTGTAGTCCACATGAGTCGCAAAGAGCTTCTCAGCGAACTGAGCTAACCCTTCCGGCTTCTGGTCCGGGCATTTTTTGATCTTTTCAAAGCCTTGCTTCTGGGCCTCCATAAGAGCGCCCATGAGAGAAATTGGTTTAAGTGCGGCAAAAGAGCCCATCTTTATTACTCCTCTCCCCAGCCGGGAACATCGCCTTCATCGTCATAGACGTCTGCGAGTTCTTCCAGCCAGTGCTCAAATTCTTCGAGACTGTCTCCGGTCCAGCGAGGCGCTCCGTATGGGGCATCGTGGGAGCCATCTCCGTGTTCCGTGAGATAAAGGCTTTCGTCAGTTGCGACATACCGGCCTTTATAGAAGAACAGGAACATGGCTCCATCCATGTACCGGATGACTCTCCACGCTTTCTCGCTAAAGGATTCCGGATAAGGAACCTCTATAGCGGTGAGAGCGCCGAGACGATCATTCATGTCTACGGGAATAAGTCCCATGGTTTCTCCTTTCACGCAATACGGATGAATCCGTCTCCGTTCGGGAAAATGCGGATGCTGCCGAACTCGGAGCATTCCGGGTCTTCCAGGTTCTCAACATAGACAACCGGATACCCTTCGCCAAGATCGTTCACATCCATCTCCCATTCTTCCTTGTACTTACTTACATACAGGTACGAATAGGACCAGGAGTCTGCGATAACCAAATACACGAGTAACCCGTGTTCCTTCTCCAGCTGACGGAGATCATCCATCATCTCTTCCGAGATGGGGATGGGTCTGCCGTCTGGATGATCACACAGGTACACGGTACCGGCTTTCTCAAACGCGTCCGGAATAGTGCTGTCTTCGAATAACACCTTGAGGCGTTTTACAGCCTCAGATTTCTGCTCTTCATGAGTTAACGAGGCCGACTCATCGTCGTCCCCGTCTTCTGCGGAATCTTCATCTGAATCATCATCAGTGATCTCGGCCTCGCCGGTCCTGATGAAGTGGGCGTACTCTGCCCGGTTAGAGCGATCATCCAGATAGACAACCAGCTCATAGAAGCAGAGGTCATTCGCCACATACATCACGCCATTGATATCGAACATGTTGGTTCTGCCGTCTTCGCGGACTTTAAGGATCTGATCTCTGATTTTACTTGTCATTCGTATTCCTCCTCATAATCGTCGTCCCGGTCTTCATCAGGAATAGTACAGGAGAACATATCTTCTGTTTCTGCCTCACGGAGTTCCGGGTGGCTGCCGATAAAATCGGCCACCAAGCCGTTTAGCTCATCCAATTTCTGCTCATAGGTGGCTTCATCCGAAAGCCCCCACAGCGTTTTCACAGCCGAGGTAACACCAGCACCATCATCGGTGCTAAAGTGCTTCAGCAGAAAGCGAGCTGCAGGATTACAGGTTTCCTTGCCATAGCCAATACCAATATGGTCTCCGTCATTGAAATAGCGATAACCAATACGGCAGGTAGCCCGGACAAGTTCGCCCGCAAGGGAGTCTGCTTTACCCATGCGCGGGACAAGCTCGTCGAACAAAGTGTTGATGCGAATCTCGTTTACTGTCATGATTAGAATCACCCCCTTTCTAGGATAGACAGTGCGTTTGAAGCGGTCTGTTAGATTGTAAATTTGCTAAATCGTCAATAATGTTGTGAAATATTGCGATTTGAGGCGATTTTATCATGATTATGTAGTAAAACAGTTTGTAGTTTCTGAAATGTTGGGAAGACTTCCCAACAAAATAAAAAAAGACGACAGGTCACCCCTGTTGGAGTGATCTGCCGTCTGAAGCGGGACTTTTGAGTATTTGATGCGTTCGTGCTGTTTTTACTTGTTAAGTTATGACAGATTTGGTAGAATAGTCAATAATCTTACAAACCTGTTCTGGCTCATCTGATTCAACCGGGGAGTCTTCTTCGCCAGCGTCTTCGTGTAAATCGTAGTTCGATGGGTCTACTATCATGCTCAAAACATAGTCGTCTGAGAGACAATTCTCCGCGGCTGCCAGGATGAGTCCACATGCATTGGTTATATCTTTACTGCTTCTGTTAAGAAGGGTTAGCAGTTCGCGGTTATAATACCGTTTATTGTTCATCTCTCGATCAATCACCTCGTTGACTTCCATAATGTGTTCATGTAGCTCTTTAATGAGATTAAAAGCGATTTCTATGCAGTTATCATGATTGTTCATTGGATTTTCTCCTTATTTGTTGTTTTCGGTTCAGGCCTGAACTCTGGCGCGAGCATAACACGAAAATAAACCAAGCACAATAAAACCGACCTTCGGTTGTAATAACGCAGAATTTTGCAGAATTGTTTTGATGAGGAAATGAATATGGCAAAAGAAAAGAATTATTCACAGTACCAGCCTATAATTGACCATTTCCGAAAGGATGAATATGTTGATGCGGTGAGTCGCATGTATACGATGGCCGGGCTTGCCATGCCTGAGATTGATGGAAAGAATGACAATAAAACAGAGTGTGCAAAAGCTTTTCTGATCTGGCTTGCGATTTCTGCGTATGGAGTTTCGTCATCGTCTGATATAGCATTAGGTGAGATGGCGCTCCTTGAAGGCTATTACAGCGGATTAGGAATGCAGGAGCGCAGAAAAATATTTCTAACCGAAAGTAATTTCCATACGAAGGCGAATCTCGAAGGTGTAGAGAATAAAGATCTCCCATATGCTGTTCTTGCTGAAAAGGCTCGTCAATTCAACAAGACAGACACACCCATTTTTGAAGGGCTGATTGGGTTTTTCCTGAGCAAAGTTAAAGACAAGTATGCTTTTTTTGAGGAGGCATGCGAAAAATATTTAGAGGAACCGGCTAATGGGTATAAAGTCCGGCAGGCAAAGTTGCCCGCTCCTTCATATGCTATAAAATTCGAAGAACCCATAAAACATATTCCGTTGCTCCCAAGCCCAGATTTTGTGGGTCGAGAGGATTATCTCTCTATCCTTGAAAACGAATTCTCCGATGAGAGCAAACGATGTGTTTTTATTCTTCGAGGAATGGATGGGATTGGTAAAACGGAGATTGCCCTCCAATATGCGAAACGCCACCTTGAAGAATACAATACCGTCATATGGCTTGATGCTACGAGCATAGAAACCCTTAGAAATGACTGCCAAAGGATTTTAAAAGCATATCAGCCAACCCTGTCTACAGATACTGACGATAACGAGCAGACCGCCCTTTCTTTCTGTCAGTTTATCGAGCAGCGGAATAAGACACTTCTGGTTTTTGATAATGCGGATTTTTATCAGAGCTTTCCGGGTACAAAACAAAAATCCGGAAATTGGCTCCAGAAGTTCATTCCAACGAAAAACGTGAATGTCATCATTACTACGCATTGTGATGGGAGCCTACCGAGAACAAATTCTCTTGAAGTATATTTGCCAGATCCGGAGATCGCTTTGGAACTACTAGCGAGGAAAGCCGAAAGAGAACCGGATGAATATGCTGCCATTCTCTCTAAAAAGCTTGGATACCTCCCGCTTGGAATAGAATATGCAGGAGCGTATATCCGGGAGATGGGCATTTCCTATAAAGAATATCTCGACAAGTGGGATCGTATCGGAGCACCTCTTTTCGACCAGAACGACAGCATCGCTACTATACGTGAAGTATTTCATATTACATTGGAAAAAATCAAAGATATCCCGTATGCACTTTCTTTCCTGCATTTTTTCTCGGAACTGGGTGTCAACAGCCTACCGCTAAGAGATTTTGTCAATACAATAACCAAGATGCATTTTCTCTCGATGAAAGATCTGGACACGCGTCCCGTGTACGAACTCATCGATGATGGATCTGGAAAAGAATTGGCATATAGGATTGTGGAAACAAGGCCAGATGGTGTGGTAGTTTTGGAAAGCCCTGATGGGGAGCAAATTATAAGAAAAGCGCAGAGAAATCCTCTTTTTGATGTTTTATATTCGGAAAATAAGCGGGATGAGCTGTTTTTTGCTCTTAAAAAATACTCTTTGGTTGACTCTGATGGTGGCATGATCGTTGTTCACCCGTTACTGCTTGAGATTGTATTCGATGAACTGCATCACCAGAGCAGAACAGAGTGGCTCAGAGACCACAGCTCTGCTGGGGCTCTGTATGAGGCCTATACGCGGTCTGGGAATGAGCAACGAGCAAAAGAACAGTTATACCAGATAGTCTGCCAGGGCATCACGCAGCTTGAAGAAGATGTGCAGAAAATACCCAAGGCCGCAGAATCCGCTAGGAGGAATGGCTTTAATCTTTACAATATGGATTCCGTTCTGTCTGAAGCGGATCTCGTTGCCGAAAAAGCCGAAGATTATGGCGATGAGGCGTTGATAAAAAGATGCAAGGAATTAAAAGTAGAGCTTGAGCAGATTCTAGATAATGCAAGCGATGTGATTGTGAAAGCAACTGAAAATTAATACCAAAGAATGAGGTTACGCCCTGAAGTCATTTGTGACTGACAGGGCGTAATTGTTTTTATGCGTCCGTATGTGGCCAGTCGAAAGTAAGGCCAGCACGATAGGCAGAGTCTGCGGCAATCCATGCCTTCACCCGTTTAAAAGCATCTTCCAGTAGGCTCTCAGAAAAGTCTGACACGGACCACCATTCAAGAACAAGCTGAAACTCAAAACAAAACACCTCATATACTTCATCCCATACTTCGTCTTCATCGTCCCACCAATACGGGACAGTGAGGTAGAGAAGAATTTTTCTTAAGTGGATTTCCCAGAAATGGCGGTCGTCCAGAGCTACAAGAATCTTCAGCATCAGGGGTTGCTTCCGGAGGTTTTCCAGAAGGAACCGGATAACAGCGTCTCTTTTATATCTCCCCATATGTTGCTCAATTTGCCCCATAATTTTACTCAGTTCCTGATGGATGTCCGCCATTATCTGATCCGTACCTTTGAAATATTGGTCTAGAGTAGCCGGGGCGATATCTGAGCCAGCCAGGACATCCTCCCTTTTTACTTGATCTAATTTCCCGTGGTGGAGATTGATGCCGCTCAATAATCCTGCGAGGACCTGCTGGAGGGTATCGTTATATAAGCCTTCCGGTTCATACAGCGTCCCGAATATTGTATATTCTTCATTTTGCTCTTCTGTGTTCATTTTTTCCTTTCTATAACTATTTTATAGATACAGAACGAGCAAACGGACGGCGGAATCTAAAATGTTGGGAAGACTTCCCAACATTTCGAAAAACATAAGGATTATCAAGCAGATTCTCATTCATTATAGATATATGAGACAACTGTTTTTTAGTGTAAAACCAACGACAAATGGACTAATTAACATTGAAATAGAGAAAACCAGAAATCACGCATACGAACATAAGGCGCTAATATTGAATAAACTGCAACGGGGTTATCTGGATTTCCGCAAGGAATGGGGAATCAACTATCCTATTACTGGACAGGATCTGTATAGCAAATCTGATTGTCCGAAATCTTCTTTTACCGTGAACTTCGGTGGCGGGATGAAGAGCTTCTTTGCCTCATGCGAGCAGGTCGTGATTGAGCGATTTACGGAAGCAGTAAAAGGCCGGGATTTTGAGAAAGGGCTTAAAAATGGATTTCAATCACTGCTCACGCCGATTAACTTTTCTGACTACAATACAAACCGGCAGAATGGTGTGGATATGGCTCTTAGAACGGAGTTTTGCTATAAGGTTTTCAGTCTGGATTATTGGAAGCTGGTATTAAAGCCATTGCTCCCTGCTCTCGATACTTATCTGGCCAAAGCAGAACCTCGCTGGAATAATGTGGTCGATGAAGCAAGAGAACATGCTTATGATCTGTTTACCGCAGAGTTTCACTGGATTGTTGGACTTCTCCTTAGAGAGCAAAACAAACAGCAAGATGCTCTGGATCAATTTATACCCCTGGATGAATATGTGAAAATGTACAGCCAAGTTATCCGGACAACGGTTCTCATTCTGTTCAGTGAGATAAATCTAAGGGATACATTGTTTGAACAATACATGAGCCGAAACGCCCCCAAATGACCAACCCTTGGGAACAGCGTAAGCTGAGTGAACTGGCTATTTTTAATCCTAAAGCAGAGCTGCCTGACGTGTTTGAGTACGTCGATTTGGAATCGGTAGTAGGGACGGAAATGTTATCTCACAGGACAGAGTCAAAAAGAACGGCGCCTTCAAGAGCACAGCGTTTAGCCCAGACAGGTGATCTTTTCTATCAGACCGTTAGACCATATCAGAAAAACAATTATTTGTTTGAAAAGCCTGATAAACACTATGTTTTCTCAACAGGATATGCACAAATGCGCCCTGTTGTAGATGGTCGTTTTTTGCTTTGCCTTGTACAGAGTGATGGCTTCGTGAAGGTTGTTTTGGATAATTGTACTGGAACAAGCTATCCGGCGATCAACTCGAATGATTTGGCTGAGATCGAAGTATATTCGCCCGGAAATCCTCAAGAGCAGAAGCAAATCGGAGATTTTTTCAAGGGAATCGACAACCTCATCACCCTTCATCAGCGTAAGTATGACCGGCTGAAAAATGTCAAAAAGTCTATGCTTGAAAAAATGTTTCCGCGTGATGGTAGCAATGTCCCTGAAATCCGTTTTGCCGGTTTTACTGACCCTTGGGAACAGCGTAAGCTGTCAGAGCTCATTGTTGAGTACAAAGAAACGGTTGAATCTGATTGTACTCTGCCAGTACTAACATCGTCTAAAACAGAAGGGGTAATTCTTCAGGAGGAGCACTTCGGGCGAAAGCAGAATCATGATATTACAGGGTATAATATTCTGCCTCGAAACTACTGTACGTACAGAAACCGGAGTGATGGCGTCGACTTCACTTTCAACATCAACAAATGCTGTGATAGAGGCATTATCAGCAAATTCTATCCTGTTTTTTGTGGAAACAATAGTGATATATTCTTCATTTCATTGGTGCTTAACAATAGTGATGAAGTCGTGCGCGAAATAGGCTATACATGCACGGGCACAGGTCAAAAAGTTCTATCATTTTTGGATCTACAGAAGATGTATATACGTGTGCCAAAGTATGATGAGCAGAAGATGATAGCTGCATATTTTGAGCACCTCGACATCCTTATCACCCTTCATCAGCGTAAGCAGGGAATCATCAGTTTAACCCTGCCATAGATCGCATGACGATATCAATATCCTGGTTTTCTAGCTCCTGAATGATATGTAAATAGGTCTTCTGGGTAGTGGTCATACTGGCATGGCCCAAGCGTCTAGCAACGCTAGCTATTGACACCCCCGCAAAAAGCAACAGGGAAGCATGCGTATGACGGAGTCCATGCACTGAAATGACTGGAAGGCCCATTTTAGAACAATATCGTTCCAGAATTCCATTGACAGTAGAATTATAGATATCCTGTTTTTCGCAAACAAAAATAGGCTTATCTTTAGGGAGACCACGTACCAGTTCGGAAAACTGGATGACGGTCTGCCAATCGATTTGGATCTTGCGTACTGATGACTTGTTCTTTGTCGGGAGAAAACCGCCATTGCCCTTATAGTCCCATGTCTTACTGATGGATAAAGTTTGGTGAGCAAAATCAAAATCATCTGGCGTTAGAGCCAGTGCTTCTGAGAATCGCATCCCGGTCTTAGCCACCAAGAGAATGAAATAGTCCCAATTCACCGTGTCTTTCAGGTTTAAACCGGAAAGAAGCGTATGGAGCTCATACTGATTCA
>CACWLG010000011.1 GCA_902761635.1 Oscillospiraceae bacterium | reverse complement strand
CGGCGTGATCGGATAGATCGCCGCTACTTCCGTAAACGCATACGATACATGGGCGGCCGCGTTATTGCCGTCCATCGTTTTGTAGTGTCTCTCCATACACTCATCTCCATTTTTTCATATTTTTGGGATTTGCCTTATGGACAGTTTTATTTTATCACGAATGCCCCGGCTTGTAAACTCGTCTTTCCCAGAAAATTGTGAGGATTCTACAGGAAAAAATCTCGCTCTCTTTTCGACGTTAAAACCTCAGAGTGGGGGAAGCACCCCCTTTTTCGACCGGATTTTCCCCGCTTTTGTGGGGCTGACGCACTGTTTTATGCCCAAAAAGCCGGTCAAATCATTGACGGATACGCAAATCTGTGTTAGAATGCAGCAAGTCCATCGGAAAATATAATATGTGGAAAGAAAGGTGTTGACCATGATCTGTTTGAATTGCGGCAAAGCGATCGACGACGATCTGAAGGTCTGTCCCTTCTGCGGAAACCTGATCGAAGCCGATGACAAAGCGCCGTCCTATGCGCCCGGCAGATCCCGCGATCTGCCCGACACCGATCCTGCACCCGATCCCGACGACGGGCAGGATTATTTTGATGAGAACCCCGTCTATCCCGAACCCCGCAAGCCGCGCGGGAAGTTCGCCATGCCGTCGAATGCGGCGGCGCTGGCTCTCTCCGCCGTGGCGTGCGTGCTCAGCCTGGCCTGCCTGCTGACGATGGTGAGTCTGCGCAGGACCCTGCGGGAGCAGAGCAATGTGCTCACCGGCAGCGTGGCTGAGGTGCGAAACGCCGTCAATGCCGTCAATGACAGGCTTTATGAGATGGATGATACTCTCTCGCGTGTACAGTCCGAGGCTTACAACCAGCTTGCCAGCCAATCCATCGCCATCACGAAGGACATCACGCCGCTCACCGGCCCCGTGGAAGCGGACAAGTATAACCGCATGTTCATCATCAACGCCAGGGGCAACCTGAGCGTGAACACCTCCTTTGACTGGCAGAAGTACAACGAGTCCACCGGCGGCTGGGTCTCCGTGGTCTTCACGGGTGACGCCACCACCAACGAGGAGTACGGCCTGCGCCTGGAAAACAGCTATGACCGCACGGAGGAGACCTACACCTCCGTCCTCTGGGCAAACGGCATCAAGCCTGCTGCCAGCGGCACCTACCGCTGCGTCATCACCGACGCCACCGGCATCACCAAGACCAGCGCCGAAGCCACCGTCTCCGTCTTCTGATGTAAAAAAAGAAAGGTCCCCCGAAGCCGAACGCTTCAGGGGATCCTTTCGTTTATGGCAACACCGCACAATCCGCCTTCGGCATCTCCTGGAATATTTGTGCCCTGATTTCGTCACTTTATTTGGACGCTCACTTAAGTACATCTGCGAAAAAGTGCCTTTATCAGAACCCAAATTTTCTCAGGATCTGCTCTTGCCGAATTATGCGGTATTGCCTTATGCGCGCTTACAGGTAGTTGCCGTTCACGCAGCCTTCGCCGAAGGCGGTGTAGACATGGTTCCAGGGGATGCCGTCTCTCCAGATGACCTGACCGTCGGTGACCAGATAGTCGCCCGGGCCGAGGACATACAGCACCGGTCCGTTGGGGTAGGGATGAACCGGGATGGGGATATTGCCGACATTATATTTCTGACCGCCGCTGGCCTCGTCCAGCGCTTCGTCCTTCAGCTTTTCAAGCTCTGCCATGGTGATTGCCTCCTCCGCATGTTTTGCCGCGTCCTCTGCGGCTGAGTTCAGTATAACAAATACCCCGGGCTTATGCAAATAAAGTTTCCTTAAGATTCCCGGCACGCCGGTCCCGCCGCGTTTTCGTTGACAAAGCGCCGGGGGGTGTAATACAATGATCACAGCGTGCAAAACACAGCAGAATCGGCTGCATAAAACATAGATTGGGAGGAACAGCATATGAAAAAAATCAGACGCATCGGCGTGCTGACCAGCGGCGGTGACGCCCCCGGCATGAACGCCGCTGTGCGTGCCGTCACCAGGACGGCGCTTGCCAACGGGATCGAATGCATCGGCATCCGCCGCGGCTGGCAGGGACTCATTACAAGCGACTTTGTCCCCCTCACCCGCGAGAGTGTGGGGCACATACTCTCCCGCGGCGGGACGATCCTCTTCACCGCGCGCAGCGACGACTTTCTGTCGGAGAAGGGCAGGCTCCGGGCGGTCAACACCTGCAAGATGCTGGGTCTTGACGGCATTGTCGCCATCGGCGGCGACGGGACTTTCCGCGGCGCACTGGAGCTGTCCCGCCTCGGCGTGCCGGTGGTGGGTATCCCCGCCACCATCGACAACGATGTGGGCTGCACCAACTACACCATCGGCTTTGACACCGCCTGCAATACCGCCATCGAGTGCATCGACCGCCTGCGCGACACCATGCAGTCGCATGAGCGCTGCTCGATCGTGGAGGTCATGGGCCGCAACGCGGGCTTCCTCGCGCTCTATGTGGGCATCTCCGTCGGCGCCACGGCGGTGCTGGTGCCCGAGCACGAGACCGACTTCCAGCGGGACGTGGTGGAGCGCATCCAGGGCTCCCGTCTTGCGGGCAACACCCACTTTATGATCGTTGTGGCTGAAGGCGCAGGCAGCGCCGTAGAACTCGGCCAGAAGATCAAGGAGGCTGTCGGGATGGAGCCGCGCGTCACAATCCTCGGCCATATCCAGCGCGGCGGCTCGCCCAACGCCAGAGACCGCGAGACCGCGACGCGCATGGGCTACTACGCCGTCAACGCTTTCGTGGAGGGCCGCGGCAACTGTATCATCGGCACCAAGGAGGGCGGCATCGTCGAGATTCCTATTGAGGAGGCCATGGTCATGGAAAAGCACTTGCAGATGGACCGCTATCAGATCATGGAGGCCATGCAGTTCGGCGGAACGATCAACAAAATAGATCGCTGAATGCCTTTTTATCCCACAGCACACCTGACCCGGAGGGGACTCGATCCCGCTCCGGGTCAGTTTTTATTCAGTCGGCGAACAGTGCCGTGGAGTAGTAGCGGTCACCGCTGTCGGGGAGCAGGGCCACGATGGTTTTTCCCTTGTTCTCCGGCTTCTTTGCAAGTTCCATGCCCGCATGCAGGGCAGCGCCCGAGGAGATGCCGACGGATATCCCCTCCCTCTTTGCCAGGAGCTTTGCCGCGGCAAAGGCGGCCTCATTCTGCACGGGGAACACCGTGTCGTATACCGCGGTATTGAGCACTTTCGGCACGAAGCCCGCGCCGATGCCCTGGATCTTATGGCCGCCCGCGCGCCCCTCGGAGAGAACAGGGGAATCGGCAGGCTCCACCGCCACGACCTGCACGCCCGGCTTTTGCTCCTTGAGGTATTCCCCGGTGCCGGTCACGGTGCCGCCGGTGCCGACGCCCGCAATGAAGATATCCACTTCTCCGTCCGTGTCCCGCCAGATCTCCGGGCCGGTGGTGGCCTTGTGGATCGCCGGGTTTGCGGGATTCACAAACTGGCCGGGGATGAAGCTGTTCGGCAGCTCCGCCGCCAGCTCCTCAGCCTTCGCGATAGCGCCCTTCATGCCCTTCGCCCCCTCGGTGAGCACAAGCTCCGCGCCGTAGGCCTTGAGGATGTTGCGGCGCTCGACGCTCATGGTTTCGGGCATGGTCAGGATGACGCGGTAGCCCTTGGACGCCGCGATGGCGGCAAGGCCGATGCCCGTGTTGCCGGAGGTGGGCTCGATGATGACGGAGCCCTCCTTTAAGAGTCCCTTTTCCTCCGCGTCCTCGATCATCGCCTTGGCAATCCTGTCCTTGACGCTGCCGGCCGGGTTCAGGTATTCGAGCTTGACCAGGAGCCTTGCCGCAAGGTTAAACTCCTTTTCGAGATTGACGAGCTCCACGAGCGGCGTATTGCCGATCAAGCCCAGGGTTCCTTTATAAATATTGGACATTTTTTATACTTCCTTTCTAATTTGCCTCCCCTGCAAGGGGAGCTGTCGCGCAGCGACTGCGGGGTTTCTCCTTCAGGTTCAAGCCCCCGGTCTTTTTTCCGGATGCTTCTGATAATAATCCTCCAGCGCCGACTGAATGGCTTCCTCCGCCAGGACGCTGCAGTGCATTTTGTAGTCGGGCAGGCCGTCCAGCGCCTCGGCCACGGCCTTGTTGGTAAGCTGCATGGCCTCATGCACCGGTCTTCCCTTGATGAGCTCTGTCGCCATGGAGCTTGAGGCGATGGCGCTGCCGCAGCCAAAGGTCTCAAACTTTACATCGCTGATACAGTCGTCATCAATTTTCAGGTACATCTTCATGATATCGCCGCACTTGGCGTTGCCCACCTCGCCGATGCCGTCGGCATTTTCGATCACCCCGACGTTGCGGGGATTGCGGAAGTGATCCATCACCTTTTCGCTGTAAAGTGCCATGGCTTTATCCTCCTTAAAGTATGAAGCTGCTTTTGCCGCTCGTGAGATCCCGCCACACCGGCGAGAACGAGCGCAGATATTCCACAACTTCCTTCACGTTTTGAATGATATATTCGGCCTCTTCCTCCGTCGTGTCCTCCCCGATGCTCAGGCGGAGCGACCCGTGGGCCACATCGTGCACGCGCCCGATGGCCAGCAGCACATGGCTCGGGTCCAGGGAGCCGGAGGTACAGGCGCTGCCGGAGGAGGCCGAGATGCCCCGGTCATCCAGCAGCAGGAGCAGGGACTCGCCCTCGATGCCCTCAAAGCAGAAATTCACGTTGCCGGGCAGGCGCCTGACCGCGTCGCCGTTCAGGGCGGAGTGCGGGATCTCCCCGATGCCCCGGATGAGCCTGTCGCGCAGCTTCGTCATGCGCTCGGCGTTTGCATGCATGTTTGCCGCCGACTCCTTCAGCGCCGCGGCCATGCCGACAATGGCGGGGACATTCTCGGTGCCGGCCCGCCTGCCTCGCTCCTGGGCGCCGCCCTCAATCAGGTTTGTCAGGCGCACGCCTTTGCGGGCATAGAGGAAGCCCACGCCCTTGGGGCCGTGAAACTTATGCGCCGAGGCGGAGAGCAGGTCGATGTTGTCCGCCTGCACGTCGATGGGCAGATGCCCCATGGCCTGCACCGCATCCGTGTGGAAGAGGACGCCGTGCGCCCGGCAGATCGCGCCGAGCTCCCGGATGGGCTGGATGGTGCCGATCTCGTTGTTGGCAAACATCACCGTGACAAGACAGGTGTCCTCCCGAATGGCGGCCTCCAGCTCCTCCGGGCGGACAAGGCCGTCCTCGTGCACATCCAGAAGCGTGATTTCAAAGCCCTCCTTCTCCAGCCTTTTCAGCGTGTGGAGCACGGCGTGGTGCTCAAAGGCAGTGGAGATGATGTGCGTTTTCCCGCTCCTGCGCCCAAGCTCGGCGGCGGAGCGGATAGCCTGGTTGTCGGCTTCACTGCCGCCGGAGGTGAAGAGGATCTCCTGCGGGACAGCTCCGATCACCGCGGCGACATCGGCACGGGCCTGCTCCAGAAGCTCCTTCGCCCGCTGGCCGATGGAATAGAGGCTCGATGGGTTGCCGAAGTCCCGCTCCATACAGGGGAGCATGGCATCGATGGCGGCGCGGCTCATTTTCGTAGTAGCCGCGTTGTCTGCGTAAATCATCATGGACTGTATTCCCTTTCCTGCTGCGGAAGTATTTTGTGATGCTCAGACTATACACCCACAAACCCGGTATGTCAATATGTTTTAGGAAATATTTTTTCCTCTTGCAATGCAGGCAAGGCTGTGTTATTATACTTGTCGCGTCTTGTAACTATGTCAGTGTGACACAATCAAGGCAGCCTGAGATTGAGGAGAAAAACGAAATGAAGTCTGGCATCCATCCCAATTACCAGCAGACCACCATCCGCTGCGCCTGCGGCGCCGTCATCGAGACTGGCTCTACCAAAAAGGACATCACGGTTGAAATCTGCTCCAAGTGCCATCCCTTCTACACCGGCAAGCAGAAGCTGGTCGACACCAGCGGCCGCGTGGACAAGTTCAACAAGAAGTACGGCATCAAGTAATTGGTTTTATAAAAGCCAATACGGCAAAGAGCCCGGATCGTGTGATCCGGGCTCTTTGCCGTATTCATATAAAAACGTATTCTTTCAATCTCTCCATTGCCTCGACCAGTCTGGATTTCGGCAGGGCGAGGTTCATGCGGATGCTGTCGGGAAGAAAGAAGGCCTCCCCGTTCTGCCAGATGACGCCGCAGCGGACGCCGCGCTTGAGCAGCTCGTCGATCGTCACGCCGTGGGCGCGGCACCAGTCGCCGCAGTCGAGAAAGAGCATATAGGTCCCCTGGGGGCGCATGACCTTCACACCCGCAAAATGCTCCCCGATGAAGCGGCAGGCGTATGCCAGGTTCTCGTCGATGACCCGGATCATCTCATCCGCCCAGTCGCCGCTGTCCCGGTAGCCGCCGATGAGGGCGTGCATGGACAGGACGTTCGGCTCGTTATAGTGGCTGAGGGCAGCGCGGCGCTGCATGCGGTCACGCAGAGCGTCGTTGTAGATCACATGATAGGAGCCCACAAGGCCCGCCAGAGAGAAGGTCTTGCTGGGGGCATAGAGGGCGATGGTACGGTTTTTTGCGTCCTCGCTGACAGATTGGGTGGGAATGTGCCGATAGCCGGGCATGACGATGTCCGACCAGATCTCGTCTGAGAACACGAGGCAGTCGTTGGCGGCATAGACCTCCATGGCCTTCTCGATTTCCTTACGCTCCCACACTCTTCCGCAGGGATTGTGCGGCGAGCAGAAGACCGCGAAGTGGATTTTGTTCTCCCTGAGCTTTCGGTCCATGTCCGCATAATCCATACGCCAGATCCCGTCCTGATCGCGCACAAGGGGCGAGTGGACGGCAGTGCGGCCCGCGTCGTCAAAGGTGTGGGTAAAGCCCACATAGGTCGGCGAGTGGACCAGGATCCTGTCCCCCGGCGCCGTGAAGCATTGCAGCGCAGAGCTCAGGCCGCCGAGCACGCCGTTTTCATACCCGATGTGCTTTTCTTCCAGGTCTGTGACCCGGTTGCGGGTCCTGTGCCAGTCGATGATGCTGTCGTAGTAGTCCTTCGTCAGGGTGAAGTAGCCGAAGTTCGGCATTTCCAGCCGCTTCTGGATCGCCTCCAGAATGGGCGGCGCGGTCGGGAAGGACATGTCCGCGACCCACATGGGGATCGCGTCGAAGCCCTCCCCTGCCTCGACCCCCTCAAAGGGGATCAGGTTTGCGGCGATGCAGTCATGACCCCGGCGGTCGAGGACGGTGGTAAAATCGTATTTCATAGGTCTCTCCTGTATGAGAAAGAGGCCGCTTCAAAACGGTGTTTCCGTTCTGGGGCGGCCCCTGAGAAAATTTGGGTTCTGATAAAGGCACTTTTTCGCAGATGTACTTTGTGTACCTCAAGAAAAAGTGACGAAATCAGGGCACAAATTTTCCAGGAGCTGCCGCAGGCGGATTGTGCGGTGTTGCCTTAGATTTGCGAGGCAAAGATGCGTCAGGCAAGGCATCAGCCGCTGGGAATACTTTGGGTATTTCCAAGGCTGATATCACAGCATGGCGCAGCGTTGACCGCAAAGCTTATTTCACGAAGTCTTCCCGCATGGGCGTAAAGATGTCCAGGAGCTTGGTCTCCTCCAGGATCTGCACGCCGTGCACCACGTTGGGCGCGACATAATAGGTGTCGCCGGTGCCGAGGATCTTGTCCTCCTGCCCCTCCTCCTGATACACGAGCTTTCCGGAGATGATGTAGCCGATCTGCTCATGCGGGTGGGAGTGCGGGGCGCCGACCGCGCCCTTTTCAAAGTGCAGCTCCACGGTCATGAGATTCTTGCTGTAGGCCAGCACCTTTCGGATGACTCCGCCGCCGAGGTCGGTGGAGGGGATGCTTTTATTCTCTACAAACATGGCAGCCTCCTCACGCGAGCGCGCCGGTAATGCGCGGCAGCCACAGGCTGATGGACGGGATGAAGGAGAGCAGCAGCAGGGCAATGATCATGCACAGATAGAAGGGCATGGTTGCCTTGACGACCTTCTCCATCGGGCGCTTGGCCACGGCGGAGCCGATGAACAGCACCGCGCCGACCGGCGGGGTCAGCAGACCGATGCCGCAGTTGAGCACCATCATGATGCCGAACTGGATCGGGTGCAGGCCAACACTCTGGGCCACGGGCAGCAGGATCGGCGTTGCGATCAGGATGATGGGCGCCATGTCCATGATCATGCCCAGCAGGAGCAGGATCACGTTCAGCAGGATGATGACAACAACGGGATTCGAGGAAATGGTGGTGATGAAGGTCGCCGCCTTGGCGGGCACGTGCAGAAGGGTCAGGCAGTTGCCGAAGGCCGCGCTCATGGCGATGAGGATCAGCACGATGGCGAGCGTGTCAATGCACTGCTCGAGGCTCTTCCAGACGCCCTTCCAGTCAAGTCCCTTGTAGATGAACACGGAGACGAACAGAGAGTAGATAACCGCGATGGCGGCGGACTCGGTGGCGGTGAAGACGCCGCCCACAACGCCGACGACCACGATCAGCACCGCCAGCAGAGCCCAGATGGACTTGCCGAGCTGCTTGATGAAGTTCATGAGGGAGAACGGATCGCCCTTGGGGTAATTATGCTTGACGGAGAGGATGTAGGAGCCGACCATCAGCGCGATGGCGAGGATGGCGCCGGGAATGTAGCCGGCCATGAACAGCGCACCCACGGAAACGCCGCCCGCGGTGGTGGCATAGATAACCATGTTGTGGCTCGGCGGGACAAGCAGGCCCTCGCACGAGGAGGTGATGGTAACGGCGGTGGAGAAATCCGGGTCATAGCCCTGATCGACCATCATGGGGATGAGGATGGAGCCGAGAGAGGCGGTGTCGGCGGAAGCAGAACCGGAGATGCCGCCAAAGAAGTAGGAGGCCACGATGTTCACCATCGCAAGTCCCCCTCGCATCCAGCCGACCAGGGAGTTTGCCAGGGCGATCAGCTTGTCGGAAATGCCGCCGGTACCCATGAGCACGCCCATCGTGATGAAGAAGGGGACCGCCATCAGAGAGAAGGACCACACGCCCTTGACCATCTGCTGCGGCAGCGTGACAAGGTTCTGACCCATGGAGACCATGCACAGCACCGTCGAAATGCCGACGGAGTAGGCGATGGGGAATCGCAGCATAATCATGACGAAAAAGCTGCCCAGCAGGACAAGCGTAGATAAAGCTTCACCGGACATAATCAGGCTGCCTCCTTTTTCTTATTTTCAAGATAGAGTGCTTCGATATGCTGGAAAATCTGCTCCAGCTCGAAGATAATCATACCGACGCCCGCCACCGGGATCGGCAGGTACTGCCAGAACTTGCTCAGGGGGAGAGACGCGTATTTGCCGCGAAGGCTCAGCGGGGAGTTGCAGAACTTGATGCCGTAGTAGACCAGCACGACGCCGAGAACCAGCACCGCGATATCCGCCAGGATATCGGACACCAGCAGCACCTTTTTGGGCAGATAGGAGTCAAACGCGGTCATGCGGATATGCGCGCCCCGCCGGATGGCGAGGGTAGCGGAGAGCACAGCCATGTAAACCATCAGCGTCAGCACGATTTCCTCGCTCCAGTGAGGATCGCTGATAAATGGAACATAGCGCCCGGTAACAGCCCACGCGGTAATCACGATATCGCCGATAAGCAGCAGCTTGCAAATAAACATCAGGACCTTGTAGGTCCAGTCGTACACCGGCTTGATTTTCTCAAGGGTGCGGAAAAGTGCAGGCATTGACAAGCCCCTTTCTTTACGTTCTTGCGCAAACGCTGAGGGATGCGTTCTCGCAGCTTTTCCTCATCGTCTGCTTGACAGGAGAAAAACGGAGCGCAGGGGACTTCCCCTGCGCCCCTCAGGCTTTTGTAAGTTCCGAATTACTTGCCCATGTCAACGAGCTGCTGGTACAGGTCGGCCAGCTTCTCAGTGTTGGCCTTGATGGTGGGCTGGCAAGCCTCAACCCAGGGGCCCTTGTCTTCCACGGGGATGACGGTGGCGCCGTCTTCCTTGAGCTGCTCGAAGGTCTTCTGCTCGATCTCGGCGACCTTCTCACGGCAGGTCTGGGAAGCAGCCTTGGCAGCCTCCATGACCCAGCCCTGCTGCTCCTCGTTCAGCTTGTTCCAGGCATTGTCGGTGATGACAATCTGCAGAGCGCCGAGGGTGTGACCGTCGAGCAGGAGGTAGGGAGCGACTTCCTGGAAGGCGTTGGAGCGGTAGTTTGCGGTGGGCTGCTCAGCGCCGTCGACAACGCCGGTGTTCAGGGCGCTGTAGAGCTCGGTGAAAGCAACCGTGGTGGCGGAAGCGCCGAGGTTGGAGACCATGCCGGTCATGACAGGGTCGGAGGAAACACGGATCTTGAGGCCCTTCAGGTCATCGAGGCCCTTGACCTCGTTCTTGAAGAAGAAGTGACGGAAGCCTTCCTCACCGTAGCAGATGCCGCGCAGGGGCAGGCCGATCTCCTGGGGCTCGTTCAGGAACTCCTGGGCAAGCTCGCTGTCGGCGAACTTCCAGAAATGCTCCTCATTGACGAAGGTGTAGGGGATGGACAGAAGGCTGGCCTTGTCGCAGCCGTACTGGGTCAGAGCGAAAGCGGAGATACGGCTGAGGTCGCAGATGTTGCCGCCGCCGAGCAGGTTGTCGAGGATCTGATCCTCGGAGCCCAGAACGCCGCTGGCCTGGATGTCAACCAGGACGGAGCCGCCGGACAGCTCTTCGAGCTTTGCCTTGAAGGACTTGGCCATTTCGCCGACGGTGGTGCCGTCGAGGGGGTTGACTTCCGCGTAGGTGAGGGTGATGGGCTCGTCAGCCGAAGCGGAGACAGCGCACAGCGCAAAAATCATGCACAGTGCCATGGTGAGTGCCAGAAACTTTTTCATCTTTTTTCCTCCATTACATATTTTTCCGCAGTCCTTTTTTGTGCAGCAGGTATTGGGTGAAACGGCTGTATTCCCTGTACACAAACGAACTTCTGTGCTATATTATAACAGCAAGTTCAAAACTTGTCCATAAATTATATGGAATTTTTGGAGTTGTTTTATGCAGAAAACAGATCGTCCCTCAATGCGGGCTCAGTCATTTTTCAGTAGATCGGAGAGATAAAAATGGCAGAAAACCGGCAATTTCCGGCACTTACCATCCATGGAAATATTGACAAACGGACCTTTTTCCGCTTTGCCGTGTTCGATTCTCTTGTGCGGAAAAAGGCCTGGCGCAATCCGCTGCTGTTCGCGCTCATCATGTCGGCCTTTGCCGCCGTCTGTTTTATGGGCCGCGGGCAGCATGAGCAGGCCGCGCTCATCGGCGGCGTGCTGCTGGGCATCGGGCTGCTGCTGCCGCTCGTCTGGTTCGGGATGTTTTTTGCCTCCGTGAACCGGCAGGCAAAGCTGAACGGCCTCTCCGCCGAAAAAACGCAGTACACGGTGACTCTCTCCCCGGAGAAGATCCATGTCATCAAGGGCAAGGAGAGCGCCGACTTTGCGTGGGACAAGGTACACACAGCCGTCAGGGCGAAGGGTTGTATCTATCTGTATGTCAGTCCCGTGCAGGCCTTCCTGCTGCCGGACTGTGCTGAAAGCTCCCGGGCCTGGGAGATCCTCCGTGACCGTCTCGGTCCCGCGCGCGTGCAGGACCGGGCATCGTGATCTCCCCCCGCAGAGTGCTGCGGCGGCAATCCTTTTCCCATGAAAGAGCTTGTCTCAAAACGTATATGGCTGCAAAATCTTAGGGGCCGATCCCCAGGTCGACCCGCCGAAAAACGCAGAATGCTGCAAAACGGCGGGCCGATGAGGGCAGAAGGTGAATTGCCAACAGGCCACCGGTCAAATAACCGGTGGCCTGTTGGCAAGAGAGGCCGGCCTGGGCCGTCGGCCCCTACGGCATTCATTTTTATGCAGGGATTGCTTTGTTTTGAGACAGCCCCTTTTATGGTATCAGTTCAGGAAATCCCGCAGCTTCTTGGAGCGGCTGGGGTGGCGGAGCTTGCGCAGGGCCTTGGCCTCGATCTGGCGGATGCGCTCACGGGTGACGTTGAACTCCTTGCCCACCTCCTCGAGGGTGCGGGTACGACCGTCCACGATGCCGAAGCGCAGCTCCAGCACCTTCTTCTCACGCGGGGCCAGGGTATCCAGCACCTCCTCAAGCTGCTCGCGCAGCAGGGAGAAGGAAGCGGCCTCGGACGGTTCGGACGCGTCCTCGTCGGGGATGAAGTCGCCGAGGTGGGAATCCTCTTCCTCGCCGATGGGAGTCTCCAGACTCACGGGCTCCTGGGCGATCTTGAGGATGTCGCGCACCTTGTCCACGGGCATGTCCATCTCCTTGGCGATCTCCTCGGCGGAGGGATCGTGGCCCAGCTCCTGCAGAAGCTGACGGGAGACGCGGATGGTCTTGTTGATGGTCTCGACCATGTGCACGGGGATGCGGATGGTGCGGGCCTGGTCGGCAATGGCGCGCGTGATGGCCTGGCGGATCCACCAGGTGGCGTAGGTGGAAAACTTGTAGCCCTTGGTGTAGTCGAACTTCTCCACCGCCTTGATCAGGCCCAGGTTCCCCTCCTGGATCAGGTCCAGAAACAGCATGCCGCGGCCCACATAGCGCTTGGCGATGGACACCACGAGACGCAGGTTTGCCTCGGTCATGCGGTGCTTGGCATTCTCGTCGCCGAGGGACATCTGCTTGGCAAGCTCGACCTCCTCCTCGGGTGTGAGCAGGGGCACCTTGCCGATCTCCTTGAGGTACATGCGCACGGGATCATCGGTGGAGAAGCTGTCCATGAGGGCGTCGGTGTCGGCCAGGTCCGAGCTTGTGACCTCCTCGATATTGGCCAGATCCTCCGCCTCGGGCATAGCGTCGTCCAGCGGCGGGAGCAGATCGTCGCTGCCCACGTCGATGTCGATGCCGGCTTTTTCCAGACTCTCATAGAAGCGGTCCACGGCCTCGCCGTCCAGGTTCAGCTCCTCCAGCAGCTCCAGTTCCTTGGTGGTGAGCTTGCCGGCCTTCTTGCCTTTTTCAAAGAGCTCGTTGAGGCGCTCCTCCGGGCTCTTGGCGGCCTCCTGGGGGTCCGTCGTCTTCTTGCGGCTGCTCTTCTTGGGCTTGGGCGGTTCGGGGATGAGCTCCGTCTCTCCCGCTGCGTTGAGCAGCTCGTCCGCCATCTTGCTCAGTTCCTGTTCGGTGTAGATATTGTCTTCTGCCATGTCTTATCCCTCATATCCTTTTTTCTTTTTGAGCTGCTCGCGCAGCGCCATCAGGTCGGTGCCGCCGTCTCTGAGCTGCTTGCGTTCTTCTATTTTGCTTATGTAATCGGAGATGCTCTGTCGGCTGCGGCTGAGCTGCTCCGGTTTCTGCAGGATGGAGACCAGAAGGCCCAGCTCGTCTCCGCTGAGCTCTCCGGCCAGATGATCGGTGCTGATGTGCTGACCCGCTTCGATCCGCTTGCGCAGCACGCCGTAGATGCGCCCGAGACCCGGGGCGGAAAAATCTTCCGGCGGGGGCAGGCCCGGCGTGCCGATCAGCGCGGGCTCGAGGTAGAGCAGCCGGATCAGCCCCTCCTCCGCCGCGGCCGAGGCCGGGTCGTCATAGTGAAGCTCCCGGGCTGTCGGCTGCAGAAGCTTTTCCGGCCGGGCCTGCTGCTTCTGCACCTCGCGGTAGGCGCTGTTGACCACCCGCTTTCGCCGCCGCTCCACGTCGTTTACGATCACGTCCGGCGGAAGTCCCAGCTCCCGGGCGAGATCCATCGCGTAGACCTGCCTCCTTACCTCGTCCGGCAGGCGGGAGAGGAGATCCACCGCCTCGCGCAGGTAATCGGATTTCTGTTCGGTGACGTTCAGATCGTACTTTTCCCGGATGGCCCGCAGGCGGTAGTCCATCTGGTTTTCCGACCCCTCCAGGAGCTTTCGGAAGGCTTCCGGCCCCTTGGTCTTGATAAACTCGTCCGGGTCCTTGGCGCCCTCCATGCGCAGCACACGCACCTTGATGTCCAGTTTCTCAAGGATGCCGATGGCCCGTTGGGAGGCCTTGAGCCCGGCCCCGTCGCTGTCATAGGCGATGATGACCTCACTGGTATAGCGGGAGATGAGACGCGCCTGCTCCGGCGTGAGCGAAGTGCCCAGCGACGCCACCGCCGAGTCGAAGCCCGCCTGATGCAGGCTCACCACGTCTATATTGCCCTCTGACAAAATGATATATCCGCTTTTTGATTTTTTAGCCAGATTCATGGCAAAAAGGTTCCGGCTTTTATTGAAGGTCAGGGTTTCGGGGCTGTTGAGGTACTTCGGCTCCCCGTCGCCGAGGATGCGCCCGGAAAAACCGATGACGTTTCCTCGCACGTCAATGACCGGAAACATGAGGCGGTTTCGGAAGGCGTCATAGAATCCGCCGTTTTTGCCCCGCTTGACAAGGCCCGCGTCAAAGAGCTCGTTCTCCGTAAAGCCCTTTTCGCGCATCGCGTCCCGCAGTCCCTCCCAGGAATCGGGCGCGGCGCCGAGGCCGAAGTTTTTCACCATGGCGGGCGAAATGCCGCGCCGTTGTATGTAGGCCACCGCTCCCCTCCCCGCGGGCGCGGAGAGCTGTGAATAAAACCAGCGGGCCGCCTCCTTGTTGAGAGCAAGCATCCTGGACCGCTTTCGCCCCTCGGCGCTGTCGGTCTCCTCCGGCATCTGCATCCCGGCGCGCCTGGCGAGAAAGGCGACGGCTTCGGGATAAGAGAGGTTTTCGATCTCCATGATGAAGCCGATGACTCCGCCGCCCTTGCCGCAGCCGAAACAGTGATAGATCTGCTTGTCCGGCGAGACGGAGAAGGACGGGGTCTTTTCGCTGTGGAAGGGGCAGAGGCCGAACAGATTGGCTCCGCTGCGCTTACTCAGGCGCACATAGCCCGACACCACATCCACGATGTCCGAGCGGTCCACCAGATCCTGTATGAACTTTTCCGGGATCGCCATTCAATCACCTGCCTCTTTGGCTCCCTCTCCGAGGGAGCTGTCGCGGCGCGTCCCCCGCAAGCGCCGTGACTGAGGGAGTCAACGTCCATCGTTCTAAGCGCTCAAAGAGACGCACGCTGCCTCCTTCCGTCATCCGGCTTGCGGGAGACGCCGGATGCCGGCAAGCTTTGCTCGTCGCGCGTTTCTCGCGCGTCGCTATCCTCCCTCAAAAAGGGAGGCATATTTATTTCACCGTCCACGCGAACGGGATGAAAATCTCGCCGAATTTCTCCATGGCGTAGCCGTCGGTCATGCCGGAGATGTAATCCACCGCCGCGCGGCCCCTGCCCTCGCGCTCGGCAATGAGCTGCAGCTCGCGGGGCATTTTCTCAGGATGGTTTACATAATTCTCGTAGAGCTTTTCCATCACCCCCTGCACCTTGTCCTCCTCCCCCTTGGCGACGGGGTTGGTGTAGACATCGGCATACATATAGCGGTGGAAAAAGTCAAAGGTCTCCTGCATCCGGGGCGACATTTTCAGCGTGCCGTCCGCGCTGTTTTCAATCAGGTCCGTGACCAGGGAATTGATGCGCTCGCTGTTGCGCTCCCCGCAGTCGCGGCGGATGCGCTCGGGCACGGCGTAGCTGCGGATGACACCGGCGCGGATAGCGTCGTCCAGGTCGTGGTTTATGTAGGCGATGCGGTCGCACAAGCGCACACAGGTGGCCTCGCGGGTATCGTCCGGCTTGCCGTAGGTGTGGTTCAGGATGCCCATGCGGGTTTCATAGCAGAGGTTCAGGCCCTGCCCGTCCCGCTCCAGCACGTCCACCACGCGCAGGCTCTGTTCATAGTGCTTGAAGCCGCCGGGGTAAATGACGTTCAGCGCCCGCTCCCCCGCGTGACCGAAGGGCGTGTGGCCCAGATCGTGCCCGAGGCCGATGGCCTCCGCCAGATCCTCATTGAGGCCGAGCGCACGGGCCACGGTGCGGGCCAGGCGCGTGACCTCCAGCGTATGGGTCAGGCGCGTGCGGTAATGGTCTCCCTCGGGGCGCAGGAACACCTGGGTCTTGTGCTTGAGGCGGCGGAAGGATTTGGAGTGGGTGATCCTGTCCACATCCCGCTGGAAGCAGGTGCGGATCTCGCACTCCTCCTCCGGCTGCAGCCGCCCGCGGGTATCCGCCGCCCGCACCCCATAGGGGCCGACGATCAGGCGCTCGAGCTTTTCTCTCTCTTCCCTCGGACAGGCCATGCCGCCACCGCCTTTGAAAACGATAAGAGTAAAGGAATTTTTCCTTCCCTTACTCTTATACGACGTCAATTCTTATTTCCCTTTATTTTTTTCAAAAATTTTTTCACCGTACCGGCACGGCGCGAAAGCTCTCGCCCGTGACGCGGACCTGAACGCTGCCTGCGGTCTGGTCGAAGATGCGCGCGGCGAAAGCCTCGCTTTGCTCCTCCGGCACCAGCACCTTGAGCGTAACGCCCGCGCCGTACTCCACATCCTCGACGATCCCTCCGGCAGAAGCCGCTTCCAGCTTGAGCTTTTCCATCTGGGCGTAGGAACAGGGAAGCTCCGTCTCCACCCAGCGGCGCACGGCGGAGACGCCGGCGGCCTCCAGCGCGTCGGCGGTACTCCTGGTATAGGCGCGAAGAAGCCCGCCCGTACCCAGCAGCACGCCGCCGAAGTAGCGCGTCACCACGCACACGGCATTTGTGACGTTCTGGCGGCGCAGCACCTCCAGCATGGGGATGCCGGCGCTGCCCTGGGGCTCGCCGTCGTCGCTGTAGCGCTCGGGACCGTCCTTGATGCTGTAGCACCAGCAGTTGTGCCGTGCGTCGTAGTATTTCTTTTTCATATCGGCGATGAAGGCGCGTGCCTCATCCTCATTCTCCACCATGCGCACATGGCCGAGAAAGCGGGAGCGCTTTTCGGTGAACTCCGCCTCGCCGGGTCCGGTGGGGATATAATACTCGCTCATGTCTCCCAGTCCTCTTTGGGCTCCACATAGCCCGGGATATAGGCCTTGACTCTGCCGAAGAGCTCCGGCGGGACGATGGCCTCCAGCTCCACGCCGTCCTCGGTGTACTCGCTTTTGAGCACCGCCGCCTCGCGGTTGAGGCTGTCGAGAAGCCCGGCGGCAGCGTAGGGCAGCCGGATCGTCACATGGTGTTTGCCGCGGTCAAGGCGGGCGGAGAGCAGCTGCATCAGCTTCTGTGTCCCCTCCCCGCTTTTGGCGGAGATGCAGACCGTGTCCTCCCCGTGGGGCCGGATGCCGAAATAGGCGTCGCACTTGTTATAGACGCGGATGCAGGGCGTGGCCTCGGCGCCGAGCTGGCGGATAAGCTCGTCCACCACGCGGGCCTGCTCGGTCCACTCGGGGTTTGAGATGTCGATCACATGCAGCAGCACGTCCGCATACTGCAGCTCCTCAAGCGTTGCCTTGAAGGCCTCGATCAGGTGGGTCGGGAGCTTGCGGATAAAGCCCACCGTGTCGGACAAAAGGATCTCCTGTGTCTCGTCGATTTTCAGGCGGCGGGTGGTGGTGTCCAGGGTGTCAAAGAGCCGGTCGTTCGCCGGGATGTCAGAGCCGGTCAGGCAGTTTAAGAGCGTGGACTTGCCGGCGTTGGTGTAGCCTACCAGGGCCACGACGGGCATGGCGTTCTTCTCGCGCCGTCTCCGCTGTGTGCCGCGCACCTTGCGCACCTCCGCCAGCTCCTCCTCCAGCTTCTGGATCTTGCGGCGGATGTGGCGGCGGTCGGTCTCAAGCTGGGTCTCGCCCGGTCCGCGGGTGCCGATGGGGGACGAGCCGCCCGAGGCCGTCTGCCGCACCAGATGGGTCCACATGCCGGTCAGGCGGGGCAGCAGATACTTGTACTGCGCAAGCTCCACCTGCAGCTGGCCCTCGCGCGTCCTGGCCCGCTGGGCAAAAATATCCAGGATGAGGCCCGAGCGATCGAGCACCTTCACCCCCAGTTCCTCCGACAGGACCCGCATCTGGGAGGGCGAAAGCTCGTTGTCAAATACGGCGAGATCGCACTCGTTTGCCTCGATAAGCTCCTTGAGCTCCTTCACCTTGCCGTCGCCGAGAAAGCTGCGCGGCTCGGGCGTGGGCCTTGACTGGATCATGGAGGCGACCGCCTCCCCCCCTGCGGTCTCCACAAGGGCGGCAAGCTCCTCCATGGTCACGTCGCTGGAGCGCTCATGCACGTCCATGCTGGCTGCGGCAAGCCCCGCCAGCACCGCGCGTTCTTTCTTTGTTTCGTTAGGTCCCATAGCATCTCCGTTGTATTTCGTTATCAGCCGGGGGGAGTTCAGAGGGGCACTCCCCTCTGAATTTTCGTCTCGCAGTCTTTCACACTGCAGGCGCTGATCACATCGCTGTAATCGGAAACCCGACAAGGGATCGCTGCGATCCCGTTTTTGATACAATCCCGCTTCAGGCGGTAATCAAGATGTCCCTTTCTGGATTCAAATAATCCGATTATATTACATTTGGCCATATTTTCCCCAGCTCATTCTGTCAGAAGTTCAAAATCGGGGCAGCTTGAATTGCGGCAGGCCGCTCAAAAGCAAGGTCCGTGTTTGCCGCAGGTACTGTTTCTGCTTTTTTGCTTCTTCGCGTACAATCCGGTGAATCGTCTCAGTTCACTTTCTTCCCGCAGAAGTACACGTCACGGGGCAGATTGTAGCTGAAGCCCTCTTTCTCCGCCGTTAGCAGATTGTTGTCAAACACCAGGAAATCCGCGTCCTTCCCGACCTCGATGGAGCCCTTGCGCGCCTCGATGCCGAGCTGTTTTGCGCCGTTGATGGTATAGCCCAGCAGCATCTCTTCGATGCTCATGCGCTCGTCCTCGGGAGGAAATACCGCTTCGGTTCTGTTGTATTCGGAGACGCGGGTCTTTTCGGTTCTCAAGCGGGTCATGCCAACCTCCATGCCGAGGTAGGGGTTCCAGTTAGTCAGATCCTCAAAGGTGATGTTATCACTGGACCAGGCCACGAGCGCGCCGGTATCCCAAACCGTTTTGCAGCGGAACTGCTTCCGGGAGCGTTCCTCACCAAGCCACGAAGCGCTTACCTTCGGGTCATCGGCATGCCACCACGGCGTAAAGTTCGCAAATACGCCGAGCTTTGCGAAGCGATCCAGATCCGCGTCATCTTCAATTTCCAGATGGGCGCAGGTGACCCGCACATGGAAGCTGTCTCCCAGCTCCTTCCGGGCAAGCTCCACACCGTCCAGCACCGTGCGGGACGCGCGCTCGCCGACGGTGTGCAGGTGAAGATCCAGGTTGGCCTCGTTGAGATTCTTCAAAAGCTCCGCAATCCCCTCTGCGGAAAAAGCAGTAGTGCCCGTTGTATGGACATCCGCATAAGGCGTAACCATGGCCGCGGTATGGATCTTCTGCGTGCCGTCCATGAAAATCTTCATGGTATGAACCTTCAGGTGCTCCGTGTTATACGTGTCGCGGAAGCGCTTCAGCTCCTTGAGGCCCTCCTCGGCATCCCGCTCCGCATCGACCACAAGGCTGCCGTCGATATAAACGGGCAGCTTTCCCTGTCTGTCCAGCTCACACAGGCGCTTATAGACCTTCTCATGGAACGTGGAATCCCCCGGAAGGCCGGCGTCAAAGACACAGCTCACGCCGTAGGTCACCGAAAAATCGATCCAGCGCTGGAGTGCCGCGTCGACCTGTTCGTCGGTCAGCTCCATGGAACTGTCGAGAATGATCGGAATTTCCGCTGCGCCTTCAATACAATTACCGGTCACATGCCCGTCTTCCCTTACATAAATGGCAAGTCCCGGTATGGGGTCCGGCGTGTCATCGGTAATGCCGTGCCTGGCAAGGATTCTGGAGTTCACCCAGATGCTGTGGCCCTCCGCTTCCTGAATTATAAGCTCGGCACCCGGACAAATCGCGTCGAGCTCCTCTTTTACGATATCCTCGCCGTTCAGGATCTTTTTCTCCATATTGAACCGGTAGCGCTTTTCACCGGGATTCTTTTTTATATAGTCCGCCATAAAGTCCAGCGCTGCCTGCTTGCCGTCGCACTCTACGCGCGGCCCCGGGTCCGCGTATTCAAATCCGACAGGGATGGTTACATGGACGTGGCTGTCGATGATGCCGGGTATGATGAACTTCCCGCCAAGATCTGTGACCTCGCCCTCACAGTCCGAAAGTCCGGCCTCGTCGCCCACATAGACGAATCTGCCATCCTTCACCGCCAGGGCACTTGCCAGCGGACAGTCCCGGTTTGCTGTGTAGATTATCGCATTTTTAATGATTTTGTCCACTTTTACGTTGATCCCGCCTTTCAAATATTTTTTGTAAATACCGCTTTTTTCAGTATATATCATCTATTCGGGCAAGCACAAGGGGTTGTTGCAGATTGGCAAATCATACCGGTTTCCTGCAAAAAAACCATCAAAGCGTTTTATAGCACCAATGGCGCGCCGTATACCGTATGAGATGTTTTGTGCCTTCTGGCACAAAACGGGCAGCGCACCTTCGCGCGATGTATTTTCCATCAAACACAGTGTTTTATGGATCGACAGTATCAAATCGTTTTTCCGGGGGCATATACCTCGGAAAAGCTCATCTCTCCTGCAAGTGTACGAGCGTCTCCCGCAAGTGCGTGTATACGGCAGGGTGCATCCTTTTTCGAATGAGAGAACGCATTGCGCATTCTCTCATTCGATGCTACGCCGCTCCCTTTTCCCCGAAGGCGGGCAGACGGCTCGGCTCCGGGGTGACGATCTCGCTGCCGTCGCTGTAGCGCAGCAGATAGGAGGCCGCAGCGATAAACTCTTCATCGCTCATATTGAGGCCGCAGGTCACCGTCAGCAGGATCTGCCGCTGAGGCACGAAGTCTGCGTCCTCCGCCATGCGCCGGCGGGAATCGGCAAAGTAGGAGGCGGGCGTGAGCTTGAGGATCTGCGCCACGCGCTGCTCCTCCACCTTTGCCAGCACAAAGTCCTTGAGATAATAGGTCGAGGTCTGCAGGCGCACTCCCTGGGGCATCATGAGATGGGGGTAGAGGCCGTTGTAGATCTCCTGGGCATTTTCCAGCGAGCAGAGCTCCGCCATGACGAAAAGCCCCTCGTCCTCCTTCCCGCTCTTGGGCAGATACTGAAACTCGATGTAGGCATGCTCGGCAAGCTGCCCGTCCGCGTCCAGCATCACGTCATGCTGTGTCTTCTTGAGGCTGAGCTTTTCATAGCCGGCATAGCTCTCCCCGAAGACGGCGGTGGGCAGGAAATTATAAGGAAAGAGGGCTGCGCACTGCTTGTGGGAATATGTCTCCCGCAGGCTGTCCGGCGCGGCGCCGGGGTTGTTCATCAGAAGCAGCGCCGCCTCGTTCCAGACATAGCGCTCGGGGCTGCCGCCGCCGAAGGCCGGGGTCGCCGTAGGCACGGGGGTGGGCTTGGTGTCCACCGCAGGCATCTGCCAGGGCTCCAGCGGCTCCGTCTTTCCGCAGGCTGTGAGCATCGGACACAGCAGGCACAGGACCAGCAGCGCCGCAAGCATTCTTCTCATGTTCCGTCCTCCCTTCCGGGACCGTTTTCCACACGTATATTATACCTTATTTTCCTGCGTTTGCCAAGGGCTTAGAACCAGCGAGTCTGCCGCTTGCGGCGCATAAAGTCGCCCTTGATCTCCACAAGGATGATGTCGCTGCCCACGCGCACAATGTTCTTCCAGGGCAGAATATAGTCCTCCTCCCGCCCCAGCAGGCCGAACAGGCGGGGCCTGCCCGGGGCAACCAGAGAGGCGATGCAGCCCTCCCGGTCGTCCAGCTCCAGATCGCAGGCGTAGCCCAGGCGGTACCCCGTGTGGATGTCGATGATCTCCTTATACCGCAGCTCGGAAAAATAGCTCATCATGAAATCCCCCCTCCGGGCACATTCTATTCCCGGGAGATTTTGTCCTATTCCGGCGCTTACGGGGAGATCCCGCAGGATGCGGCATCGGGTGTGAGGGTTTCAGGACGCCTTTTTCTTCCCCGGCTCGGGGAGCTGGACCAGGATGATGGCGGCGAACATGATGATGCAGCCAATCAGCTCCCGGGCACTCATGCGTTCATGCAGGAGCAGGGCGCCGGAGAGGGCGGCAAAGACAGCCTCGAAGCTCATGAGCAGGGATGCCACCGTGGGCTCCGTGATGCGCTGGGCCACCATCTGCAGGGTGTAGCCCACGCCGCCGGAGATGACGCCGCAGTAGAGGATCGGGACCGCTGCGGCACGGATCTTGTCCCAGCTCGGCTCCTCGACGATCAGGGCGATCAGGCCGGAGATCAGTGCTACCGTGAGAAACTGTACTGCCGAAAGGCGCACGGGATCGGCCAGGCGGGAGAAGTGGTCGCAGCAGAGGATATGCCCGGTGAAGAGGACAGCGCAGACCGCCACCAGCGCGTCGCCCCTCGTGAGGTGAAAATCCTCTGTCACGCAGAGAAGATACATGCCCACGACGCCGATGGCGATGGCGAGCCACACATGCGGTGAGCTGCGCTTTTTGAAAAGCAGAAAGTTGAAGAGGGGCACCAGCAGGATATAGAGCGCCGTGATAAAGCCGGCCTTTCCGGCTGTGGTGGTGACCATGCCGTACTGCTGGAAAAGGCTTGCCCCCGTGAGGAAGAGGCCGCAGCAGATCCCGCCGGGGATCGCGCTTCTGACCGCCCGCCTCTTTTCGGCGGCATCCCCGCCCCCGCGCCGCAGCAGGAAGGCCGCAAGCCCTGTGGCCAGGGCCGCAAGCCACATGCGCGCGGAGGTAAAGGTGACAGGCTCAATGCTCTCCATGCCGACCCGCTGGGCCACAAAGGCGGTGCCCCAGATCATGGCCGTAAGAAGCAGAAGCATATTGCCGAGCATCTTTTCGTTTTTCATTCCAACCACACCTTTGGCAGCATGAGACGCAGCAGGTGCCCAGGCAGGCACGTTCTCCCGCGCTCTTCACGCAAAATAAAACAATGCTGACAGTATAAGGCGAAATTTTTCCGGTCGCAAGTGTGGAAAATGCACAACTCTCTTGTTGACTTCCCTCTGTCCTTAGCGTAAAATAACCACAGTACTATAGAATTTTAAAGCGCTTCTTACCTGTGTCCATATCTTTACCATTATAAAAGGAATGATCATGATGAAAAAAGAAAGCAAGGAAGCCGCAGAAGCCAAAAAAGCGGAAAAGGCCGGCCGGAAACAGGAAAAGGAGGCCGGGAGCAAGGATCAGCTCAAGGCTGAGATCAAGGCCCTGCGCGCCCGCCTGGTGGCGCAGCAGCAGCTTGTCCGGGAAAAGGGCCTGCCCATCCTCGTGCTGGTGGAGGGCTGGGCCGCCGCCGGCAAGGGCAGCCTGATCAACGAGCTGATCAGCGAGATCGACCCGAGAAACTACAACGTCACTTCTCCGCTGATCACCCCGGAGGCGCTCAGCCGCTATCCCTTTCTCTATCCATATGCCAAGGCCATCCCGGAAAACGGCAAGATCATGTTCTACGATTCCGGCTGGATGGAGGACTGCGTGCGCAAGATCCTGCGCCGGGATATCACAAAAGATGAATTCAAAAAGCGCGTGCGCGCCGTCAACGAGTTTGAGCGGCAGCTGCGTGACGGCGGGTATCTCGTGCTCAAGCTCTTCGTAGACATCAGCGAGAAGGAGCAGCGCAAGCGCATCACCGCCCTGCGTGAGAGCTTTGAGACCTCCTGGCGCGTCTCGCCCGAGGATATGTGGCAGATGGCCGAGTATGACGCCTTCCGGAAGACCTACGAGTCCTTCATGGAGAAGACCGGCGAGGTTATCCGCTGGCACACGCTGGACGGGAGCAAGCGCAGCCTTGCCTCCCGGGATGCGCTGAAGCTGCTGGTGACGGCGATCGACAAGGCTCTGGAGGAGGGGCGTTATGTCGGCAGGCCCTTTAAGGAGGACTTCCCCCTGCTCAAGATGCCGAAGCTCCGGGATGTGGATCTCTCCCCCGCTCTCACGGACGAGGAGTACGACAAGGAGCTCAAGAAGCTGCAGAAGCGCCTGGGCGAGCTGCACAACGTCATCTACTTCAAGAAGATCCCGGTCATCCTCTGCTATGAGGGTTGGGACGCAGCCGGCAAGGGCGGCAACATTCGCCGCATCGCAAAGCCCCTGGACCCCCGCGGCTTTGACGTGATGCCCATCGCCTCTCCTGAGCCGCACGAGAAAAACCGTCAGTACCTCTGGCGCTTCTGGACAAGGCTCCCCCGCAGCGGCCACATCTGCATCTTTGACCGCACCTGGTACGGCCGCGTCATGGTGGAGCGGATAGAGGGCTTCTGCGAGGAGGACGACTGGAAGCGCGCCTACAACGAGATCAACGAGTTTGAACGGCAGCTCACCGACTGGGGCGCCGTAGTGCTCAAGTTCTGGATCCACATCGACCAGGACACCCAGCTCCAGCGCTTCAACGACCGGCAGAACACCCCGGAGAAGGCTTGGAAGCTGACTGAGGAGGACTGGCGCAACCGCGAAAAATGGCCTCAGTATGAGCAGGCCATCGACGAGATGCTGGAGAAGACCAGCACAAAGAACGCCCCCTGGTTCATCATCGAATCCAACGATAAGAAATACGCCCGCATCAAGGCCCTGCGCATCGTGATCGACGCGCTGGAAAAGGCCTGCAAAGAGCGGCTTGCATAAGGAGATCGGCATCTTTATGGCGCAGAAAGAGAAGAAGGCCGCTGCCGAGAAAAAGGCAGCCGCCGAAAAGAAGGCCGCTTCCGAAAAGAAGACGGCCTCCGAAAAGAAGGCCGCTTCCGAAAAAAAGACGGCCTCCGAAAAGAAGGCCGCTTCCGAGAAGAAGACGGCTTCCGAGAAGAAGACGGCTTCCGAGAAGAAGACAGCTTCCGAGAAGAAGACGGCTTCTGAGAAGAAGACGGCGGCCAGGAAGAAGGCAGCCGAGAAAAAGCTGACAGCGGCGGAGAAGAAGATCTCCCCCGTTGAAAAGCAGCTGGAGGCTGAGCGCAGGGCCGCCGAGGAAAGCATTTACATCAACCGGGAGCTGAGCTGGCTTGCGTTTAACGAGCGCGTGCTGCTGGAGGCGTCGAGCCGGAAGGTGCCGCTGCTGGAGCGTCTCAAGTTCCTGATGATCTATCAATCAAACCTCACGGAGTTTTACCGGGTGCGCATCGGCATCCTGACTCACCGCGCCATGCTGACGCCGGAGAAGCGGGACCCGCTGTCCGGGATGCTGCCGGATACGACCATCCAGGAGGTACTGCGCATCACGCGCGAGCAGCAGACCCTGATGGAGAGCATCTGGAAAAACATCCGGAGCGAGCTGCGGGAAAACGGGGTTGACGTGCTGGACTTCAAGAAGATCAGCAAGGTGGATGAGCTGATGAGCAAGAAGCTCTTCGGCGATATCAAGGATATGCTCTTCCCCAAGATCATCAGCATGGACCAGCCCTTCCCCTTCCTGTGGAACGGGGAGTCCAATGTGATTGCCTTCCTGGGCCGGGGCGCGGCACAGAAGCTGGCGGTGATCGCCCTGCACCGGATGCCCGCCTACCTGAGCTTTGAGATCAACGGCTGTCAGAAGATCGTGCTCACAGCCCAGCTTGTCCGGCACTTCCTGCCCCTGCTGCTGAAAAAGGAAAACATCCAGCAGAGCGCCATTGTGGAGGTCACACGCAATGCCGATGTGTTCCTCGCTGACGCAGCGGACTGGGCGGACGAGGATCTGCGCGTCAAGGTATCCTCCATGCTCTCCAAGCGCAAGCGGGAGCTGCCCGTGCGGGCCAGGATCTACGGCAAGCTCTCCGAATCGAACCGCGCTCTGCTCATCAAAAAGCTGCATGTGCCCGAACGCAGTGTTTTCACCCAGAGTGTGCCCTTTGATCTCTCCTTCCGCTCCTGCATCGGCGGGCATGAGAATTTCAAATATGAGGAACGCCGCCCCTCCCGTGACATTGGCCTCAAAAAGGGCGAATACTTTGCCTATATCGAAAAGCACGATTTGCTTCTGAGCTTCCCCTTCCAGAGCATGATGCCCTTCGTGGACCTCATCTACGAGGCGGCCGACGATCCGGAGGTCCTGTCCATCAAGATCACCCTCTACCGTATGTCCGGCAGCAGCAAGATCGCCGCGGCCCTGGCCTATGCCGCCGACAAGGGCAAGGATGTGCTGTGCCTGCTGGAGCTGCGCGCAAGGTTTGACGAGCAGAACAACATCGACTATTCCGAAATGCTGGAGGACGCAGGCTGCCGCGTGATCTACGGCCTGCCGGACCACAAGGTGCACTCCAAGCTCTGCGTCATCACCCGCCAGCATGAGGACAACATCAGCCGCGTCACCCAGGTGGGTACCGGCAACTATAACGAGGTCACGGGTGAACAGTATACGGACCTTTCTCTCATTACCGCCAAGGAAGAGGCCGGACTCGACGCCGAGGCTGCCTTTGCCGCCCTTTTGAGAGGAGAGCTGCCGCCGGAGGCGCACTGCCTCTGGATCGCCCCGAAGAGTTTCAAATCCCGTGTGATGGAATTTCTTGACCGCGAAATGGCAAAGGGTCCGGCAGGCCGCGTGGCTATCAAGTGCAATGCCATGAACAATGTCGACATCATGGAAAAGCTCATCGCCTGCTCGCAGGCGGGCGTGAAGATCGAGCTTTTCATCCGCGGCATCTGCTGCCTGCGCCCCGGCGTGCCAGGCCAGACCGAAAACATCACCGTGACGAGCGTGGTGGGCCGCTGGCTGGAGCACTCGCGTATCTACAGTTTCGGCGAGGGAGAAGAACAGCGCCTGTTCATCGGGTCGGGCGATCTGCTCAACCGCAATCTGGAGCGGCGCGTGGAGGCCTTCATGGAGGTTGTGACGCCCGACACCCGTGAGCAGATCAACACCGTGCTCGACGCGCTCCGGCATGACCGGGAGAAATCCCGCCGCATGCAGCCGGACGGAAGCTACATCCGCGAAAAGGGCGGCAAGGGCACCAGCTCCCAGGAGGCGCTGTACCGTTACTTCAGTGCCTACAAGGTGAAGCTGGAGGAGAAGCCCGGCGCCGCCGCAGCCGACGACGCGCCCAAGCCCCCCGCAAAGCGCGGCCGCCGTGCCGCCGCAGCCGACGACGCGCCCAAGCCCCCCGCAAAGCGCGGCCGCCGCGCTGTCAAGACCGACGAGAATTCCCGATAAGCACTTCCAATCAATAATCCTTACGGAGGACAAAACAATGGCTGAAAGCTACAACATCTGCCTGGACGTGGGCGGGACCAAGGTGCTCGGCGCCATCTTCAACGAGAAGGACGAGATCATTTACCGGCTGAAAAAGCGCTCCAAGAGTGAGGGCGAGGGTACGGCCGATGTGGAAAAGGTCATCATCAGTGTGGTGGAGGAGATGATCCAGCAATCCGGCATCAACCGGAAAAAGCTCAACGCCATTGCCTCCTGCGCCCCCGGGGTCATCGACCAGGACAAGGGCGTCGTACTCTTTACGCCGAACCTCCCCTGGCGCAACTACGACATTGCCGGGGCCATGAAAAAGAAATTCGGCGTACCCTTCTATGTGGGCAACGACGTGAATCTGGGTGTCCTCGGCGAATACAAATTCGGCGCGGCAAAGGGCTACAAGAACATTGTCGGCTTCTTCCCCGGCACCGGCATGGGCGGCGGCCTGATTTTGAACGGCAAGCTCTTTACCGGTAATCAGTTCATGGCGGCAGAGTACGGCCACATGATCCTCGATCCGGACGGGCCTCTCTGCGGCTGCGGTCAGAGCGGCTGTCTGGAGGTCTTCTCCAGCAAGCGCGGCATGTCCGACTACATCCGGCAGCAGGTCGCCCGCAAGCGCCCGTGCATGCTGGCCGAGGATGTGCAGGACGGCGGCATCTTCCGCAGCAAGCGCCTCAAGAAGGCACTTGCTCAGAACGACCAGGTGGCCATGGAGGCCGTCGACCGCGCCTGCCATTATCTGGCCATCGCCACCGGCAACATGATCAACACCATTGCCCCGGATCTGGTGATCTACGGCGGCGGCATCATGGAGGCTATCGGCGATGTGTTCCTGCAAAAGGTCCTTGCGGAGGTGGACCGCTACTGCATGATTTCGATCCGCCCGCTTGTGGATTTCAAGGTCGCCGCGCTCGGAGACGACTCGATCCTTTACGGAGACCTGGCCCTCATCAAGGGCCTGTAAAGAGCAGACATGCATCGCAGGAAGGGTGCCGCCACATCTCGTGCCGGCACCCTTCCTGTCGTCTTTTGCGCTTCGCTTGACTTTTCCCCGGCGCAAGGGTAAACTGATACAACATTCTGCACATAACATTCTACGCATACGGAGAGGCGAAATGAGCGAAACGCAGCGAAAAACGGAATATCTCTGGGCGGCGCTCATGGCGCTGGTGATTCTCGGCTACCTCGCCGTGTTCACGGTGATCGACTTTCGTGGCTTTGCTCGCCTTGCTACCTCCGACATGTATGAGGACACGCTGGCAGCCCGGCTCATGTGGGAGCAGAAGACCCTCTTCCCGAAGAACTACCTCTTCGGCAATCAGCTCTATGTGGCGGCAACGCCGGTGCTGGCGGCGCTTTTCTACGGTCTCACCGGCAGCATGAACCGGGCCATGGCCTGGGCAACGCTTGTCATGTCGGTGTTCCTGCTGCTGTCCATGCTGTGGATGCTGCACGCCTGCGTAAAGCGCCCCTCGCTCAGTTTAGCCGCCGTGCTGGTTTTCCTGGCCTCGATCTTCGGGCCCTTCTCCGTCTTCCGGGAGGAGGGGCAGCAGCTCTTCTTTGCCATGTGCAGTTTCTATGCCTGCTACCTGATCTGCTTCTTTGTGGTGCTGGGGGACTACGCGCGCTCGTTCTCCTCCGGGGCGTGGCGGCCCGGGCCGCTGCTTCTGTCCGTGCTCCTGTGCTTTACCCTCGGGATGCAAAGTCTCCGACAGACCTGTGTACTGATCCTGCCGCTATTGTGCTATGAGCTGCTTGCCGCCCTCTGCCACGTTCTGAAAAAACAGCCGCTCTATCCCGCGGGACAGCGCATGCGGCTTTGGCGGACGTTCTGCTATACGGCGGCAAACGGGCTGGGCCTTGTTTTCGTCCGGCTCCTGCCGGTGCGGCGGCATGAGATTTTTGAGGGCGCATCCGTCTTTTCCGGCGCGTCCGTTTCCGAAAAGCTGCGGGATGTGCACACCGCGCTCATCACCGTTTCAGGCTATGACGTGACACGGCAGAGCGAGCACCGGCTTTTCTTCATCCTGCTCTTTCTCGCGCTGACGCTGCTGGTGCTTGCGGCGGCTGCCCTGCTGCTGCGGCGGCGGGAGCGCGTTTCCGGCGCGGCGGCCTGCTTCTGGCTGGTGTCGCTGCTCGGCTGCCTTGCGGTGATTGCGGCCTCCTTTGTCAGCTCCGTGCAGCTTCGCCCCATCTATCTTTTCCTCTACTATACGCTCCCGGCCCTGTCGCTGGTACTGGTCGGCCAGCGCTTAAGGTCCCGGCATCGCGCCGCTCTGATGGCGGTCTTCTGTGTACTCTCAGCTGCGAACCTCTATTTCAGCTATCACGATGATCTGCGTGTGGCTCTGGCAAAGGAGCCCACCCCCGCCCGGCAGATCTCCGACTGGGCTGTGGCGCAGGGCTACGAGCTTGTATACGGCAGTCAATCCACCTGCGCGCCGTATATCGCCGTCTGCTCCGACGGGGCGCTGACCGCCGGCTGCTGGCAGGATGATTTTCCCTTCAAGGTCTCCCCGCACATCAACATCCGGGACATATACCACATTGAGGATTATAAGCGCGCGATCTTCGTCTTCCTGGAGACGGAGGCCCCGGCCCTTCTGGCCGAGTGTGCTGCCAACGGCGCTGAGATGACCTTCCGCGGGCAGTACGGCCCCTATCTTGTCTACACCGCCTCCCAGCAGTGCCTCTGGCCGGTCACGGAGCTGATCGACTACGCCCCGCGCTTCCCGGAATATAATTGAAAATCCCATGACAAAGCCCCCACGCTCTCGCGTGGGGGCTCAATGTTTGTGCGTATACTATTACGCCTGGAAGTCCACGATGATGTGTCTCGGGCAGACCTCGGCGCATTTGCCGCAGCCGATGCACTTTTCGGGATCGACCTCGGCCAGGGCGTCCTTGACGATGATGGCGCCCGCCGGGCATTCGCGCTGGCACTTCATGCAGCCGATGCAGCCGGCCTTGCAGACCTTCATCACGACGCCGCCCTTGTCATGGCTGGAGCAGCCGGGCATCACGCGCTGGCTCTCCGGAATGAGCCTGACGATGCTCTTGGGGCAAATATCCACACAGGCTCCGCAGCCGACACAGTTCGAGCGGTTCACCCGGGCGATGCCGTTTACGATGTGCATGGCGTCAAACTGGCAGGCGCGCACACAGTTGCCGAGACCGATGCAGGCGAAGGTACAGAGCTTGTTGCTCTTGCCGCCGAAGAGCATGGCGGCCTGGCAGTCCTCAGGTCCGGTGTAGTTGAAGCGCTTTTCCGCCACCCCTTCACAGCCGGAGCAGGGGACGAAAGCGACCATTTTTTCGCCGACCTCATTGGCCGCGCCCATGATCTCGGCCACCTTGGCAGCCGTCTCGGCGCCGCCCGCGACGCAGCGGTTGCAGGGGGCCTCCCCCTTTGCGACCGCAGCGGCGTAACCGTCACAGCCGGGATAGCCGCAGCCGCCGCAGTTGGCGCCGGCCAGGGCTTCGCGCACGGCGGCCTGCTTGGGATCGACCTTCACATAGAAGATCTTGGAGGCGTAGGCCAGCAGCGCGCCGAAGATGCCGCCCAGAACGCCGAGGACCAGCATAGCAAGCAAAATCGTTTTCATACGCCGCCCTCCTTATACCGGGATCGCCATGCCGCTGAAGCCCATGAAGGCCAGGGCCACCAGCGCGGCGGAGACGAGACAGATGGAGAAGCCGCGGAAGCACTCGGGATACTCGGCAAACTCCACGCGCTCGCGCACGCTCGCAAAGAGCACGATGGCGAGCAGGAAGCCGATGCCGCCGGTGATGCCGTAGACCAGAGACTCGATGAAGTTGTAGTTGTTCTGGACGTTCAGCAGCACCACGCCCAGCACCGCGCAGTTGGTGGTGATGAGGGGCAGGAAGATGCCCAGCGCGGAGTAGAGCGAGGGGACCATTTTCTTCAGGAACATCTCCACGAACTGAACCAGCGCGGCAATGACCAGAATGAACGCCAGGGTCTGCAGAAATTCCAGATGCAGCGCGACCAGGATATACTCATTGATAACCCAGCAGATCGCGGAGGCCAGGCCCATGACGAACACGACCGCAAGGCCCATGCCGAACGCTGTGTCCACCTTGTTCGAGCAGCCCAGGAAGGGGCAGCAGCCGAGGAACTGGGAGAAGATGAAGTTGTTGATCAGGATCGCTCCCAGTGAGATGGTGATGATACTGCTAAGCATTATTTCTCAGCCTCCTTCTTCTCTTCCGCTTTCTTGGCTTTTTTGTCCTCAGCCTTCTTGAGAGCGTACTGCATCGCGGCGATGAGCAGGCCCAGCGTCAGAAAGCCGCCGAAGGGCAGGGTCATAATGGATGCGCCGTAGCTCTCCGGGAAGATCTGGATGCCGGCGCCCGTCCCGTCGAGGGTGAAGCGGAAGCCGTTTGCCACGTCGATGAGGCCGCCGCCGAAGCGGCCGGAGCCAAGCAGCTCACGCACGACACACATCGCAATCAGCACGCAGGTGTAGCCCAGGCCCTGGAAAATGCCGTCGAAGAAGGAGTCCTTGACGGGCATCTTCTGGCAGAAGGCTTCGGCGCGGCCGATGATGATGCAGTTGACGACGATCAGCGGGATGAAGACGCCGAGCGCCTCGCTCAGCGCGGGGACAAAAGCCTTGAGCAGCATGTCCACGATGGTGACAAAGCCTGCGATGACGACCACGAAGATGGCAAGACGGATCTCGCCGGGGATGATTTTGCGGATGGCCGAGATAACCACGTTGCAGCAGGTCAGGATGATGAGCACCGAAAGGCCCATGCCGATGCCGTTGAAGAGCGTCGTCGTGATGGCCATGGTGGCGCACATGCCGATCTGCTGGACCAGAACGGGGTTATTGGTGATCAGGCCCTCGGTAAACTGTTTTTTACGATTCATTCAGACAGCCCTCCTCAGCTCAGAGATTCGACGGCCAGGATGGACGTGGCGACGGCCTCGGTAATGGCACGGGAGGTAATCGTCGCGCCGGTCAGGGCGTCGATGCTGCCGCCGGCGTTGGAGAGGGCAATGCTCTCATCCTGGCCGACAAACTGTTTGCGGAAGTTCACGCCGACCTCGCCGGTGCTGGCGGCGTTGGCGCCGAGGCCGGAGGTCTCGGAATGCTCGATCACGGAGATGCCGGTGCACTTAAAATCGTTGTCCACGCCGACGGCGAGGGTGATGTTGCCCTGCGCGCC
This sequence comes from Oscillospiraceae bacterium, assembly GCA_902761635.1. Lineage (GTDB taxonomy): Bacteria > Bacillota > Clostridia > Oscillospirales > Oscillospiraceae > Limivicinus. The sequence continues at coordinate 23,397 of CACWLG010000011.1, read as the reverse complement.
GGAGAAGGTGGAGGTCACGACATAACCGACGCCCTCCGCCTTATGTACGGTCTGGACAGTCGGGAAGTCGGGGTTGGAGAAGTCGATCAGGTCGAAGCGGTCAGCCTGCAGGACGCTGGCAAAGGCCGCGGCGGTCTTGGCCTGCTTCTGTGCGTCGATGACGGGATAGGTCAGCTCATTGACCACGCCGAGCACGCCCGCCACAATGGCGCTGACGGCGAAAAGAACGAGGGCCAGCTTCACAATTTTATTCATGACACAGCCTCCTTCTTCGCGTTCTTACCGGCGGTCTTCTGCGCGAGGAAATCCGAGCGGGAGACGCCGAACTGGCGGCGGTGGCAGGCCTTGTCGATGGCCCAGGTGCAAAGGTTCATGATGAGGATCGCGTAGGAGCATCCCTCCGCATAGCCGCCGAAATATCGGATCAGCATGGTCAGCAGGCCGATGCCGATGCCATAGATGATCTGGCCGCTGATGGTGACAGGGGAGGTAGCATAGTCGGTTGCCATGAAGATGCCGGTAAACATCACGCCGCCGGCGCACACGTTCTGCAGCGCCCACTCAAAGCGGCCGTAGCCGGCATGCCCGCCGAGGAAGCTCACGATGAAAACCGTGCCGATCACGGACAGCGGGATACGCCAGCGGATGACCTTGCGGGCAATGAGGTAGGCCGCGCCCGCGAGGATGGCAAAGGAGCTGATCTCGCCGATACTGCCGGGGATGGCGCCGAAGAAGCTCTGCGCAAGGGTATAGGGCATGGGGCTGTCACCATATAGGTAGCCCAGCGGGGTGGCAGAGGTCACGCCGTCAATCATGATGACGGTCAGCACGCCCGAATAGGACGCCGTGAGGAAGGCGCGGCCGGCAAGGGCGGGGTTTAAGAAGTTCTTGCCGATGCCGCCGTAGAGCTGCTTGACGATGACGATGGCGAAGAAGTCCCCGATCACGGCCATCCAGACCGGCGTCTGCGGGGGCAGGACCATGACCAGCAGCAGGCCTGTCACGGCGGCAGAGAGATCGTCAATGGTGATGGACTTTTTCAGCAGGCGGCGGTAGCCCCATTCAAAGAACACGCAGGCTGCCATGCTCGACACCACGAGCAGCAGGGCATGCCAGCCGAAGCGGTACACGCCGAAGCCCACGATGGGCAGCGTCGCGATGATCACGTCCAGCATGATGCGCTGGGTGTCGCGCACGGTGCGCACCTGGGGCTGGTATGTCACGTCAAAAATCATGCGTTCATTTTTCTCGTTCATTTCCTGGCCTCCTTTGCAGCGGCCTCCGCCTTGGCCTTTTCCTTGGCGGCCCTGGCCTGAAGCATGAGCTTGGCGGTCTTGAAGGCATGGGTCAGCGGCATTCTCGCGGGGCAGCGGAAGGTGCAGCTGCCGCATTCGATGCAGTCGGTCACATGATATTTTTCCAGCATCTCGAAGTTGCGCTTCTTGTAATACTGGTACATATAGGTCGGCTCAAGCCGCATGGGACAGACATTGATGCACTTGCCGCAGCGGATGCACACCGGCTCCTCCACGGTGCGGTCCTCTTCCTCGGTAAAGAAGAGCAGACCTGCGGTGCCCTTGACGGTGACCGCCTCGAGCGTGGTGGCGCAGATGCCCATCATCGGCCCGCCGAGGACAATCTTGCGCGGGGTGCGCACGAAGCCGCCCACCTGCTCGGCAATGTACCCGAAGTTCGTACCGACGCGGATCATGGCGTTGGCAGGCCCTTTCACGGCGCTGCCGGCGACGGTGACGATGCGCTCGATGACGCTCTTGCCCTCATAGCACGCCTGATAGATGGCATAGGCGGTGCGGGTGGAGATGACGCAGCAGCCGACGCCTGCGGGCAGCCCGCCGGGCTTGACCTCACGCCCGGTGAGGGTCTTGATCTGCATCTTCTCGCCGCCCTGGGGGTATATCGTGCTCTCCGGCACGATCTCGATCCCGAACTTGGCCGCGCCGTGAGCATTGAGCATGTCGATGGCGTCCTGCTTGTTCCTCTCGATGCCGTAATAGACCTTCTCCACCCCCTGGGCGATGCGGGCAAGCTCGATGCCCTTCAAAAGCTCGTCCGGGTATTGGAGCATGGTCAGGTGGTCGCCGTTGATGTACGGCTCGCACTCGGCGCCGTTGATGATGAGGGTGTCCACCTTGCCTCGGCCGCTGGAGATTTTGAAGGCTGTGGGGAACATGGCGCCGCCCATGCCGACGACGCCGGCCTCCCGGATGCGCTGCAGGATCGCCTCGGGGTCCTTGAGCTGAGCCGGGGTCAGCGGCTCCATCAGCTCAGGCGTGTCCTGATAGTCGTTCTCAATGACAACGGACATGATGAGGTCGCCGAGGGGATGGGGTCTGGGCTCGACAGCCACGACCGTGCCGGAGACAGAGGCATGCACCGGTGCGGAGACCGGGGCCGCGCTCTCCCCGATCTTCTGGTACATCTTCACCGTGTCGCCCTTTTTCACCAGCGGGGTACAGGGGGCGCCGATATGCTGCGCCATGGGGATCACGACCTGGGGCGGCGGCGCGATCACGGTCACAGGGACCTCGGGAGATTTCCGGTAATCGGGATGGACGCCGCCCTTGAACTTAAATGCCATACGCTTCACCTCGTTACATATTACGTGGTCCGGAGTTTACCCTTTTATAATATCATAAGTCGGCAAAGCATGTCTACTTTTTTCACCGTAAATTTTCGTAATTTTTCATGACAAGTTTTAGACAGGGAGTAGTGATTCTTGTGGGAAAGTAACAATCGAGTGCGGAGCGTGAATTGTGAAGTGCAGCGTTAAGGAGCGCCTCTGGCGCGATTATATCTGGCTCCGCCCTCAAGTCCAGCCGTGAATCTCCGCAGGGGTTGATCCCCTGATCGACCAGCGCGGAGTAATCTGCTGTGTGCGTCCGCGCCCGGGCGAATCCGCAAAAGCCATCGTACTGCCGGGCCGATGAGGGCATCGGCCCCTGCACAGGATGGACGTTATACGTGATTCTGCCCGCCTTGCCGCTTTGCGTTTCCCGGGCCTGCTTCCCGACGGCCCGCCAAACGCGCGGCTGCGGATAAGCCGCGGCCCCTTCCTCCGCCCCCGGCGGCGGGGCCGTGGCTTATCCCAGTGCCACGTCCAGCACCATCATCAAGGTAAAGCCGCCGATGTAGCCCATTGTGCCGGCGCGGCCCTTTGCCTCAGGGCAGAGCTCGCAGGCGGTGACATAGAGCATCGCCCCGGCGGAAAAGCTCAGCAGCCACGGCATCAGCGGGTGCACCCATCTCGCCGCGCCGAAGGCCAGCAGGCCGAAGACCGGCTCCACCGCCCCGGAGGCCGCGCCGCAGAGAAAGGCTCTGCCCCGTCCGAGGCGGCGCAGGGGCAGGGACACCGCCGCCCCCTCCGGGAAGTTCTGCACCCCGATGCCGAGGGCGAGAGCCAGCGCGGCGGCAAGGCCCTCCCCGGTAGCTGCCAGGGCAAAGGCAAGGCCGACCGCCATGCCCTCCGGGATATTGTGGAGCGTGATGGCCGTGAAGAGAAGCCGCTCCTTCCCCGCGGCGCCCTTCTGCAGTGCATCCGCCAGCAGGATGAAGAGAGCGCCGAGCAGCACCCCGAGCGCCGCGGGGAGCCAGGCGGGCAGAGCGCTCTCCGCCCCGGCCTGCTCGATGGCGGGCAGCAGCAGGCTCCAGACCGAGGCCGCGGTCATCACCCCGCCGGCAAAGCCCAGCAGGGTCTTCTGAAAGCGCAGCTCCGTGCCCCGGAAAAAGAATACCAGCGACGCTCCCAGCGCCGTCATCCAAAAAATAAACTGTGTGCCGCCCACGGCCCACAGGAAGCTTGAAACCATAATGAAACCCTCCGCAAGTCATCTGGTATCAGACTATGCGGAGGGCGGGAAAAATGTACCTCAGCCACGACCGGGATCGAGAATCCCAATGGACTCAACGGCGCTGTCCTCGCCGGAGAAGGCGGGTCTGCCGCTGTCGCGGATCTCGAGCTCCCGGGCGATGTGCTCCAGAGTGTCAAGCGGATCGGTGCCGCTGACCATGATGAGCCAGCCTTCCTCGCTGTTGAAGAGCAGGACGTAATTGGCCCGCTCATACGCCCAGCGCTGCGTGCAGCGCGTGTAGTCGCTGCTCAGCTCCGTGACGTGCCAGTCGTCCCAGTCCTCCTCCCGGACAAGCGTGACTTCGCCGTTGATGATGCGCTTGTGATTGCCTGCGCGGACATTGCCCGCACTGATGATATAGGAGATATCCGCCCCTTCGCCCTGGTCGGAGAGATATTCGGCCCAGCCCTCTTCATCGGTAAAGCCGAAGTTCGCCTCCGAGGGCAGGTAGAAGCAGCGAAACTCCGGCTGGTTTTTGCGCTCTGCCGGTCCTTCAAACGTGAGGACCATCCCGGCGTCGGGAAAGCTGACCTTATACTCGGTGAGGATTTCCCCCTGCTCGTCCACTTCGCGCCAGTAGCCGGTCTCGGCTGTCCCGGTCTTGCGCAGATTCATGAACCAGCCGGAGGCGGCATAGGCCACCGTGCCCATCAGGGCTGTGATCACCGCGACGAGCAGCAGGGTGCGCAGGGTCTTCCTGCCCGTGCGGCGGGGCTTCGACTGCGTTTCCCCGATTCTTGCCATGACGGCGTCCTGGATGCGCCGGGCCATGGCTTTGTCCTCTGCCCCGAGCGCGACCTCGACCGGGCAGCTTTTGTCCATGAGATCAGAGATTCGGATCTGCACAGTGATACCCCCTTTCCGTGAAATACGCCCGCAGGCGCTCCCGCCCGCGCCGGAGCTTCGTGCGCACCGTGGCGGCGTTCATGTCCAGCGCAGCGGCGATCTCGTCCGTTTTCTGATACAAGAAGTAATGGCGCTTAAAAATCTCACTGTCCGGCTCCCCGAGGGAATCCACCGCCTCGCGGGTGATCTCGCTGAGCTCGGCGTACAAAACGGCCTTCTCCATGCTGTCCGGCGCGGCCAGCTCCAGAAGATCATCGTCCAGCGGTTCGGCAAGGCGGGCGGCGCGCAGGGCGTCCTTTGCCCGGTTTCGCACGACCGCCGCGAGCCAGGGCTTCAGTTTCCCCGGCATCAGCTCGGTCCGGTGGCTCCAGAGCTGCACAAAGGAATCCGACACGGCCTCTTCAATATCCTCCGGCGGGAGCTGCGGGGACAGGATATTTGCGGCGACGGTGTAGAGATAGGGCGTGTAAAAGCCGATGATCTCACTGAGCGCCCCGGTATCGCCATCCTTGAGCCGCCGGAGTACGGCGCGTTCGTTCATCCCTCGTACACCTCCCTGTTGGGACCGAAGGGCAGGCTGCGGTCGGGCTCTGTCCGCGCCGTCTCGTCTGTTTCCCTGAGCCTCACCAGATAGCGCCCCGGCAGCTTCTCGCTCCAAAAGGAGAGCTCCACGGGGGTCAGGTGCACCACGCACACGCTCTCCGCTTTGTCAAAGTATGTATAAAGATCAGAGTCGATCCCGGCAGCCCACAGGACATGGCCGAGCATCAGCCCGTTCCGGTCCCAGCCACTGGGGGAATACGCACGCAGAGCGAAGTCACACACCTCGTCCCGGGGAAGCTTTTCAAGTGCTTCAAGGGTTTCGTCCTCAAAGTAAAAGCAGCCGCGCTTTTCATAGGTTTTCAGATCTTCCTCCGTCTGCTCATAGAGGGCGCCCGGCCAGTATTCCACATCGAAGCGCTCCCGCACCCCGTCATAGAGCTGCTCGAACGAAAAAGGCTCTCCCGCTTCCTCGCTCAGCTCGAAGAAGCGCGCCGGGGTCATGGTCACGACCGTGAGATAGCCCCAGTCGTCCAACCCATCCAGGAGCGTGTGCTGGGCGATCACCCTGGCGTCCACGCCGTCCAGCGCGTCGAAGTAGCGCGCCATGCGCATGGCCTCGCCCTCGTCCAGCTCAAAGCGGACGCTGTGGGGAACAAAGGGGTACGGTTCGTCCTGCGGGAGAGCGCGGAACATTTCCAGCTCCTCGCGCCTTGCGTAGAAGCGGCCGAACTTTTCATGAAAGCGGCCCCAGAAGTCCTCCGGGCTCTCATTATACACAGGCTCCGGCTCCCCCACATAGACAGCCGAACCGTCATTTATCCGCACATAGGGCGTGGCCTCCGGCGCGTGGGTGGGCCAGGGCTTTGCCGTCTCAGCGGCGTGCGCCTGTCCCGCGAGGGCGAGGGTCAAAAGGAAACAGAGAAGCATGCCGTTCATACTCTTTCTCTTCATGGCTTTCTCCTTTCAAGTGCACTCACCAATATATACGGAGCGTCGCGCAAAATTGTTTCACGCGCCGGGAAAAATTTTCTTCCGGAGCCGAAGCATCATCCAAAACAGAGGCTTGTTTTTCCGTTCAGACAGTCGTATGATACGGACAAGGCGAGGGGCGGATGCGCTTCGCCCAATACATGAAAAGGGGGATTTTCTGAATGAAAAAGTATATTGCAGAGTGCATCGGCACCATGACGCTGGTCGTCCTGGGCTGCGGCACGGCCATGCTGGTTGGCTGCGACGCGGCCTCCGGCGGCGGCTACATTCTGACCGCCCTGGCCTTTGGCCTCTCCATCGTGGCGATGGCCTACTCCATCGGCAACATCTCCGGCTGCCACATCAATCCCGCCGTCTCTCTGGGCGTCTATCTCAGAGGCGGCATGAACAAGAAGGATCTCGGGGGCTATGTGATCGCCCAGTGCGTGGGCGCGCTCATCGGCTCGGCACTGCTTGCCATCATCTTCCGTCTCGGCCATGTGACCGACATGACCGGCGGTCTCGGCGCCAACGGCCTCGCCGGTGTGGGCGGCAGCGTGTTTGCGGGCCTGCTCGTTGAGATCGTGCTGACCTTTATCTTTGTCATCTGCATTCTCGGCGTCACCTCCAAAAGGGCCGGGCACGGCTCCTTCGGCGGCCTTGTGATCGGCCTGACCCTGACCGGCGTGCACATCCTGGGCATCGGCCTGACCGGCACCTCCGTCAACCCCGCCCGCAGCATCGGGCCTGCGATCGTCGCCGCCGTCACCGGCAACACCGCGCCGCTGGTCTCCCTCTGGGTCTTCATCGTCGGTCCCATCCTGGGCGCCACCCTCGCCGCGAACTGCTACAAGTACCTGGAGAAGTAAGACGGAACGAACTCTCATGCGTCCCGCAAAACGCGGGGCGCATTTCTTATCTCAAAAGCCTTGCCTAAAAAGGCATTAAGGGGTATAATTTATTGGATTATTTCTTGTCGGAGGTCAGACCATGAAAAATACCCTCAAACGCAGCTGGGCGCTGCTGCTCGCGCTGGTCATGGTCGCTTCCGTTTGCCTGCTCTTCTCGGCGAGGAAAGCCGGCATGTTCATTGACGAGATCTACACCTACGGCCTTTCCAACTCCAGCTTCCACCCCTTTCTCTCGACCGATGGGGAGCGCTACGGCAGCATTGAGCACCGGGTCATCACCCGCGAGGAGCTGCTGGATTATGTCAGCATCACCGGGGACGAGGGCTTTGACTTTGCCTCGGTCTACTATAACCAGGTGCACGATGTGCACCCCCCGCTCTACTACTGGCTCTTCAACATTGCCTCCACCCTTGCCCGCGGCAGCTTCTCCAAGTGGACGGGGCTTGTGCTCGACGGCCTCCTCTACCTCGGCACAGTGCTGATGCTCTATGCGCTCGTGATGAAGCTGGGCGGCAGCCGCTGTAACGCCGCGGCCTCGGCGCTCCTGTACGGGCTGAGCTGCATCGGCCTTTCCACGATGGTGATGATCCGCATGTACGTGCTGCTGACGCTGCTGACCGTGGTGCTCATGTATTTCATCGCCGATCTCATGGTTCAGTTTCGCCCGCGCACCTGCGTGTTTGCAGGCCTCACGATCCTCGCGGGTCTCATGACGCAGTATTACTTTGTGTTCTACGCCTTCTTCCTCTGCGCATCCTTCGTCGTCTGGGCCATGATCAAAAAGCAGTACAAAGCCCTCGCCTGGTTCATCCCCTGCGCGATGATCGGGGCCGTGAGCCTGCTGCTGGTGTTCCCGGCGGCGCTGAAGCACCTGTTTTCCGGTGAGCTTGTGTCCGGCGAGAGCGCGATGGACAACCTCACGAACAGCGCCCTCTACGCCGTGCGCCTGCGCACCTTCGCGGGCTTTTTGCGCCACGGGCTCAAGGCGGCGATCTACGCGGGGCTTGTCTGTATCGGCGGGATCTGCGGCCTTTTCCCGAAGGTGCAGGCGGCAAGCTTCGAGCACCGTCTCCGCTGGAGCTGGCTGGTGTTTCTGATCCCCGCCTGGGTGAGCTTCGTGCTGGTGGCCGTCATCTCCCCGGTGGACGAGCCGCGCTATATCTACAACCTCATGCCCGCCTTTGTGCTGACGGTGAGCTTTCTGATCGACATTCTGGAGAGGACCGGCGGGAAGAAGGTGACGGACGCGATCCGCACCGCCGCCTTTCTTGCCGTGGCGTGCCTGGCACTCTATCAGGCCCGCAGCGCGCCGCCGGACTATCTCTACCCGGAGCACGCGGCATACAACGCCGCCCTCGCCGAACACAAGGGCGATCCCTGCGTCTTCTTTGCCGCGCCCCGATGTGCCTTTGTCCCGATGACGGAGGATCTCATTCAGCTTCTGACCTTCCCGGAGGTCTACGTCACCGATCAGGAGAGTCTGGAGCCCATGCGCAAATATGTGGGGCAGGCGGACGAGGTGGTCGTCTACATCGACGTGAGCGAGTTCTGGTCCAGCGGCTACGATTCCGCGGCGCTTCTGCGGCGCATTGCGGACGAGACAGATTATAAGCAGGCCGAGCAGCTTTTTGTCACCGGCCTTTCGGAAACCTATCTGATACGGAAATAAGGAGGGAGTCTTTTGCTTTCTGTCGTTCTGCCCTCATACAATGAAGAAAAAATGATCCCCATCGCCACCGAGCGGCTGGGGAAGATCCTCGGCGGCGCGAAGATCGACTATGAACTGCTGTTCGTGGACGACGGCTCCCGCGACAACACCTGGAAGGAGATCCAGCGCTGCTCAAAGGAGGACCGGCATGTGGTGGGCGTCCACTTCAGCCGCAACTTCGGCAAGGAATCCGCCATGTTCGCGGGCCTTGAGCAGGCAAAGGGCGACTGCGTGGTGGTCATGGACTGTGACCTGCAGCACCCGCCGGAGAAGATCGTGGACATGTACCGTCTGTGGGAGCAGGGCTACGAGGTGGTCGAGGGCATCAAGGAGGACCGCGGCGAGGAGAGTGCCTTCCACAAGTTCGCCTCCAACAGCTTCTACAGTCTCATCAGCCGGGCCACCGGCATGGACATGGGCGCTTCCTCGGACTTCAAGCTTCTCGACCGCAAGGTGGTGGACACTCTCAATGCCCTGCCCGAGCGCAATGTCTTCTTCCGCGCCCTCTCCTTCTGGGTGGGCTTTAAGAAGACGGAGGTCCTCTACCGCGTACAGGAGCGCACCGAGGGGGAGAGCAAGTGGTCCACCAAGTCCCTCATCAAGTACGCTGTCACAAACATCGCCTCCTTCTCCTCCGCCCCGCTGCACATCGTGACGGTGATGGGCGTAATCACGCTGATCGTGGCGGTGGTCTTTGGGGTCATCTCCCTTGTGCAGAAGATCATGGGCGTCGCCCAGCCCGGCTTTACCACGGTGATCCTGCTGCTGCTTCTCATCGGCAGTTTTCTGATGATCTCTCTCGGCATCATCGGCTACTACCTTGCCCGCATCTACGATGAGATCAAGGGCCGCCCGCGCTATATCATCTCCCGCATCTGCGGCAGAGACGGAGAAGGAGAACGGAAATGATCGAGAAAATCAAGGCCCTGTGCGTCAAGTACCGGGAGATCATCGTCTACGTTCTGGTGGGCGGCATGACCACGGTGGTGTCCTGGGGCTGCAAGTTCCTCTTCGGCGCGATCTTCTATCCCGGCGTGACGCTGCCGACGGTGGCGCAGAACACGATGCTGAACATCGTGGAGAATGTTTCGGGCATTCTCTTTGCCTACTTCCCGAACCGCAAGTGGGTCTTTCAAAGCAAGGACCCCAATATTGGGCGGGAGTTTCTGGGCTTTGTGGGTTCCCGCCTCGGCACCTGGGGCCTGAGCTATGTGCTGAACCTGCTGTTCGTGAACGTCCTGCACATCGACTACCGCATTGCAACGATCATCGTCGCGGTGGTGGTGGTCATCGGAAACTATGTGATCAGCAAGTTCCTGGTGTTTAAGAAGAAATGAAATCGGGGCTGTGAAAAAAATCTGCACGGTTCATACCTCGTAATATCAATACCGCAGGGGCGGGAGCCCTCGACCGCCCGACGGAAAAACAACAAAAAAACAGGCCTTCGGCGAATTCGTATTTTTGTACGTTTTCGCCGAAGGCTGTTATCATTTTATGAGGCTGTTCTTCGCGGGGGGCGGCCTTCCGGACGCCCCCGCGAAGGCAGCCGACTTTTTTACAGCCCCTTATTTTTTCAGCTCACAAACAGCACGTAATCGCTGTTGAGGGGGTATTCCTGCACGTTCTGGTTGACAAAGTCCGAGGTGTCCTCCTCACGGACTTTGATATAGCTGAAGAGCTCATGCTGGGTCAGTTTCCCGTCCTCGTTGGCATCGGCCGGCATGCGGCCGGTCTTCGCATCCACCGCAGCGCCGTCACAGATAAACTTGGGGAAATAGTTAAATCTGTTGCCTTCCATGCCCCAGCTCATCTCGTGGTAGCGGGCCGCGGTCAGCACATAGAACTTGGGCTGGCGGAATTCGCCCCGTTCAAAGGCGTTCGTCTCGCCGACCGTGAAGTCCGCGGCCAGGGTATCGTCGAGCACGACCGTGGGATCATGAGCCGCGAAGGCAGCGACTGCGGCAGCCGTAAGGGCGGCGTCCCCGTTCTGCGGCACGTTTTCATCATAGATCGCAGCGCCCGAGCCGCAGGAGCCGAGCCAGACGATCACGGTCCCGGGAACCTTGCTGAGCGCGTCGGCAAGCTCCTCCAGGCGCAGCGTGTCCGTAATGCCCGCTTCGTTCACGGTGGACAGGGAGCCCGCGTTCCTGCCGATTTCGTCTATGTCGCCGTGGGTGGCGATGAAGAAGAGGGAGACATCGTTGTCATCCGCCGCCCCGAAGGCCGTCCGGATCTCGTTAAAGATGTCTTCCTTGTCCAGATCCTGCCGGCGCAGGAAGGCGTAAGCGCCGCCTGTGGGCGTCTTCGCGGAGGAGAGGAGCCTGGCGATGCTTTCGACATCCCCGTAGTTGCGCATGGCTCGCTGCGCTCCGTCGAAGCTCACCTCTCCGACCAGCAATGCGCGGTACTCCACGTCGCTCTTCTCCGCCGGGATCTTGACCGTCACCGTCTCGGAGCGGCTGCTCCAGTCCCCAAGCGACGGCTCCACCCGGAAGCTGTACTGCATGCTCCGCTCCAGCCCGCCCACGTCAAAGTAGGTGTTCGCCGTGGCGCCGATCTCCTGATCCGTGCCGTCAGGTCCGATCATATACACGGTATAGCTGACAGCCGGCAGACTTGACCAGCGCAGGCTCACGCTCTCGCCCGTGACGACAGGCTGCTCGAGCACCACGACCGGGTCCGCCGCGCCGGTGGTTACACTGCTGATTTTGCTCTTGAAGACATGCCAGCCGGACGCAAGGCTGCTGTCCGGGATACGGGCTGTGACCTGAACCTGATACTTCGTATTCGGCTCAAAGACGTAGTAGCTGGCACTGTTGCCCGTCGCGTCTGTGGTGTAGGTCGCCATCGTCCCGCCAGCCGGGCCGATCGCCACGTCGTACACCGCTCTGTCCAGCAAATCCCATTCGACGTTGAGCGCCGTGCCGTAGCTCTGGCAGTTCGTGATCTGCACCGTTGTGCTGCCCGTTGCCGCTGTTTTCAGGTCGATGCCGTCTTCGGTTTCATATTTGGTCTCTCTGCCCCCGGCATCTGTCCTGAGGGCGACCACCGTGAAGCGGTAAAGCGTGTCCTTTTCCAGTCCGTACACGGTAAAGCCTGTGGCATCTGTAAGCTCGGCGATGTTCACCCACTTCCCGTTCACCGACTGATGGACATAATACTTCGTTCCGGATCCCATATCGGTCCATTCCAGATAGATGGAATCGGCATTCAACGCTTTGGCATTTTCCGTGAAGGCCAGTTGATCCGGCAGGAAGCTCAGCTCGATCTCATTGCCCGCCTGCAGGAGTACGCCATGCACCAGCGCCCGGCAGCGGATATAGAGCGTAGAGCTGTTCTTCAGCTTTTCCCTGTCGGCATACCGTACCGTGTACGCTGTCTCGCTCCCCTCCGCCGCGGTCGTCCAGGTCAAATGGTCGGTGCTGGTCTCCCAACGGAAGGCGCTGACGCGGTCAGGATACGGAAAGTCTGTTGTAATCTTCACGCTGTCTCCGGGGAACAAGGTCTCGGCGGAGGCTGAGACGGGCACGCGCATGAGATCATAGTCAAGGCCGTTCTCCCTGCACCATTCCCGGGCATAGGTGTCGGGCAGCACCTCAAAGGTCGCGCCTTTGCTGAAAGCGTCCGGCGCAATGCTGCTCAGCGTGGGCGGCAGGTAGAAGACGCCCGCGTTGCTGCCGGAGAAGGCCCGCCTGCCGATGGTCTTCACCCCGTCCGGGATCGTGATAGGCGAGATGAGCCTTGTGTTCATAAAAGCCTCGTCCCCGATCTCCGTCAGGCCTGCGGGCAGCTCGGCCGCCGAGGCTGGCGCGCAGCAGCTGAGCATCAGCGCCGCGGTGAGAAACACGAGCAGTATTTTTTTCATATGAATACCTCCTGCCGCATCAATTCACAAACAGCACGTAATCGCTGTTGATGGGATAGCTCTGCACGTTCTGCATGAACATCTCATCAAATTGCCGGATATACAGGAAGAGCTCGTGCTGGGTAAGCTTCCCGTCCCGGTTCGCGTCGGCGCGCATGGTCCCGTTCTCCTTCTCCAAGCCCTTACACAGGGCGTCGTCGAAGAAGGAGCTCTTTTCCCCTTCGACACCGTAGCTCGACTGCTGGTAGCGGGAGGCAGTCAGCACATAGAACTTCCCTTCCCGGCGAAATTCACCGGTATCGAAGGCCAGGGTCTCCCCGATTGTGAAGCCGTCAGAGTCCGCCCCGGCATCAGCGACGGAATCCCGCGCTGCAAAGGCCTGAACGGCGGCTTTATTCAAAAGCTCGTCAAAGCCGGGGTCGCCGTTTTGCGGCACGTTCTCGTCATAGACCGCAGCGCCCGAGCCGCAGGAGGAGAGCCAGACGATCACCGTCCCCTTGATTTCCCCGAGGGCATCGGCAAGCGTGTCCATGTAGAGATCCCCTTCCCTGCCGCTGCGGTCCACTGTGGCCAGGCAGCCGGCGTTGCGGCCCGTATCCTGTGTGTCGCCATGGGTGCCGATGTGGAAGAGGGAAACGTCGTTCTCGTCCGCAGCGCCGAAGGCCTCCCGGATGGCGGCGAGGATCTCCTCTGCCGTCTGATCCTCGCGGCGCAGGATCGAATAAGGTGCGCCCGTCGGGGTTTGGGAACTGCGCAGCGCGTTTGTGATGTTCTCGGAGGCGTAATAGTTGCGGCTGCTGTACTGCCCGCCCTTGAAGCTCACCTCCGCCACCGTGAGAGCGCGGTATTCCACGTCGTTTTTCTCCGCCCGGGTCGTGACCTCCAGGGGCTGGGTCGAAAGGCTCCATGTCCCGACGCTGGCCTCGGTGCGGAAGCTGTACTTTGTATTTCGCTGCAGGCCGCCCGCGTCATAGTACGGGCGTACAACGGTCGCAAGCAGCTTCTCGCTGCCGCCGGCCTCGGTCATATAGACCTTGTAGTCCACACCCGGCAGCTCGTTCCAGCGCAGGGTCACGCTCTCCCCGGTGACGCCCGGCTCTTCCATGGTGAGCGTCACGGCCTCGCCGGTTCTTATGGTCCAGGGGTCGCTTTCAAAGACGCGCTCGCCCGTTTCCAGGGTGCCGTCCGGGACTCTGGCGAAGATCGTGACCATAAAACTTGTGTTCGTGTCCAGCCCATAGCACCATACGCTTTTGCCGGTCACATCCTGCGCAATGATCCTCCGCTCCCCGCCCTCGGGCCTGGCCGCCACGTCATATACGGCGCCGGATATGGGCTTCCACTCGACGTAGACGGCGTTTTTCTCCGTCCTGCAATCGACATATTCGAGCTCCGTCTTTCCGCGCCCGGTCGTGAGGGTCAGGGGCTTGGAGCTGAGCGTGACAGGCGTCCCGGTGTTTTCGAAGCTGGCCGTGACAGAGAAGCGGTACTGTGTATTCTCCTTCAGCCCGTATACGGTATAGGAGCTTCCCTTCAACTCGGCGATCTCCTGCCACTCGTCCTCATATTCCCCGTCCTCATCGAGGGTCGTCCGCCGCAGGGTATATACCGCGCCGGGCACGGGCTCGTTCCATTCCAGGAACACGGAATCCCCATTGACGGCTCTGCTGGTCTTCTTAAAGGCAAGGCTGTCGGAGAAAACCTCGACCTCCGCCGCACGCCCGGCCTCGAGCAGGGTTCCGTTCACTCTGCCCCGGCAGCGCACATAGAACAGATCCCCGAAGATCCAGAGCTCCTCTTCCTTCACGTTCAGGGCCGCGCTGCTCCCTTTGAGCTCCGGCAGGAGCGTCCAGCTCTTCTGATCCCCGCTCCACTCCCACTGCCAGTCCTCGACCTGCCCGGGGTAGGTGCAACCCGCCTGCAGGACAAGATCGCTGTCGGGGTAGATGGTCGCCTTTGCCGGGCCTACGGAGATGCGCATGTTCTCGCTCTTGGCATCCTGCTCATCGCACCAGCGGCTTGCGTAGCTGCCGGGCAGAACCTCGAAGGTGCAATCCTCCTCAAAGGCGTCCGGCGCGATGAAGGTGAGGCTGCCGGGCAGGGCGGCGGTATCGACGCTGCTGCCCTTGAAGGCCCGCGCTCCGATGCGCTCCACCCCGTCGGGGATGACGATCTCCGTCTCGAGCCCGGCATTCAGAAAGGCCTCGTCCCCGATTGTTTTGAGGTCTTCCGGGAGCGTAAATGCTGCCGAAGCCGCAGCTGCGCAGCAGGAAAGCAGCAGCAACGCAGCCAGCACAACAAGAACTGTCTTTTTCATAATGCCCCCCTCGAAAAATATTTTCTATATTATACCAATCTGTGGACCCGCACGTCAAGAAACCAGGGCTGTAGAAAAACAGAAAACGGCAAATCCGGGCAAGCGGATTCACCGTTTTTTATATTGTCTCACGCCTTGCGGCATACGCTGTCGGCAAGCTCCGTGACGAGCGCGCGGGCAGAGGCTTCACGCTCGGCCATGGTTGGCGCGGGCGCCGGGTCCTCCACAGGCTCGGCCTCGATGGTCTCCTGCGGCGCCTTGCGTGTCTGGCGGCGCAGGAAGAAAGCCGCCGGCACGCCGGTGCAGAAGAGTGAGCCGACCGCCTTCAGGATCCGGGAGAGCTTCTCATAATCCTCCCAGAAGACGGGCAGCAGCGCGTCCGCCGCGCCGAAGAGCAGGCAGAGGGACAGGATGGTCAGGAGACTGCGTTTGTTCAGGATCTTTTTCAGGGGCATATCGGGGAAGACCGTTTTGACGGCGAGGGTATAGAGCAGCACAGCCAGCAGCGCCATGCCGAGCCAGCTCAGGATCACAGAGACGGTAGGTGAGAGAACCGCGGACCACATGCCGTTTGCCAGTATGATCGCGAAGGTGCCGAGCGCCCAGAGGGGCAGCACGACAAGGGCCCGCACCCCCAGCGGGGCCGAGCGCACCAGCTTGCGCACCGAGGCGCGCACGCCGCGCTTTTCCTCCTCTTCTCCGGTGATCTCTTCCTCTTCCGTGTCCGTGCCGCCGCCGTCCGCGTCCGCCGCGGTCTGCGTGTCCAGGGCGACAGACTGCACGATGACCTCGGGGCTGTCCTCCAGGATCTCCTGTGGGGAGGAGAACGCGCCGCCGACCATCACGCCCGCCGCCGTGACTGCCGCCACCGCGGAGGTCGCAGCCTTGCCGCCGATCCCCTTTTTCTTTTTCTTTTCGGCCATAGCGTACCGCCTTTCCGGCATTTCGCCTGTTGTACATTGCCGTCTCCCGAAAGGGACGGCTTTTCATTTCCACTGTTTTGAGATAGTATCCGATTGCGCCTTCCCATGCGTCCCCCTGGCAGGCGGGCGCTTCGGAAACAAACTGCGCGCTTTTTCGTCTCATTCTGTGAAAAGCAGGAAAGGAGCAGATTCCATGAAGAAATACATTCCCTTCGACAAGCTCTCCAAAAAGGAGCGGCGCCGGCAGAACGCCGGGAGGCGCGTCACCTGGGGGCCTCTCTCGCCCGTCACGCGCAGGGCGAAAAACCCCAAAGCCTATGATCGGAAAAAGGCACAGCGGCCGGATGACGACGCTGTGCCCTTTTGCGTTTTGCCGTGATTATTTGTCCAGGTAGCACCTGAGCAGCTCCTGCATCAGCTCATCCCGGTCGATGCGGCAGATGAGCGTGCGGGCGTTATTGTAGTTTGTGATATAGGTCGGGTCCTCAGAGAGGATGTAACCCACGATCTGGTTGATAGGATTATAGCCCTTGACCATCAGCGAGTTATATACAGAGGAGAGAATCTCCTTCATCTCGGCCTTGCTGTCCAGTGCTGTAAATTTACGGGTTGCGTCTTCCATGCTGAAACCCTCCTTTTTCGTGTCCTTGCCCTTATTATAGCAGAAAACAATGACAAGTAAAGCCGCAAGAGGGCGAAATTTCTTTAAGAATACTTAAATTTTTCAGCGCATCACGGCGTCGTATTCCTCGCGCAGAGCCATGAGGACGCGGGCAATGGTCTCCTCGGCATGCTCGACGGTGAGGGTCTGCTCGTCCGAGCGCATCGTCAGCGAGAAGGCGACGGACTTGCAGCCCGGGGCGACATGGCTGCCGGTGTACACATCGAAGATGGTGCAGTCCTTCAGATACTCGCCGCCGTTTTTGAGGATGCATTCGCTCAGCTCACCCACCGGGATATCGGCGCGGCAGACCACGGCGATGTCACGGGTGACGGAGGGGAAGCGGGGCAGCGGCTTATAGACCGGCAGAGCGCCCTTCGCCTTGTTCAGCGCGTCAAAGCGCAGCTCCGCGCAGTAAAACGCCGCGTCCACACCGTAGTTGGCGGCGACCAGGGGGTGGATCTCACCCAGCACGCCGATCTCAACATCCCCGGCATAGACCCTTGCGCAGCGGCCGGGATGGTAGGAGGGGTTCTGCTTCTCCGCCACAAAGCGCAGCTTTTCGGCGCCGAGCTCCTTGAGGAGCTTTTCGACCCAGCCCTTGAGAACGAAGAAGTCCATCTTCTCCCCATAGCCGCCGAGGGAGACGATCTTCGGCTCGTCCGCCATGCCGTCGGGGCGCTTGAGGTAGATGCGGCCGATCTCGTAGAGGGCGGCCTGCCTGTTGCGGTAATTATAGTTGCGCGTCAGGATCTCCAGCATGGAGGGCAGGATCGTGGTGCGCATGATGGAGGTGTCCTCGCCCAGGGGGTTGAGAATCTTCAGGCTGTCGCGCAGGGGAGAATCGGCCGGCATACGGATCTTGTCGTAGTAGGCGGGACTGATGAAGGAATACGTGATGATCTCATCGAGGCCCATGCTGCGGCAGCACTCGCCGATCTTCCGCTCGAGCTGCTGCAGCTCCGTGTAGCCGCCGGCAGTGGAGATGCCGCCGGAGAAGGCGGTGGGGATCTCGTTATAGCCGTAGAAGCGGGCAACCTCCTCGGCAATGTCGGAGTAATGCTCCACATCCGCGCGCCAGGAGGGGACAAAGATCGTGTCGCCCTTGAGGGTGAAGCCGAGGCTCAGGAGAATGTCGCGCATAATCTGCTCGGAAAGATCCGTGCCGAGCAGGGCGTTGATCTTCTCCGGCTCGAGCTTCACGGTGGTCTGCCTGAGCTCGTTCGGGCAGACGTCGATGACGCCCTCCACCACCTCGCCGGCGCCGAGCAGCTCAATCAGCTCGCAGGCGCGCTGTACGGCGGCATACGTGTTCTGGGGGTCCAGGCCCTTTTCGTAGCGGGAGGAGGCATCGGTGCGCATGCCGAGAGCGGTGGCGGTACGGCGGATGGAGGTGCCGTTGAAGTTTGCCGATTCAAAGAGCACCATGGCCGTGTCGCCCACGATCTCGGAATTGGCGCCGCCCATGACGCCCGCAACACCCACGGGCTTCTCCGTGTCGCAGATGCAGAGCATGGAGGGCGTGAGCCTGCGCTCGGTGCCGTCGAGGGTCTGGATGCTTTCGCCTTCTCTCGCGCAGCGCACATGGATCTCGCCGCCCTTCACGCAGGAAAAGTCGAAGGCATGCATGGGCTGGCCATACTCGAGCATGACGTAGTTGGTAATATCGACGATGTTGTTGATCGGGCGCATGCCGGCATTGCGGATACGCTCGCGCATCCAGGCGGGGGAGGGGGCGATCTTCACGTTTTTTACCATACGGGCGGTATAGCGCACGCAGAGGGGGTCCTCAACAAAAACCTTCGTGAGCTCGTTGATGTCGCCGCCGGCCGCGGCTTTGACCTGCGGCTCGTGCAGCTTGAGCTCTTTGTGGAAGGTGACGGCGGCCTCGCGCGCAAGGCCGATCATGCACAGGCAGTCGGGGCGGTTCGGGGTGATCTCAAATTCCACCACGTGGTCGTCCAGGCCCAGAAGCTCGCCCATGTCGTCGCCGGGCTTGCAGTCCTCATGCAGGATCAGGATGCCGTCCGGGATGCAGTGAGGAAATTCCTTCTGCTCGGCGTGCAGATCGTCGGGCGTGAGGATGCGCTTCGTCTTGGTATCAAGGGCCGCAAGGTCGCCCGCGTGCAGGTTCTGACAGTCGGAGACCAGGGCGGCCTCTCCGCTTCCCGTATCCAGGACCGTGTCCCAGAGATTGACGCCCGCGGGGGCGACGCTCTTCACCTGCGCTGCGATCACCGCGCCGAAAATCCTGTCGCCGGCCTTGATGTCGGCGGAGACAGAGGGCTTTGCGGGGTCAAGGGGGTGATAGTCGTTCAGAAGGGCTGCTGCCTTGATTTCGCCGTAGGGGAAGTCATGCACGGTGCAGCCCAGCTCCTTGAGGGAGCAGAGCATGCCGCAGGATTCCACGCCGCGCAGCTTGCCTTTCGTGATCTTCGTGCCGTTGGGGAGCAGAGCGTTGTGAAGCGCCGCAGGGACAAGATCCCCCTCGTGCACGTTCCAGGCGCCGGTGCAGATCTGGACAGGGGCTTCGCCGCCCACGTCGATCTGTGCGACCAGCATATGATCGGAGTCGGGGTGCTTATCGAGCTTTACGATCCTGCCGACCTTGACGTTTTTGATGGATTTGCTCAGATCCTCGGTCACCTCGACCTTGGAGCCGGAGACGGTCATCGCCTCGGCAAAGCTGCGGTCATCATACTCGCTCAGCGGCAGGTTCACGAACTCATTGAGCCATTTTCTCGACAGATTCATCTTTTCACCCTCCCTCAGAACTGCTCCAGGAATCTTACGTCATTCTCGAAAATGAGACGAAGATCCGTGATTTTATACTCGCCCATGGCAAGGCGCTCCAGGCCCATGCCGAAGGCCCAGCCGGAATACACGTCCGGGTCGATGCCGCAGCCGGAGAGCACCTTGGGGTGTACCATGCCGGCGCCGAGCACTTCGATCCAGCCCTCGCCCTTGCAGGTGGGGCAGCCCTTGCCGCCGCACTTGTGGCACTGGATGTCCAGCTCGCAGCTCGGCTCGGTAAACGGGAAGTGGTGCGGGCGGAAGCGGGTGACGGTGCCCTTGCCGTAGATCTTCTCCACGACGAGGTTGAGCGTCGCCTTCAGATCCGCCATTGTGACGCCCTTGTCGATGACCATGCCCTCGATCTGGTGGAACATGGGGGAGTGGGTGGCGTCCACCTCGTCCTTGCGGTAGACACGGCCCGGGGCGATCATGCGGATGGGGAGACTGCGCGTCTCCATGGCATGCACCTGCATGGGAGAGGTCTGGGTGCGCAGGAGGATTCTGCCGTCCTCGGTGAAGTAGAAGGTATCGGTCCAGTCGCGGGAGGGATGCCCCTCGTCGATGTTGAGCTTGGTGAAGTTATAGTCGGCAAGCTCCACCTCCGGGCCGTCCACGATCTCAAAGCCCATGCCGATGAAGATATCCTTGATCTGGTCGAGGACATTGTACATCGGGTGCTTGTGGCCCACGGGCTGCTCCCTGCCGGGCAGGGTCACGTCGACGGCCTCGCTTTCGAGCTGCTTTTCGAGGATCGCCTTGCTGAGGATGGTCTTGCGCAGGTCGATGGCCTGCTCGATCTCCTCACGCAGCTGGTTTGCAAGCTGGCCCATGACGGGGCGCTCCTCCGGGGTGAGCTTGCCCATCTGGCGCAGGATCGCGGTCAGCTCCCCCTTCTTGCCCAGGTATTTGACGCGGAGGGCTTCAATGCTCTCCGGGTTGTCGGATTCATTGATCGCCTTGATCGAAGCCTCTCTGAGGCTTTGCATAAGTTCTTTCATATGCTTCTCTCCTGTAAAAAAATAAAGCCTCCGCCCCCACAGGGACGAAAGCAAAACTTCCGCGGTACCACCCACGTTCGGCGCAAGGCCGCACTCCAGATGCTTAACGCGCATCCCACGCCGGTGACTGGCCGGAGCTCCCGGGCGAACCAAGCGCCTGTCTTTTCAGGGGCTCACAGCCGCCGGCCCCCGATCTCTGCAGAAAAACAGTCCGCGCTATTTTCCCGTTCATCGCAATAACAAGACAGAATTTATCACACCTGTACAAAAATTGCAAGTGCTTTTTGTGTGGAAAGTATAGTTCCCTCCCGTCCGGCATAGGCTGGAACTATCAAAACTGCGGAGGTAACAATGAAACGATTTCTTCTTCCGGTCCTGCTGTGTATTACGCTCTTTCTCACATCCTGTGGAAAAAGCCGCGGAGAGGGCGATTACAGGGCCTTTGCCGAACGGCTGAACGCCCTCGGCACACTCTCCTTCACCGCCCAGGTGCGGGCGGAGTACGAGCATAAGACGGCACGCTTTACCCTCGCCTACGAGGAGGACGGCGAGGGCGGGTGCATCACGGTCATCGCCCCGGAGCTCATCCGCGGCGTATCCGCCCGGGTGCGTCCCGGCAGCGCCACGCTGGAATATGACAGTGTGGTGCTGGACACCGGGTCCCTTGATTCCTTCGGTCTCTCTCCCCTCTCTTCACTGCCGGCGATGCTGCGTGCCATGCGGGACGGCTCTGTGGACAGCATCTGGGAGGAGGACGGCAAGCGCGTTGTGCAGCTCATCCCGGATGACGGGCTCAAGTGCAGCGTTTGGTTCGACAAGGCGGAGATGCGTCCGCTGCGCGCCGAGCTCATCACCGACGGGCGCGTCACAGTCTATGTGGAGCTCAGCGACTGGACCGAGGGCTGAGTTTGTGTGTTTCATAATTATGAACGGTTTTTGAAATATTTCAAATTATGATTTTAACTCTATTGACACATTCGTTCTCCGGTGCTATACTGCGCCTGTACACAGGGAAGCGTGCAGAAACAAGAAGCCGGTGAAGAACGTGAACCGGATCGCGCACGTGATTTCGGAACAGTTCTCAGGGAGACGACGCTATGGAAATCTATGAGATTCAAAGCCCCGAGGAGCTGCCAGAGCTTTTGGGGCGGCTTCGGCCGGGCGACTGTCTGCGCAGCGAGAGCTTTGACCGGCTTGCGAAAAGCGTACGGGAGCTCACGGATCTGGCGCAGGCGCTCAGCAAAAGGGGTGCCGGGCTCATCTCCGTCGCGGAGGGCATCGACACCCGCACGGACGGGGGCGGCTTCTTTCGCATCTGCGCGGGGCTGAATGCCCTCGGCGCAAGCCGCCGCAGGGAGGGCATAGCCCGGGCGAAGGAGGGCGGCAGATACAAGGGCCGCAAGCCCATCGCCGTAGACGAGAAGCTTTTTGAGGCGGTGGCGGAGCGCTGGGAAAAAGGCGAGATCACCGCACGGGAGGCCATGGACCATCTGAAGCTCAAACCCAACACCTTTTACAGAAGGATAAAAGAACGGGAGGAACATAAAATGAAGGAATACAAGCAGGTAGAAAATGAGCTGCGCGCAGAGCTGCGTGAGGGCAACAGGCAGGCCAAGGAGGCCATGAGCGATCTGAAAAAGCATGTCGAGGCCGAAGCCAAGGAGTTCAAAAAAGCCGCGAGCGAAGCCATTGACATCCACGATGTGAAGCGCGAAATGCGCATGGACCGCATCCGTGCCAAGATCGACCATCAGGATGAGGTGCGCCAGATGAAAAAGGATGTGGAGGCCGAGGCCAGGGAGTTCAAGAAGCTGCTCGAAGGTCAGGAATAAACCGGGGGTTCCACGGTCGGGCTGACTCAACGCGGGGAAGGGGTTTGCGACGCGTCGCAAGCCCCTTCCCCGTTATGTTTTGGTATGACCGCACGCTGTGAAGCGGCTGTGTTCATACTAGAACCTCATGAAAACCATTAACCCCTTAAAGGTTTTCATAGCGCCATAAGGCGCGTAGAGGTTCTTGTATGAGACGTGTTTTCAGCGTTTCACGCTGAAAACGCCGCAGTAACTGCGGCTTTCTTGATTAAAGAATTTAATCAAGAAATAGTATCAATCGTTGTCAACGTCGAGGTCGACAGGTTTTTTATCGTCGGGGTCAATGCCGGTGGCGTCCTTCTCCGCCTTCTTCTCGAGCTTGTTCATGAAGATCGGGGAGAGGATGCCGACGATGCACAGGGCGATGAGCACCCAGCACACCACGGAGGAGAAAAGAATGCTCGGGCTGCCGCGGGAAATACGCAGCGCATTTCTCAGGCCCTTCTCGCCGATGGGCCCGAGGATCAGGGCCAGAACCACAGCGGCGGTGTTGAGGTCGAGCTTGCGCATCAGATAGCCCAGCACACCGAAGGAGAGCATCACGACGATGTCCATGATGTTCTTGTGGATGGCATAGGAGCCGACGAAGCACAGCACCGTGACGCAGGGGATCAAGATCGCGTCGGACAGGCGGGAGATCTGCGCAAAGCCGCGGCAGCCCAGAAGGCCGATACCCAGCATGAAAAACTGCACGAGCACGAAACCCGCGAAGAAGGTGTAGGTCATGGGGGCGTTTTCCGCATTGAAAAGAGATGGTCCCGGAGCCAGCCCCTGTATGATTAGGCCGCCCATCAGCACCGCCGTGACGGATTCGCCGGGAATACCGAGCGTCAGAGTCGGGATCAGGGAGCCGCCGGTGACGGCGTTGTTGGCCGCCTCCGAGCCCGCCACGCCCTCGATGGAGCCCCTGCCGAACATCTCCTTATGCTTGGAAAACTGCCGGGAGGTGTTGTAGCCCAGGAAGCAGGCGATTGATGCGCCAGCGCCGGGCAGGATGCCGATGAGGTTGCCGATGATCCACGAGCGAATAATCGTCGGTCTGATCATCTTGCGCTCTTCACGGCTGAGGCTCATTTTGTCGGTGACCTTCGTCGCCTGGGCGCGGGCTTTGATCTTTTTC
>CACWLG010000010.1 GCA_902761635.1 Oscillospiraceae bacterium | reverse complement strand
GAGCGAATAATCGTCGGTCTGATCATCTTGCGCTCTTCACGGCTGAGGCTCATTTTGTCGGTGACCTTCGTCGCCTGGGCGCGGGCTTTGATCTTTTTCTCGGCGAGGATGAAGACCTGCGACATGGAGAACAGCCCTATGAGCGCGCAAGTAGTATTAATGCCTTCCGCAAAATACACGTTTCCAAACATGAATCGTGGCAAACCGGAGACCGGATCAAGCCCGATAGTAGAGAGCAGGAGCCCCAGAGCGCCGGACATGAGTCCCTTTATAATTGATTTTGACGAAACGCCTGCAATAATTGTCAGGCCGAAAATAGAGAGCCAAAAATACTCTGCAGACTGGAATTTCAGCGTAAGCTGAGCCAGAAGCGGCGCAAAGAAGTATAGTGATATGCAACTGAGCAATCCACCCCAAAAGGATGAATAGCATGCCGTAAACAATGCTTTGCCCGGCTGTCCCTTGAGTGTCATCTGATAGCCCTCGATCGCAGTGGCGGCAGAAGCCGGAGTCCCCGGAGTGTGGATCAGGATGGCGGAGATTGATCCGCCGAAAATGGCACCGCAGTATATGGCGCCGAGTACGATGAGGCCTGTTTCCGCTTTCATGGTAAAAGTCATCGGCAGCATCAACGCTACACCCATTGCAGCGGACAAGCCCGGCAGGCAGCCTATCATGATTCCCATTGCGGTGCCTGCAATCATCATAAGGAGGTTAATAGGCATGAAGGCATTTAAAAAACCCGCGCCCATGATCTTAATCGTATCAAGCATATCAATTGTCTCCCTTAGAACAGGATTCCTTTTGGCAGCTTGACCTTTAAGAACAAAGTAAAGGCAAGGTAGACCAATAGGAGGATGGAAACTGTTGCAATCGCGGTCGGCAGAGGCTTCACTTTCAAATACAGCAGCGACACGACCAGAAATACCAGCGTTGAGACATAAAAGCCTATATAGTTTACCGCAAGCAGATACAGGATCGTAAACACCAGACAGCCGAAAAACTGTGCCGGTTGGAAATCTTTGAAATCTTCATTTCTGCTTTCAACGCCGTGCTTTTTTGCATTGACGATCATCTGAATCAGATAGAACGTCGTGAGGCCAAACAATACGATCTCAATGAATTTAGGATACGTTTGTATACTCGCTTTCAGTTTGACTGTCTGCGCATAGAAGAAAGCAGTGATTGCATAAAAGGCAATGACAACACCGATATCCGATTTTTTCATTTTCAAGGGATGATCCCTCCTTGCATACTCTCTTTTCGAAAAAAGGGCAGGAAAACCTGCCCTTTTTGTGACTATGCTGTCAAAGTCTATCAGTAATCGTACCAGAAGCCCTCACTGAGGCTCTCGGTAAATTCTTTCTGCTGCTCAATCAGCATTGCAGTACCTTCAGCATCCTTGTAGTCCGTGGCAAAGCTGGCAGCCGCGGCGAGATAATCCGGGTCCTCCATAGTTGCCTTGAAAGCTTCCTCGTAGAACTTGATCACATCCTCGCTCACACCTGCAGGCGCGACCACGCAGCGGGAGGAACCGAGCCACTGGTCATAATAGCCAAGCTCTCCCAGGGTCGGGACATCAGGGAATTCGGGAATGCGCTCTTCAGCGAAGACACCGATCACACGCACAGAATCGCCCAGGCTTGTAAGGTCGGCAACCTTGACCACGCAGAAGTCTGCCTCTTTACCAAGCAGAGATGTCGTCTCCTCGTTGGTGTTTCCCTTGGGAACATCGATGTAGGTAAACTCAGCTGAGTTGGCAAACGCCTGAGCACCGATGTGGTTGGAAGCCTGAGCACCGTTGGTGGAGGCTATCAGTTCGTTTTTGGTGCCCTGATTTTCACGGCCATACGCCACAAGTGCATTCAGATCAGGGAAGCGCTCATCATCCGCGCGAACAATCACAACAGAGGTTTCCGTGACGTGGTTGCAGATTGGTGCGAAGCTGGATGCGTCAAAGCCGACCTCGGGAGTGATGGCGCTGAACATGTTCGGCAGATTGATAAAGCCGATGGTCATGCCGTCCGGATTTGCTTTGGCCAGCTGGGACCAGCCAATAGCGCCTTTGCCGCCGTCTACATTTTCAATGACGATAGTCTGGCCGACGTACTTCTCAGCATACTGTGCAAGGATACGTGCAGTGATATCGGTACCGTTGCCTGCCTTATAGGCAATGATCATCGTTACCGGGCCGTCGGGCTTAAAGTCGGCATGGGCAGTGACGCTCAGGGCGAAAACCATGCACAGTACAAGTGCGAGCGCAAGGATCTTTTTCATGGATCTTTCCTCCTTTAATCATATTGAGGCGTCCGCAGATGCCTCCTCAGTGTGAGCGGAGCTTATGTCTCCGCAGGATGGATTCATTATACCATGTCCTCCCGAGCCTTACAAGCATCTAAAGATACACGAAAGCCCGGGCTCGATTTTGTGGGTTATTGACAAAAAGCTGTCAAGCTTCCTCCGGGCTGGTCCCTCGCGCCGAAGTCGGAAAAGCCGTCCTTGCTTTTTGCGCAGTCGGGCTGTATAATTCCCTCGCTTATGTGAAAGGAAGGGATCATCGGCAATGGACAGCAGGCAGGATCTGACCCGGGGAAATATTCTGAAAAAGCTGACGCTCTTTTTCTTTCCCATTCTCTTCGGTATGCTCTTCTTCCAGTTATACAACACCGTGGACGCCATTGTGGTGGGCCGCTGTCTGGGCCCGGCAGCGCTCGCGGCGGTGGGCGGCAGCCCCGCCGTCATCACGAACCTGGTCATCGGCTTCTTCACCGGCCTCGGCACCGGCGCCACTGTGGTCATCTCCCAGTACTACGGCGCCCGGGACGATCTGCAGCTGAGGCGCGCCGTCCACACCATCCTCTGCTTCTGCTTTATGGCGGGGCTTGTGCTGACGGGCTTCGGCTGGCTCTCTGCCCCCTGGTCGCTCGAGGCGGTGAAAACGCCCGACGACATCCTGTCCGATTCGATCCTCTATCTGCGCATCTATTATCTTGGCGCAACGGGGATGCTGCTTTTCAACATCGGGTCCGGCATTCTGCGGGCTGTCGGCGATTCCCGCTGGCCGCTGGTCTTTCTCGGGGTCTGCTGCCTTTTGAACATCGCCCTGGACCTGGTGTTTGTGGCGGTGCTCCCCTGGGGTGTGGCAGGCGCTGCCGCGGCAACGGTAGTCTCCCTGAGTGTGAGCGCGGCGCTGCTTCTGCTTCACCTGGGGCGGGCGGAGGGGCCCTGGCGGCTGCGGACAGGCGAGCTTCGCATCGACCCGGTCGCGCTCAGGCGTATCCTGCGCCTCGGCATCCCGGCGGCGGTGCAGGGCTCCATGTACTCCCTGTCGAACCTCATCCTGCAGGCCGCGGTCAATCACTTCGGCACCGTGACCGTCGCAGCCTGGACGGCGCTGGGGAAATTCGACGCCCTCTTCTGGGTCACAAGCAATGCCATGGGCACAGCCCTGTGCACCTTTGTGGGGCAAAACTTCGGCGCCGGGCAGTTTGAACGTATGCGCAGGGGCGTGCGCCAGTGGCTGGTGACGGATCTTGCCTTGACGGCGCTGCTGTCGGTGGCGCTGCTCGCCCTCGCGCCGGTGATGCTGCGCATGTTCTCCGATGACGCAGAGGTCATCAGCCTTGCCCGCCGCCTCATGTTCTACTTTGCACCCTTCTATGTGGTCTGGGTCTTCATCGACATTCTCTCCAACGCCCTGCGCGGGGCCGGCGACTCTCTGCGGCCCATGATCATCAGTCTGGTGGGCGTGTGCCTGCTGCGTATCCTTTGGGTACTTTTCGTGGTGCCCCGCTGGAACACCATTGACTGCGTCAGCCTCAGCTACCCCTTCACCTGGTGTGTCACGGCGCTGGTCTTCCTGATTTATTACCGGCACAGCCCCTGGCTCGACCGCTGCCGCCATCAGGCCGCAAAATCCCTCGCCGGGGAACGCGCATAAAAAAAACCGCTCGGCCCAAACGGACCGAGCGGGTTTTTATGCTTTTCAGGCTCTCTTGTTGCGGCCCCAGAAGGTGTTGTAGCGGTCGGGCTTCCAACCGGGCTCCACATCCTTGACGGCCTCGGCGGCGGTGATGACGGCGTCGCCGTTGTCGATATCAATAAGCGTATAGCGGTCATTGCCCATGCCCAGCTCCTTCATGTAGCTGAGCTGCCTGAGACCGTGGCGGCTCTCCACGCGCTCGACAAGAGCCTTTCCGCCGCCCTGGGGCAGGTTGTAAATGAGATCCATGCAGGCATTGTCCACCGCGAGGATGTCGAGCGAGGCAAGGATGCCCACGTCCGGCGTGACGACCGGCGTGGCCTCCGGCCCTGCGCAGTCGCAGTCCACGGACATGTTGCGCATGGTGTTGATATAGCAGACATGGGGGGCGAAGTGGTCAATGGTGGCCTTGGTGGACTCGGAGATGCGCTCCATCAGTTCCTCCTCCGCGATGCTCCACATATCGCCGTTTGGATAGCTGTGAATCTCCTTCTTGCCGATGCGCCCGTCCGCGCAGCCGATGCCGATGTTCTTGTTGCTGCCGCCGAAGCCGCCCATGACATGGCCTTTGAAATGAGTCAGCACCAGCAGGGAATCGTAATTCGGCAGGGTCTTGCCCACATGCATCTCGTCAAACCACTTGCCGCCCTTGACAGGCAGAGTGGTCACACCCTCGCTGTCGGTGATGTCCACGGGGCAGAAGGTCCAGCCGTTGATTTCCAGGGTCTTGCGGTGAGCCTCGGTGGTGTAGCGGCTGCCCTCATAATAGGTGTTGGTCTCGATGATGGTGGCGTCCGGCAGACGGGAGGCCAGCAGCTCCTTCACCCAGGGGCGGGGCAGGATATTGGGGCCTTCGGCCTCGCCGGTGTGCAGCTTGACCGCCACCTTGCCCGTCAGCACGGAGCTGACCCTGTCATAGATCTTCTTGAGTCCCTCCTCCGAGAGATCACGGGTGAAGAACACCACGGAGCTCTCGCCGCTGCGCTCTTCAAAGGGAACATATTTGTTGCCGTCCTTGCCGGCCACGGGATTTTTATCTGACATATCGGTCCTCCCTCATATATAGTATACAATCTCTTGCCGGTATTTATTATACAAGCCCAGCTTCTTTCTGTCAAATCCGTTCTGTTCCGCCGTCCCCCGGCTTTTGATAAATATGCGCAGGGCGGTGGAAGCCAGCTTCTGCCATTTTTCCCGGTCATTTTCCACAAAACGAAAAATAATTCATTGTATACTTTTTCGGATTCGCTGAAAAAAAGCAGTTTCGCGCTTTAGCCGTTGACAGTGTTAAAGCAGTGTGCTAAGATACGGCCAAAGTGAATCGCTGAGATAGAGGCGCGGTTTTCATCAGTATCCTCCGGGTAGGTCAGGCAGCCGCCGGGGAGGAAAGGGAAAGCCGCCGAAGGGCCGGGCAGGTGCCTGCATGACCGGTTCTGGGACGTCCGAGAAGATCGGACGGACTGTCACAAAACTTTGTGGAGCGCTATCGAAATCATGGAAACGGCCTCGCCGTTACCCGATTTTTCATGGACCGCCTGCAAAGCGGTTCATTTTTTATTTTCCCGACCGGCGGGGACAATCGGCCGGAGAGTAAGCAACTCAGAAAGGAACACCATGAGAAGAATCATTGCTGTTATGCTCACCATGCTTCTGATGCTCAGCCTGAGCGTCAGCGCTTTCGCGGCGGAAGTCCCCAGCGGCGTCGAGGACGGCGTACTCACCATCGCAATGGAATGCGCCTATGCCCCCTACAACTGGACCCAGGGTGATGACTCCAACGGCGCCGTCCCCATCTCCAACGTCCCCGGTTCCTATGCCAACGGTTATGACGTAATGATCGCAAAGCAGATCTGCGAGGCCAACGGCTGGCAGCTTGAGGTCATCCAGTCCGACTGGGACTCTCTGGTTCCCGGTGTGCAGACCGGCACCTTTGACGCGGTCATCGCCGGTCAGTCCATGACCGCCGAGCGCGCCGAGCAGGTCGATTTCGCAGGCCCCTACTTCTACGCCACCATTGTGTGCCTGACCACCAAGAACAGCCCCTACGCCAACGCCAAGGGCCTGAGTGATCTGGCCGGCGGCTCCTGCACCGCGCAGATCGCCACCATCTGGTACGATACCTGCCTGCCTCAGATCCAGGGCGCCAATGTCATGACCGCCGCCGAGACCGCGCCCGCCATGCTGATGGCTCTGGAGACCGGTGCCGTCGACTTCGTGTGCACCGACATGCCCACGGCTCAGGGCGCCGTGGCCGCTTATCCCGACATGGTCATCCTTGACTTCTCCGGCACCGACGGCGACTTCCAGTTCACCGAGCAGGAGCGCGCCGAGAACGTGAACATCGGCGTATCCATGATGAAGGGCAACACCGTCCTGCACGAGGCCATTGACAGCGTGCTGAGCAAGATGACGGTCGAGGACTTCAACGAGCTCATGGCTCACGCCATCGAGGTTCAGCCCCTGAGCGAGGATTGATTTTACTCTGAATTGAACGCATAACCCTATGACCGTAGGGGTCGATCCCTTGATCGACCCGCTGAGCAACGCCTTGTTGCGTAAAACGGCGGGCCGATGAGGGCATCGGCCCCTGCATTATGCCATCTTGCAATAAGAAGGAGAGCATAATCATATGAATAAGTTTGCACAGCTCGGGGCGGACATCGTCAAGCTCTGGACCAAGTACGGTGCCTCCTATCTCAGCGGCATTGAGAACACGCTCATCCTCGCCCTGGTGGGCACGGTGATCGGCTGCGTGATCGGCTTTGTCTGCGGTGTGCTGAACACCATTCCCACAAGTCCCAACGACCATCCGCTCAAGCGCTTTTTCCTCGGTCTTGTGCGGGTGATCATCCGGCTCTATGTGGAGGTCTTCCGCGGCACCCCCATGGTGCTGCAGGCGGTGTTCCTATACTACGGGCTCCCCTACTTCTCCAACAACAGCGTGAAATTCAGCTCCGTCTGGGCTGCGGCGATCGTGGTCGTCTCCATCAACACCGGCGCCTATATGGCCGAGTCCGTGCGCGGCGGCATCATCTCCGTCGATCCCGGGCAGACCGAGGGCGCCAAGGCCATCGGCATGACCCATGTGCAAACCATGACCAGCGTCATCCTGCCCCAGGCCCTGCGCAACATCATGCCCCAGATCGGCAACAACTTCATCATCAACGTGAAGGACACCTCCGTCATGTTCATCATCGGCTTCCCGGATTTCTTCTCGGCACACCGGGCCGCCGTGGGCGCAAGCTACCTCTACTTCCCCTCCGCCACGGTGGAGATGATCGGCTATCTCACCATGACGCTCCTGGCTTCTTTCCTGCTGCGCTGGATGGAAAAGAAAATGGACGGCGCGTCCAGCTATGAGCTGGTGCAGACCGACCAGCTCACCATGACGGCAGGGACCTACAACTACCCCGACAACCACTCCCCCTTTGACGAGCGCAACCCCGAGGCCGTCAAGAGCATGCAGCGGGAAAAGCTGCGCCGCCAGATCGAGCAGGACACCGCCGTCCGGGAGGGCCGGCGCATCGACCAGCGGCGCGAGAGCCGCGGCAGTAAGCACGGAGGTGAGAACTGAGATGAACGAGTGCATCCTTCGCATCAACCATCTGTCCAAGACCTTTGGAACCAACCGCGTCCTGCGGGATATCGACTTCACGGTGGACGCCGGCGACGTGATCAGCATCATCGGCGCCTCCGGCTCCGGCAAGTCCACGCTGCTGCGCTGCATCAATCTTCTGGAGACTCCCACATCGGGCGAGATCCTTTATCACGGGCGAAACGTCCTGACGCGCGGGACCAACGCCCCCGCCTACCGCGCCCATGTCGGGATGGTGTTCCAGTCCTTCAACCTCTTCAACAACATGACCGTGCTGGAAAACTGCATGGCCGGCCAGGTCAAGGTGCTCAAGCGCGACCGGGAGAAGGCCCGCGCTCACGCCATGGAGTACCTGGAGAAGGTGGGCATGGCCCCCTACATCAACGCCCGGCCCCGGCAGATCTCCGGCGGGCAGAAGCAGCGTGTCGCCATTGCCCGCGCCATGGCCATGGACCCGGAGGTCCTGCTCTTTGACGAGCCCACCTCCGCGCTGGACCCCGAAATGGTGGGCGAGGTGCTGAGCGTTATGAAGGCTCTGGCCGAAAGCGGCATGACCATGCTGGTCGTCACCCACGAGATGGCGTTCGCCCGGGATGTGAGCCGCCGCGTAGTCTACATGAACAACGGCGTCATCTGCGAACAGGGTACGCCCGACCAGATCTTCAACCACCCCACCCGGCTTGAGACGGTGGACTTCCTCTCCCGCTTCCGCAAGAGCTGACGACAAAAAACGTGCGGCGTTGTGCCGCACGTTTTTTGTCGTTATAGTACCTCTGGATGAGCAGTCTGCAATTGCATCACGGTGTGACGCGCAGCATGACGGTTTTCGTATACTCCGCGCGCTGCCCGTCTGAGATCCGGCAGCGGAAGCTGTACCCGTCCAGGCCGAGGACCGCCGCAATGATCAGCGTGTCGGTATTCACACCCCCGATCAGCCAGGCGATTTCCGGCAGGGTGTACCACTCCGCGGAATCCTTTGCCTGCATTTCCCAGCTGTAACTCACCCCGGCGCCTGCCGCACGGGCTGTAAAGCTCGCGTAGGTCATCTGCTGTACGGTCGTATCCGTCGGCTGCACGTAGACCAGCGCCCCGCCCTCGGAAAGCCA
The DNA here is from genome assembly GCA_902761635.1 of Oscillospiraceae bacterium. GTDB lineage: Bacteria > Bacillota > Clostridia > Oscillospirales > Oscillospiraceae > Limivicinus. Next base: position 60,540 of record CACWLG010000010.1, on the reverse strand, counting down.
TGCTGTCCTGACGCTCCTGCCGTTTTCGTCATAACGGCTCAGAATCCTGCTCCCATCGGCAGAGAGGCAGCAGACCGTATAGCTGTAGTTCGTGTCCGGCTCCACGCCTCTGTCGATATAGCTCGTTTCCGCGACGGCCGCGAGTCCGCGCCAAGGGCCGCCCTCCGTACTGCGGAAGATGCCGTACTGCGCGGCCCCGCTCACCGGCTCCCAGCTCACCTGCACCGCGCGGTCCACGTTCTTTGCTTCAAGCAGGACCGGTGCCCGAAGCTCCTCCGAGGCAGACGCTCCGACCGTCACGCTGATGCCGTTCTCGTCGTAGGCGCTCTGGAAGAATTGCCCGTCTCCCGAGAGGCAGCATACGGTGTAGAGGTAGGTCACGCCGGGCACTACCGCTTCGTCCGTATAGTTTGCGGACAGGGACTGGGCAAGCCCGTGCCAGGGTTCGCCGGCGCCCGTCCTGCGGAAGATGCCGTATTTATATGCCCCGCTCACCGGTTCCCAGCTCACCTGGACTCCACGGCTGACGTTTTTCGCCTCGACCAGAACCGGCGTCGGAAGCTGCTGCGCGGTATACCTCCCCCCGGGGATCGTCACGCTGAGTCCCTGCTCGTCAAACGGGCTCAGGATGCTCCTCCCATCGCCCGAAAGGCAGCACACCGTATAGCTGTAGGTCACGCCGGGCTCCACCGCCTCGTCCCGATAGCTCAGCGAGGTGAGCGCCGCAAGCCCGCGCCAGGGACCGCCTTCCGTACTGCGGAAAACACCGTATGCGGTCGCGCCCATGACATGGTTCCAGCTCAGCAGCACCCCGCCGTTCAAGTAGTCCGCGCCGCCCAGGGCCGGTGCCGGAAGCCGGTACTGCGCCCCGTCGGCGAAGGCCGCGGGCAGCAGACCCGCGCACAGCGCCGCACACAGCAGCAGCGCAAGTGCTTTGCGTAAAGCCGTCTTTTTCATTTCTCCATCCATCCTTCCGCGTTTCTGCAAGACGCGCCCGGCAGTTTACGCCCGTGACGTCTTCTCTTTTACAAGATGCGGATTCAATCCATCTATAAAATACCACAAGGTCCGAATTATGTCAACTGTCGTTCTATTATGAGAACTGGTTGATGAAGGCCGCGCAGGGGCGCTTGATTGTCATTCGAGTCCCTCGAGGAGCGTAAAAAGCACGGAAGGCCATTGGCCTCTCGTGCTTTTTTGTGTCTGCACGGCATACTTGATACAATGCACCTTATCAGAGTGAGCGGGTAAATTTGTTGCAGCCAGCCAGAAGAGCAGGCTGTTCCCAATCCTCAAAGGACGCAAGATTCACAACGGTATTTTCGCCGCGCGCCGCCCAGAAACGAAAAGTGATCGAATAGCAGCTGTCCGGGAAGTCTTCCCTGTTCACCAGTTCGCCTCCGTCGTCATAGCTTGCCAATATCAGAAACGGCATATCCGGTTCTTCGTGCTCTAACTGCTGCATCCAAGCCTTTATGATCCCGATTGATTCTATGAGGATCCCCGGGATCTGATCCTCTGCGTATGCATCGAGATGCACTTCATTTCCATCCCATTCCAACTGTGAAAGATCTTCCGATGAAGTGGGTCTATTCTGATCCAGATTCCAAAAATCCGAGACGCCCCAATACGGTCTGCCTGCCTGATCATGTTTCTTCCAGATCGGATAAGAATTGTTGGTGTTGACGGCATCAACATCAATCTTATGCTGAAGAAGCAGTAGTTTCATGGCCTTGTTTGACTGTATCATGTATGTCTTCACCCCTTTCAGCATATCACAAAGAAATCATCCCCGTTGTATCAAGCTGCGGGGATGATTTGGTGCTCCAGCGGGGACTCGAACCCCGGACACCCTGCTTAAAAGGCAGGTGCTCTACCTCCTGAGCTACTGGGGCGTGTTCAGAAAAACGTCCTCCCAAATCGAAACCCGGCAAAGCGGTTTCGATTTGGATATGACGCTGTGGCTGGGATGGCGGGACTCGAACCCACTATATCGGAGTCAAAGTCCGGTGTGTTACCATTACACTACATCCCAATTAATCAGCAAACCGAGACCGGCGAGGCCGGCCTCGGCTCGTTTACAGTGGGGTGGGATATGGGGCTCGAACCCACGACACCCGGAACCACAATCCGGTGCTCTACCAACTGAGCTAATCCCACCATATTTGTCCGCGCGGTTAACCGCACGTCCTATCATAAACCCAAAGCCAAAGCTTTGAAGTTGTTTTCCTGCTGCGCTCCCCTTGCGGAGAGGCTATATCAAAACCACGCGCCGCAAACCACGGCCCGCAATGGTCTTTACACGCAAACACAAAGCCCGGCGAAGCAGGTTTGTGTTTGAAAGGAAGGAAGAAACTTACGGATATGGAGCTTTCGCCGCTCTTACGCAAACAGCGGAAACGGAATGAAGTAAGTTTCTCCTGACGTTCTGGCACGCCAAGAGGGATTCGAACCCCCGACCTACTGCTTAGAAGGCAGTTGCTCTATCCTGCTGAGCTATTGGCGCATGTATCAAGCCCGCACCAACGCACTCATCGCCAAATTGCAGCCCAGCGAAGCGGGCTCAATTTGGGAAGGAAGAGGGAGCTTGCGGATATGCAGCTTTCCCGGCTCTTACGCAAACCGTGGAAGCGAAATGGAGCAAGCTTCCTCTGACGTTGGAGCGGGTGATGGGAATCGAACCCACGTATCCAGCTTGGAAGGCTGGTGTTCTACCATTGAACTACACCCGCACGTCGTCCCCATTCAGCCCTGAGATAATACCATATGAAGTGCCGGAATGTCAACAACTTTCTGAAATTTTTTCCCGCTTTTCGTTATCATCCGCGTCTCAAAGCTCCTCTTCCGGGATCTCCAGCCGCTGCGTCAGGCGTACACGGCCGCAAAGCAGCGTCTCCCGGCCGGCTGGGTCGCTCTCGACCCGGAGGGTGCCGCCGGGCTCGCGCAGCACAAATACTTCTCGTTTTCCCACCCTGGACGCCAGGAGCATGCCGACGGCAGCGCTGCCGCTGGCGCAGGAGTTTTCCCAGAAGCAGGTCCCGCTGCCGGGGACATAGACAAGCGGCGTCATGCTCCGCTCGCTCCCCTTCCCTTCGAGGAACAAAAGGCCAAGGCCGTATGCGCCCAGGTCCGCGCAGAAGCGCCGCACCGCCTCTTCGGCGGCGGGCCGATCCTGCAGCAGGGTGTAAAACACAGATTCCGGCTCTACCACGAGGTGTGAGATTCCCTCCATCCCGATGAGAGGCAGCACCCCGCGCACTTCTCCGAATGTGAACGCCGTCTCCCGGATGCCGAGAGCCGGAGGCATACGGATTTCCGCAAGGCAGGCGTCGTCCTCCTCGGGCCGCAGGAGCAGATCGACCGGCGCCGAGGCACCGGAAACCCGCAGGCGGAGAGCGGTCTCCCCGTCCTTCCGTCCTTTCCCGGCCTGAAGCAGCATAGCCGCGCTCATGGAGGCATTGCCGCAGAATTCGCCCCCCGCCATGCGCAGCTCTGCCTGTGCGGAGCCATCCTCCGGCAGCATCCGCAGGAAGCCCACCTGCTCCACCTCCGGGCAGCGGCGCATGATGGCGGCGGCGACTGACGGCTGCCGGGCGATCTCCACGGGGCTCTCCACAATGGCGGTGATGTTCCCGGTGGGATCAAGAATGCTGCAGCGCAGCACGTTTTCGTTTTTCATAGCTCAGCGCTCAAAGACGCGCAGAAACTGTTTTGTGCGCTCCTCGCGCGGATTGTCGAAAACTTCCTTCGGGTCGCCCTGCTCCACGATCACACCGTCCGCCATGAAGATCACGCGGTTGCTGACCGCTTTGGCAAAGGGCATTTCGTGGGTGACGACCACCATGGTCATCCTCTCTTCGGCAAGCTGACGGATGACCTTCAGCACCTCGCCGGTGAGTTCCGGGTCCAGAGCGGAGGTCGGCTCGTCAAAGAAAAGGATCTCGGGCCGCATGCACAGGGCGCGTGCGATGGCGACGCGCTGCTGCTGGCCGCCGGAGAGCTGATAGGGATAGGCCTTCTCCCGGCCCTCCAGGCCCATCTTTTTGAGCAGCTCCAGGGCCCGCGCGTGCACCTCGTCCTTATTCTCTCCGTGAAGGATCGGCGCTTCGGAGACATTGCGCAGGACCGAATAGTGCGGGAAGAGCTGGAAGTTTTGGAAGACCAGGCCGAAGCGGGTCCGGAAGCGGGCCAGCTCCGCCTTCTGGGCATACACCCCATTGTGCAGGGCATACTCCCCGTCATAGAGGATATCGCCGCCGTCGGCATGCTCCAGGAAGGAGGCGCAGCGCAGGAGCGTCGATTTGCCCGAGCCGGACGGGCCGATGATGGAGACCACATTGCCCCGCTCGACCGAAAGGGAAATGTCCCTGAGCACGCTGACCGAGTCGAAGGATTTCTGGAGGCTGCGGATACTGAGGATGCTGGGCGCGGCGCCCGTGCTGCTGTTGATCTCTGCCATGTCGTGCCCCCCTCTCACCTGTAGTAATCCAGCCGCTTTTCGATCCGGCCCATGACATAGTCCACAATGACGTTGAAAATATAGTAGAACGCGCCGGCCACCACGAAGGGCGTAAAGCTCGTCTGAGAGTTTGCGATCTGCTTGCCGATGGTGAACATCTCCTGATAGGAGACGGTGAAGGCCATGGAGGTATCCTTGACCAGAGTGACGACCTCGTTGGTAACGCTGGGCATGATGCGCTTGATGACCTGGGGCAGAATGATGCGCATAAAGGTCTGGATCCTGGTATAGCCCAGGACCTCGGCCGCCTCGTACTGCCCGACGGGGATGGACTCGATGCCGCCGCGGTAGATCTCGGCAAAGTAGGCGGCATAGTTGATGGAAAAGGCGATCACCACCGGGATGAGCTTATTGCGCGCCACCGTGGCTCCAAAGAGATAATAGGGACCATAGGTGACCGCGAGAAGCTGCAGCATCAGCGGTGTGCCGCGCAGGATCGTGATAAAGAACCGCGTGACGGCGGAGACGAGCTTCACCTTGCTCATGCGCAGCAGCGCAACGATCATGCCGAGCGGCAGGGAGAAGAGCAGGGTCAGGAAAAAGATGGCGCAGGTCTTGCCCAGACCTTCGCTCATCTTGACGATCATAGTCATCAGGGACATACGGAAACCTCATTATCAATAGTTTGGATTACAAGAAGCGCCCGAAAGCGCAGTAGCCTGCGCTTTCGGGTGCAGATTCGCTTGTTACGATTGCTTATGCCGCAGGCGCTTCGGCATCCTTGTTCAGGAAGAGGAGGTTGTTGACGATATCGGCGTACTCTTCCTTCTCGGCGATCTTGGCATAGGTGCCGTTGGCAACCAGAGCCTGCACCGCGTCATCGACTGCCTTGCAGAGCTCTGCGTCGCCGGAGCGGAAGGCGATGCCGTACTGCTCGGCGCCGAGCTGTTCGTCGATAATGGCAAGGCCGTCGTGCTTGGCAACGTAACTGGCTGCAACGGGCATGTCAACGAACACCGCGTCAACCGCGCCGCCCTGCAGCTCGGTGAAGCACTTGAGGAAGCTGTCGCAGGTCAGGACGGAATCGAAGGTCTTGGCCATGTCCGCGAGATCGCCGTTGAGCAGAGACTCACCGGAGGTGCCGAGCTGCACCGCCACGATCTTGCCGGCCAAATCCTTGGAGGACTTAAAGCCGCTGTCGGCCTTGACGACCAGAACCTGGGTGTTGTCATAGTAGGGGGCGGAGATCACGTAGCCGGCTTCCTTCATGCTGTCAAGGATGGTCATGCCGGACCAGACGCAGTCGCACTCCATGGAGTCAAGCTGCACCAGCTTCTCGTCCCAGTTGACGCCAAAGACTTCAAACTTCCAGCCCAGGTAATCGCAGACGGCCTTGCAGACCTCGACGTCAAAGCCGGTGTACTCGCCGTCGTCGCCCATGTAGCTGAAGGGGGGATACTCGGGGTCGATGCCCATGACGAAGGTTCTGTCCGCGGCGAAGGCGGCAGGGCACAGAAGAGAGGCCGTCATGACCAGCGCCAGAAGAATAAGGATGGTTTTTTTCATAGCTGTTTCTCCTTTTACGGTAGTTGGAATTGACTTTGTGTTTGCAGCGTCTTAACGATTTAGCATATTAGCATAGTAAAGTGACGCTGTCAATAGGAAAAACGCACGATCTTCTTTGACAGGGTCGGCTGCCTGTTGTATACTCATTCCAAGAAACCCGATCATCCTGTTGATCGGGCCGAAAAAACAAAGCCGGGAGATGATCATATGAATCTGGAAAAAACCATCAGGAGTCTGGAAGGCCGCGGCTTCAAGGTCAGTCATTTTGCCTCTGCCGCAGAGGCGGCGGAGCACATCGCCGCCGCGGTCCGCGGCAAGACCGTCGGCATCGGCGGCAGCAAGACCGTCGAGGCGCTGGGGCTCTATGAAAAGCTTGCGGAAAGCAACACTGTCTACTGGCACTGGAAGACACCGGGGCGCGACACGCTGAAGGCGGCGGCACTGGCGGACGTATATCTCTCCAGCGCCAACGCCCTCAGTGAGGACGGCGAGATCCTCAACATCGACGGCACCGGCAACCGGGTGGCCGGGATGCTCTTCGGGCACGAGAAGGTGTACATTGTCGTGGGCACGAACAAGATCGCGCCGGACTACGACGCAGCCCTTTACCGCGCGCGCAACACAGCCGCGGTCCAGAACTGTGCCCGCCTCGGCAAGAAAACGCCGTGTCAAGCCGACGGGACCTGCCACGACTGCCGCAGCCCCGAGCGCATTTGCCGGGCCCTGACGGTGCAGTGGACCCCCATGGGCGGCATGGAGACGGAGGTCGTGCTCATCGACGGCGACTTCGGCATGTAAAACGGCAAAAATGTCCACAAAGCGTTGACTTTAGGGCGCAATACAGGTAGAATAGTACTGTTGTCAAAGGACGGCAGCAATTCCCGCAGCACTATAAATTTTTTCATAGAGGTGTTTCCATGTACAAGGTAGTAACCAAGCGTTTTCTCAACGACGCCAAGACCATCTGCCTGTTTGAGATCGAGGCGCCGCTGGCCGCGAAGCACGCGCAGGCCGGTCAGTTTGTCATCTTCCGTCTGGACGAGCAGGGCGAGCGCGTCCCTGTCTCCGTTGCTGACTGGGACCGCGAGAAGGGCACCGTCTCCGTCATGGTGCAGGCCGCGGGCCGCACCACCAAAATGCTCCACACCGTCGAGCAGGGCGACTATATCACCGACTTCGTCGGCCCGCTCGGAAGAGCCACCGAGATGGAAGGGCTGAAGAAGGTCTGCGTTGTCGGCGGCGGCGTGGGCTGCGCCATCGCCTATCCCATCGCCAAGGAGATGCACAAGCGCGGCATCGAGGTCACCTTCATCGGCGGCTTCCGCTCTGCCGACATCGTCATCCTCAAGGACGAGCTGAAGGAGGCCTCCGACAAGCTCATCATGTGCACCGACGACGGCACCTACGGCGAGAAGGGTTTCACCACGGTCTACCTCAAGCAGGAGATTGAGAACAACATCAAGGAGGGCAAGCCCCAGTTTGACCGCGTCATCGCCATCGGCCCCGACATCATGATGAAATTCCTGGCCGACGTGACAAGGCCCTACGGCATCAACACCATCATCTCCCTCGACCCCATCATGGTCGACGGCACCGGCATGTGCGGCGGCTGCCGCGTCATCGTCGGCGGCGAGACGAAGTTCGCATGCGTGGACGGCCCGGACTTCGACGCCCACCAGGTCGATTTTGACTCGCTCATCAAGCGCGCCGCCTTCTACAAGGACGAGCAGGACGCCGCGGCCCAGCACATCTGCAACATGACGGGAGGAAAGAGAAATGGCTAATATGAGACTGACCAAGAACGAAATGCCCGAGCAGGACCCCATCGTCCGCGCCGGCAATTTCGATGAAGTAGCCCTGGGCTACACCCCCGAGATGGCCATGGACGAGGCCAAGCGCTGCCTCAACTGCAAGAATCCCGCCTGCCGCACCGGCTGCCCTGTGGCCGTGCGCATCCCCGAGTTTATCGCCAAGGTGGCTGAGGGCGCGTTTGAGGAAGCCTATGACATCATCACCTCCACCAACTCCCTGCCCGCCGTCTGCGGCCGCGTATGCCCGCAGGAGAAGCAGTGCGAATCCAAGTGCGTCCGCGGCATGAAGGGCGAGTCCGTCGCCATCGGCAGGCTCGAGCGCTTTGTGGCAGACTGGCACATGACCGAGCAGGCCAGGCTCGGCAAGGTCGATGTCGAGGCTCCCGCCTCCAACGGCCATAAGATCGCCGTGGTCGGCTCCGGCCCTGCGGGTCTGACCTGCGCGGGCGACCTGCGCAAGATGGGCTATGACGTGACCATCTTCGAGGCCCTGCACAAGTCCGGCGGCGTGCTGGTATACGGCATTCCGCAGTTCCGTCTGCCCAAGGAGATCGTCGCCAAGGAGATTGACAACCTCAAGGCCATGGGCGTCAAGATCGTGAACAACGCCATCATCGGCAAGTCCGAGACTGTGGACGAGCTGTTTGCCGACGGCTTTGAGGCCGTGTTCATCGGCTCCGGCGCAGGCCTGCCCCAGTTCCTGCACATCCCCGGCGAAAACCTGCTGGGCGTCTACACCGCCAATGAGCTGCTGACCCGCGTCAACCTCATGAAGGCCTATCGTGACGATTACGACACTCCCATCAAGCACTTCCACCGTGTCGCCGTCGTCGGCGCGGGCAACGTGGCCATGGACGCCGCGCGTGTTGCCAAGCGTCTGGGCGCGGAGCATGTGTATATCTGCTACCGCCGTGGCCGCGATGAGCTGCCTGCGAGACTCGAAGAGGTCGAGCATGCCGAGGCCGAGGGCATCGAGTTCAACCTCCTCAACAATCCCACCCGCATCCTCGCGGGCGACGACGGCTTTGTCACCGGCATCGAGCTTCTGCGCCAGGAGCTGGGCGAGCCCGACGAGAAGGGCCGCCGCTCCCCCGTCCCCGTGCCGGGCAGCGAGTGGGTCCTGGACGTGGACACCGTCATCATCGCCATCGGCACCAGCCCCAACCCTCTGATCCGCAACACCACCGGCGGCCTGACCTTCACCCGCAAGGGCGGCATCGAGGCCGACGAGGGCGGCGTGACCGCGCGTGAGGGCATCTTCGCCGGCGGCGACGCCGTCACGGGCGCCGCGACCGTCATCCTCGCCATGGGCGCGGGCAAGGCGGGCGCCGTGTCGATCGACAAGTACATCAAGAGCAAGGACGCGTAAGCTTCCAAAACCAGGGACAGGGGCCGCAGCCCCTGTCCCTTCGGGCTATGAGGAGAGGATGATACCATGAAGCCACTGAAGGAAATGACGAGCCGTGAGCTGTTCTGCCTGCTCACCGGCGACGGGGATGTTGTGCAGCAGGCGCTGCTGCGTCAGTTCATCCTCGGCTACAAGAAGAAATACCCGGAGAAGGTCGGCCATTTCGGCGAGATGGACCTTGCGGCCATCGTCGCGGAGATGAGTGCAGACCAGCAGTAAGCCTCTACAGCACAGCGCCGGCAGGGCAAAAGCCCTGCCGGCGCTGTGCTCTTAAATCTTTTGCGTGCGCTTACTTGTTCACGAGGTGGATGGCGAAGCCGCCGTACTCGCCCTTGAGGTAGACGAACTTCGGCGCGCCCTTTTCGTTGTAGGTGATGGAGTCCTTCTCGAACTCCACGCCCTGGCGGCCCAGGTGGTAGAGGCAGCGCTCGACGCTGTTGGTCTTGAAGCCGATGTGGCCGTTGGTGCCGGGGCCCTTGTGGCTCATGAACTCGATGGCGTTGTCGGCGGCGAACCAGGACTTGCCGGTGTCGCGCGGGGACAGGCCCAGCATGCAGCTGACAAGCTTGGCAAGGCGCTCGGCCTCTTCGCGGCTTTCGGTGTTGACGCCGATGTGGGCAAGCTGGATGCCCAGCATGACCTTGACGGCCTCCTTGCAGATGGCGGTGATCTCATCCCAGCACTCACCCTCGATGAGGTCCTTCTTGACCATCCAAGTACCGCCGCAGGCGACGATCTGGTCAAAGGAGAGATAGTCCATCATATTCTTGGTGTTGACGCCGCCGGTGGGCATCCACTTGAGCTCACGGTAGGGGCCGGCGAGGGCCTTGAGCTTCTTGACGCCGCCGTTGTCCTCGGCCGGGAAGAACTTGACCACCTCGAGGCCCAGGGCCATGGCCTGCTCCATCTCGCCTCCGGTGGCGGTGCCGGGGAGCATCAGGGCGCCCTTGTCGAGGCCGTACTTCACGGTGTCGGGATTGAAGCCGGGGGTGACGATGAACTGGGAGCCGGCAGCCAGGGCGCGGTCCAGGCGCTCGCGGCTGGTGACGGTGCCGGCGCCGACGACCATATCGGGCACCTCCGCTGCGATGGCGCGGATGGCCTCCTCGGCCGCGGCGGTTCGGAAGGTGACCTCGGCCGCGTTGAGACCGCCGGCCACGAGGGCTTTGGCCAGGGGCACGGCTTTGCTGGCGTCGTCAATGGCGATGACCGGCACGATGCCGATTTTGGACAGGGTATGGAGCACTTCGTTCATGGGGCATTCCTCCTGTTTATCTTTATATATTTATTGCTGTGCGGTTTTCCGGCTTTATTGTATCAGTCCGCATGGGAACATACAAGACCCGAAACGGAGAAATACCCGACCGGAACGGACCGGTCGGGTAAAGTTTATTTTTTCTCCTCCACCAGCCGCTCGCCGATCTTGTAGACATCGCCGGCGCCGACGGTGAGAACGATATCGCCCGGGTGGGCAATGGCCCGCAGGGCATCCTCGATCACGTCAAAGGTCTGGCAGAAGATGGAGCCCTCCACCTCTTTGGCGAGGTCCGCCGAGGAGATACCGATGGTGTTCTTCTCGCGGGCGGCAAAGATCTCCGCCAGGAACAGCACGTCGGGCCGCCGCAGCTGCTGCACAAAATCGTCAAAGAGGGCGGCGGTGCGGGAATAGGTGTGAGGCTGGAAGACCAGAACGATGCGCTTGTAGTTGAGCTGCTCCACCGCGTCGAGCAAAACCTTCAGTTCACCCGGGTGGTGGGCATAGTCGTCATACACGTCCGCGCCGTTGTACTTGCCCTTGAACTCAAAGCGGCGGCCCGCGCCGTTGAAGCCCGCAAGGCCGTACTTGACCGCGTTGGGGCGCACGCCGAGGCTGATGCAGGCGGCGGTGGCGGCCAGGGCGTTCTTGACATTGTGCAGGCCGGGCACATGCAGGGTCACATCGGTGAAGAGGCGGCCCTTGTACAGGATCTCAAAATGGGAATTGGCACCCAGAAACTCGATATTCCTCGCGGTGACGTCGGCCTCCCCGTTCAGGCCGAAGGTGATGACGCGGCCCCGGATATCCCGGATCACGTCCATGGTGTTGGCATCGTCCAGGTTTGCCACCACGTAGCCGTCCTCCGGCACGCGCAGGGCAAACTCGTGGAAGGAGTGCTTCACATCGTCCAGATCCTTGAAGAAGTCCAGGTGATCGGCCTCGACGTTCAGAATGACCGCAACGGTGGGGTGGAAAGATAAGAAGGAGTTATAATACTCGCAGGCCTCCATGATGATGGTGTTGCCGTGACCTACGCGGTGGCCCGCCTTCAGAAGCGGCAGGGTGCCGCCGATCATAACGGTGGGGTCCTTGTCGGCTGCCATCATGATATGCGTGCACATGGAAGTGGTGGTGGTTTTGCCGTGGGTGCCGCAGATGCAAAGAGCGTTGGCGTAGTCCTTGGAGATCGCGCCCCAGGCCTGGGTGCGCTCAAAGACCGGGATGCCCCGCTCGTGTGCCGCCCGGATCTCGGGATTGTCGTCATGGACGGCGGCGGTGCGCACGACAAATTCCACATCCTCCGTGATATTCTCGGCATGGTGCCCGATCAGGACGGGAATGCCCTTCAGGCGCAGTCCGTCGATATTGGTGCCCTCGTTCATGTCCGAGCCGCTGATGCTCAGGCCCATGCCCTGCAGCACCTCGGCCAGCGACGACATGGACACACCGCCGATGCCGATCAGATGTCCCCGTCTGCCCGGGGACAGAAAGTTTTCAAATTCAGCCATAGTGCATCTCCACAGATTGATTGATCCCCGCCCGAAAAGCAGTTGCGGGCAACGGAAAAAGGTGGTAAACTGTTTTCGCTTAATTATTATAATACGCCGCCGGACGACTTGCAAGCGCTTCTTTCCCGGCGGGAAGAGGGGTGAACCGCCGTGGATTCCTGGCAGGCCCTGAAAAGTGAATGTGCCGCGTGCCGCGGCTGCTCCCTCTGCAAAACACGGCACAGCCTGGTCTTCGGCGTGGGGGACGAGCAGGCGGAGGTCATGTTCATCGGCGAAGGGCCGGGCGAGCAGGAGGACCTGAAGGGCGAGCCCTTTGTGGGTCCCGCAGGCAAGCTCCTGGACGACATGCTGAAAATGATCGACCTTGAGCGCAGCCGGGTCTATATCGCCAACATCGTCAAGTGCCGCCCGCCCGGAAACCGCGACCCGCAGAACATCGAGCAGGACGCCTGCCGCGGCTGGCTTGACAGGCAGATCGCCCTCGTCAACCCCAAAATCATCGTGTGCCTCGGCCGCATCTCGGCCAAGGCCCTTATTGACCCGGACTTTCGCATCACGCGGGAGCACGGCGTATGGTACGAGTTCGACGGCCGCCGCTTCATGGCGACCTATCACCCCTCCGCCCTGCTGCGCGATGTGAGCAAGCGGCCCGAGGCGTTTATGGATCTTCGCAGCTTGAGAAAGGAAATCAGGGCTGTCTGCGACAGCGTATATCTATGATTGAGTTTCACGCGATCTCCCTGCTGGACAAGGAATGGATCGACCGGCACCTGCGGTGCGAGGACTCTCCCAGCGCGGACTTCAACTTCGGCAACATGTTTATCTGGGACGAGCATTATCGTCAGCTCGTGTGCGACTTTGGGGAGCGCACACTGACCAAGGTGCGCCTGCACGGCCTGCCGGCCTTCGCCTATCCCATCGGCTGCGGCCCGCTGCGCCCGGCGATCGACGCGCTGCGCAGCTATGCCGCCGTCATGAACTACGACTTTCTGCTGCGCGGCATCACCGACAGGCACAAAGCGCTGCTGGAGGAGGAATTTCCCGACTGCTTCTTTTTTTGTGAGGAGACAAAGTATGCCGACTACATCTATGAGGCGCAGAAGCTCGCCACCTATGCCGGCAAGGCGCTGCACGGGAAGAAGAACCACTGCAACCGCTTCGAGGCGGAGCACGACTGGGCCTTCGTCCCGCTGACGCGGGAACTGATCCCTGCCTGTACGCAGATGCTCAACACCTGGACTGAGGAGAACGCCGAACGCCTGGACGAGAGCATCGTCTTTGAGCACAATGCCATCGACCGTGCTTTCCGCAATTACGAGGCGCTGGGGCTGGAGGGCGGCGTCCTCTTTGCCGACGGGAAGATCCTCGGCTTCAGCTTCGGGGAGATGACCAGCTCCGACACCTTCAATGTCCATGTGGAAAAGGCCGCGGCGGACGTAAACGGCGCGTATCCCATGGTATGCAGGGAGCTGAGCAGAATGCTCCTCGCGCGCCACCCGGAGCTTGTCTGGCTCAACCGTGAGGACGATATGGGGCTCGAGTCCCTGCGCAAGTCCAAGGAGTCCTACAAGCCCGCGTATCTGCTGCGCAAGTACGCGGCCAAATGGATAGGAGACTGAGTCCATGGCAGAGTATACGATACGAGAATACCGGGCCGGGGATATCCCCGCGCTCTCGTTCCTGTGGCAGGATGTGTTCGGCGACCCGCTGCACTTTACAGCGGAGTTTTACGCCATGCTGCCGGATATGGGCTCTGCCGTGGTGGCGGAGCTGGACGGAAAGCTCATCGGAGCGGCCCATGTGCTCAGTGGCTTTGAGCTTGTGACCCGGCGGAAGAAGGCCCCCGTGGTTGGCTACATCTATGCGGTGATGGTCACCGCGGAGCGCCGCAGCCTCGGCGTCGGCAAGGCTCTCACGCTGGAGGCGGCGGCCCTCGCGCGGCGGCGGGAAGCCGCGGTGATCTGCACACTGCCGGCGGATGCGCCGCTCTACGGCTGGTACCACAGGCTGCTCGGCATCGAGTGCGTACTGCACCGCAGACGCTTTGAAGTCGGCTGCGCCCCCCGGGAGCAGGTGATGGAGCTGAGCGCCACCGAGTACATGCACTGGCGGGAGACGCTGCTGCAGGGGAAGAACTACCTGCGCCCGTCCCAGCCCACACTGGAATTTCAGCGGCGCTTCTGCAAATTCTTCGGCGGCGGCCTCTATGCCTGCCGCAGCGGCATCTGCACGGCGGAGCTGGACGGGGACACCTGCCTCATCAAGGAGCTTATCGCCCGTGACAGCGAGGACTGCACCGATATCGCGGCCTCCGTGGGTCACCTGCTGGGGGCAAAGACCTGCGTCTATTATCTTCCCGCCCGGGACGGGGAATCCTATATCGCCGCCCAGCCCGGCAGCGTCCCTGCCGACTGTGTGTGGAATCTCAGCTTCGACTGATCATTTTACAAAGACGAAACAAAATCAGGGTTATTTCCGAAACATCTTTGCGGTATTCTATACTCGCAAGCAGGAAAGAACTTCATATGGAACAAAAGTTCTTCTAAATCAAGCAGAGTGGTCAGGCACTCTGCTTTGGTTTATCATGAAAGAAAATGCGGGGGCGCCTGTGCGCCCCCGTTTCACTTTTCAATCAGCACCCGGTTGCCGTGGATCTTCAGCTTTCCGGAGCAGTAGAGAATCACCGACTGGCTGAGAAGGCGCCATTCGGCCTCCTCCAGCACACGCCTTGAAAGGGACTCGGGTGTATCGTCAGCGCGGACCTCCACCGCCCGCTGGAGAATGATGCTGCCGACACGACCGTCCCCATCGGCAAAGTACGACGTTGCGCCGGTGAGCTTGAGGCCGCGCTCCAGGACGGCACGCTGGATGTCCCCTTCCTCGTCCTCAAAGGCGGGATAGAGCGCCGGGAAGGTGCCGATGATGCGGTTTTTGAACTGGTAGGGAATCACGCCCAGGGGCAGGTCATAGCCCGCAAGGATCACAAGCTCAATGTCCATATCCCGCAGCTTGTTCGCCACCGCCATCGAATGGCTGGTGCTGTTTGGAAAAAGCTCCGGGTCCACCACATAGGCGGGCACCCCCGCATTGAGGGCGCGCTTCATGGCGTTGACCTCCCTGGCCGTGGAGATCACCGAAACCAGCTCAAAATCCGGTATTTCCTTAAAATACATGGAATCCAGGATCGCCTGGAGCCTCGCCCCGTCCCCGGATACCAGTGCCGCCGCTCTGACCATGTCGAACCTCTCAACCCTTGGTTGTGCCGGCACTTGTCCTGGAGGGCAAAACACGCTATAATACAAAGCAGCGCCGACACATTCCGTGTTATGTCGACTATTATACCGTATACAATGGCCTCGGTCAAGCGTCAGGAGTGAAGCTGATGACAGAAATTTATGTAATTCGACATGTCCAGGCAGAGGGGAACCTCTACCGCCTCATGCAGGGACACTGGGACGGGGACGTCACGGCCCTCGGCGAAAAGCAGCGCGACGCGCTGAGCCTGCGCTTCCGCGATACTCCGGTGGACGCGGTGTACTCGAGCGATCTCTGGCGCGCGCGCTTTACCGCCTCGGCCATCACCCGCTTTCACGATCTGCCCATCCGCTGCGACAGACGCCTGCGGGAGATTAATGTCGGTCCCTGGGAGACCCGGCCCTTTGCCAATCTCCTCTGGGAGCAGCCGGAGCTGATGGATACCTTCCTGCACGACTCGGCAAACTTCTGCCTCCCCGGAGCCGAGACTTTCCAAGACGTGCGGGAGCGCGTGCTTGAGGCCCTGTACGAAATCGCCGCGGCAAACGAGGGGCGCACCGTGGTCATCACGACCCACGGGGTCGCCATCCGCTGCATGCTGACAACACTCCTGGGCGTGCCGCTCAATGACCGGGAGACAGTGCCGATCTTCCACAACACCGGCGTTTCGCACCTGCGCTTTGAAAGCGGGCGCTTCACGGTGGACACGGTGGACGACATCTCCCACCTTCCGCCGGAGCTGGCGCAGAACGCTTCGGCGGTCACGGCCCTGCGGCATGTGTGCGTCGATCCCGGGCAGCACCGCGCACTCTACGAGCGCTGCTATGCCGACGCCTGGATGGCCGCTCACGGGAATCTCAACGGCTTCGAGCCCGCGCCCTACTATCACGCCGCCCGGGACCATTACCGGCGGGACAGCGAAGCCATCTCCCTTCTGTACGACGGGGACAGCTTTGCCGGTCTCATCGACCTGGATACCGCACGGGGCGAGCATGCCGGCTATGGCTGGGTGAGCCTTCTGTACCTGTGCCCGGAGTACCGCGGGCGCGGCCTGGGCGTGCAGCTATTGGGCAGGGTGCTGACCAAGTACCGGACGCTGGGCCGCCGTGCCGTGCGCCTGTATGCGGCGGAGGACAACGCGGCCGCCCTGGCTTTCTACCGGGCCAACGGCTTTACGGAGCTTTCACGCGCTCCCGGCGCCAACGGGGATCTGCTGCTGATGGAAAAGCAGCCGGGGAGCCACCGCCATGGCGTTGTATGAAGAGCGCGCCCGCGTCCTGCGCCCGGAGATCGAGGCAGGACGGCGGGTGCTGGTCATCTCCGACATTCACGCGAATCTCCCCTACTTCCACGGCCTTCTCCGCAAGGTCGGCTTCTGTGACAACGATTATCTGATCCTCAACGGCGACTTTCTCGAAAAGGGCGCAGAGAGCCTCAAGACCCTGCATGAGGTCATGGCGCTGTGTGAAAAGGGCAACACCATCGCCCTCATGGGAAACTGTGACGACTGGGCTGCGATCTGTCAGGAGGGCAGCGACCGGCTGGACGCCCTTCCCCGCTACCTGCGCTTCCGCAGGAGCGGCCTGATCTGGGACATGGCCCTGGAGCTTGGCCTCGATCCGTTGAACCTCGGGGATCTTGGCGCTTTTCGCCGCCGCCTGGCGGAGCGTTTTCCGGCAGAGCTTGCCTTTCTGGGCGCGCTGCCCCATGCGGCGGAGGCGGGGCGTTACATCTTTGCCCACGCGGCGGTATACCCGGACAAGCCCCTGACCGAGCACAGCGCCGGGGAACTGATGCGCTGCGACGCCTGGTATAAGCTGGGCTATTCTTTTGACAAATGGGTCGTGGTGGGACACTACCCCGTGATGCTCTACGCGGACGGCATCGTCTGTGCAAACCCCATCATCGACCGCGAGCGCCATATCGTCTGCCTCGACGGGGCCTGCGTGCTCAAGGACGACGGGCAGCTAAACTGCCTTATCATCCCCGACATCTCAGGCGACGAGCTGCGCTTTGATTCCTATGACGCCTTCCCTGAGGCAACGGTACTGGAGGATCAGGCGGCGTCGGCCCGCTCGGCCTATATCCGCTGGGGCGACAGCCGTGTGCAGGTCCTCCGGCGCGGAGAGGAGTTTTCCCGCTGCCGCCATGTTCGCACGGGCTATGAGCTGGATATCCTCACCAAATACCTCTTCACGGACGGGGAGTTTACCGACTGCAACGACTGCACCGATTACGTCCTGCCCCTGAAGGCAGGCGACCGCGTAAGCGTGGTGGAGCGCTGCTCCCGCGGCTTTTTTGTGAAACACAACGGCGTCTCCGGCTGGTACTTCGGGGCGCTCAAAGAGGATGAAGAATGAATACTGTCATTTCCGGCGCAGCGTTTTTCTGCTGCATCATGAGCCTTGCCCTGCTGTTGCTCATGGGGGCTGACAAGCACTATGCCAGAAGCGGGCACCGCCGCGTACCGGAGAAGCGGCTTTTCCTGCTGGCGCTGCTGGGCGGGGCCGCGGGCGGCCTGATCGGCATGTACGCCTTCCGCCACAAGACAAAGCACCCGAGTTTCCTCCTGGGCTTCTGGGCCCTCGCGATTTTACAGCTCGGCGTGCTGGGGTATTGCGCATACCGGTATATGTAACCTGCCCGGGCGCGGAGAGTGAAACTCCACTCTCCACGCTCCAAACTGATTTACATCTCGTCGTCCACGATGGCGTCGCTGCGAAACAGCAGGCTCACGCACCACAGGGCCGACAGGCCCACCAGCGTATAGATGACCCTGCTGACGGTTGCTGTCTGCCCGCCGAAGAGCCAGGCCACGAGGTCAAAACGAAACAGGCCGATGCTGCCCCAGTTGATGCCGCCGATGATGGTCAGCGCCAGCGCGATCCGGTCCATAAGCATATGCGTTACGCTCCTCTCTTGTTTGGGTTCCCGCTTAGTATGCCCGGCAGCCGGGCGCCTATGCGTGCTGGAAAAAACTTTTTCCGCTTCGACAAAACTGGTGCCGCTGCGCCCTTTCTCGCTCTTTACAAGGCTTCGCGCGCGTGCTACTATAATGGCACAGCTTATCCAATTGGCCTTTCCGAGGAAAGGCCGCGGCTCATATCTTTATCCCAAACCCTGTCTTGCGGACCGCCCCTGCGGTCCGCTCTTTTTTAAGGCAACACCGCACAATCCGCCTGCGGCATCTCCTGGAAAATTTGCGCTCTGATTTCGAGCCTTTTTCTTGAGGTACACAAAGTTCATCTGCGAAAAAGTGCCTTTATCGGAACCCAAATTTTCTCAGGATCTGCTCTTGCCGAATTATGCGGTATTGCCTTTATTATCATTATCTCTTTTATCTCTTTTATTTCAGAAAAAAACGCAGAAACTATCAGTAGATTTTTGTCGTCAAATAGAGTACAATCAGAAATACTTCTCGCAAGAGGGGAAACAGCATGAAGATTCTCATTGTCAACGGCTCGCCGCGGGGCCGCTTCAGCGTGACGCTGCAGAGCTGCCTGTATCTGGAAAAGCGCTTTCCGCGGCACAGCTTTGAATATCTGAATGTCGGGGCCGGGATCGACGGCTTTGAACGGGACATGGCGCCCGCCGCCGCAGCCTTCGGCCGGGCGGAGCTTGTGATCTTTGCCTATCCGGTATACTGCTTTCTTGTTCCCTCCCAGCTCCACCGCTTTGTGGAGCTCATGAAGGAGAGCGTGCTGCCGCTCAGGGGCAAATATGTGACGCAGCTTTCCACCTCCGGACATTTCTTTGACGTGACGGCCCACCGCTTTCTGGAGGACAACTTCCATGATCTGGGCATGCGGGTGATCCACGGCCTCTCGGCGGACAGAGAAGACCTGCTGACAGAGCGCGGGCGGCACGAGGCGGAGGCCTTTCTGGAATACGCCGTCTGCTGCGTCGAAAACGGGCTTTACGAGCAGGCGCCGCCGCGCCCCGCCGTATCGGCCGGCGCTCCCTATGTGAGCAGTCTGGAGCCGTGCGAAAAGCGGGACGGCTTTGACACCGTGATCGTGGCGGACCTGCGGGAGGGGGACGAGAGTCTGCGCGCTCTCATCCGGGACTTCGGCGCCGCCTATCCCTTCCGCACGCGCTTTGTAAACCTCGCGGACTTCCCCTTCCGCGGCGGCTGTCTCGGCTGTCTCCACTGTATGATCCGCGGCAAATGCGTGTACCGGGACGGCTTTGACGAGCTCCTGCGGGAGAAGATACGGCCTGCCGACGCCATTGTCTATGCCTTCACTCTGCGTGACCACAGCATGGGCTCCCGCTTCAAGATGTATGACGATCGGCAGTTTTTTAACGGCTGCCGCTCACTCCTGGAGGGCAGGCCCATCGCCTGTCTTGTAAACGGCGATATGGGGCCGGAGGAGAACCTGCGCACGGTGCTCGAAGCCCGCACCGCCGTCGGGCACAGCTTCTTCGCGGGCTTTGCCTCCGGTGCGGAGGAGATCGGCACGCTCTCCGCCCGCCTTGTCTGGGCGCTGGAGCACCGCTATGCCCCGCCGAGCAGCTTCTACGGCGCAGGCGGCATGAAGATCGTCCGCGACCGTGTGTGGCTGATGCGTGGGCTGATGCCGGAAGACCATCTCTATTTCAAAGCCCGCGGGCTCTATGATTTTCCCCAGCGGCATTGGGGCAGAATGCTGGGACTCCGCCTGCTCGGCGCTTTCATGCGAAGCCGCCGCCTGCGCCGCCTGCTCGGTGACAGGATGAACGCAGGCATGCTCACTCCCTATCAAAAAGTATTGAACAAGCTGTCACAGGAGGGATCCCCTTGAGTGTTTTCCTGATGAAAATCCTGGCTGTGGTCTCGATGCTCATCGACCACACCGCCATTTTTCTGTTCCCACGTTTTATCGACGCCTCCGTCTATACGGTGATGCGCGCCATCGGTCGCTTTGCCTTTCCCGTCTTCGCTTATCTGATCGTCAACGGCTATGAAAAGACCCGCGATGTAAAGCGCTATCTCACACGCCTCCTTGCCTTTGCCGTGATCTCCCAGATCCCCTACGTCCTGGTCGGGGATGTCAATCACTTTCCGGAGGGGAACGACCTGGTGGTGACGCTCAGCGAGCGCTGGTTCGTGTGTCTGATCTTCATCCTGGTCGCGGCAATCGCCTGGCTGACCACCGTGCGCGCAAATGCAACGGTGCTCTGGCCGGTGCTGGCACTCGGCATGGCGGTGCTGCGGGTCACATACTGCGGCGTGCGCATCCTGTCGGCGCATCTGAACGTCTTCTATACCCTTGCCACAGGTCTCGCCCTCATTGCCCTGGCAGACGCCGTCTTCAAACCGAAGCGGGACCTTGTACGGCTGCTGATGCAGGCGCTGGGCCTGTTCGGCGCGCTCTATCTGATCCGGGACAACATGGATTACGGCTCGATGGGCGTCGCGCTGATCTTCTCCCTCTGGCTCGCCCGGGGCAGCCTCTTCTCCCAGGTCGGGGTGATGCTCCTGTGGTGCATCGTGGAGTACGTGCTCGGCAGGCAGCACCTCTCGCACTTTTTCGTCGCAGCCCTCTCTGTGGTGCCGGTGCTGCTCTACCGCGGGCAGCAGGGTCCGCGGCTCAAGCTGGCCTTTTACGCGGTCTATCCTGTACATCTGGCGATTCTCGGCGCCCTGACGGTATATTTTACCTTCCATACTGCATGAGTGCATGCACGCGGAGAATCCGGTTTCCGGTTTTTCCGCGTGTATGCTTTCTTTTTGTTGTAAACGCGCCGTTTTTGTGATATTCTAAGATGAATTACCATCAATAAGGAGTGCGACAGCCATGGTCCTTGCGGTTACAGGCATCACCGGACATACCGGCACTTATTTTCTGCAGGAGCTGATCCGAAACGGCTTTGACGGTATCCTGCGCGTACTGGTGCGGGAGACCTCCGACACCCGCGCGCTGGACGCCTCCGGCCTGCAGGTCGAAAGGGTCGTCGGGGACATCCATAACCCGGACGATCTGGGCCGCCTGGTAAGCGGCGCGGACAGGGTCCTGCATATTGCGGGCATCCGGGATACTCTCCCGCTGATGACGGCCATTGAAAAGGCGGGCGTAAAGGGGCACATCGTTCTCGTGCACACAACGGGCATCTACTCGCGCTTTCGCATGGCGAGCGGCGAATACAAGGAGATCGAACAGGCGCTGCAAACGTATATCGACAAGGGGTATAACATCACGATCCTGCGCCCCACCATGATCTTTGGGGACCTGTGCGACCGGAACATCCACAAGTTCATCCGCATGGTGGATAAGCTCCCCGTTATGCCCCAGGTGCGCTTCGGGCGGGCAAGGATCCAGCCGGTCAATGCCCGGGATCTGGGCCGGGCCTATTACCAGTGCGTCATGAAGGAAAAGCTGCCGAAGCTCGATTATGTGGTGTCGGGCAGCCGGGAGCTCACGCTTCGGGAGCTGTGCAGCCTGATCGGGATCTATCTCGGCAGGAAGACCCGCTTTGTGAACGTGCCGACCCCGGCGGTCGTGGGCTGCATGTGGTGTGTGAAGGAGCTCAGCGGTGGAAAGATCGACTATGTGGAAAAGGCCCTGCGCCTGAGTGAGGACCGTATTTTCAGCCACGCCGAGGCCACGCGCGACTTCGGCTTTGAGCCGGAGCCCTTTGATATTGGCCTCAAGCGCGAGGTGGAGGAGTATCTGCATGCCAAACACTAAGACCGTTCTCTTTCTCTCCAATCACTTCATCACACTCTATTCCTTCCGTCGGGAGCTGATCGAGCGGCTTGTGAAGCTTGGGCATCGAGTGGTCTTGAGCACGCCGGCGGATGACCAGAACGCCTGGTTTCGCGATCTGGGCTGTGAGATCATCGAAACGCCCGTGTCCCGGCGTGGCCTGAATCCGCTGGAGGATATGGCCCTGCTGCAGCGCTACCGGCACATCATGCTTAAGGTGCAGCCCGACATCATCTTCAGCTACACCTCCAAACCGGATATCTACGGCTCCATAGCTTCCACTGCCCTGGGGTTCAGGCAGGTGTGCAACATCACCGGGCGCGGCAATTCTCTGGCCTACGACAACGCGCTGGCCGTTGTCGTGCGCGGTCTCTACCGCGCTTCCATCCGCAATTGCTACAAAGTTTTCTTCCAGAACGCCGACGACCGGGATTACTTTATCCGCCACCACATCGTGAAGGACAACTGGGCGCTGATCCCCGGCTCGGGCGTCAACCTCAGCCAGCATGCTCTGGCCCCCATGCCGGACGACGGGGAGATCCGCTTTCTCTACATCGGGCGCATCATGTCCGTCAAGGGCATCGACCAGCTTCTTGACTGCGCCGTTGCTGTCCGGCGCCGGCATCCGAACACCCGCTTTCTCCTCGCGGGCTTTGTGGAGCAGGGGCAATATCAGGAGAAGATCCGCGACTATCAGGCGCAGGGCTATATTGAGCACCTGGGCTTTCAGAAGGATATCGACGCCGTGATCCGCCGCTGCCACTGCACGATCCTGCCCTCCCACGGGGGCGAGGGTGTGCCCAACGCGGTGCTGGAGTCCGCCGCCGTGGGCCGGGCCTGCATTGTCTCGAATGTTCCCGGCTCCCGGGACGCGGTGGAAGACGGCGTGACAGGCTATCTCTTCGAGCCCGGCAGCAGCGCCGCGCTCATCGACAGGGTCGAGCGCTTTCTCGCCCTGACCCGGGAGCAGCGCGAGCAGATGGGACTTGCCGGCCGTGAGAAGGCCGCGCGCGAATTTGACCGCGAGATCGTCATCAAAGCTTATCTCGACGAGGTGGAGAAAGCATAAGACAAGGAGTATCGCTCATGTCCATCCGCAGAATGTTCAACAATGCCGTGAGCATTGTGTTTACGTTTATCAAGTTCAGCATCATGAAGCTCTTTCTCGGCTCCGGCTTCCACTTCGCGCCCATCTGCCGCTTTTCGCCCAACGTGGTCACGGAGTTTGAGCATGGCAGCCACGTCTCCATCGGCAACCGCACCCGCATCCACTCCGGCTGCAAGCTCAAGGTGCGAAAGGGCGCGACGCTTACGCTCGCCGACAACGTGGTCTTCACCTACAACTGCATGATCAACTGCCGCGACAGCGTCACTATCGGGGAGGGGACCTCCATGGGCCCCAACGCGTGCATCTACGACCACGACCACGACTTCCGCGCGGGACTGGAGGAGCTGACCTTCAGGACAGCCCCGGTGGTCATCGGCAAAAACTGCTGGATCGCGGCGGGCACCGTCATCCTCATGGGCACCACCATCGGCGACAACTGCATGATCGGCGCGGGCTGCATTCTCAAGGGGAATATCCCGGCCAATTCCGTCGTCACCCAGAAGCGGGAGACCGTGATCCGTCCCTGGGAGGTGCGCGCATGATCCGCGTGCTGCATATGATCGCAAGTCTGGATGTGGGCGGCTCCCAGACCATGATGATGAACATCTACCGCAAAATAGACCGTGAAAAGATCCAGTTCGATTTTGTGATCGACCGGCCGGAGGAGACCTATTTTGCCGGGGAGATCCGCGAGCTCGGCGGGCGGGTCTACACGCTGCCGGCCTTTCGCGGCACCAACGCCGGGGAGATCCGACGTGACTGGAACAACTTCTTCTACACCCACCCGGAGTATCGCATCCTCCACTCCCATGTGCGCAGCTATGCCTCTCTCTATCTCCCGGTGGCAAAGGCGCACGGGGTCAAGACCATCATTCACAGCCACTCCACCTCCACCGGCGGCGGGGTCAAAGGCGCGGTCAAGTCTGTGATGCAGCTTCCCCTGCGCCATCAGGCGGACGTGCTGATGGCCTGCTCCCGGGATGCGGGTGAATGGCTCTACGGCAAAAGGGCCTGCCAGAGCGAGCGCTTTGTCCTCCTGCCGAACGGCATCGACACGGACCGCTTCCTCCTGCCCCCCGGCACGCGCGAGCGCTATCGCCGCGAGCTGGGGCTTGAAGGCCGTTGGGTAATCGGCAACGTGGGCCGCTTTTACGATGTGAAGAACCACACGTTTCTGCTCGACGTGTTTGCTGAGGTGCGCGCGCGGGAGCCGCGGGCGAGCCTGCTTCTCGTCGGCGTCGGGCCCCTGCAGCAGCAGATGGCGCAGAAAGCCGTGGACCTCGGCATTGCCGAGGATGTGATCATGACCGGAAACCGTACCGATGTGCCGGAGCTTCTCGGTGCGATGGATGTGTTTGCCTTCCCCTCCCTGTGGGAGGGGCTGCCGATGACGGTGGTGGAGGCCCAGGCGGCGGGCCTGCCCTGTGTGCTCTCCGACACCATCACAAGGGAGGTGGACGTGTCGCCCCTGGTGGAATATCTGTCCCTCGGCGACGCCGGAGCGTGGGCAGACGCCCTGCTCACCCGCAGGCCGCGGCTGAACGTCATGGAGGCCATCCGGCGCGCGGGCTTTGACATCCGCAGCTCTGCGCAAAGGCTGACGGAAATCTACACCGCACTCGACCGGGAGGCCGGGATGTGAAACCAAAGGAGAACGCCATGGCAGAAGAAGCGAAAACCGTAATGCTCCACTGCAGCTCCCTGCACAAGGGCGGGGCCGAGCGCGTGTTCGCCCAGCTTGCGGAGCGATTTGCCGCCTGCGGCTGGCGCAGTATCCTTGTCACCGCCTATTCCGACCCGGGGCGGGAGGAGTACTCGCTCTCCGGACGGGTGACGCGTTATAATATTGAGCCCGTGCGCCTGCGGCAGAACTTCGTCAAGCGCAATCTCAGCCGCATCTGCGCCCTGAGAAGGCTCTGCAAAAAGGAAAAGCCCGACATCCTCATCTCCTGCATGCAGGAGCCGAACTTCCGCGCCATGCTCGCAAGCGCGGGCCTGCCGGTCAAACGCCTTGTGTCCGTGTGCAACGCAGCGGAGAAGGAGTACCCCGGCCTCGGCGGCTTTGTGACGGGCAGGCTCCTCATGCCGCAGGCGGACGGCTGCGTCTTCCAGACGGAGGAGGAAAAGCGATGGTTTCCGCAGCGGCTGCAGAAAAAGGGCCGCATCATCATGAATCAGGTGAGTGATTCCTTCTTTGAGGTACAGCATACGGGTCCCCGGCACGATCTTGTGAGTGTCGGCAGGCTCACCCCCCAGAAAAACCAGGCCCTGCTGATCCGCGCCTTCGCCCGCATCGCCGGGGAGACGCAGGAGAACCTGCTGCTCTACGGCGCGGGGGAGCTGCGGGATGAGCTGCAAAAGCGCATTGACTCCCTGGGCCTTTCCGCGCGTGTGAAGCTCATGGGCCTGAGCGCCGACGTGGCCGGCGATATCAAGGACGCGCGGGCCTTTGTCCTCTCCTCGGACTTTGAGGGCGTGCCGAACGCCCTGCTGGAGGCCATGGCCCTGGGCCTGCCCTGCATCGCTGCGGACTGTCTCGGCGGCGGCCCCAGAATGGTAATCAAGGACGGCGTGAACGGTCTGCTTGTCCCCATGGGGGACGAAGCGGCCCTGGCGGACGCCATGCTGCGCCTGCTGCGTGACCCCGAAGGGGCTGAGCGCATGGGCCGGGCCGCGCGCGAAACGGCGGAATGCTTCCGCCCCGACCGGGTCTTTGCCGACTGGCGGCAGTACGTGGAGGATATCATCCATGGCTGAAGCTGTTTTTTTCAGTGTTCTGATCCCTGTCTATAATGTAGAGCCCTATCTCCGGGAGTGCCTGGATTCCATTCTCTCCCAAGGCTGGGAGAAGCTGGAGCTCATCGTTGTGGACGACGGCTCCACCGACCGAAGCGCCGCGATCTGTGATGCGTATGCCGCCCGGGACGGGCGCGTGCGCGTCATCCACAGGGAAAACGGCGGCCTGATGTCCGCCCGCCGCTGCGCCATCGCGCAGGCTAAGGGAGACTATGTCCTCTTTGTGGACTCCGACGACAGGCTCCTGCCCGGCGCGCTCGCTGCGCTGGACAGGGCCATCGGCAGAAGCGGGGCCGACTGCCTCATCTTCGGCGCCGAGCGCGAGACGCCGAACGGCATCGTCCATAACGTGAATCCCCCCGCGCTCTGCGGCCGGGTGATTACGGACCGGCATGAGGTGATCCGCCTTGTGCTCAACGACAACAGCTACAACGTCCTCTGGCGAAAGTGCGCGCGCAGGACCTGCTTTGACGGGCGGGATTTCAGCCCCTGGTTTCACATCAGCCGCGGGGAAGATCTGATCCAGAGCACCGAGCTGCTGGAAAACGCGCACAGCTTTTATTTTATGCCCGAAGAGCTCTATTTTTACCGCATGAATGCCGCCAGCATCACTCACACGGTCAGCTTTGACGGCTACCGGGCGGGCTTTGAGCTGGAGCGCTTTCAGCTCCGGTGGCTTAAAAAGCTGGGCATCTTTGACGACGGCGACTATGACCGTTGGCGCAGCCATCTGCTTGACGAGCTGGTGATCGAGCTCAAGCGCATCTGCCGCTTCTGCTCGGACAGGGCCAACACCGTTGCCGCGATGGAGAGCATCCTTGCCGCCGACTTTTATCGGGACTTTCTCGCTGCGGGCTATCGGAGCGGCGGGGGCGGAGTTCGCCGCGCCGCCAACCGTTTTGCCATCGGCCTGCTGCAAAAACGGCGCTTTGATGCGCTTCGCTTCTTCTGCACCCGTGTCTACCGGGGCAGATAGAAAGGAACTCTATGGAAAAAGGCAACATTATCCGCTCCCTGCTCTACAAATTTACAGAGCGCTTTGCCGTCAAGGGCATCGGCATGGTCATCAGCATCGTGCTGGCCCGCCTGCTCAGTCCCGAGATCGTGGGGCAAGTCGCTATTCTGGAAATTTTCATCAGCTTCTCCCTCATCATCATCGAAAGCGGCGTCAACAGCTCTCTGATCCAGAGTCGCACGGCGGACGAGAGGGATTACGCGACGGTGTTTTATCTGACCCTGGCCATCGCCTGCGCGGCCATCCTCCTTCTGGAGCTGACCGCGCCGCTGATTGCCGCGTATTATAAAAGTCCGCAGCTCACGGTGCCGCTCAGGGTCTGTGCGTTCGTGCTGCTCTTCAGCTCCTTTAACTCCATTCAGGTGGCGCGCATGCAGCGGGAAATGCGCTTCCGTGAAATGATGTGGTGCAATCTCTCCGCCTCCCTGCTCGCCGGGGGCTTCGGCATCCTGCTGGCCCTGCGCGGCGCGGGACTCTGGGCCCTGATCGCCTACCACTTCGGGCACATCATCGTGGTGTGTGTTTTGCAGTTTCTTGTGCTGCGCTGGGTACCGAAGGGCCGCTTCTCCCCGGAGAGCGCCCGCCGTCTCGGCGGCTACGGCGTGAAAATGCTGGCCGCCTCCTTTATCAGCACTCTCTACACCAGCCTGCGCCCGCTCATCATCGGCAGACGCTTTTCCACCGCAGAGCTCGGCTACTATGACCGGGGCCAGAAATTCGCCAGCACGATCTCCCTGAATCTGGACAGCGCCGTGCAGTCGGTGATGTTCCCGGTGCTGTCCCGCGCGCAGGACGATGCAGAGCAGTTCAGGGCCATTCTGCGGCGGATGAAGGGTCTGGGCAGCTTTCTGATCTTCCCGGTGATGCTGGGTCTTGCCGCCGTGGCGGAGCCGCTGATCGTGCTGCTGCTCAAGGAGCAGTGGCTCCCGACCGTGCCGTTTCTGGTGCTGCTGAGCATCGGCGAGGCCCAGGTACCGCTGACAAGCTCAAACCTCGTGGCGCTCAAATCCCTGGGCCGCAGCGATCTTTACGCCCGGCAGGAGCTTGTGCGCCGGGTGCTGATGATCGCGGTGCTTGCCGTGAGCGTCTTCGCCTTTGATACGGTGGAGGCTATCGCGGTGAGTTTTGTGATTTCCGCCTGGCTGGATGTCTGGGTCACGGGCCTGCCGATCAAGCGGCTCGTGGGCTACGGCTTTTTCGACCAGCTCCGGGATGTATGGAAATCCGGTCTCAGCGCGCTTGTGATGGCGGGGGTCGTGTGGGCGCTGGGGCTTCTGGCCCTGCCGAAGCTGCCGCTTCTGCTGCTGCAGATCGTGTGCGGCGCCGGGATCTACGCCCTGCTGAATCTCGCCCTGAAAAACGAGAGTCTCTATTACATGCTCTCCACGCTCAGGCAGCGCCGAGCCGCCTCCTGAGCTGCCCGAAAAGGAAACCGTTGTATGAAAAAACATGTTTTCAACTGGATAGGCAAGGCGATTCTCGCGGGCCTTGCGGCCTTTGCGCTTTTGTGCGTCGCCTGCGCCTTTTACTTCAATACGCCCGTGCACTACACGAACCCCGACGGGGCGACGGAATACAAATACGAATCCGGCCGCTTCTACCGCGGGACCGAGGGCTTCGGCTATGGGCGCATCAATAATGATGGGTTCAACAACGCCCGCGACTACAGCCCCGGCGACAAAATCGACGTGCTGCTGATGGGTTCCTCCCATACGGAGGGCTTCTGCGTCCCCCAGCGGAACACGGCCGGGGAAGTGCTGGGCCGCCTCTTCGACGGGGAAAAGAGCGTCTACAGCATCGGCATGGCGGGGCACACCTTCCTCTACTGCGCAAAGCGCCTGGACCGGGCACTGGAGGTTTATAAGCCCACGGGCTATGCGGTGATCGAGCTTGCCACACTCAGCTATGATCCCGCCGCCATGAACGCCGCGACAGACGGCACGCTGCCGGATATTCCCTCCCACACGGGCGGGCTTCTCACGGCTCTGCAGAAGATCCCCTTCCTGCGCCTGCTGTACACGAAGTATTTCAAGGGTACAAACGAGGCCGTGGCAGCTGCCGCCGGAACGGCGGAGCCGGTGACCGCGGAAGCATACGAAGCAGCCCTTGCCCGCCTTCTCAAAAAGCTCGGCGAGGTGAGCAAAGCGCACAATATAGAGACCATCCTTGTCTACACGCCGACCGTCCTCCCGGACACGGCGGGGACGATCTCCTCCGACGCGCGGCCCGGTGAGCGCGAGACCTTTTCGCGCCTGTGCGCGGAAAACGGCCTCGTCTTCCTGGATCTCACGGAGCAAAACACCGCCTCCGTCACGGAGGACGGGCGCCTGCCCTTCGGCTTTGCGAACACCGCCCCCGGGCAGGGGCACATCAACAGTACGGGCCTCAGGATCTATGCGGAGGCTCTGCGCGCGCTGATCGAGGAAGAGGAGGGCTGAGCATATGCTTTTTAACAGTCTGGCCTTTCTGGTCTTCTTCACCGTCGTCTGCGTCCTCATGGCGCTGACGAATCTGCCCGTCTTCGCCGCCATGCCGCGGGAAAAGCGACTCAGGCTCCGGCACATCCTCCTGCTGCTGGCAAGCTACGTGTTCTACGGCTGGTGGGACTGGCGCTTCTGCTTTCTGATGCTGGCCCTCACGCTGGTGGCTCATGTCTGCGCGCTGCAAATGGACACGCCCCGGCGCAAAACCGCCCTTGTGATCGGCGTGGTGGTCCCGCTTCTGGTGCTCGGGATCTTCAAATACTATAACTTTTTTGTCGACTCCTTCTGCGCCGCCTTCGGCCTCACCCGGGCGGGCACGCTGCGGATCATCCTGCCGGTGGGCATCAGCTTCTATACCTTCCAGTCGCTGAGCTACACCATCGACGTGTCGCGTGGAAAGCTCAAGGCGGAGCAGGATTTTATCCGCACCGCCCTGTACATTGCCTTCTTCCCGCAGCTTGTGGCGGGCCCCATTGTCAAGGCGGGGGACTTTCTCCCCCAGCTGCGGGAGGAGCGGAACATCTCTCTCAAAAATCTCGAGCCGGGCGTGCAGATCATGCTCTTCGGCCTTTTCAAGAAAATCGTCATCGCCGACAACATCTCCGCCTTTGTCGACGCGGTGCACCAGGCCCCCGCAGCCTACAGTGCCGGCACGCTGATGCTGTGCACCTACGCCTATTTCGTCCAGCTTTACTGTGACTTCTCCGGCTATTCGGACATGGCGGTGGGCTGCGCCCGCTGCCTCGGCTATGATCTGCCGCGAAACTTCAACGTCCCCTTCCTCTCCCCCAATGTCAACGAGTTCTGGAAGCGCTGGCACATCAGCCTCTCCGCCTGGCTCACGGAATACCTCTACTTCCCGCTCGGCGGCAGCCGCAAGGGGGAAGCGCGCACCTATCTCAACATTCTGATCAACATGACGGTCTGCGGCCTCTGGCACGGCTCAGCCTGGACCTTCGTGTTCTGGGGCTTTCTCAGCGGTGTGGCCCAGTGCCTGTACCGACTGACGACGCCGATCCGGAAAAAGCTGCCGAAGCACCCGCTGCTGACGGCGCTGAACGTTTTCCTGACCTTCACCTTTATCTGCTTTACCGCAGTCATCTTCCGCGCAAGCGACATCGGCACCGCCTTTCGCATCATCGGCTATATCTTCACCGGGCATCGCGGCATCCATTTTGTGAGCTTCTGGGGGCTCTTCGGGCTCGTGCTGGTCTGGAGCGCGCATATCGCCGCCCTTGTCCGCTCGAAGCGCCGCGGCACCCCGCCGACGGGCTTCTATCCCATTGTAAGGCTCAATACCTTCCGCGGCCTGCTGCTCTTCTTCCTCCTGGCGGGCGTCACCCTCGCCCTCGGTTACACCGGGGAAAGTCCGTTTATCTACTTCCAGTTTTGATCGCGTCAAAAAGGGCCACACAGTTTCGCGTGTGAAACTGTGTGGCCCTTGCTTATTCTTTTTCTTCTTTCTTCTCTGTGCGCTTGACGAGGACCTTGTCCACCCGCCGACCGTCAGTCATCTCCAGGACTGTCACGCGGAGGCTTTGCCACTCAAAGCTGTCCCCCACCTGGGGGAAGCCGCCGAAGCGCTCCAGCGTCCAGCCGCCGACAGTGCTGCTCTCGGCCTCGATGCTGCCCTCGGGCAGGCCCAGCAGCTCCTCCAGCTCATAGAGCATCATGCTGCCGTCCAGCTCGTATTCATCGTCGGTGCGCTTGACCACCTCAGGCTCCACCTCGTCGTTGTCATCCCAGATGTCGCCCACGATCTGCTCGAGCACATCCTCCATGCTCAGCACGCCCAGGGTGCCTCCGTATTCGTCGGTCACGATGGCCAGGTGCTGCCTGGCGCGGCGCAGCTGGTTCAGGACCGCCGGCAGCTTCATGGTCTTGTAGATGTAGCAGGGCGGCATGAGAAGGCTGCGGATATCGGTCTTCTCCTCCTCGGTCAGGACCTTGAGGAAGCGGTTGAGATACAGCACGCCGATGATGTTGTCGATGCTGCCCTCATACACCGGCAGACGGGAGAAGGGCGCCTTGTCGATCTGGGAGAGGATCTCGTTCCAGTCGTCCTCGATGTCGATGGCAATGACGTCGACCCGCGCGGTCATCACGTCCATCGCGGAGATATCCGAGAAGTCGATGGCGGAGCGCAGCAGCTCCGACTGATCCTCGTCCAGGACCTTCTCGTCCTCGGCCGTCTCGATGATGGAGTGCAGCTCCTCCACAGCCTCTTCGCCGTTTTCCTCCTTCTCCTCCTTGAGCCAGAAGGTCAGCAGCCAGTTGAGCCCGACCACTACCCAGATCACCGGCGTGAGCAGGATGGTCAGCAGCCGCACCGGGTGGGCAACGCGCAGGGAAAAGCGGTTTGCGCTCTGCTTGGCGGTGATCTTCGGGATCGTCTCGCCGAAAATGATGATGATGACGGTCAGCAGCAGCGTCCCGACCCAGGTATAGCGGTCGCTCCCGCTCAGCAGGATCACCAGTACCGACACCAGGGACGATGCGCCGATGTTCACAAGATTGTTGCCGATCAGGATGGCGCTGAGCGCCCTGTCAAAATGATCCAGGATCTCCACTACGGCCGCGGCGCGCTTGGAACCCTCGTCCCGCAGGTTCTCCATGCGAAGCCGGTTGCAGGAGGACAGGGCCATTTCCGAGCCGGAGAAGAAGGCCGACAGGCACACAAGCCCCAGGATGCAGAGGAAAAGCACAGTGGGATTCATGCGCTCTCACCTCCTGTTTTTTCCTCGGGCAGGAGCGTCACGCGCAGCTTGAGGATGCGGTTATGCTCCATGCCGATTACCGTGACGTGGACGCGGTGATAGCGGAAATGGTCGCCGGGCTGGGGAATGGCGGGAAACTGCTCATAAGCCCACTCGCCCATGAGAGTGTTGATGAGCTCCTCGTTCTCCTCGGGATCCTCATACTCCAGGCGCTCGAACACATCGCTCACGGACTCGTCCGCGTCCACCTCGAACACGCCCTTGGAGACCTCGACAATGGGCTCCTCGACAATATCCTCCTCATCCCAGATCTCGCCTACAAGCTCCTCCAGGATATCCTCCACCGTCACGATGCCGAGGGTGCCGCCGAAGTTGTCCGTGACCACGGCCATGTTGTGCTTGTTCTTGGTCATGGCGGGCAGCAGCTCGTCGATCTTGGTGCTCTGATGTACGAAAAGAACCTCATCCAGCAGAGGATGGAGATCCAGGTTCTCCCCCTCCCGGAGATAGGCCTTGATGTATTTGCGAATCTGCAGCACGCCGATGATGTTGTCGATGCTGCCCTCATAAACCGGGAGCCGGCTGTGGGTGGAGGCTTTGATGCAGTCCAGGATTTTCTCATGGCTGCTCGCAAGGTCGATGGCAACCAGGTCCACGCGCGGGGTGAGCACGTTTTCCACCGTGACTTCCCCGAACTGCAGGGCGGAGGATATGAGATCCCCCTGCTCCTCATTGAGCGTGCCCTCCTCGGTCATGTCCTCAATGATATCGTAAAGCTCCTCCTCGGTGACGGATTTCTCCGCATCGCCGGGGGTATGGCGCGCGGCCCAGCGCCCGATGGCGGTCAGCACTTTGGAGACCGGGCGGAAGAGCTTCATGAAAAAGACCAGCAGGCCCGCTGTGGCAAGGGCCAGCTTGTCGCTGAATTTTTTTGCAATGCTCTTGGGCAGCATTTCCCCGAAGAAAAACACCACGCCCGTGGTGATCAGCGTACTGACCGAAACGGCGCTCAGCCCCCAGCGGCGCGTGACCGCAAGGGTAACCAGGGCGGCGATGGACAGGTGCGTGATATTGGTGCCGATCAGGATGGCGCTGATGGCGAGATCAAAATGATCCAGCACATAGAGGGCCTCCTTCGCCCGCAGATCGCCCCGATCCTCCGCAACGCGCATGCGCGTGCGCGTGGTGGAGGCAAAAGCCGTCTCCGCCACGGCGAAGAACACCGCGCACAGAAGCAGCAGCACCGCGAAAACAAGTGGCAATCGACTGCCGTCGTCCATAAAGGATCAACATCTCCTTTGGTTTCAAAATTAATCTGTAGTATAACACGAGGCTGAGTTTTCGTCAATTCCCGTGAGGCCCCGTTTTGTGAACCTTTTGAGAAGAAAAGGATTCTCTTTTCAATCCCCCGGCTCTGTGCTACAATACAGAAAAACGAGTTATGGAGGCGCAGCCATGAAGCAGACGCGGGCGTATCCCCTTTTCACCGTCACAAAAAAAGGCACACGCTGGGTTGAGGACGGACATCCCTGGATCTATGCCGAAGAGATCCTCACCAAAAGCGCAGAGCCGGAAAACGGCGCCCTGGCCGACGCGGTGAGCGAGGGCGGCAAATATCTCGGCACCGGCCTTTACAGCCGGGACAGCAAAATCGGTCTGCGCCTTGTCTCCCGCAACGCCAACGACTGCTTTGACGAGGCCTTCTGGCGCCGGCGCATCCGCTACGCCTGGGACTACCGCAAGACCGTGCTGGACGAGGCGGATCTTGGCTGCTGCCGCGTGATCTTCGGGGAGGCAGACGGCTTTCCCGGCCTCACGGTGGACCGCTTTTCGGATCTTCTGGTCACGCAGACCCTCTCTGTCGGGATGGAGCGGCTGAAGGATCTGCTCTTCCCCCTCCTGGTCGAAATCCTGCGGGAGGACGGGCAGGAGATCCGCGGGATCTTTGAGCGTAACGACGCCGCCATCCGCACGCTGGAAGGGCTGGAGCAGGGCAAGGGCTGGTACCCCCTGCCCGGAGCGGCAACGCCGGAGTGCACCGTGACCGAGATCTGCGAAAACGGCATCTTCTACGCGGTCGATGTGGAAAACGGACAGAAGACCGGCTTCTTCCTCGATCAAAAATACAACCGCCGGGCCGTCATGCGCCTCGCGAAAGGGCGCCGGGTGCTCGACTGCTTCACCCACACCGGCTCCTTCGCTCTCAACGCCGCCCTCGGTGGGGCGGCGCATGTGACGGCGGTGGACGTATCCGAAAGCGCTATCGCCATGGCTGAGGCCAACGCCCGCCGCAACGGGCTGGAGGGGCGCATGGACTTTGTCGCGGCGGATGTGTTTGACCTGCTGCCCACGCTCAAAAAGGGCGACTACGATTTTATCATCCTTGATCCCCCGGCCTTCACCAAATCCCGCAAAACCGCAGACCGGGCGGAGAAGGGCTACAAGGAGATCAACCTCCGGGCTCTGCGCGCCCTGCCGCGGGGCGGCTGGTTTGCCACCGCCTCGTGCAGCCACTTCATGCCCGCGCAGCAGTTTGAGCGCATGCTGCGCTCGGCAGCCCGGGACGCAGGCGTGGAGCTGCGGCAGATCGAAGCGAGGCAGCAGGCCCCGGACCACCCCATTCTCTGGAACGTGCCGGAGACAGACTATCTCAAATTTTATCTCTTTCAGGTGGTATGACCCATATATTGTCAAGCGGCGGAAGTGCCTGCAATCGCTGATTTTTCGCAAAATCAGGAGAGATTGTCAGACAGTTCCGCCTTT
This sequence comes from Oscillospiraceae bacterium, assembly GCA_902761635.1. GTDB lineage: Bacteria > Bacillota > Clostridia > Oscillospirales > Oscillospiraceae > Limivicinus. Next base: position 25,704 of record CACWLG010000010.1, on the reverse strand, counting down.
ATTTTTTCCGCCCGCGCACATACTGATTCGTGTGTAAAAATGACGCGGGAGGAATCCGTTATGAAAAAACTTGTTCTGGCAGGGCTCTGGTCCCTGTTGCTGATATCGGCGCTGACGGCGAGGGCTTTTGCCCAGGAGCTGATGGTGGGCGGGCAGGCCGTGGGCATCCAGATCAGCACCGACGGTGTGATCGTGGCGGGCTACTGCCCGGTGGAGACGGAGGAGGGCGCGGTCAACCCCGCCGAGGACGCGGGGCTCCGACCCGGCGATCTGATCTGCGGTGCGGACGGGGCGCCGGTGCCGGACGCGGCGGCGCTGATCCAGGCGCTGGATGCGGCAGGCGAGGAGATCGCGCTGCAGGTCCGGCGCGGCGCCGAGGAGATCCGGGTGCCGGTGGCGCCGGTGCCCGGGGAGGACGGGCGGCCCATGCTCGGCATCCTCCTGCGTGACGGTCTGAGCGGCATCGGCACCCTCACCTTCTGCGATCCGGACAGCGGCGTCTTCGGCGCGCTGGGCCACAGCATCAACGACAGCGAGACCGGCCTTTCCATCCCCCTGCGGGATGGCAGCATCACCGAGGCGCAGATCGTCTCGGTGCAGCCCGGCACGGCGGGCGCGCCCGGGGAGCTCAACGGCGTGTCGGACCTGTCACAGGTGCTGGGCTTTGTGGAGCGCAACACGGAGGTGGGCATCTTCGGCCACGCCGGCATCGCTCTCGGCTCCCGCCCGGCCGAGATCGGCGTTATCACAGCCGGGCCCGCCTCCATTCTCTCCACCGTGGAGGGGCGGGAGGCCCGGGAATACGCCGTGGAGATCAACCGGGTCTACCGGGATTCCGACGGGACCCACGCCATGTTCAGCGTGACGGACCCGGCGCTGCTGGGCCGCACCGGCGGCATCGTCCAGGGCATGAGCGGCAGTCCCATCCTGCAAAACGGCCGCCTCGTAGGCGCGGTGACGCATGTCTTCGTCAACGACGCCGCGCGCGGTTATGCCGTAAGCATACAGGACATGCTGCGCGCGGCGGGCATCGCTCAGGACAAGGCGGCGTAGTATAAGCGGGGTTGTGAAGATGCCTTCACAACCCCGATCGCTTTATTCATAGTAATAGTGGAAGCTGATCTCAAAAATCCCCAGCGGGTAGTAGGCGGCCAGATAACCATGGTCGTCAAAAACCAGATACGCGTCTTCCCTCTCTGAGCTGTAATACTCATAGATCTGATTCAGTACGGTGGCGTTCTCTGTGGGTTTGAAGGCGCCCATATACATGGTTGTGGCTCCCGTTTCCCAGCGGTAGGAAAACTCCCGGATTTGCTCCACTTTGTTTCCTTCGCTGTCTTTTGTAAAGTACATCCCGATCCGGAGAGGGAGGCCCTCCTCGTCGTACTCCGCCGTCTTTCCTTTGGAAAACTCGCCGGCGGGTTTCTTCACCAGATCCGGGATCTGCAGCTCCGCGAGGCTTATGACGCGCTCATAGGGTTCCTTTTCGTCCCGTTCCATGCCGTAAGTGTAGGACTGGCCGTCTTCGGCATAGGTGTAAGTAAAGGCCACGTCGCCCCATCTGTTCTGATCACGGTCATAAACCAGCCTTCCCTGCTCGTCGGTCCGGGTCTCGGCGTCATGATGCCAGTCGTCATATTCTCCGGTGGCGTCAAAAGAAGTGACAGCCCCGGCAAAGCTGCCGTCTTCGGCATAGGCAAGCTCAGCGATAACGGGCAGCTCCGTCGCATCTATGTCCACTACGACACGCACAAGCCGTTTGCTGCCGTCCGGGGTGGGAACTGGCGTGCCGAGATAGCTCTCCGCCAGCTTGGGATAAAAGTCCTCCGGCGCAAGCTGCGTGTTATCGGCCGCGGCAGCGGTGGGACTCATTTCGACCTTGATATTCCGGGTCTCATACTCATAGTTGATGCTGGTTCTCACATAGCGGGGATCCGCGCCCAGGATCTTCAGCTCATACAGGTATTCGAGGCTCGGATTACCGCTGCGTGTCGTATACTTGTGTTCGCTGCGCCAGTTTGTGCTGGAGAGGCTGCCTCCCCAGAAGTAGGGGCCGTAAGCGCCGTCGGGGATCGAGTAGCCGATGGCATTGTCGTTGTCCTTGTCGACGGTGTAGCTGTACTGTGTCCAGCTCACATAATTCCCGTTTGTGCGCCACTCGGCGTCGCTGACGAGATCCTGGTCGTTATAATTCAAGGCGATGGTGACATGCTGATCGCCGGGCTTATATTCGTTGTAGCGGAACTCCTCATTGGGAAGATCCACGATAAAGAGATAGTCGGAGCGGTGGATCTCTTCAGCGTCATACTCGATGAGGTTCAGGCGTCCGTTCTCGTCGTAACGGTAGTATTCCATGACCTCGCCGCCGTCGGGGGAGACATGCTTCGTGGCGACCTGCCGTCCGTCTTCATAGATCGGGGTCATGGTCTGCTCCGGTCCGCCGTTTACACTGACCGCGAGGAAGGTCAGGTTCCCGTCCCCGTCATACTCATAACGGACCCTGGCGCTGCCGATGCTCTCCCTGTCATAAGCGTAATACGTGCAGAAGCCCTGTTCATTGAATTCATAAGCAGAGCTTTCCGACAGGCCGTAATAATCCTTGCCCGTCTCCTCAATGCGGCATAACCGGCCGTTTTCATAGTCATACAGCTGCTTCGTCTCGTCGCCGTACCAGTTTGTATTCGTATATTCCGCATGCAGGACCTGCCCATGATCATCATAGGTATACGTTAAATCCTCGTCCTTGACACCATAGGGAAGATAGACGCAGGACACTTTCTCCGATGTGACATTGCCGAATTCATCGTACTCATACTCGGTGATCTTATCAAGGGATCGGCCCGGAACCGGGTCAACCCAGGAAGGAAAACCGTGGCCTCTTTCTTCCTTCCGAACGAGGAGCTCCTGCTGCTTGGAGACATAGACCTTTTCCGCATCGTCCGCAGCGGCGGACGGCGTTATGCAGAGAGACACAAGGATCAGCAGGGAAAGCAGCAGGGAAAGGCAGCGTTTTTTCATGCTTATTCCTTCTTTCGTGAAAATTCATAAACCGACGCGGTTAAGATAAATATATGCTTAAAACACTGCCTTGTCAATGATCTTGTCTGCATGGCAGGCAAGCGCCCGTCCCGCTAACGCAAAATCCACAGGCAGCGTATTGCATTCCCGGCACAAACAGCACATATCGTCAACAGCGCAGGGCGCGCTGCAAAAATGAAAAGAGCAGCTCCGCAAGAGTCGATGGCCCAGATCGACCCGATTGATAATCCTGCCTAAAATGCAAAAATCCCGGATAAATGTGTGTTGTTTCACACCTTTATCCGGGAATTGTGTTGAATTGCAGCTTATGCTGACGGGCTGATGAGGGTCATGAGAGGCTTGCCTTGGGCCACATCAGCTCCTGCGCTTGCCGTTTTGCGGCGTGCCCCTCGTTTTATTTCACGCTGAAAAGGATTTCGCCGTAGGACGGGTAGGGCCAGTACTTTGCGCCGCAGCGCAGCTCCATTTCGTCCACCACGGCCCGCAGGCTCTGCATGGCGGGGAAGACCCTGTCGCGGTAGTAGCGGGCGACGGCGAGGCTCTCGTGCTGATTTTTGAGCCCCTCCATCGCGGTCTCCAGCGCCCGGCCATGGATGGCCGCGGAGGCGGTAAGATTGCTCAATTCGTTTACGATCCTCGTCTCGTAGCTCACATCCACCGCGCCCGCGAGTGTCTTTTTCTCATTGGCGGCCCGGGCGAGCTCCGCCGTGCAGGCGGAGACGGCCGGCAGGATGTCCTTCCAGAGCATATCCATCATGGTCAGCGCCTCGATATGCAGGACCTTGGAATAACCGTCCAGCTTCATCTCGCAGCGGGCCTTGAGCTCGGCCTCGCTGTAGATGCGGTGGCGCGTAAAGAGCGCCACGTTCTTCGGCGCGAGGTAGTAGGGGGTGCAGTCCGGTGTGGAAGGGTAATTGCTCAGGCCCCGGCGCTCGGCCTCCCGGGTCCACTCCTCCCCGTAGCCGTTGCCGTTGAAGATAATGCGGCGGTGGCTGCGGATGACCTCGCGGATCAGATCGTGCAGGGCGGTGTCAAAATCCTCTGCATCCTCCAGCCGGTCGGCGTACTGGCGCAGGGACTCGGCCACCGCAGTATTGAGTACCACGTTCGGGCCGGAGATGGACTGGGACGCGCCCAGCATGCGGAACTCGAACTTGTTGCCGGTGAAGGCAAAGGGCGAGGTGCGGTTGCGGTCGGTGGTATCCTTGGGGAACTTCGGCAGCACGTGCACGCCGACCTTGAAGAGTTCCTTTTCCCGGCTGCCGTAGGGGGCGCCCTTCTCGATGGCGTCGAGGATGGCGTTGAGCTCATCCCCCAGGAAGATGGAGACGATGGCCGGGGGCGCTTCCGCCGCGCCGAGGCGATGGTCGTTGCCGGCGGAGGCCACACAGATGCGCATGAGGTCCTGATAGTCGTCCACTGCCTGGATCACCGCGCACAGGAACAGCAGAAACTGTGCGTTCTCGGCCGGGGTCTCGCCCGGCTCGAAGACGTTGACGCCGGTGTCGGTGGTGATGGACCAGTTGTTGTGCTTGCCGGAGCCGTTGACGCCGGCAAAAGGCTTTTCGTGCAGCAGGCACACCATGCCGTGCTTTCTCGCGATGCGCTGCATGAGCTCCATGGTGAGCTGATTGTGGTCGGCGGCGATGTTGGTAGTGGTGAAGACGGGTGCGAGCTCGTGCTGGGCGGGGGCAGCCTCGTTATGCTCGGTCTTGGCCATGACGCCGAGCTTCCAGAGTTCCTCATCCAGATCCTGCATGAACTCCCGCACCCGGGGCTTGATGGCGCCGAAGTAGTGGTCGTCCAGCTCCTGGCCCTTGGGCGGGCGGGCGCCGAAGAGGGTGCGCCCGGTGTAAATGAGATCCTTGCGCCGCTCGTACACCCCCTGGTCGATCAGGAAATATTCCTGCTCGGGGCCGACGGTGGTCTTGACGTAGTGCACATCCTCATTGCCGAAGAGCTTGAGCACGCGAAGCCCCTCGCGCTGGATCGCCTCCATGGACCGGAGCAGCGGCGTCTTCTTATCCAGGGCCTCGCCGCCGTAGGAGCAGAAGGCCGTTGGGATGCACAGCACCCCGTCCTTGATAAAGGCATAGGAGGTCGGGTCCCAGGTGGTGTAGCCCCGGGCCTCAAAGGTGGCGCGAAGGCCGCCGGAGGGGAAGGAGCTGGCGTCCGGCTCGCCCTGAATGAGCTCCTTGCCGGAGAACTCCATGATGACCTTGCCGCCGCCCACGGGGGCCAGGAAGCTGTCGTGCTTCTCGGCGGTGATGCCGGTCATGGGCTGGAACCAGTGGGTAAAGTGGGTGGCGCCCTTTTCGATGGCCCAGTCCTTCATGGCGTTGGCCACGACGGCGGCCGCGGCGCTGTCGAGGCGCCTGCCCTCGTTCATGGAGCGCTGGACCTGTCGGAACACGTCCTTGGGCAGGCGCTCCCGCATGACGGAGTCGTTAAAAACCATGCTGCCGAATATTTCCGTGACTGTGTTCATAAAGATTCGCACCCCTTGCATATTCATTGGAAAACCGGCGGAGGCGTCGCGCTTCCGCCGGTCGCTGATGGTAAATTATAAGATGGGAGCGCGGATTTGTCAACGAGTTTTGTGGGATTGCGGGCCGCCGCTGCCAGCGGCAGAGGAAGGCCGCACGGAACCTCCGCAGCCGCGCCATTGGCGGGTCATGCTGACGCGCTTAAAGCTGAGATGAAGAGCCTTTATAGCGTATGAGCCCGAAAATCGTTTATACCTACAAAAAGTATCATCAAAGGGTCTGAGAAGATGTCTTATCTTAAGGAACTACAAAGACAACATGGCCACGAAAAACGACTGGTATAAAGGTAAATCCGTGCGCCTCAGCATAGACTTGGGCAGCGCTTTTCTTCCCGTCGGGCAGACCTACGCCAAAGATGGTCAACATTTCCTTGTCACCAAATGCGTCCGCGGCAATATCTGTGACCTCGTCGCAGATGTAGATATAACGAAGCTTCGGACAATCAGCAAAGGCGCGCGGGCCGATTGACATGGCGTGCTTTGGAAGCTCGACAAATCGGAAAGCGCCTCCGGTAAAAGCTTCATCACCGATTTCTGTTATCGCGGAAGGAAGCACAAGGTCGGGCTGGGTCCATACTGCATAAAGAACTGTATCCGCGTCGCGCGTGAATGTGCCGCCCGGACGGGGATAGTCGGGATCAACGGCGCTTGGACTCTCTGCCCACCCAAGGAAGTACCAGCCGTCTCGGTAGGGAACGCTGTCTGTCAGTGTCAATTCATCGCCATGTGTTTTCGTCTGGTTTGCAGGCGCGTTAGTTCCGCCGTTCGCGTCAAAGGATACGGTGTAAGTAACGGGGACAACCTTATCCCAGCCATCCTTGCTTTCAACCGTATATCCTGGCGCAAGATATTTTGACACGTTGAACTCAGGGACAAAGCTGCCGCCAGTTACGGTAATAGTCGTGTTTTTCCCACCGCCGCCTATAACAAATTTATATTTAAGGACAAATGGTTGCGTTACCTTTCCTTCGCCATTCATACTGTCTACAATCATAAGGTTTGCGGCATAGACCGTACAACCGCATACCGTGCCGCCGTTTAGGTCGAGTGTCGCATCCTTGTCGATATACAGCCCTTTTACGCCCGTATCACCCAGGCCAGCATAACCTATGAATATTGGACCGCTCCAAGATGTATTCGGATCTTCCGCTGGAATTGTCCTGCCAGGAATCACCGTTATGACCGGGTCTTCCACATCCTTCACGGCGGCGTTGATTTCGGCAATGGTCGTACATTCGACCCCATTTACCGTGGCGATCACATTGTCCGCGACGTTGATGACAAAGCTGCCGATCTGGGTTTTGCTGCCGTCATTCCCGATTCCCCAGAGGTAATATGTCCCAGCGGAGAAGGTATCCAGCAGCTCATGGCCCAGTATCATACTGTACTGCAAAACGCTGCTCCCGTCTTCTGATGTTGTGGTAATGGTTGTAAACCCGGATGCTTGGATGGGGGTGAGCGAGTTCCCATCCGCGGATTGGGAGACGGCGTAGCCAGCAAAGGAATTATTTTTAAGAGGCTCTATATAGATGGACGTATTGGAGCCCTTTGTATAGGGGCTGTTGCGGATGATATAGAGAGGAATTTCCGTGCCGTCTTCGTTGACCTCACCAATCGGATTGTTGTTAAGGTCCACAACATAGAGCTTGACATCAGCAGCATCTGTATCCACACCGACAGAACAGACAAGCGGACGATCAGGTGCCAAATTCACCGCAGAGAAAGTCCTCTCCGAAGAAATGTTTCCGGTTGCTAGGTTCGTACTGGCGAATGTCACGTCAAACTGTTTATTTTCTTCTTTGGGGAAATAATGAATATCGTATGCGATTCCCTCCCTGATATAGACGATGATTCTTTCTCCGTCAGTAAAAGCTACAACTTTCTCTCCAACTGTGTGTCCATAGTAGTTGACAGAGCCGTCAAAAAAGCTAAAGATTGCCATATGACTGTTGTCATAAACCGCAAAATTGACATTGTTGTTAACAAATATCGCGGATGCTTCGTATTCTGAAAAGACGTGGTGTTTATCCAATTCTTGCCCTGTTGCCAGATAGTCAAGATATTGCTCCATCATATGAGCGTCTTTTACATTTTGAAATCCATTATCAAACCAATAGCTTACCCCATATTTATTCCACTTAGCATTTACAGGCATAAAGAAATTGTTCACTACAGATATCTTTTCACATAAAACGCCCGGAAGATATGAGACCATATCAAATCTGTTTCCAATGTTAAAGATATTGCTGTGTACGCCGTTTGGATTCCACTCGGAAATACCGTCTGGCCCCATAGCTACATTGGGGCAGGCAAAATTATAATCATAAACATCTGTGCTTGGGACACCAGCCTCATAGAGCTTGATTGCCAGAAGATTTGCGGCTGCCGCGCCGAGACTGTGGCCGGTCAAAACGTATCTTACGTTCTCTGTCGGGATCGTATCGTGGAAAAGCCAAGAAATCCCGCCGTAGGCCGCCTCTGCACTTGCCCTGAATCCGGAGTGCCATCCATGGGAATACAGCATGGTGCCGTTTCCAAGATTAAAGTTTGTCCCCAACCACTCTCTTAGCTTGGTGCTTCCCCGAAACGTTACCAGCACAAGAATAGAACCGTCAGCCAAGGTTTTTCTACGGATGTAATATCCGGCAAGAGGGTCGTTATCAGCGAAGTGATCTTGCGCAGGTGGAGTATCGTCAAATTCAAGTATATTATAATTTTGCTCCATTAAATCGTAATTGTATGCAGATCTCGCCATAACGCCCAGAAAATTAGCAAGTCTTGGGTCATATTGAAAAGAACTGTCTGGGATAATATCTTCAATAGATTCACCGGGAGAGAACAGGAAAGAATACTTCCTTTCTGGACCGCTTTCGATAATTCTTTCTGCCCCATTACTGTTATAGTGTATAGTGACATTACTGTCAATCGCTTCTAAGGCAATGCCGATTGCATTCCATTGTTCTTCCGTGCCGCTGTAGTAGATATCCGTCAAATACGTATACATAAATGCATGATAACCGATGCGTGTTACGCTTGAAGGGATTGCTACCCATTCCATACTGCACCCATAAAAAGCGGCTTCCTCGATCTCTTTCACAGTATTGGGGATAATAATGTGATCAACAGAGATGCCCTGAAAAGCAGCTCTTCCAATGGACTTCACACCCGGCTCCAATATGATTTTTTTGATTGATGCGCGATTAGTGCGCCAGGGGGCAGATATATGCTGGCTTGCAACTGGCGTATATACATACCAACTGCCCATATATCCTGTACCGCTGATTGTGAGTACTCCGGAATCGTCGAGTGACCATATGAGATTTTCACCGCAGATGCCGGAAGCAACAAAATGATCTGTCACAATTTGTGTTATTTCATTTACATACAGATCGCCTTTATCGCTGATATAGTAATGGCTATATTGATCTGTTCCATTTAGATATGCGTCCACAATCAGAGGACAGCCGCTGATATCCAAAAGAGGAATAGGACTGTTGGGGAAATGCAACAGACTGAGCACGGAGTTTTTTCCAAGTGTAACGCTGACAAGCTGTTCGTTCCAAGAACCATGCACAGTTTGCAGGGCGGTATTATTGCTGAGATCAAGCTCTGTAATACTTGTTTCATGTAGATCTATATAATTCAAAGCAGTTAAATATTCGATTCCCTGCAGAGAGCGAACATTGGAATCTCTATAAATCAATCTTTCCGCTTCAGAGATTTCCGAACTATTTAAATAACCGTCTTTGTTGGTGTCATAGCTGTTGGCTACAAAGGCACGGAAAGCGTCATCGGGGAAGTGATCCCTGTCAATGGGAATACCCCTGCTCAATGTTATGTTAACTGTATCGTCAGAAGCGGGAACAATATACTGGTTGCCTCTGATCGAACCATGGGCGCAATTAAGATCAGCAATGTCATAGTCATCCGTAGCGGAATTAATTATAATTGCACTCCCGGCGGAAAGAGTATAAGTTGCCGTATTTTGGATTAAGGTAGAACCCAATCCTGCGATTCCCAGGCTGACAGCGGCATTAGAAGGACTCACAACAAATGTGATGGCTCTTCCACTGTCCCTGAAAGTTGCGTATACATTGACACCGCCTTCAGGCATTACAAAAGACCAAGCACTGCCACTTAGATAAGCAGCTGTGACAACGCTGCCATCACGAATGGCTACGATTCTTAAATCATTTGGCTCTAAAGGCGCAAAACCATCATATGGGACAGCTCTGCAATACACTGTTTGACCGGTTCCAGCAGCGGCAATAAGATTGGACATATCGAAAGTCGAACTGAATGACAAAGTTCCATTGATCGCATAAGATCTTATTTGATTGACCGTTGGTTCATCACAATGACCCACAGGGGGGAAATGTAAGAATAAAGTAGAGCAAAACAGCATAATAATTACAAATCGCAGTAATTTCTTCATGGCGGTATCTCCTTTATCTCTGCTGATGTTTCTCCAGATAAACAAAACGCGCATGGTCGGGTCAGCCGAAGCCATGCGCGAAAAACACATCACTCCGCCTGTTGCCACACAGTTTCCACAGCCTGCAAAGGATGCGAAAAGGGAGGATGCATTTTTACCGAGATGGTAAAAATCATCCTTTGCACGCTGATCTGTATGAAACTGTGTGGCAATTTGATTATAGCAAGCGATAAAATGAAAAGCAAGAAAAAGCTATCGCCATGTGTATACTTTTCCCCGTCCTCGCCGCAAAAACGGAGCCGCGCGGGTCACGCGCGGCTCCGAGTTGTTCTCTGTTCGATTGTGCGCTGCGGCGCTTACAGACTCTGGCGGTCGGCAAAGGCGCGGTTTTTATAATATGGATCGCCGGTCACCTCGCGGATGACCTCGATCTCCGGCGGCAGCGCCACGTCCCCCGACCCGTAGGCAAAGAGGATGGCCTTGTCCTCGGCAAAGGGATAGACGTCCAGCTCCATCCGGTGCCCGCCGTATTCAAAGCGATACTTGAGCTTGCGCACGCTCCGCAGGCTCAGATCTCCCTCCATGAGATAGCTGACGTAATCCTTTTCGGAGATGGGGCGCTCGGTCACCCAACGGGTGCCGTCCTCGCCCACGCGCTTGGTGGTGTAGAAAAAGAGCTGGTCACCGAGGCTGGACTGCTGGCGGATGCGCCGCTCGATCTCCGGGTCGGAGGAGAGCAGATAGGTCTGCATCATCTCGATGGGCAGCGCACTGTACTTGCGGCTGAGCTCCTCTCTGTCCGGCATGCGGACAAGATATTTCCTCTTGCCGGGCTCCGGCGCACTCTGGCCCAGAATGAGGTAGATCTGCGCCACGGCGCGGTTGATCTTGTCCTCAAAGTCCACGGAGTTGTCGATGACATAGTGATTCGGATGGGGCGACCAGGCCCTGATGGTCCTGTCATCGGCAATGCGGGCATCCTCAATGCTCTCATACCGGGCGGCATTGCCGTAGTTATAGGCGTACTCCGCCCCCTTGGCACAGGTCACCAGATGCAGCACCGCGTCATAATGGCCCATCAGCTCCGCCTCTGTGGTGCCGAAGCTGGCCAGGGTCATGGCAAATTGTTCATCCGAGACATAGGCCTTGTCATCCATCACCGCCCGGTCGAAAAGGATGAGTATCTTTTCCTCCGGTACGATCTGCGCCGCCTTCAGGGCAAGCCGCTCCTTGTGGAGCTGGTCCTCCACCACAAAAAACTGGAACTCCTCCATGGACATGCAGTTGGGGAAGGGCCCGACGCCGAAGCCTGAGATCAGCTCCGTCGCGGTCTCGGGGACGGTGATGATCTTCCATCCGTCCTCACTCTTGAACTCCTTGAGTATGCGGCTGATCAGCGTTGTCTTGCCCGCCGCAGGGCCGCCGGTCAGAACGATTCTTGTGATCTGTTTGGCCATGGGGCTTTCCTCCTCTTATGATGGGTGATTGCGAGCGCCGTTTTCGTTGAGAGCCTGCGTGCAGGTGACAGGTCTTTTGCAAAGCAGCTTCATTGTATCATCATCCCTGTCATATTTCAATGAAAAAGAGCAAACATCCCCTGTGTCGCCGCTGCGCACATGCGGGGACTCATCGGCGCGCCGGCGCGCCCATGGCCTTCAGTTCCTTCTTTCGTTCATACATCATCTGGTCGGCTCTTTCAAATACGTCGCGCAGCTGCCGGTCCTCCGGCGTCAGGGCGGAGTAGCCGACCGAAACGACCACGCCGTTTTCCTTCATGTTTTCCTCGACCCTGGCGTTCAGACTGCTGATAACTTCCGTCATCGTATCGTAGCCCTTCCCCTGGAGGAGAACGACGAATTCATCCCCGCCGACACGGAATACGGCCCCATGCGTGAAGTACTCACAGATCAGCGCGCAGGCGTCCTTGATCAGCTGGTCCCCGGCAGCATGTCCCTGTGTATCATTGACACGCTTCAGGCCGTTGATGTCGCCTACGACAACGGCCAGCTTCTCAATCTCCCCCGCCTGGATCTGCTGATTGAGGGCCGCTTCCATTTCGGAATAGGCGTGTTTGTTGCGCACCCCTGTCAGGGAATCCGTGTTCGCCATGTTGCGGAAGGTTCTGCTGGTTTCCTTCTCTTCTTCAAGCTTGTCTTTGGAAAATTTCCTGATCTCAAGCAGAAGAACGATCGCAAGCAGCAGCACGGACACGAGGGTAAAGACGACCTGATTCCTGCTGAATTCCAGGTGTCTTTCACTGATGTCCCGGATCTGATCCTGAATAACGCTCTCGCGTATCAGGATCGCAATCTCCCAGCCGGTTCCCGGGATCGGGACATAGCGCAGGGTCTCTTCTGTCCCGCCGACGGAAAACGAGAGGCTTCCCTCCGCCTCGTTTTCAAAATTCGCGCGGTTTTCCTTCCAGACATTTTCCGGGACGATCCCCTGAATCGCGTCAAAAAGATTGCGGTCCGAGATGATCGGCCCCAGCTCCGTGCCGGACAGATTGCCGCCGTTTTTGGAGTACAGGGCGAAATGCGTTCTCCCCTGATCGTCAAACGCCAGCAGATCCACGATTTCTTTGATATCCAACTGCACAAAGCAGGCCTTGAAGGGCTTTCCCATAATGGAAAGCTCCGGTGTCGGGATAACCAGACACAACTGCCTGGAGGAGCCGTAGAGTGAAACCGTCCGGATGATCCGATCCTTTATCGTCTCCTCCGACAGGAACGCATGCCGGCTTCTCCCGGTATAGGTCGTGTACTGCGTATACACGATATTGTCTTTGTCTACCAGCGCAAAGCGGCTGAGTCCCAGCAGGGATTTGATCTTCCCGATTGCATTGCGCAGCTCTCCCTGCGAGTCGATCTTTTCCTCTTCAATAAAGGCGACAGCTTTTTCCATCTCCTCAAAGTTGCTGTTGATCAGATTTGTGATGGTCTTTGCGCGGCTGTCCGCCATGGCCTCAAGATAAAAGGAGCTGACCACGGAGACCGCTTCATTGGTTGCGGCGCCGGCCTGTCTCGAAACCCATATTGTATTGGCCGTCATCATTGCCAGGATCAACATGCTGCCCAGGATGGCTGTCAGCACAAAGCTTCTGTTCGTTATCTGTCTCTTCTGTGTCATATAATATCACCATACAACAGCGCAAGCATCAATGCCGCGTCTTTCTGATAGATAACAGTGGTGATCTCATTTGTTTTTTCGGGAAATACGGTACCGGCCAGATTGCCGTCCGCAATTTTCACCGCGACCTGAATCGTATCAAAGCCGATCGAAAAGCAATCCTGCACGCCGAGGCAATAGATCACGCCATCGTCCAGATAGCGCAGCGCCTCCTCGTCATGGTCCATGCCTACAATGACAGCGCTGCTTTTCTTCTCTGTGATCGCTCTGGCAGCGCCGACGGGATTGCTCATGTTGCAGCAGACGATCCCGTCAAGCTCCGGGCAGTCCTTCAGGATCTGCATGGTAAGCTCATACGCCAGATCCACGGAATCCATGTCGTACTCTACGGCAACGATTTCCATGTCCGGATATTTGGCGATGGTATCTCTGGCTCCCCTTGCCCGGTCTTCATGGCAGGGGGCGCCTGCGCTTCCCACGAGAATGGCAACCTTTCCCCTGTAACCCAGCTTCTCGCAGAGCGCCTCTGTCAGGTCTGCGCCGTCCTGATAGTTGTGCGTGTTGCCGACATACGCGAGTCTTTTGCAGCCCTCGGCGGCATCCGAGCTTGAGAAGGTCATGACCTTTTTCCCGGCCTCCACCAGTCTGTCAAGAAGCGGGGATATGATTTCCTCGTCCGCGACATCCACGCCGATCACATCATAGTCCTTCTGTGCCGCCGTCAGCAGTCTCTCGGTCTGATCCTCGGCGGACGCCCCTTCCGGCGCCATGTACTCGTAGGTAACGGTGATCCCCTCGCTCAGATACTGTCTCTGGGCCTCCTCCATTCCGAGCGCCACAGCGTCCCACCAGGGGTGAACGGTTTTGTAGGTAAAGTAAAAATTGTAACGGTCTTTCAGCGGCTTATAGGAATCCAGCTCATGGTCAAAGTCGACCGCGCTGCGCACCGAGTCATCCGCCCCGGATGATTCCGGCTCTTCTGCCGCCGCGCCCGGCTTCCCCGGAGGCGTGTTCTCATCCGGACCGGCAGCGGAGGCGGCTGAAGAACAGGCGGTAAAACAGGACAGCACCGCCAATGCCGTTATCAAGATCAGCAGTATCTTTGCGTATTTCTTCATTCCACCAAGCTCCTGTCTGTATTCTGTCAAGACACATTCTTTTCTCAAAAGCGATCGTCCCCTCGCTTGTTTTCAAGGCGCCGGCCATTGAAAACGCAGCGGGGCCGCGATGCAACTGGTGAAGATTCCCAAAAACCATTATAACAGCCAATCGCCAAAAATCAAATGTTTTTCGCTTTGGGGACGGGCGGATGGCGGCGGTCAAGACTGCCTTATTTTTCAAATGGGAACGGCGCGGCATATTCGCGCGTACATACGGCAGAATAAAAGGCAGGGATCCTGCTGAATGCGGTCAAAGTGGGGAATTTATGTCAGAAAAAGCGCAAAATAAGCGCGTCAGGGCATGACAAGTCTTGACGAAAAGGGAATTTAGATGTATTATACTCAAAGATATATATGCCCTTTCAGCCATAGAATATGTGTTTTTTCCTGCCGCTTTCCATGATCCGGCACGGAATCCGGCAGACTGCATCTGTCTTTCATGCACAGAAAGCAAGCCTCTCGTAATTGATACAGAACGGAGGAACCCGTTATGCCCATGATCCCAGAAGTAAAATGCCGTCGCTGCGGCGAGACATTTTCTTCCTTGCGCAGCCGCTGCCCAAACTGCGGCACCCGCCGGGTGACACAGAGCAGCCGTACCCCAAGCCCGACCCCCGGAACGGTGAAAGGTACCGCCGCCTATGAGCGCGCTGAAACGAATGCCAAATGGCAGATTATCTTCGGCCTGATCCTGGTCACCGCCGTCGTCCTGGCCGTCATCGTCATGGTCACCACCAGCCTTGAGGGCGCGGACGTCAAGCAGCAGACCACCGTCATCACGCCGCCCGTTGTTACCGAGTATATCCCGCCCATTGAGGAACCGCCCACGCCGCCTCCCACGCCCACACCCACGGTTGAGGGTCTGCGCGTCATGTTCTTCACCACGGAGATCCAGAACGACTTCACCATCTGGGTGGATGATCCCATCGACCTGACCGTTCAGGTCATGCCGCTGACGCTCCAGGGCCTGCAGGTCAGCTGGCAGTCCAGCAATCCCGAAATCCTGACCATCGAGCGCACCGATGAGTACGCCGTCCATGTGGAATGCCACGACAACGGCAGCCTGCCGAGCTCCTGCAAGCTCACCCTCACCTGCGCAGGCTTCGAGAAAGAGCTCACGGTCTACTGCCGCCCGGCCAAGTAAAAAGCCTGATCTCCAAACTGCCTCACAAAAACGTGGGGCAGTTTTTTCCGGCTTCTATTGTCAACCAAAATCTCGTTTTATGGTTGACAATCGGCCCGCGCCTGTGCTATGCTCCTGTCGAAAAAGGAGGGATAGCCCTATGAACACCAAACTTACCGCACAGGACACGGCCCTGATCGCCACGGGTGCGGCGCTGATCGCCATGTGCTCCTGGATCTCGGTCCCGATGACGATCCCCTTCACCATGCAAACCTTCGCCGTGTGCCTGGTGTCGGCTCTGCTCGGTCTGCGCCGCGGCATGTGGGCCGTGGTCTGCTACCTGCTGCTGGGCGCTGCGGGCGCGCCGGTCTTCGCGGGCTTCACGGGCGGCGTCGGTATCCTGCTGGGAACCACGGGCGGCTATCTTGTGGGCTTTCTGTTTACGGCGTTGATCGTGGGGCTTGCCGTAGAGAAGCTGGGGCGCAGCCTCCCGGTGCTGATCGGCTCCATGGCCGTCGGCATCCTCGTGTGCTATGCCTTTGGGACGGTCTGGTTCCTGTATGTCTATGCGCGCAAATCCGGCCCCATCGGTCTCGGCACGGCGCTTGGCTGGTGTGTGGTCCCCTATCTGTTGCCGGATGCGGTCAAGATCGTCCTGGCAAGCACGCTCACGGGCCGGCTCTATCCGATCATAAACCGGGAGGTGCGCACGGCATGACGCGCGACGAGGTGCTGGATTTTCTCTGGAAGAATGCGGACAGCTACGTCTCCGGGTCGGAGCTTGCCGAGCGCCTTTCTCTCAGCCGCACGGCAGTCTGGAAAGCGATCGGTCAATTGCGGGACCTGGGCTATGAAATTGAATCCCAGCCGAACCGCGGCTACCGCCTGCACTCGGTGAGCGATGTGCTCAGCGCCGAGGGCATCGCCCGCCATCTGCGGCACAAGGAGCTGCGGCTGCAGGTTTACAAGACCATCGGCTCCACCAACACGACGCTCAAGGCTCTTGCGGCCGAAGGGGCGGAGGCCGGGCTTGCCCTGATCGCGGAGGAGCAGCTCATGGGCCGCGGCCGCATGGGCCGCAGCTTCTACTCCCCGGCCAACAGCGGCCTGTATATGAGCCTGCTGCTGCGCCCGGAGATGCCGGCCGTGGATGCCACGCGCCTGACCGCCTGCGCGGCGGTGGCTGTGTCGGAGGCGATTGAAGCTCTCTCCGGCAGGGACGCCGAGATCAAGTGGGTCAACGACATCTTTGTGGGCGGGCGCAAGGTATGCGGCATCCTGACGGAGGCCAGCGTCGACTGCGAGAGCGGCATGATGCACTATGTCATCATCGGCATCGGCGTCAACACCCACGTGCCCGACGGAGACTTTCCGGAGGAGCTGCGCGGCATCGCGGGAGCGGCCTTCGGGGCCGAGCCTGTGCCGGAGCTGCGCTGCCGGCTTGCGGCGGAGATCCTGGACCGCCTGATGGACTATACCCCGGACCCGGCGGCACCGGAGGTCTTTGCGGGTTACCGCAGCCGCTCGCTGGTGCTGGGGAGGGCGATCAACATCCTCGCCCCCGGCCGCGAGCCCGTGCCCGCCAGGGCCATTGATCTGGATGAAAACTACTCCCTGCGCGTCCGCCTTCCCGACGGCAGTGAGCGCCTGCTCAATTCCGGCGAGGTGAGCGTGAGGCTATAAAAGGATCTTTCTGCCGAAAAGGGGTGCAGCATGCTTTTGCTGCACCCCTTTTCGTATAGGCGTTTTCTTACTCGATGGGCTTGCCGTCGGCATCGAACAGCGGCAGGTGGCCCAGGACGATGATATCGTCCCGCTTGCCGGCGTCGCCCTCGGCCAGGACGGCCATGCGGCCCGCCACGATGCCGCCGGCCCTGGTGACCAGCTCCTCGACCGCGTGCAGGGACTCGCCGGTGGAGATCACATCACCAGGCGCTGCACGCCCATGGTGGTGATGGACTTGACCGTGACCTCAAAGGTGCCCTGCATGTAGGCCTTGGCACCCTTGCGGGCGACGAAGTAGCGCTCCGCCGCGCTCTGCCGCGCCATCTCATAGCCCAGGGGGATCGCCTTGGCCTCGGGCGCAATGATGTAGTCGTATTCCGGCGCGCGCTTTAAAAGCTCCGCCGCACAATGGACAGTCAGCTCGACATCGCCGAACATGACGAAGGCGCCGATGCACAAATTCTCGTTGAGCTTGCACAGGGGCAGATCGCGTTTCAAGCCGGCAATGTCCATTTCGTAAGTCATATTGAGATTCCTCCCGTTGTAGTATTTTGACAACAGAGCTATTTTACCGTATCTGCACAAAAAATCAAGAGGCAAAACGGGACTGCACAGGTGTTTCCCGGCCTTCGTTATCCTGAGGCTTCTATAAAACGGAGTAAACAAAGACCCGTGCGGCGAACCGCACGGGCCTTCGTTTGGGAGAAAAGAGAGGATTTATAGGAGAAAGAAAAGTAGCAATTTTAACCGGGCCGATCCTCGTCAAAGATAACGGTCACGGTGCGGCTGGTGTCGGCGCGGTAGACGTCCACTTCCACCGTCTCGCCCGCGGAATAGTGCCGGATGGCGGAGCGCAGGTCATCGTAGCGGCGGACCTGGTAATCCCCGACGCGGGTGATGATGTCGCCCGCCTCGATGCCGGCCTTTTCAGCGCAGCCGTCTTTTTCCACGCTGTCAACATACGCCCCCACGGGCCAGCCGTAATACTGGGCGTACATCTCGTTGTACTTGGTATTGGCCACGACGCCGAGGTGCGCCTTGCCGGTCACGTAACCGGAGGTCAGCAGATCCTGGGCGATGGCGGCGGCGTCATTGATGGGGATGGCAAAGCCGATGCCCTCCACGCCGGAGCTCTTGTACTTGGCGGTGACGATGCCCACCACCTCACCCCGGGCATTGTATACGGGGCCGCCGGAGTTGCCGGAGTTGACGGGCGCGTCGATCTGGAACATGGAAATGGATTCGCCGCTGGAGTCGGTGACGATGCGGCGGTCCTTGGCGCTCACATGGCCGGTGGTCATGGAAAATTCCAGCTCGCCGAGGGGGTTGCCGACCGCATAGATCGTGTCGCCCACGCGCATCCCCTCGCTGTTGCCAAGGGTCACGGGGCTGAGCCCGTCTGCGTCGATTTTGAGAATGGCCACATCGTTGTCGGCCTCCACGCCGACGATCTGCGCTTTGTAGCGCGTGCCGTCGTGCAGGATCACATTCACGTCAATGCCCGCCTTGTAGGCGTCCTCAATGACGTGGTAGTTTGTCAGGATATAGCCGTCCGCCGAGATGATGAAGCCGGAGCCGCTGACGGCGGCGGAGGAGCGCATGCCAAAGTAGTTGGTATAGGTGACCTCCGTCGTGACGCCCACAACCTGCTGGCAGGCCATGTCGTAGAGATCCCCGGCGCTCATGGCGCCGCTTTCGTAGGCAGTCTCCGCGGCGTTCACGCTGCCGGCGCTGCCGCCGGTACTCTGCATCAGGACGATCTGGTTTGCGCCCGACGAGAGCTCCTTCACGTTCTGCTCCAGGCTCACGACCCTGCGGTTAAAGACGTAGCCCAGCAGGGCCGCGCCGCCGAGGCTGCCGAGGATCGTACAAATCAGGCAGCAGGCGATCAGCGCGCCGATGCCCACGCCCTTTTTGGCCTGGCTGCTCCGGTTTGACCGGGGCGTCCTCTCGGGCGGTGTATAGTAGCGCGGAGGCGTGGTACTCTCGCCCTCGCGGACATAATGCGCGTCGGAATAAACGCGCTGGGAATAGCCGTTTCTGAAGTGATATTCGCCGTCGACCCTGTCGGTCTCTTCGCCCTGCGGGTTTTCGTTCACCGGCTTGTTTTCTTCCGGATCGAACATTGTTTTCAAACCTCTTGCTCTTGAAATCTGTTGAAGCTGTCCCGCTTTTGTTTACGGCGTTACTATATGCGAAATTTATGACCTTGTCATGAACAAAGCGACAAGATTTTATAAACGATCTTTTCTTTGCCGCAAGCCCCGGCAGATAGGGCAGCACAGCCGTGCGGCGGACAGGGCGGGCGATGGAGGGGAGACGCGGCGAAGGAGCCCGACGAATCGGACTCCTTCTTGTTATGTCAGGATATGGCGATAAAGGTAAATCCGAAAGTCATTGCGTAAGTTTCTGCGTAGCTTCCACTTGCACCGAGAATCGTAAGGTCGTTTGTTCCCAAGAAAACGTCAGGCGCAATCTTTGTTGTTGATGCTGGGATGTAGATATATTCGAGGTTCTGGCAATTTGCAAATGCGCGGGTACTGATTGCCACTGTTTTATCCGACAGCTTTACAACAGTGAATGCATCGCCTAAGAAAGCTTCAGCACCGATAATCGTTAGAGATGCAGGAAGTATAAAGTCAGGTTCCGGGCTTGAAACAATGAGATTGACGCCAGAATCCAAGGCCAACTTTTCTTCTTCAGATAGCGAGTAATAATATACCCCATTCTCAACAGTAAATAAACCATCGCTAACACATGACTGCAAATACGGATTAGAACCGATATCCAACATTGACAACTGATTACTCCAGCAAGTGAGTGATTTGAGCTCAGTATTGTGGCTTATGTCAATATACTGTAGCTGGTTATATCCAATTGCAAGTGATACCAAAGATGTATTGTTACTAACATTCAGTGCACCCAGCTGGTTACTGCTACATTCAAGGAATACAAGAGAAGTGTTCTGGCTAACATCGAGACTTGTAAGCTGATTATCGTAACAATAAAGA
Organism: Oscillospiraceae bacterium; assembly: GCA_902761635.1. GTDB lineage: Bacteria > Bacillota > Clostridia > Oscillospirales > Oscillospiraceae > Limivicinus. Next base: position 5,537 of record CACWLG010000010.1, on the reverse strand, counting down.
TGTGTCAGGCCTGTGTTTCTGCTAGTATCTAAATTGCAGATGGGATTATAGCCGCATTCAAGAATCTCTAAGTCTGTGTTACGGCTAACATCCAAGCTTGTTAAGTCATTACTGAAACAATATAAACATTTTAGCTTGGTGTTCTGACTAACATCAATGTTCGTTAACTGGTTGTGAGAGCAATCAAGATATAAAAGTGTATTAAAGAACTCAATGCCGTCAATCGTTGAAATCATACCCGGGTTATCCCAAGTTCCTGAAACATCAATAGTTGTCACAGCGTTAATCTCTGCTTCTTGTAATATCCCGTTCCCGTCTGTATCGCAGTTATTACTAATCCATGCGCGAAAGACATCATCTGGGAAATTATCTTCATTGATTATAATGTTTTCTGTGATTTTACTGAAGGATAGAAAAACTTCTACTTTGTCGGAATCTATGACGCCTGATAGAGCGCCAGAATGGACACCATCATAGTGATGCCCATCAAGAGCACGGATGTTTTTGATTTCATACTTTGTTCCTATCGGGAGATCAGAACAATAATCGCTGACACTGTCCGCTACCAATTCATCATTGATATAGATGTCTACAACACCGTAGCCATCAATATTTCCCCACGACAAATTGTTATCAAGCCACCCGTTAAGATCAAGAATGGCCATTTTACTGAAAGAAAGAACAACGTTTACTCGTTCTGTGCCAATAGTTCCTGAAAGGGAGCCAGAATAAACACCGTTAAAGCGGTAGCCATCGTTTGCTCGAATGTTCTTAATCTCATATGTTGTACCAACCAGGAAGTCAGTGCAATAATCGCTAACGCCTTCCGCTGCTAACTTTCCATTAATGTAAATGTCAGCAGTACCGTATCCTTCAATGTTCCCATAGTACGGGTTACCATCAAGGCAACCGTTAAGATCGAGAATAGCCGTTTTACTGAAAGAAAGAACAACGTTTATTCGTTCTGTGCCAATAGTTCCTGAAAGGGAGCCAGAATAAACACCGTTAAAGCGGTAGCCATCGTTTGCTCGAACATTCTTAATTTCATATGTCGTGCCAGGTGTCCATGCTTCCCAATAGTCATTACAGGCATTTGCAACCAATTGCCCATTGATATAAACATCTGCGGTGCCGTATTGCGCAAGGCCATCATTAGGAGCTCCATCTAAGAACCCATCCAGATTCAAGTATGTCAGGGTGGAAGTGCTTGATGTGCCAATGTTAAAATACGAATCGATTAAAGGCAATGACGTTCCTGAGGAATCCGAGGCGCGCACAGAATAGTTATAATTAGTGCCTGTGGGGAGGTCTCTAAAATGGAAATGGTTATTGATACCATCCGTCCGGATGTCATAGTTTGTGCTGTTCCAGTCCGTGGAATAGGAAGGTAAAGCGTCCGTCCCATCAGATTTGTAGATATGAGCCTCAATATGGGTAATTGTATAATTGGAACTGATAACTCCGCGCAAGCCAAAGTTAGACCCCTGCACTAAGTTCCCCGCCGGAATGCCTCCTTCATATCCCGAAATTGACAGTGTAGAGCTTATATTTGGATCATAGTATTCTTTGATAGTGTAAACCATCATGACAGAAACATCGCCGGAGTAGACAAAACCTCGCTGACCAGTTTTACTTGTAGTTTCATACCAGATATGCCCTACCGTATTTGTCCATTGGACCGTGGAATGATAGGTATTCCCAACGACTAAGTTCTTATCATCATCACTAACAGTTGCCGCTTGTGGATTAGTCTGCGTGCTACAAGGCATAATATTCATATGTCCCGGTTCTGTTACGGTGAGGGTCACGTCGCAGGGTTCACTTTTGCATTGATCGAGATATTGCTGGACAGGCGTAGTTGATGTGCCGACATTAAACCACGACTCAATAAGGGTTTTCATTTCATTCGTGGCAGAATCGGAAGCTTTCACTACATAGCGATAGGTGCCGTTAGTAAGAGCGCTAAATGAAAAATGGTTGTTGATACCATTGGTTTGAATATTGTAGCTTTTGCTGTTCCAATTTGTCTTGTATTCCGTTGTACCTTTAGCGTCTTTCCCGTTGGAATCATAAATATGTGCTTCGACATTAGTAATGGTGTAATTTGAAGTGATAATGCCACGCAAGCCAAAATTAGAGCCTCGCGTCAAAGTACCCGTCGGAGTTCCGGGATTGCCTGTATGCCCTGAGACAGACAGCGTGCTTGTTTGCTGTACCAACTCCGCGTACTCATGGTAGATGTAATACCCATCCGATGTCTGATACCATTTGTTGTTATAAGCATTGATAACATGCCCTCTTATTGTCACTTGCTGACCAATCTTGCAGGAAACGCTGGTTTGAGCTTCTTGATAAGGCGCTGAATTAAGTTTTATGTTGGAAGTAATCCGATAAGTACCCGCGCTATCGCTTATAAATTCTGGATTATACTCTTCATGGCATTCTTTGCATCTGGCAAAATATCGGCCGCCCTCATTGACGGTTTCATAGCCCTGCGTATGGGTGCAAGTGGGCATACTTCTATCCATTGCAATATATGAAACTCTTGGATTATTATCGCTGAATTTTTTTCCTCCATTATCAGATGCATTTTCCATCGGATAACCTTTAACAAATGAACTGCCTTTTCTTGTATAGCCTGCCGGGCAAGGATTAATACTTAAATTGTTTTCGATAATACCACTACTATTGGGATTACCATATAATATTTGAAAATGAAGGTGGTTTGCGTAACCGTTATCCGAGCCTTTGCCTGACCCGCCAGAAAGTGCAATTTCAGTAGACGGATAAACCCTATCTCCATTGTTTACCTTTATTTCTTGTAGATGTAAATACATTGAACAAAACCCATTGTCATGTTTAATTATTAAATATCTTCCGCGAGATCCAGAATTTGAATTTTTAATATATGTTACGAAACCTGATTGTATTGGATAAACGGGTGTGTTTTTTTGCATACCGATATCAAGTCCGTAATGAACACTATCAAGACCTTGCGCTTCGTCTTTTCGATATCCGTAAGAAGAAGTTATTTTCCCATAGGCATCCGTAATATTTGCGGTAGAAAAAGGCCAATACCATGTCTGGGTTGCGGCAATTCTACATGCATAGTCCAAATCTGTAGTTACATCTGCATAGGAAATGGATGGAAAAAGCGAAAATGTTAGCAAAAGCGCTAACGCAAACAGCAAGACTCTCTTTTTCATATTCATTATATCCTCTCTATAAAAAGTGCGCAGTTTAAGTGAGACTTCGCGCGAAAAACGCAGAGCTCCGCTTGTTGTATGATAATTATCCTACCATACCTTTCCAGCAATCGCAATTCTCAATTTGCCCTGAAATACAACTCTAATTCTGTTGAAAGTGCACTTTCAATTTGCTGCTTCGCGCAGCATCCCCCAAGGGTTTTCCTTTCCCATTAAGAAAAGTATGGAAAACCCTTGGGGGATTAGTACGGATTGCCACGGGGCTGTCTCAAAAGGCAGTCCCGAAAAAAATCTGTTGTTCTCTGCGTAGGGGGCTGTCTCAAAAGGCAGCCCGAAAAAAGAGAAAAATAACGGCAGCCGTCTCTTGAAAAAGGGGCGGCTGTCGGCTTATTATTAGGTTGTGAATCATAACAATAAGCAGGTAGATTATACCCTGTATGAGGCAGGGCGTCAACTGAAACTACCGATGGAAACAGAAATATTTATCGCAGCAGATGATTCGGTGAGATTGGTAAGCGCCGTAGTGGAAAGGATGGAGATTGAAAAGATCGAGCGCTCCTACTCCCGAGACGGGAGAAACGAATATCCGCCGAGGATTCTGCTGAAAGTACTGATCTATGCGTACATGCGCATGATCTACAGCTCCCGGGAGATTGAAAGAGCCTGTAGAGAGAACATCTGCTTCATGTATCTGCTGGGAGATTACCCTGTGCCGGATCACAATACGATCGCACGGTTTCGAGCAGAGCGACTGCAGGGCGTGGAAAGAGAATTGCTGGAGCAGTTTGTGGCAATGCTGGTGGAATGGGGCTTTGTAAGCCTGGCGACAGTGTTCATCGATGGGACGAAGATCGAGGCCAACGCGAACAGGTACAGCTTTGTGTGGAAGAAGAGCACAGAGAAAAAGCTCGCAAAGCTGAGAGCACAGATTGGGAAGGATTTGCCTGGGCTGGTGCAAAACCTTGGTGCCAAATGGCACATTCCGGAGGCTCCCCAGATCCATCACCTGAAGAAGATTAGGAAGAAGCTGTATGCCAGAGCGGAAGCAGAGCAGCTTGCATGGGTAACGGGAAAAGGGCATCATAAGAAGCCTTTGCAGAAGGCCATAGAAACGGTGAACAGCTGGCTGGAGAAGTGGAAGAAATACACACAGGATCTGCACATCTGCGGAGACCGCAACAGCTATTGCAAAACGGATCATGACGCCACTTTCATGCATATGAAAGAAGACCATATGCGCAATGGTCAGCTCAAGCCGGGATACAACGTGAATGTAGCGACCTCGGAGGAATTCATCATCGGCAATTACATCAGCGCCGATCGGACGGATGTACATACGCTCATTCCCTTTGCGGAATATCTGAAACGCTACGGCATTAAAAACATTTGCGTAGATTCCGGTTATGAGAGCGAAGAAAACTATTGTTGGTTTGAAGAAAACGGCGAACTTAAGCTGTATGTGAAGCCCTCCAACCACGGGCAGAGGAAGACGAGAAAATACCGCACAGACATCAGCCGCCGGGAGAACATGGCTTATGACGCCGAAGCAGATATCTACACTTGTGCCAATGGAAAGACAATCACCTTTGACGGCGTAAAGAAGAGCAAATCTCAAAGCGGCTTTGAAATAGAGACCTCCGTTTACAGCTGCAAGGACTGTGCCGGCTGCCCTCAGAAAGAGAAATGCATCCGGGCCTGCGGCAGTAAGAAGCCTCTGGCAGAGCGCAGTAAGGTCATCTATGTATCCAAGCGTTTCGCAAGGCAGCGGGCTGAGATGGAGGAACGCATCAACACGACTGAGGGAAAGCTGATCCGCGTCAACCGCAGCATCCAGGCCGAGGGTGTGTTCGCCATGGTCAAGGAAGACATGGGGTTTCGACGGTTCCTTCTCCGCAGCGCCGTTAAAGTAGAAGTAGAATGGACGTTGCTGAGTCTGGCCTACAATGTTCTCAAGCTGCATCATAAAATTCAAACCGGCCGCTTGGGAACGGGTCTCGTGGTTCCGAACGGGTTTCCGGCCGGACTATAGTCCATCTTCTAACTGGATACAGAAAAACCATCCGGGAGCGCTGCTGTTTTGCGGTACTCCTTGGATGGTTTTCCACTTTTTTGACCTGTAATAGCCTGATCAGGCCAACTTTTTCCACATTCCGGGTCAAACGAAAGAGGCGTTGCCTCTCAATAGCCTTCTAAGCTATTTTGAGACAACGCCTTTTTGACCCTGTTCTGTTTTCTGTTCAGCCGTAGCTGTGAAGACCGGACATCAGCATGTTCACACCGGCAAATGTAAAGAGTACAATCGGGACCGCGATCACCACATACCAGGCCATC
>CACWLG010000009.1 GCA_902761635.1 Oscillospiraceae bacterium | reverse complement strand
CATCTCAAAGTGGTTCGGGGTCTGGTTGATGGAGTTGACGGCGTCCAGGTCGAAGTCCTGCACGTCGATGACCTTGCCGACCTTGCCCTTCTTGAGCATTTCGACCATGGGGCCGCAGATGCCGCCGATGGCCCAGCCCATCTTGATGCTGCGCTCGTCCATGTACTTCTCGAGGAAGAGGTTGGCAGCGAGCGACGGGCCGCCGACGCCGGTCTGGAAGGAGAAGCCGTCCTTGAAGTAGGGCGTGGAGGCGATAACCTTTGCCACGTCTTCGGCCATCATCAGGTCGCGGGGGTTCTGGGAGATGCGGGCCGCGGCGGAGGCGATCTTCTTCGGGTTGCCGATGGAGTCAACGACCACGACGGCGTCCACGTCGATGGCCTCAACAGAAGCGGGCATGTTCGGGAAGTCCACCAGGCAGTCGGTGACGACGACCACATGGTCGGCGTACTTGGCGTCGGTCATGGCGTAGCCCAGGCGTAGCCCATGGAGCCGCAGTTGGACTTGCCGCCGATGCCGCGGCAGTTGCCCACGCAGTCGCTGGTGGGGGCGGCGATGAAGGCGATGTCGATATGCACCTCGCCCGCCTCGATGGCGCGGGGACGGCCGCCGTGGCTGCGGATGACGGCGCGGGTCCTGAGCTTGCCCTTGGACACGACCTCACCCATTCTGCCGCGGATGCCGCTGGTCTGGATGCCGATGACCTTGCCCTGCTCGATATAATCGGCGATGGGGTCATGGGCCGCGCCCAGGGAGGAGGCGGCGATGGTCAGATCCTCAAGCCCCAGCTCCTCGATGGCGGCCTTCATGACCATGTTGACCACAAAGTCGCCGTCGCGCAGATGGTGGTGGAAGCTGAAGGTCATGCCGCTTTTGGCGCCGCACTGTCTGAGAGCTTCGGCGAGGCTCTCCACGATCTTGCTCTCCTGCGGCTTTTCATAGCGGCGTGTAGTTCTTGCCCTGATAGACTTCCTTGCCGTTTTCCAGCAGGAAATCGGGAATCTCTCTGCCTACTGCGTTTTTCATACCAGATCTCCCTCCCAAAGTCCGCAGGCGCGGGCGAGTTTAAGGGTCCTCTCGGCACCGGGGATAAAGGCGATGTCGATCATCTTGCCGTCGACGGTGAACACACCGACGCCCGCGGCGCTCTGCTCGCGGTAGGCGCGCACGATCTTCTCGGCCTGGATGATCTCCTTCTCGGTGGGGGCGAAGACCTGATGGACATAGCGGATCTGCTTGGGGTTGATGAGGCTCTTGCCGTCAAAGCCCATGGCCTTGTTCTGCTGGACCTCGGCCTCAAAGCCCTCCTGATCGTCGAGGTTGGTGAACACAGTGTCAAAGCACTGCACGCCTGCGGCGCGGGCGGCGATGAGCATCATGCCGCGGGCGGTGACCATGTCGATGCCGTCGCGGGTGGGCTTGGTCTGCATGCATTTGCGGAAGTCGCCGCCGGAGATGGCGACGCCCAGCATACGCTCGGACGCGGCGCAGATCTCATAGGCGTTCAGGATGCCCTTGGGGCTTTCGAGGGCGGCCATCAGAAGGGTGCGGCCCTTCTCCACGCCGAACTCCTCCTCGGCCATCTCAACGTGCTTTTCAACCGTCAGCACGTCCTGGGCGCTCTCGCACTTGGCGATGCGGATACCGTCGGCGCCGCCGGCGACGCAGACGCGGATATCCTCCTGCCAGTGGGGCGTATCAAGACCGTTGATGCGGACAATGACCTCGCGCGTCCTCCAGGTCCAGCATGATGCTGTCGCAGCCATAGATGTAGGCGTCCTTGATGAGGCCGGGCTTCTGCGCGTTCATGAACATCATGGTGCGGCGCAGGCGGAAGCGTTCGGGTCTGGGACGAGGAATCATCGGATCGCACCTCCCCAGGGAATATTCTCTGCGGACTGGCCGCAGCTGCGGAATACCGCGCACTCCACGCGGGCTTTGATCGTGCAGTCAAGCGCGCCCTTGTCGACGACGGCCACGCGCGCGTTCTGAACGCCGAGCCTGTCAAGGGTCTCCAGCACGGTGGCCTTGATCTGACGGCCGTACTGGTTCATGACGCTGCTCTCGAGCGTGAGCTCGATCCCGTCTTCGCCCGGCTCAACCATGACCTGGGCGTCACTGGATTCGAGGGTCCCCGCCATGGCGGGTTTCAGGATTTCCATCTCTCATCATTCCTCCTCGCAAAAGTATAGGAAATGCTGTTTAGCACTGTTAATACTTTACCATTCTCAGCGATTTCGCGCAAATGCCTTTTTAGTCACAGCTTCATAAGGGAACACCTATAAACATTGACAAATATAAAGCAGATATTATATACTCATAATATATAGTCTATGGTTGTTCACATTTCCGTCAAATTTGGCGCGAACAGGGGGAGAAGCTTATGAACCTCAAGCAGGCGCTGTATATCCGGACCATCGCACAGGAGGAAAGCATTACCGCGGCTGCCAAAAAGCTCTATGTGAGCCAGCCTTCGCTCAGCCAGATGGTCCGCCAGGTGGAGAGCGAATACGGCGTGACGCTCTTTGACCGCACGGTCTCGCCGCTGCGCCTGACCTACGCCGGGGAGAAGTATCTCGAGGCGGCAAGCGTCATGCTCGCGGCCAATGAGAGGCTCGAAAACGAGCTCAGGGAGATCCGGCAGGAAAACAGCGGGCTTCTGCGCCTCGGCATCAGCGTGCAGCGCGCCATGCAGATCCTGCCGGTGGCGCTGCCCTGGTTCACCATGCAGTTTCCCAAGGTCAGCATCGACCTCAGGGAGGAGGGCAGCGCCCGGCTCGAAAAGCTCCTGGAGGACGGGGAGATCGACCTTGCCCTTGCGGCCATCGAGTCGGTCAGCCCGCGCCTTTCCTACACGCTGATCGAAAAGGAGATCATCGGCGTGCTCGCGGGCCGGGGCGCCAACATCGCCCAGCAGCTCCCGCCCGGCACGCCTGTCTCCCTGAGCATGATCCGGGAGGACGCCTTTGTCTCCCTCAAGCCGGGACACAGCGTGCGCGTGGTGCAGGACAGCCTTTTTCACGCCGAGGGGCTTCGGCCCCAGATCCTGCTGGAGACGGACTCGCTGGAGGTGGCCAAGCGCGTGGCGATCCAGGCGGGAGCCTGCATGCTCTGCTCGGACATCTTTGTGGACGAGTACGCCCGGCGCGGCGCGGTTTTCTATCCGCTGATGGACTATGAAAACAGGCGCCATCTCTACGCCTGCTGGCGCAAGGGCGAGAAACTGCCCCGCTATGCCGAGGGCTTCATCCAGATCGTAGGCCGCATCCTGGATAAGAACACACCCAAAACATAGTGGACGGGCGGTGCGCACCCTTGACAAGGGAGAGCGAAACCATTAAAATTTTTTGAGCATCCGCTCCCTTTCGCAAAGGGAGCGCGGAGACAGAAGACACAAGGAGATGGTGGCCGTGCGGATCCTGGCCGTGTCGGACGAGGAATCCAAATATTTTTACGAGCACTACCGGCCCGGCAGGCTGGACGGCTTTGATCTGATCCTCTCCTGCGGGGATCTGCACCCGGCGTATCTGGAATTTCTGGTGACCATGGCCCACTGCCCGGTGCTCTATGTCCACGGCAACCACGACGATCATTACGATCGGGAGCCGGAGGGCTGCATCTGCCTCGACGATAAGCTCTTTATCTGCCGGGGGCTGCGCATTGTGGGCCTCGGCGGCTCTTATCGCTATCGGGAGGGGAAGTACATGTACACCGAGCGGCAGATGAAGCGGCGTATTTTCCGCCTGGGCTATGCCCTCAGGCGCAGCGGCGGCTTTGACATCCTGCTGACCCACGCGCCGATGCACGGTCTGAACGATCTGGAGAGCCTGCCGCACCGGGGCTTCAGCTGCTTTCGGACGCTGCTGGACCGCTGGCAGCCCGCGTATTTTGTCCACGGCCACGTCCACCGCAACTACGGCGCCCGGATCCCCCAGCGCTGCCGCTATGGGGATACGACGGTCATCAACGCCTGGGATTACTGCATCATCGAGCTGGACGAGCAAAAGCTGAAAACCCGCGCTCGGACAGAAAAGAAGGGCGGGCGTTTTTTCCGCGCAAAACCTGAAAAACAGCATTCACAAAACGCACCGGATGCGTTATAATTATGTAAATGAACACGCGGGAGGCGGTAGATATGAAAACAGACAGACTTGACCGGGTCGCCGGCAGCTTGGAGAAGGCTGCCGTCGTCGTGATCCTGGTGCTGCTCTTTGCCTTCATGCTCTATCTGTGCCTGTCCTCCTTCGTGGAGACGAGCGTGCTGAACACGGAAAACAGCTCCGGGGAGAATATCGAGTTTTACCGGGACAATGTTTTTCTCAACATCCTCGTGCAGGCGATCCTGCTCTCAGCCGGGTATCTCTTTTATCGCCACGGGGAGGCGGTGCGGCTCAACCGGATGGAAAACGCCCTGATGTTCTGCCTCTTCGCCTTCGGCACGGCCTTCATCGCCACCACGAAGCTGAGAAGCCCCGTGTACAGCGACTCCTTCCTTGTCACTTACGGCGCGCAGAGGGCGGCGCTGGGGGATTACGCGATCCTCGAGGAGGGCTATTTCTACCGCTTTCCCTTCCAGCTCGGCTATGTGCTGTATTCGGAGATCCTGATCCGCATCTTTAACTTCCTCATGCGCGGCGTGCCGGAGGGCTACGCGGTCCTTGCCCTGCAGGAGATCAATCTCTTCTGGCTGATGGCGGAGTATCACGCGCTCATCGAGATCACAAAGCTGATGTTCAAGGATGCGCGCATCCACAAGCTGCTGGTCCTGCTGCTGTTTGTCTGCCTGCCTCCGGTGTTTGCGATCACCTTCCTCTACGGGAATATCCCCGCCTTCTCCTGCGGGAGCCTGGCCGTCTGGATGTTCCTGCGCTATATGAAAAAAGGCGGGCTGCGTTATGCGCTTTTGTGCCCGGTGTTTCTCACGCTCGCGGTGACGCTGAAGCTGAATCTGCTGATCGTGTGTCTTGCCATCGGGATCGTGTGGCTGCTGCGCCTCGTGAAAAAGCGCACGCGCGAATCCCTGCTCTGCTTCCTTCTGACGGCGGCGTGCGTGCTGGTGCTGCCCTCCGTGCCGCAGAAGATCTACGAGGACCGGCTGGATGTCCTCTATGGGGACGGGATCCCCATGATCGCCTGGATGGCCATGGGCTTTTCCGAGGGACATGCCGCCCCCGGCTGGTACCGGGAGGACTGCACCGTCACCGCCTTTGAGCAGAGCGGGCGCGACAGCGCCGCCACGGCCGAAAACGCCCGTCGCGTCCTCAGGGAGCGGCTGGACTGTTTCCGCGAAAACCCCGGCGAGGCCCTGCGCTTTTTCACGCAGAAGCTGCGCAGCCAGTGGAATGAGCCGAGCTTCGGCTCGCTCTGGATCAACAGGGTCTTTCCGAGCTACAGCGAGAAGGGCGTGCTCTATACCCTCCTGTGTGAGAAAGGGGAGCGCGTCATGCTCGCCGTGATGGACAAGCTGCAGCAGTTTGCGTATCTCGGGGTGCTGGCTGGGATCATCCGCCTCTGGCAGAAGAAGGACCCGCTGCGCTGCCTGCTGCCGCTCATCCTGCTGGGGGGCCTGAGCTACCACCTGTTGTTTGAGGCCAAGAGTCAGTACGCCATGCCCTACTATGTGCTCATCATGCCGGTCGCCGCCCACGGCCTCTTTACCTTGTTCAGAAGGGTCGAACACCGCTCATGACAACAAAGAAACCGAAGCTCTCCGGCGCTGCCCTCGCGGCGCTCTGGCGGGAGAACAGGACGCCCTTCCTCTCGGCGCTGCTGTTCGGCCTTGCCGCCCACGGCTATGCCTTTACAAACAAGCTCCTCAACCATGACGAAATCGAATCCCTCTTCGGCAAGGGGGCCACGGTGACCTCCGGGCGCTGGGGGCTGGAGCTTGTGAAGCTCCTGTTCCCGGACTGGTCCATGCCCTGGATCTACGGGATTTTGAGCCTTGTGCTGATCGGGGCCGCCGCCTGCCTGATGCTCAGGCTCCTGTCTGTCCGCAGTACGGCTATGCGTATCCTGCTGCCGGGGATGATCGTGTGCTTTCCGTCCCTCACCGGCAATTTCTGCTTCATGTTCACAAGCGCTGCCTATGCGTGGTCCTTTTTCCTGGCGGCGCTTGCGGTTTTTCTGTTCTGCACGCTCTCCCGCGCTTACCGCTTTCTCAGCGTCCTGCCGCTGGTGCTGGCCCTCGGGATCTATCAGGCCTATATCTCCCTTGCGGCGAGTCTCTTTCTCGTGCTCATGATCCGCGATACCGTGGACGGGGAGCGCAGCGTCCCGGAGATCATCCGCTTCGGGGTCGCGGCCCTCGCCATGATGCTCGCGGTCGTTGCGCTCTATTACGGCGTGACGCAGCTCGTGTTCCGGGTGACGGGGGCGCAATTCAATACCTACGTCACCGAAAACGTAAACGGCGCGGTGAGTCTTCCGCGCCGGGTGCGCATGGCCTATGACGCTTTTCTTTATATCTTTAGCTTCCGAAACTTCTACCTCATCACGTCCGAGGCCTCACGCTATCTCCACATCGCCCTGCTCGCCCTGACCCTCGCGGGCCTCGGGTGGCTCACGCTGCGGGGGCGCAGCCTCCTGCGCACGGCGCTGCTCGGCGCGCTGCTGCTCCTGCTGCCGCTTGCGATCTGCTGCATGTTCCTCATCATGTCGCAGGAGTCGATCCATACCCTTGTCATGTACAGCTTCGTGTGCCTGTACCTGCTGACGGGCCTCACGGCCGAGCGTATCCGGGGCGCGGTCGGGCCGCTTTCGCTGGCCCTTGCGGCGGTGATCCTCTGCAACATCTACTTCGCCAACATGTGCTATCTGAAGCTCACGCTCCAGTATGAAAACGCGCGCGCGTTCTATACCGTCCTCGCCGCCCGGATCGAGCGGACGGAGGGCTTTGACGAAAACAGCAAGATCGCCCTGGTGGGGCGGCAGGAAAAGCTCCTGCATACCTTCCCGGAGCTTGATACAGAGCTCTTCATGGGCGTGAACCGGGAGCTTGTCAATATCTATTCCCGGGAAAACTTCATCCGCTTCTATCTCGGCCTCGACCTTCCCTTCGCATCCGAAACGGACACGGAGGCTTTGGAGGAGGATGCGCGTGTGCTTGCCATGGCGCAATACCCTTATGACGGCTCGGTTCAGAAAATTGACGACATGATCGTGGTCCGGCTGGGTTAAGGCGGCGGCCGCGACTCCGGGGGGGCTGATGAAATGAGAGGATCGAGAGCTGCGGCCCTCGCCGCGCTGATCCTGGCGGCTCTTTTCCTGTGCGCCTGCACGGTGAAAAACACGGCGGGAAAAACCGTCGTTGTGATCGAACAGACAGCGACACCTGCGCCAACACCAAGGCCTGCGCCAACACCAAGGCCTGCGCCGACACCAAGGCCTGCGCCGACGCCTGCGCCGACACCTGCGCCGACACCTGCGCCGACACCGACATCTGCGCCGACACCAACGCCTGCGCCGACGCTGACACCTGCGCCGACACCGACACCTGCGCCGATGCCTGCACCGACGGCGGAGCCCCTGCCGCGCGACTGGTACGGCTGGTGGAAGATGGACCGCTGCAGCGGCGACTGGGCGCATATGTACGGCTACTACTGGGACTGCTGCGCCGAGCTCACGGAGGAGGACGGCGCGCTGCGGCTCCTGCTCTGGGATGAGGATCTGCCGAAGGAAAAGTGCCTCGCCCAGGCCCGCCTCACGGAGGAGGACGGTGTGCTGCGATGCACGGAGGGGAGCTTTCTCGACCGGGCGCTCACGGCGGAGGACTGGTCGATTACGCGCCGGGAGGATGACTGCGGGGCCTGCCGGGAGATCGAGGGATACTACCGGGCTGTCGGCAGGGGCGGGTTTCACTATGTAATCTACCTGCGCCCCTGGGGCAGCCGCTGGCCGGGGAGCGAGGATGAGAAGCCCTATTATTACGCGAGCTGGTATCTGCCGCTGATCGAGGCGGGAAAGCCGATGCCGGATCAGATCGGAGAGAGAGGAAACGAACCATGAATCAGCTCTTTGTTGACCTGCACTGCGACACGCTGCTGACCATGCAGCAGGAAAACTGCACCCTGGAAAACGCCCCCGGGCACATCAGCCTGGACAGGCTTACGGACAATGGTGCGCTGCTGCAGTGCTTTGCCGCGTTCATCCCCACGCACGACTGCGCCGAAGGCTTCGGCATCCGTGAAAACGCATGGGACTTCTTCCTGCACCAGGCAGAGCGCTTTGCTTCCATGTGCGCTCAGTGCGGGGACAGGCTTGCCCCGGTTAAACGCATGGCGGACCTGGAGCGCAACAGGGCGGCGGGCAAGGTCTCGGCCCTGCTCACGGTGGAAGACGGTGTCGGCGTCGAGGGGGAACTTTCGCGCCTGAAGATCATGTACGAGCTGGGCGTGCGCCTCATCACCCTGACCTGGAACTATGAAAACTGCTTCGGCTATCCCAATTCCCCCGACCCCGCCCTGCACGCGAAGGGCCTCAAGGACTTCGGCTTTGAGGCGCTGGAGGAGATGGCGAGACTCGGCATCGCGGCGGACGTGTCCCATCTCTCCGAGGGGGGCTTCTGGGACGTGGCGCGCGCGAGCAAAAAGCCCTTTGTGGCCTCCCACTCCTGCGCCCGGGCCCTGTGCGGGCACAGCCGGAACCTCACCGACGCGCAGCTTCGCGCCCTCGGGGATGCGGGCGGCGTGTGCGGAGTGAACTTCTATTCCAAATTCCTGCGGGAAAACGCCGGACACACGGAAAACGCGGACATCCTGCGCCACATGGCGTACATCGCCGACCACGCCGGGATCGAGGCCGTGGCCCTCGGCTCGGACTTTGACGGGATCGAGTGCACGCTGGAGATGGAAAACTACGGCGGCCTGCCGCGCCTCGGCGAGCAGATCGCGGACCGCTTCGGCTATGACGCGGCGGAGAAGATCTGCAGCGGCAACGCCCTCCGGGTGCTGCGGGACGTGATCGGGTAAAAAAGAAGACAGCGCGGCGCCCCGGTTCCGGATCGGAATCGGGGCGCCGCGCTGTTTTACTCCGTCTCCCAGGGGAGATCGACAAAGGTCGGCTCATAGCCCAGCGCGGGCAGGATCGTGTTCAGCAGATCGTCCCTTGCAATGCGCAGGGACGAGGTGTTGTTGCAGGGGTGCATGCCGATGGCGTCCTCCGCCAGCAGGTCCCGATCCATGAGCAGGCGGACCTTGTGCTCGTGATCGTTCATGAGGCCCAGCACACTCACCGAGCCGGGCGTGAGATCCAGGTGCCGCAGCATCTGCTCGGGACTTGCGAAGGAGAGGCGGGCCGTACCGATCTGTTTGGACAGTACCCTGGTCTTGAAGGGCTTGTCCCCCGGCATGAGCAGCAGCCACAGTTCCGTCATCTGCCGGTTCGTGAGCAAAAGGTTTTTGCAGATACGGCAGCCCAGGAGCTTTTCGATCTCATGGCAGGCCTCAATGGTGTCGGCGTGCTCGTGATCGACCCGGGTATAGGCGACACCGAGCTTTTCCAGCAGCCCGTAGCAGCGCGCCTCCCGCTCGATGCGCTCATCAAGAGGCTTTCCGGAATAGACGGTGGGATCAATATACATGGCACTTCTCTCTTTCAGAAATTAAAATAGATGAACGGCGTGAAGGATGCGCTGACAAGAAACAGCACACACAGGCCGAAGAGCGCGAGATAGCCCAGGCTCAGGAGGGGACCGGCCTTCTCCGGGACCCGCTGCACCGGGAAGCTCAGCCACAGCGCAAGGGGGACCATGAGAAGCCTGGAGACGACGGAGGCGTCGAGCGCCAGCAGGGCCCGCCAATCCGTCGGGGCATAGACGAACATGCCGCGCAGCACGGCGGCAAGCTGCCCCGCGTCCGTGAGACGGAACATCACCCAGCCGACATTGACAAGCGTGAAGGTGACGAGCCAGCGCAGAAGCCGCGGCACGCGCTCGAGGCGCTTGCCGAGCACAAGCTTTTCCGCAAGCAGCAGCACCCCGTAATAGAGGCCCCAGAACACGAAGTTCCAGGACGCGCCGTGCCAGAGCCCGGTGAGGGCCCAGACGGTCAGAATGTTCAGCACGAAGCGGGCGCGGGAAACCCGGTTGCCGCCGAGCGGGATATACACATAGTCCCGAAACCAGAGGGAGAGCGTGATGTGCCAGCGCCGCCAGAACTCCGTGATCGAAAGAGCGGTATAGGGATAGTTGAAATTCTCCGGCAGGGAAAAGCCGAAGAGCTGACCGAGGCCGATCGCCATGTCGCTGTAGCCGGAAAAATCAAAGTAAATCTGTAAGGTATAGCACAGCGCCGCAAGCCACAGCGCGCCTGTGCCGACATATCTTGACGAACCGTAGATCGAAGCGGCGAGAACGGCGACCTGATCGGCAATCAGCAGCTTTTTGGCAAGTCCCGTCAGAAAGCGGCGCATACCATAGAACGCGCCGTCCCATGTAAGCGCTCTCGCTCCGAGCATCGGGGCGGTCTTCCCATAGCGCAGGATCGGCCCCTGCAAAAGCTGGGGGAAGAAGGCGACATAGAGCAGGAAGCGGAAAAAGCTGCGCTCCGCCCGGATCGTGCCGCGCCGGAGGTCAAGGCTGTACGCGAGAAGCTGAAAGCTGTAAAAGCTGATGCCGGCAGGCAGCAGGAGTGAAAAGCCGAGCCGCGCGCCGAAGATCCCGGCGAAAAAGCCGAGGTACTTGAAGAGCATGAGGCTTCCCAGCACAAAGCCGACGGCAAGCGGGAAGCAGAAGCGCCGCCCCTTCTCCGTCCCGAGGCCGCAGAGCCAGACCAGCGCCGCCGTGCCGACGAGAAGCGGCAGGGCCTTCGGCGCGCCCCAGGCGTAGAAGAGCAGCGAGGATACAAGCAGCACCCCGTTTCGCCAGCGCGGCGAGGGATGGATATGATACAGGATCAAAACCGGCGGCAGGAAAAGAAAGAGAAAGCTGAGGCTCGAAAACAGCATGTCAGCCTCCTTCCGCCGTCGGCAGCGTCGCGCCGAAGTAGTCGATGCCGCCGACAAAGAGCACCGCGTCAATGTCATGCTCCCGGAGAAACTCCGCCATCACAAACGGGCGGCCCAGCTCGCTTGCATAGGAGCGCAGATCGACGCAGCATGTTTTCGCAAAGGACGCGGCCAGCGGCTTGACAATGGCGTTATCGTAGGAGTCGCCCATCACAAGCAGGTTTTTCCCCGGCGTTCCGGTGTCGAAAACCAGCTCCCCGCAGTCCACGCCGAAGACGCTGCCGTAGGAGACGTTCTCAAGCTCCCCGCTTACAAAGAGCGCCTGCATCCCGTAGTCCGGGATCTGCCCGGCGGGAATCGTGACCGTCATGTCCGGACAGTCGTAGAGATTGACCGCGAAATCCTCCGCCGGTACGCCCTCCACGCCCGCGGCGCGGGTGCCGCGATAGCAGGCGGGCACGGTGTATCTGTCCGGCTGCGGCAGGGGCTCGACCTTGAGCAGGGCGCAGAGCTCCGCGTACCCGCGGTACGAGCCCGCGGCGTTCCAGTGGTGGTCGGTTTTGAAGAAGTCCCGGCGGTAATCGTCAAAGGAATCGACGCGCAGCCTTTCGGCATGCCCCGCCGGGAGGCTGAGCGCTGCTGCCAGACAGTCAAAGAGACCCGACTTTTCCCCGGTCTCGAGATTTAAGTCACGGTCCGTCTCAATATAGTAGACATAGAAGTCCGTGCCGGGGGAGACCGCCGCCCAGGCAGAGATCTTACGCGCACTCTCTTCAAGCGCCGCTGCCTTCTCCGCAAGGGGGATCGGACGCACGACCAGCATGTCGTGAAAGAAGCAGATGTCCCGGAAGCCGACATAGCCCCCGTCCCGCCCTAAAAAACGGATCAGCGGCAGGGCGAGCGAGGTGTCGTAGATGTTATAGAGCTTTTTCATGCGGCTTGCCTCGGGGATCTGATCGGCGAGGGCATCCTCCGCCGCGGCCTGGTAATCTCCCCGGAGAAAGGCGAGCGCGCTGAACGCGGGCCAGCGCCTTGCGGGCCGGTTTTCGTAAGCGATCTCCGTCTCGGGGGAGAGGAGGGCGCGCGCAAGCCCCGCCAGCAGAAACAGGAGGCAGAGCGCCGCCGCGCAAATCTGGATTCGTCTGTTCATACTGCGCCTCAATCATAGACCGCTGACAGATCCACCAGGCCCCGGACGCCGCCCACCACGGCCCGGTCCGTAAACTGCCACATGTCGTAGGCATAGGGGAAGTCGGGCAGGCGGTTTGAGCGCGTGTAGCTGGCAAGCCAGATGGGGTGCCGGGAAAAGGTGTGGATCGCCACGTGGTTTTTCAGGTAGTTCTGCCCGGAGTATACGCCGACCGCGTAGCCCCCGTCGAGGATCGTGCGGCAGAAGCTCGTGATGATCTCATAGCGGCGCACCTTGTGCAGACGGTCGGCCCGGCCCCAGGGATATTCGCCGGACTGCTCCGTATCCAGATACACCGGCAGATCCAGGGGAAAGCCCCTGAGCCCGGTGAGGACAAAGGCGGCCTCCTCCTGCGCCTCCGCGGCGTTCACGGCGGTGGAGTAGAGGTAGACCCCGACCTTGAGCCCCGCAGCCTTCGCCCCGCGCAGGTTCTGGCGGAAGCATTCATCCTCATGCAGCAGGCCCGATTCCCAGCCGCGGTAGCCCAGGCGGATGATGGCAAAGTCCACACCCTGGGCGCGCACCGCCTCCCAGTTGATGCCCTTGTTGTGATAGGACACGTCAACGCCGAGGGAGCTGGCGTGCTCGCCGTACTCGTTGAAGTAGTGGAGCTTTCCCCCGATGAGGTGCAGCCCCGTCAGAACGCTGCTGTCAGGGAGCAGATAGTACTGCTGCCCCGCGTATTCCTTCCAGCCCCATGGACTTTCGGGCGTCGGCTCCGGCGCCGGGACAGGCGTCGGCTTCGGCGTGGGTGACAGGGGCGGCTCCGTCGTCGGGATATAGTAGGGATCGGCGGTCAGGGAAACGGGCTCCTCCGCGTTCAGCGTCCGAAACTGATGCAGGGAGTAGAAGATCGACACCAGGGACGTCAGCATGATCAGCGCGCACACACACAGCAGCGTGATCAGAAGGGCCCTTCGTCTGTCGGGCTTTTTCGTGTTCTGTTGTTGCTCACTCTCGTGCATGCGCGTGACCGTTCCTTAATAAAATAGATAAAAAGACAGGGCAATAATACTGTGCGGCGTGGAAAATGTCAAGGCGGGGGTTGGCTCCCTCGCTGAGGGAGGCAGGAGATGCGCTCCGTTTCATCTTGTGCACCCCGCCGAAATGTGATACAATGAGCGCATGATGACTGACTTTGAAAAACAATATCTTGACGCGCGCCGGGCGCTCATTCTCAGCGATTTTGCCGCGCTCAACCCCATGCAGCAGGAGGCTGTGCTGGCCACGGAGGGGCCGCTTCTGATCCTGGCCGGGGCGGGCAGCGGGAAAACCACAGTCCTCATCAACCGCATCGCAAAGCTCCTGAAATACGGGCGGGCGGGCGACTGTGACGAGATCCCCGACGACGCGGACGAAAAACAGCTCGCCCTTTTACGGCAGGGCGGGGAGGAGGCCAGACGCCTTGCCGCCTGGGACAGGGTGGAGCCCTGGCGCATCCTCGCCATCACCTTTACCAACAAGGCCGCCGGAGAGCTCAAGGAGCGCCTTTCCCGCATGCTGGGGGAGGAGGCGGAGGATATCTGGGCCTGCACCTTCCACTCGGCCTGCGTGCGCATCCTGCGCCGGGACGCCGAGCGCCTGGGCTATACCGGCTCCTTCACCATCTATGATACCTCCGACAGCCTGAGTTTATTAAAGCACATTATCAAGGACATGGATCTGGACGAGAAAACGTACGCGCCGCGCACGATCCTTTCCGAGCTGGGCCGGGCCAAGGACGAGGGGGTCTCTCCCTCGGTGTATCTGCAATACGCCGGAGCCGCTTCCGATCTCCGCCGCCGCAAAATCGGGGAGGTCTATCAGGAGTACAGCCGCCGCTGCTTTGCCGCCAACGCCATGGACTTTGACGATCTCATTTACAACACCGTCAGGCTCCTGGAGGAAAACCCGGACGTGCTCGAGCACTGGCAGCGCCGCTTCCGCTATGTGCTCATCGACGAGTACCAGGACACGAACCGCCTGCAGTACCGCCTGTCCTCGCTTCTGGCGGGGGGCTGGGGCAATATCTGCGTGGTGGGGGACGATGACCAGAGCATTTATAAATTCCGCGGCGCCACCATTGAAAATATCCTGAGCTTTGAAAGCCAGTACAAGGGCTGCCGGGTCATCCGCCTCGAGCAGAACTACCGCAGCTCCTCCCACATCCTGGACGCGGCCAACGCCGTCATCGCCCACAATCGTCAGCGCAAGGGCAAGGAGCTCTGGACCGACAAGGCCGGGGGAGAGCTGCTGACCCACTACTTTGCCGACGACGAGCGGGACGAGGCCCAGTACGTCGCCTCCCGCATCCTCTCGGCCTACGGGCGCGGAGAAAACTGGCATGACCATGCGGTATTATACCGCATGAACGCCCAGTCCAACCAGTTTGAGTACGCCTTCAAGCGCAGCGGCATCCCTTACCGCATCATCGGCGGCACGCGCTTTTTTGACCGGGCCGAGATCAAGGACATCCTGGCCTACCTCTGCCTCATCTCCGCCCCGTCGGACGATCTGCGCCTTACGCGCGTCATCAACGTCCCGGCAAGGGGCATCGGCCCAAGGACCGTGGAGCTTGTGGGGGAGCTTGCCGCCGAGCGGAACGAGTCCATGTTCGAGGTCCTGCGCCATGCCGAGGAGATCCCTCAGCTCCAGCGCGCGGGGATGAAGCTCCGGCTCTTTGCAAACCTGATCCTCGAGCTCAAGGACTTCGCCGCCGCCCACAGGCCGGACGAGGTGCTGGACGAGCTTCTGGAGAAGACCGGGTACGTGCGCATTTTAGAGGAGAAGAACACCACCGAGGACACCGCCCGCGCGGAGAACGTGCGCGAACTCAAGACGAGCATCCTCACCTACATGAAGGAGTCCGGGGACGAGACGCTGGAGGGGTACCTGGCAAACGTAGCCCTCTATACGGACATGGATACCTACGATGCCGACGCCGACGCCGTGGTGCTCATGACCATCCACAGCGCCAAGGGCCTCGAGTTTCCGACGGTGTTCATCGTCGGCATGGAGGAGACCATTTTCCCCGGCACCCGCGCCATCGGGGAGCCGGAGGAGATGGAGGAGGAGCGCAGGCTATGCTATGTGGCCATCACGCGGGCGAAGGAGAAGCTGTATCTCACCTCCGCCCATCAGCGCATGCTCTTCGGCCGCACCACCGCAAACCGCGTCTCCCGCTTCGTCTCCGAGATCCCGGAGGAGCATATCCAAAAGAGCATCCCGCGCAGCTATTCCTACGGGAATCGGGAGCAGGAGAGCACGGCGGCGAAACGCGAGGCGCCGAAGCCCAGGGCCCCGGCGTATCCCGCGCCCGCCGCGCCGAAGCCCGCCCCCGCCGTGAGCTTTTCTGTCGGCGATCGGGTGCGGCACAAGGCCTTCGGCCCGGGCGAGATCGTGAAGATGACCCCGATGGGCGGGGACTTCCTGATCGAGATCCGCTTTGAGGCCGGGGTGAAAAAGCTCATGCTGCGCGCCGCCGCAGCGCATATGGAGAAGACAGGCTGAACGGGAAGCGGCATGGAAAAGCCTTGACACATAAGCTCCGAACCGCTATAATAAAAATATAAAAGGCGTTGCCGAAAAGCGGCTCCGCCCAGGATTGTTCTAAGTTGTCTTAGAAACCGTCACTTGGCAGAGTGGCGGTTTCTGCTCTTTACAGTAATCGTTACTGTCCAGTTAAGGATATGGAACGTTATTGTAATCGGCATCATAACACCTCCTTTCGGAGATGTAGCGGAACCGCCTAAAACAAAAAACCCAATCGAAGCAAAAAGCTTTGATTGGGAGAGGAAGAAGGAAGGAGCGTATAGGGAGCGTTTGCGGCTCTTACGGAAACCGCACATGCGAACTGGAGCGAGTTTCTTCTGACGAGACAACGCCTTCCCCCGTATGGGGATATAAATTCTATAATAATTCGACACGATTTGTCAATCGCCTGCATCACGCCATGCCTGGAAAATGTGTTATATTGATATTGAATCATGATATAATAAAAAGGGAACTGATACAGAGTGAGATGCTTCCTTAGGAAAAACTTGTCATGAATCGCTGAACAGAAGGACGGATTGTATGAACATCGACGGCTTTGAAATCGAGCGCAAGTTTCTGATCGCCATGCCGGAGAAGGAATTTCTGGAGAAGTGCGAGCGCTCGGCCATCACCCAGACCTACCTGCTGGGCGACGTGAACACCACCGAGCGCGTGCGCAAGCGCGTGCGCGCGGAGGGGTGCGAATATACCCACACGGTCAAGGTAAAGCTCAACAGCCTGCGCCGTATCGAGACGGAGAACGTGATCAGCGAGGCGGAATACACGCGGCTTCTGCAGCGGGCGGACCCCGCGCGCACGCCCATTGAGAAGGTGCGCCACTGCTTCACGCATGATGATCTCCTCTGGGAGCTGGACGTGTTCCCCTTCTGGGACGACCGGGCCTTCCTGGAGATCG
This sequence comes from Oscillospiraceae bacterium, assembly GCA_902761635.1. GTDB lineage: Bacteria > Bacillota > Clostridia > Oscillospirales > Oscillospiraceae > Limivicinus. Next base: position 42,290 of record CACWLG010000009.1, on the reverse strand, counting down.
AGCTCACAGACGAGGAGGAAGCCTTTGCCCTCCCGCCCGGCATCCGCCTGATCCGGGAGGTTACGGACGATCCGCGCTACACAAACGCGGCTCTCTCCCTGCATATCCCCGAGGAGGAAATCGAATCCTGAAAGGAAAGGATGATGACCATGAAAAAAGCGATTGCCCTGTTCCTGGCCCTGACCCTCTGCCTGGGCCTCGGCGCCTGCGGCGCGGTGAGCAAGCCCCTGCCGACACCCGCGCCCACTGCGGAACCGACGCCCGAACCCACGCCGGAGCCGACGCCCGAACCCACGCCGGAGCCGACCCCCATCCCCACGCCCGCTCCGCCGACGGAGGAGCGCGTAACCGTCTCCATCGAGCGCACCGAGCTCACGGCCATGGACCCCCAAACCGGGAAAAACTGCATCCTGCACTTTTCCTATGACACGCCTGTCATCGAGATCGAGGACAATCCCAAGGCCGCCCAGGCCATCAATGAGTTTATCGCCCTGCAGAACGAGGCCTTCTACACCGGCGAGGATTACGGCGACGGCTACGGCACCGGCTACAACAACATGCTGACGCTGGCCGAGGACAATTATCTGTACCTCGTGGAGAGCGGGACGGAGACGCCCGCCATCGAGTACAGCGCCGACCGCAGCGTGTCGGTCGTGCGAAACGACGGCATTGTTCTGACCCTGGTCTTCAACGACTACAGCTATCTCGGCGGGGCTCACGGCGGCGTCATCACGCGGGGCTACTGCTTCGACGCCGCGACAGGGGAGCTGCTGACCCTCGAGAAGGTCAGCACCGACAAGGCCGCCTTTGCCCGTGGCCTCGCAGACGCGATGATCGACATGGCCCAGGCAGACCCCAACACCATGGCGCGCATCGACCTGTTGAACACCGACCTTGCCTCCGCGCTCTCCGCCCTGGTGCGCGACGGGTCCTGGTACTTCGACTACAGCGGCATCGTGGTCTTCTCCGACGACTATGAGATCAGCAGCCACGCCTCCGGTCCCATCAGCTTCAGCATCCCCTATGACCGGGCAGCAAGCTGGCTGATCCCGCGCTATATCCCCGAGGCCCCCGCGGCCGAGGCTGTCTTCTATGTGGTCCCGGCCGACAGGATGAGCGAGGGCAACACCGAGATCGTCGACATGGTGAGGCTCGGCGAGGAGGGGACGACGCTGTATCTGCTCGTAAACGGTACCGCGCGGGACGTGCGCCTTACCCAGGTCGCCTATTCCGGCGCCTTCTATGACACGGCCCAGCTCTGGTCGCGCAGCATCATGCACGACTGCGCCGTGCAGATCTCCACCGTCATCCCCGAGGGCATGCCGAATCTGAAGATCAGCTACCGCGCCCAGGACGGGCTCAAAAACTTCTACCTCACCGAGAGCGGGGAGGACGGCAGCCTCATCCTGGCCGACGACAGCATCGAGGCCGTGGGGTAAAAAGTTTTTCATCAAGGATAATAAAAATTGCTTGACTTTGTCCCGCCCTCATGTTACACTACTCAAGCCGCATTGAAGGGGTAAACAAGAAGAGGCGCGCCCTCCACCCTGAGAGCGAGTCCTGTAAAGAGGGAGGATATGTTCATGAAGCATGCTATCATCGTGACCGGCGGCAAGCAGTACCGCGTGGCCGAGGGCGACGTTATTTTCGTTGAGAAGCTGGATAAGGCAGCCGGCGAAAAGGTTTCCTTCGATCAGGTTCTGGCCGTGATCGACGGGGACGACGCCAAGTTCGGCAAGCCCGCGATCAAGGGCGCCAGCGTTTCCGCCAACGTCGTCAAGAACGGCAAAGGCGCGAAGGTCCGTGTCTACAAGATGAAGCCCAAAAAGGGCTATCGTCGTACCCAGGGCCACAGACAGCCCTACACCAAGGTTCAGATCGAAGCGATCAACGCCTGATTTATTCCGCAACTGAATTTGACTGAAGGAGGAGCAACCTAATGGCACATAAAAAAGGTATGGGTTCTACCAAGAACGGCCGCGACAGCGAGTCCAAGCGTCTTGGCGCCAAGAGAGCTGACGGTCAGTTTGTTCTCGCCGGCAACATCCTTGTCAGACAGCGCGGAACGAAGATCCACCCGGGTACCAATGTCGGTAAGGGTAAGGACGACACGCTGTTCGCCCTTGTGGACGGCACCGTGAAGTTCGAGCGCATGGGCAAGGAACGCAAAAAGGTCTCCGTTTACGAAGAGATCGCCCAGTAAGTGACCAAAAGGCCGGACAGCTCTGTGTCCGGCCTTTTTTTCAAATTGAGAGGAGGCGCGATATGGCTTCATCTTTTGTCGATAAGGCCCGGATCTCGGTGCACGCCGGCAAGGGCGGCGACGGGGCGGTGGCCTTTCACCGTGAAAAATACGTGGCGGCGGGCGGCCCGGACGGAGGCGACGGCGGGCGCGGCGGCAATGTGGTCTTCCGCGTGGACGAGAACATGTCCACCCTGATGGACTTTCGCTACAAGCGCAAGTATGTCGCGGGCAACGGCGCAAACGGCGCCGGCAAGCGCTGCTACGGCAGGGACGGGGAGACCCTGTATATCAAGGTCCCGCGCGGCACCATCGTCCGCGATACCGAGAGCGGCGCCATCATGCACGACATGTCCGACGGAGAGGACTGGATCGCAGCCCGGGGCGGGCGCGGCGGCTGGGGCAATATGCACTTTGCCACCCCCACGCGCCAGGTGCCGCGCTTTGCAAAGCCGGGCCTGCCCGGCGAGAGCCACGACATCACACTCGAGCTCAAGCTCCTGGCCGACGTGGGCCTTGTGGGCTTTCCGAACGTGGGCAAGTCCACCCTCCTGTCCGTGGTGAGCAAGGCCCACCCCAAGATCGCAAACTACCACTTCACCACGCTCTTCCCGAACCTCGGCGTCGTGTACGTGGATGAGGGCGTGTCCTTCGTCATGGCGGACATCCCCGGCATCATCGAGGGCGCGTCGGAGGGCGCGGGCCTCGGGCATGATTTTCTGCGGCACATCGACCGCTGCCGCCTGCTTGTGCATCTGGTGGATGTCTCCGGCAGCGAGGGGCGCGACCCCGTGGAGGACTTCGAGGCCATCAACGCGGAGCTCCGGGAATACAGCCCCGCGCTTTCCGAGCGCCCGCAGATCGTCGTCGGCAACAAGTGCGACCTTCTGGGCGAGGACCGGGAGAACATCGAAAAGCTGAAGGCGCATGTGGAGAAGCAGGGCTACAGCTTCTTCGAGCTCAGCGCCGCCGCGCACACGGGGACACGGGAGCTCGTGCAGGAGTGCGCCCGCAGACTCAAGGAGCTGCCGCCGATCCTGCGCTATGAGGCGGACTATGTGCCGCCGGAGCCGAAGGTGGACACCTCGGGCGAGCTCACCATCGAGCACTTCGACGATATGTGGCTTGTGGAAGGGCCCTGGCTGCAGCGCCTTGTGGCGACGGTCAATTTCTCCGACTATGAAAGCCGCATGTACTTTGACCGCGTCCTGCGGGAGGCCGGGGTGTTTAAGCGCATGGAAGAGATGGGCGTGCGCGACGGCGACACCGTCAGCATGTATGACCTGATGTTTGAGTACAAGGACTGATGGGCGAGGCAAGAAAACAACAGCTTCGCCTGTTTCTCCGGCTGCTGCTGATCGTGACGCTCTGCATCATCTGGGGCAACTCCCTCCTGTCAAGGGAGGACTCTTCGGCCCTCAGCAGCGGACTTACCGCCTGGCTCAGAAGCATCGGTCTGCCGGTCTCGAACCACTTCGTGCGCAAGTCGGCCCACTTCTGTGAGTTCGGCCTTCTGGGGGCGGAGCTCGTCCTGCTTTTTCGGCTCCGGGGAGGCCGCGGCTTTCAGTGCCTCTGCAACAGCGCTTTCGCGGCTCTGCTCACAGCCGTGGCGGATGAGACGATCCAGGTCTTCTCCGGGCGCGGCTCTCAGGTCCTGGACGTGGTGCTGGACTTCGCCGGCGCCGTCACGGGGATTATCCTGTGTACGCTGCTTACAAATCGCGGCGAAAAAAAGCATCCGACGCAATAACAGCGGGAACGCCGCAGGGGGCGGACCCGGCTTGAGAAAAACCAAACGGCGGCCCGGGCTCTCATGCCTGGGCCGCCGTTTGGACGCTGCGCCTCAGCGGCGCTTTTTGTGCGGGTGTACGGGCTTTTTCGCGATACCGGCGCGCATGGCCTCGTGCTCGCGCTTGAGCTCCCGGCAGAGAGCGGCGGAGCTCCAGCTCCTGTTCTGCTCCGTGACCACAGCCTTGAGGGCAACGGGTGCGCCCGAGGCGCGCAGCATGTCCAGAAGGGGAGAGGAGAGCTCCTGCATGACGAGCATCTCGTCCTCAAAATGCTCCGCGCCCGCCGCGGGGGAAAAGCCCTCCAGCCCCAGAAGCCAGCCGATGGGGTGGGCATAATCCTCTTCCGCCACCTCAACGGCCTCCAGCCCCGCGCGCAGGGCCGCAATGCGGACCTTCATCAGCTTGTCCGCGTCCTTGATGTTATACAGCAGTACCTTCGCCATGGCTCCCTCCTGAAAGAACGGACTTGGGAAAAACATGAAACTTGACGGGAGAATAATAATTCTGTACAATTAAATTATAATTTGCGTTTCTTGTCAAGGAGCGTTTCGCCATGCAGAGCACAGAAAAAAAGGATATGATGCATTGGATCGCCTCGGCTGTCGTCCGGTGGCGCTTTGTCATCATGCTGCTGTTTTTTGCGGCGGCGGTATACTGCGCTCTGTCGGTCGGCAAGGTGCAGGTGAGCTCGGACCTCACCATGTTTCTCGGCCCCGAGACGGAGACACGCCGGGGCCTGACCATCATGGAGGAGGAATTTATCGCCTACGCCTCCGAGAACATCATGGTCGCCAACATCACCTGCGAGCGGGCTGAGGCGCTTGCCGGCGAGATCCGGGAGCTGGACGGCGTCGCGGATGTGAGCTTCGACAACAGCCCCGCCCACTATAACCGGGCCGCGGCGCTCCTGTCCGTGAGCTATGCCGGGCCCTCCGACGACCCCGCGGTAAGCGCGGCAGAAGGGCAGATCCGTTCCATCCTCGCGCCCTATGACAGCTACAGCTACCATATGGACGTGAAAAACTACTTCGCCACGCTTGCGCAGGAGATGGCGGGCGTGCTGCTCATTGCCGTGACGGTGATCGTCGCGATCCTGCTGTTTACCTCGCGCAGCTATTTTGAAGTGGTCATTTTCTTTATCGTCTTTGTGTTTGCGGCGCTTCTCAACATGGGGACGAATTTCTGGCTGGGGCAGATCTCCTCCATTACAAACTCCATCGCCATCATCATGCAGCTCGCCCTCGCCATCGACTATGCCATCATCTTCTCCCACCGCTACCAGGACGAGGTGCCGCACTTTGCCTCCTGCCGGGACGCGCTGGTGGAGGCGCTGGCAAAATCCATCATTGAGATCTCCGCCTCGAGCCTGACCACCATCTCGGGCCTGGTCGCGCTGATGCTGATGAAGTTTCGCCTGGGCTACGATCTGGGCATGGTGCTGGCCAAGAGCATCGTGTGCTCGCTTCTCACGGTGTTCCTGCTGATGCCGGGGCTTATCATGCTCTTTCCGAGGGCCATCCGCCGCACCGCGCACAAAAACCTCATCCCGGATATCCGCCCCTGGGGCCGCTTTCTGATGAAAAGCAGGGTCCTCTTTGTCCTGCTCTTTGTCCTGATCGTCCCGCAGGCGATCTGGTTTTCAAGCCGCACGACCTACGCCTTCAATGACAGCGCCGTGACGGAGCTTGTCTACTCCGAGAGCCGCGCCGCCATGCACAAGATCCAGGACAGCTTCGCCCACTCCACCATGATCGCCCTGCTGGTTCCGGCGGAGGATTTCGAGAGTGAGAAGGCCATCCTCCGTCAGGCGGAGGCGCTGCCGGAGATCACCGGCGCCACCGGCCTTGCCAATATCGAGATCGAGGAAGGCCGCGTACTCACGGACCGCTACACCCTGCGCATGTTTGCCGAGCTTCTGGACATCAGCGCCGAGCAAGCCCGCCTGCTCTTTCAGGCCTACGGGGTGCGGCATGAGGAATACCAGGCGGTCGTCGGCAATGTGGAGACCTATTCCGTCCCCGCGGTGGACATGTTCCTCTTTGTCTTCGACCTCATCGACCGGGGTGTCGTGACCCTGGAGGACGAGCGCATGGAGGAGCTCAGCTCCCTGCGCCGGACCCTGAACATGGGTCTCGACCAGCTCCGGGGCGAGCACTGGAACCGCCTTGTCTTCACGGCGGATGTGCCCGTGGAGGGGGAGGAGAGCGTGGCCCTTGTGGAAAAGCTCAGAGACATTGCGGAGGCATATTACGGCAAGGGGAAGGTACTTGTTATCGGGGATGTGACCTCGGCCCGCGACCTGCGCGAGGCCTATACCTCCGACTCCCGGCTCATAAGCCTTTTGACCATCGCCTTCGTGTATATGATCCTGCTGTTTACCTTCCGCACCTTCGCGGGCTCTGCCATCCTGGTCTTCGTGATCCAGAGCAGCATCTGGATCAACTTCTCCTTCCCCTATCTGCAGAGGATGGTGCCCTCCTTTGTCACCAGCATGATCGTCTCCGCCATCCAGATGGGCGCCACCATCGACTATGCCATCGTGCTCATGAACCGCTATCAGCAGTGCAAGGCGGCGCTGCCCAAGCGCGAGGCCATGGCGGAGGCCGTGAACCGGAGCTTCCCGACCGTGCTGACCTCCGGGGCGATCATGACGATCGCGGGGCTCCTGATCGGCTACCGGGTCAGCGATGTTTATGTAAACCACATCGGCCTTGCGGTAGGGCGCGGCGCGTTTATCTCCGTGGTCCTGGTGCTCACGGTGCTGCCGCAGATGCTGGTGCTGCTCGACGGCGCGGTGGAGAAGACGCGCTTTCACATTGACCTGACGGGGGGTGAAGAGCTGTGAGACGCATGACGTCCCTGCTGCTTATGCTGTTACTGCTGCTGAGCCTCGTCCCGGCAGCCTCTGCCGAGGGGGAGGAGCGCGTGCGGATCGGCAGCGCCGAGGAGTTTCTGCGCTTTGCCGCAGCCTGCGCGGAGGAAAGCTATTCCGCCGGGCGTGTGTTTGAGCTCACGGCCGACCTCGATCTTTCCAATACCGCCTTTGAGCCTGTGCCCTACTTCGCCGGGCGCTTTCTCGGCAACCACCGCCTCATCACAGGGCTCAGCGTGACGGGGGACGGCTCCCGCCTCGGCCTTTTCCGCCGGGTGGCGCCGGGGGCGGAGATCCGGGAGCTCACGGTACGCGGCACGGTTTCGCCGGGCGGCACGGCCGTGTCTGTCGGCGGCATCGCCGGGGAGAACGCGGGCAGCATCATCGCCTGCGGCTTCGACGGGAGCGTCAGCGGCATCGAGAACGTGGGCGGCATCACGGGAACGAACACCGCCGCGGGGCTTGTGGAGAGCTGCAGCTTCTCCGGCGCCCTCACGGCGGAGCATCAGGCCGGCGGCATCGCAGGCCGAAACGACGGGCATATCAAGGCCTGCACAAACCATGGGGCGATCAACACTGTCGCCGTCACGGCGCGCGGGGAGCTGCGCTTCGACCTCTCCGCCGTGCATGAGGACGACTTTGTGAACATCGCAAACCTCGGCGGCATCGCCGGGGACAATAACGGCAGCGTCCTCGCCTGCGTAAACCGCGGCCCGGTGGGCTATAAGCATGATGGCTTCAACGTCGGCGGCATCGTGGGCAAAAGCGCGGGCTATGTCTATGACTGCGCGAACAGCGCCCCCGTCACCGGCCGGCGGGACGTGGGCGGCATCGTGGGTCAGCTCATCCCCTTCGCGGCCTGGGACCTCTCCAACGGCAGGCTCGAGGAGCTGGCAGGCAGGCTCGGCGGCATGCAGAATCTGCTGAATGATCTGCGCCGGGATGTGAAAAGCTTCTCCGAGGATATCGCCTGGGAGCTCTCCCTGCTCAACGACTATACCCACCAGGCCCTGGACGCGGTGGAGGAGCTCATGGGGAAGACTGTGGAGAACGAGCTTACGATCGAGGCCTCCTTCACCTATGACGGGGAGCAGCCGGTGTTTGACTTCTCCGCCTCGGATCTCTGGAGCCTCGATGTCGAAGCCCTCAACGAGGCATTGAACAATATGCGCGGCGAGGCCCAGTATATCGCCGCCCTCGCGGGAGACGGCCTGCACACGGCGGCAAACGATCTGGGCGCCGTGGCAAAGCAGATGGACGCTGTCTTCTCCACCCTGCTGAACACGGTCAACGCGGCGGGCAGCTACGGCGCGACCTATGATCTCTCGGAGAGCCAGGCCTACCAGCGCGACACGGGCGCGGTGGACGCCTGCCGCAACACGGGCGCGGTGGACGCCGAGAGCAACGCCGGCGGCGTGACCGGCACCGTCGCCTTCGAGCTGGACTTTGATATGGAGGACCGGCTCCATGCCTCGGACTTTCTTGTCAGTGACGCGAGGCGCTATCTCTTTGCCGCGGTGCGCGGCTGCAGCAGCTATGGCGCCGTCACCGTGAAGAACGAGGGCGCGGGCTGCGTTGCGGGCACGGCGGACATCGGCGTGGTCATCAACTGCATCGGCGTCGGCGAGGCGAGAGCCCAGAGCGGCGACTGCGTGGGCGGCATCGTCGGTTCGTCCGGAGGCAGCGTGATCGGCTGCTGGTCCCGCGCGGTCCTCTCGGGCCGGAAGTATGTGGGCGGGATCGCGGGCCTCGGGACGGATCTCAAGGGCTGCCGGAGCTGGACGCATATCGACGAGGCCAGGGAGTACCGGGGCGCGGTTGCGGGCTGGACCACGGGTACGGTCGCGGATAATCTCTATGTCCCCGACGCGCCCGACGGCGTGGACGGGGTGAGCCTTCTGGGACAGACGGCCCGCAGCTCCGCCGAGGCGCTGCTGGCCCTGCCGGAGGCCCCGGGGGACTTTGACCGGATCACGCTGCGCTTTGTCCTGCCGGGCGGCGGCACAAAGACAGTGGAGGTGCCCTTCGGCGGCAGCATCGAAAGCCTGCCGAGTGTCCCGAACCGCAGCGGCGCCTTCTGGCGCTGGGACGAATTTGACAGGAACCATATCTACTACAGCACCACCGTGGAAGGCCGTTACTATGCGCCGGGCAGCACCCTCTCCACCGGGGAGGAGGTCCCGCGCTTTCTTGTGGAAGGCGTGTTCTATGAGGGCCAGCAGCTCACCGCCGCAGACTACACGGCGCCGCTTCCGCCGGAGGAGGTGCTGCGCAGCGCCACACTCTATGTCAGCGGCTATGAAGGAGACCTCACCGTGCGCATGCAGGCTCCGGAGGACGGCGTCCTTTACCGGGCGAATGCGGACGGGACGCTGGAAAAGCTCGGCTTTGAGCGCGACGGCAGCTACCTTGTCTTCCCGCTGGAAAACGGCGGCAGCATCGTCTGGGCGAGGAAAACGGAGCAGTCCCGCCCGCCCTGGCTGATCCCCGCGGCGGCAGGCGGCGCTGCCCTCATCGCTCTTGCAGCGCTGCGCCATGCGCGAAAAAAGAAAGGGAAAGCAAAAAAGGATGACACACATGCCCCTTGAGAAATATTTCGGCGACCGGGCCTTTTATCGGCGCCTGTTCGCAATCATGGTCCCCATTCTGATCCAGAATCTCATCACGAATTTCGTAAACCTCCTCGACAACATCATGGTCGGCCAGGTGGGGACGGAGCCCATGTCGGGCGTCGCCATCGTCAACCAGCTCCTCTTTGTCTTCAACCTCTGCATCTTCGGCGGCTTTGCGGGCGCGGGCATCCTCACCGCCCAGTTTTACGGCAGCGGGGATCATAAGGGCGTGGCGGATACCTTCCGCGCCAAGCTCTATATCGGCTTTGCGGCAGTGCTGGGCTTCTGGGCTGTGCTCTTCTTCGGCGGGGACGCGCTGATCCGCCAGTTCATCCATGAGGGATCGGAGGCCCTGGACATGGAGGCCACCTTCCGTCACGAGCGTGATTATCTCGACATCATGCTTTTTCAGCTCCCGCCCTTTGCCCTGCAGATGGCCTATGCCAGCACCCTGCGTGAGACGGGAGAGACCGTGCTGCCCATGAAGGCGGGCATTGCGGCGGTGCTGGTGAACCTTGTGCTGAACTATATCCTGATCTTCGGCAAGCTCGGCGCGCCCGCGCTCGGCGTGGAGGGCGCGGCTGTCGCCACGGTGATTGCCCGCTATATCGAGTGCGGCATCGTCATCGTCTGGACCCACTGCCACCGGGCGCAGAACCGCTTCCTGGAAACGGCCTTCGCAAGCCTCCGCATCCCCGGGGCGCTTGCAAGGCAGATCGCGGTGATCGGCTTTCCGCTGCTTGTAAACGAGCTTCTCTGGTCCAGCGGCATGACCTTTCTGGGCCAGTGCTATTCCACGCGCGGGCTGGAGGCCGTCTCGGCGGACAATATCTGCCGCACGGTTTCCAATCTCTTCTTCTGCGCCTTCCTCTCCATGGGCAACGCCATCTCCATCATCGTCGGCCAGCTCCTCGGCGCCGGGGATCTGGAGGGCGCCGTGGACGAGGACAGAAAGCTCCTTGTCTTCTCGGTGGTCCTGTGCGCCGCCGTGGGGCTTGTGATGGGCCTTTTTGCGCCGCTCATGCCGCGCATCTACAACACCTCCGACACGGTGCGGCGGCTTGCCTCCCGGCTCATCCTCGTGACGGCGGTCTTCATGCCGGCCTACGGCTTTACCAACGCCTGCTACTTCACGCTGCGGGCCGGCGGGCAGTCCTTCATCACCTTCCTCTTTGACAGCTGCTATCAGTGGGCGCTGGTTGTGCCGCTGGCCTTCGTGCTCTCCCGCTATACGGCGCTGCCCCTTGTGCCCATGTCCTTCTGCATCAACGGCATGGAGCTTATCAAGTGCGTGCTCGGCTGCTTCTTTGTCAAGCGCCGCAAATGGGTCGCGGACCTGGTGAACGGGTAATACACAGGCACGCCGCAAAAAAAGGTCGCAGGGGCCGATGCGGCCCAGGCCGGCCTCTCTTGCCCCTGCGGGGCAATTCACCTTCCCCTCATCGGCCCGTCGTTTGTGCAGCATTGCGCATATTCGGCGGGTCGATCTGGGGATCGACCCTGTGGTTTTGCATCCATATGCATGCTGCAGCGCGTGCCTTTATACCCCCAGCAGGCTCAGTCCAAGCCTGGCAAACAGGCCCCCGAAGCCGATGCGGTCCACATCCTCCGCCGCGCAGACCGGGACCTCCGCGATCCGCTCTCCGCCGACCGTGACGATGAGACTCCCGAGCCGCTGCCCCTTCTGTACCGGCGCGGCGGCAGAGGGGGAGAGGGAGAGCGTGTAGGACGGCTCCGCGCCCTTGGGGGCCAGACGACAGGCCGGACCGTCCAGCGTGAGGGGGACAAGCTTCTTTTTCCCCAGCTCCACCGGCACAGACGGAAGGGCTTTCCCGTCCGTGAGGGGGATCAGCCGGAAATTGGCAAAGCCGTAGCTCAAAAGCGTCTCGGCATCCCGGTTGCGGGAGTCGGCGCTCTCGCCGTGCATGACGACGGCGATGTACTCCACGCCGCCCCGTTCGGCGGTTGCGGAGAGGCAGTAGCGCGCCGTGGAGGTATAGCCGGTCTTGAGGCCCGTGCAGCCGGGATACCAGTACACCAGCTTGTTGGTGTTGGCAAGCTCGAAGCTGCCGCCGCGTATGCTGTCCATCCAGATGGTGGTGTAGGCCTTGACGGCTTCGTGGCGTATCAGCTCCCGGGACAGGATCGCCACGTCCCGCGCGGTGGTGTAGTGCTCCCCGTCGTCAAAAAGCCCTGTGCAGTTGGAAAAGTGCGTGTGGGTGAGGCCGAGCTCCCTGGCCCGCTCGTTCATTTTTTTGACAAAGGCCTCCTCACTGCCGCTGAGATGCTCTGCCATGGCCACGGCGCAGTCGTTGGCGGAGACCACGGCGATGCACTTGAGCATGTCGTGCACGCTCATGCGTTCGCCCGCCTCGAGATAGACGCAGCTTCCGCCGAAGGAGGCCGCCCGGGCGCTCGCGACCACGGTGTCGTCGGGGCTGAGCGCGCCCTTCTCCATGGCCTCGAGGATCAGCAGCATCGTCATGATCTTGGTGACGCTTGCGGGAAAGCCTGGCTCATCGGCGTTCTTTTCGTACAGGACCTCGCCGGTCTCCTTCTCCATCAGGATCGCGGACGGCGCCGCAATCGTCAGTGCCGGCGTCTGCGCAGGCGCGGCATGGGCGCCGGCGCAGAGCAGCACCGGCAGGGTAAGAATCAGGATACAGCAGACAATGCGCTTCATAGCTCCCTCCCGAAAACGAAAAATAGTCCCGTCTGGAAGCTATGAATGCCGGGGAGAGCTTATGCAGCGGTTACGCGGATTATGTATAAATCGACTTTTTTCGGCAGGGGATTCATGAACAGAGCTTGAACAAATCCCTTGCGGCATCGGTGTTTTGAACATTTTCCACAGGGTTTTCCACAGCTCTGACAGAGCATAAAAAAACCGAATACGGGGCATTCGGTTAACATAACACAGCTTCCGGCGAGACGTCGGAGACAAAATAATGCTTTGCCGCTTGACGGCGCGGACACGGGCGGATAAAATAAGGAGAGATAAGCGGCAGCCGCAGGCAATCAGAACAGTGCCTGCCGGAGAGGAGCAGCGAATGAGACGGTTTTTCCGATGGGATAAAAAATATCTGTACTGGGGGATCACGGCCTTTTGCGTGATCGCCTGTTCCATCCTGTTTTTCATGGCGCTCAAGTATATCGACGAGCTCAGAAACGGGATCGCGCGGCTGCTGCAGATCCTCAGTCCCTTTATCTGGGGCCTTGTGATCGCGTATCTCTTAAACCCCCTCGTGCGCTTTTTGCAGAACAGGCTCTTCGGCCCGCTGTTCGCGAAGCTCTCCAGGGGCGGCAAGGGGGGCGGCAGCGCGGCGCGCATGATCTCGGTGATCCTGGCAGTGCTGTTCATGGTGGCTCTGGTGACGGGGCTGTTCTTCCTCATCATCCCCCAGCTCTACAGCAGCATCGAGACCATCGTCATCAACTCCCCGACCTATATCGAGTCGCTGACCAACTGGGCCACCAAGCTCCTGAGCGACTATCCCGAGATCAGCAGCTATGTCGCCCAGACCCTGGGCGATGTGAACACGAACATCGTCTCCTGGCTGCAGACGACGATCCTGCCGAAGCTCGGCAATCTCCTTTCCAACGTGGGCACGGGCGTGCGCTACGTGGTGACGACGGTTTACAACATCGTTATCGGCATCATCGTCTCCATCTATGTGCTCTATGATATGGAGGGCTTCAGCGCCCGGGCCAAGCGCATGCTTTACAGCATTATGAGCGTGGAATCCGCCAAGAAATTTCTGGACGCCCTGCGCTTTACCGACCGGACCTTCATCGGCTTTCTCAACGGCAAGCTCCTGGATTCGGCCATCGTGGGCCTCATTTGCTACATCTTCTGCGTGATCTTCCAGATGCCCTACGCCCTGCTCGTGAGCGTGATGATCGGCGTGACGAATATCATTCCCTTCTTCGGCCCGCTGATCGGCGCTGTCCCGAGTGCGATCATCATTCTCATGGTCGATCCCGTCAAGTGCCTGATCTTCATCATCTTCGTCATCCTGCTCCAGCAGCTCGACGGCAACTTCATCGGGCCCAAGATTCTGGGCAGCACCGTCGGCATCAGCGGCTTCTGGGTCATGTTTGCCATCATCGTGGGCGCGGGCCTCTTCGGCTTCTGGGGCATGGTACTCGGTGTGCCGATCTTCGTCGTGATCTACACCTTCATCAACGAGGGCATCAAAAAACGCCTCCAGCGCAGCAATCTGCCGGAGGGGGAGGAGGACTACAAGGGCGTTGACTACATCGACCCTGTAACGCTCAAGCCCATCCACAGCAATCCGGAGGACGAGTAAAAAAACAGGGCGCGCTGCAATATGCGCTGTCATTGCGAGACCAGTTCGCTAACTGGTCGTGGCAATCCGTTTTCTCTGCTTTAAGAGGACGGATTCCCACACCAGTGACGTCGGTCACTGGTTCGGAATGACGGTTTAACGCATTTTGCAGCGCGCCCCTTGCTTATCGGTGGGCGAGCGTCCTGTGCGCCTCCTCCAGGGCGATGCAGAGGGCGTCCGCGTCCTCCCGGGTGTTATAGCGGCTGAAGCCGATGCGCAGGGCCCCGTCGATGCGGCGCGGGTCCATGCCGATGGCCTCCAGCACGTGGCTGCGCGCGCCCTTCTTGCAGGCGGAGCTGCGGGATACATAGATCTCCTTTGCCTCCAGCCAGTTCATCAGCACCTCGCTGCGAAAGCCCGGCAGGGAGACGGAGAGGATGTGCGGCGCGGCGGTATCCAGGATCTGTATCTCCGGGATCACGGCCTGCAGCCGCTCCTTCGTCACCGCCTTGAGCGCGGCCATGTGTGCGGCATTTTCCGCGAGGCCCGCCCTTGCGATGCGCGCGGCCTCCCCAAAGGCGGCGATCTGCGGCACGGCCTCGGTCCCGGCGCGGCGGCCCTCCTCCTGCGCGCCGCCGAGGATACAGGGGCGCAGGCGCAGCCCATCCCGGATGTACAGGGCCCCGATCCCCTTGGGGGCGTGGATCTTGTGCCCGCTGATGCTCACGAGATCGGCGCCGAGGCGCCTGGGCGTGAAGTCCAGCTTCATAAAGGCCTGCACCGCGTCCGTATGCAGCAGGGCCTGGGAGCCGGCCTCCTTCAAAACACGGGACATGGCGGCAATATCCGTCACAGCCCCGGTTTCGTTGTTGACCAGCATCAGGGAAACGAGTATAGTATCAGGGCGGAGCGCGGCCCGCAGCGCAGCAGGGTCCACTGCCCCGGTGCGGTCGGGCTTGAGCCAGGTCAGCTCAAAGCCGCGGCGCTCCAGCTCTTCGGCAGCTTTTCGCACCGCGTCGTGCTCCACAAGGGACGTGATGACGTGCCTGCCCCGGCGCGCCATGGCCTCGGCTCCCGAGAGCAGGGCCCAGTTGTCGCTCTCTGAGCCGCAGGAGGTGAACACCAGCTCCTTCGCCTCGCAGCCCAGCGCCCCGGCCACAAGCTTCCGGGAGCGGTCCAGCAGCTTTTTCGCCTCCCGCCCCTTGGTATAGGTGGAGCTGGGATTGCCGTAGGTATGGAGCATGGCGTCCAGGGCTGCCTCTGCCGCCTCTGGGCAGACCTGCGTGGTGGCGGAATTGTCAAGATAGTGTTCCATTTATGTTAACCTCTTTATGTTTACAAGATTATGTTTACTAATGGCACTTTCGCCTTTCCCTCCGGGGGAAGGCAAAGATACGAAACGGAGAAACGCATGAAATACATTATATCCACTCTCGGCTGCAAGGTCAACCAGTATGAGACCCAGGCCATGGAGGGCTTTTTGAATGAGGCGGGCTTTGAGCACGCCGCGCCCGGGGAGATCGCGGACGCCGTGATCGTCAATACCTGCGCCGTGACCGCCGAGAGCGGGCGCAAATCCCGCCAGATGATCCGCCGCCTGCGGGACGAGAACCCCGGCGCGGTGCTGGCTGTGTGCGGCTGCTATTCCCAGATCGAGCCGGACGCGGTGAAGGAGATCGGCGCTGACGTGATCTTCGGCGCGGCTGACCGGAAAAAGCTGGTGGACGCGGTGGTGAAAGCCTGCACAGCCGGGGAGAAGACAAGGGATATCGACGAGCCCTTCAAGCGCCGCGAGATCGAGCGCCTGCCCGCCGGGGCGGTGGACCACCGCACCCGCGCCATGCTCAAGATCCAGGACGGCTGCGTCAACTTCTGCACCTACTGCATCATCCCCTACACGCGCGGGAGACTGCGGAGCCTTCCCTGTGACGAGGCAGCCCGGGAGAGCGCAAGGCTCGACGCCGAGGGCTACCGGGAGATCGTGCTCACCGGCATTGAGGTCGCCTCCTACGGGGTGGACCTGCCCGGAAAGCCCGGCCTTGCCGATGTCATTGAGGCCGTCGCCGCGGCAAGCCCCCATATGCGTATCCGGCTGGGCTCCCTGGAGCCGACGGTCATCACGGAGGATTTCTGCCGCCGCCTTGCGGCAACCGGCAAGCTCTGCCGCCACTTCCACCTCTCGCTCCAATCGGGCTGTGACCGCACGCTCAAGGCCATGAACCGCAAGTACGACACCGCGGCGTTTTTTGAAAAGACCGAGCTTCTGCGCAAATACTTCCCCGGCTGCGCCCTGACCGGCGATCTCATCACAGGTTTTCCCGGCGAGACGGGGGAGGACAACGCCGCGACCGCCGCCTTCCTCGAAAAGTGCAGCTTTGCCGCCATGCACGTTTTCCCGTATTCCCGCCGCCCCGGCACGCCCGCGGACGAGATGCCCGACCAGTGCCCGAAGAAGGTCAAGGAGGAGCGCGCCCATGAGCAGCAGCGCCTGTGCGATTCGATGCACCGGGACTTCCTCCGCTCCTGCGTGGGGCAGACCCTGCCGGTCCTCTTTGAATCGGAGGAGGACGGCTTCTGCACCGGCCACAGCGACACCTACATGCCCGTGAGAGTCAAGGGGACAGCCCTTCGCGGCCGGCTCCTCGATGTGCGCATCGAGCGCGTCGAGGGCGAGACCCTGTGCGGCACGCTTCTCTGAAAACTGCGGGAAACACCGGTGACGGATTGTGCGGTATTGCCCTAAATTATGGATGAAACAGCCCCGAAACCGGGGTTGTTTCGTGTAAATGGCACATTGACGAAGCCTCGCTGCATATTGTAAAATGTGTGGGATTACAAAGGAGATGGTAACGATGCTGAGAGATCAGGTCTATAATTTCGCGCCCGGGCCCTCCACCATGCCGGAGAGCGCCCTGAAGACCGCGGCGGCCGAGCTTCTGAACTTCCGCGGCAGCGGCATGTCTGTCATGGAGATCAGCCATCGCAGCGCCCTGTTTCAGGAGGTCTTCGACTCCGCCTGCCAAAAGCTCAGACAGCTCATGAACGTGCCGGACACGTACGAGATCCTGCTTCTGCAGGGCGGCGCGACCACCCAGTTTGCGGCCATCCCCATGAACCTTCTGGAGGGCGGCACCGCCGACTATGCCGTGACCGGCAACTTCTCAGGCAAGGCTGCCGAGGAAGCGGCGAAGTACGGCAAGGTCCACATTGCGGCGACGACGAAGCCCACGGGCCATGACCGCATCCCGGCCCAGACGGAACTCAAGCTCACGCCGGGGGCGAAGTATTTTTACTACTGCGCCAACAACACCGTCTACGGGACCGAGTGGCAGTATGTGCCCGAAACCCGGTCCACCCTTGTGTGCGACATGTCCTCCGACATCCTCTCGCGGGAGGTGGATGTATCGAAATTCGGCCTCATCTACGCGGGCGCGCAGAAGAACATGGCCCCCGCGGGCCTCACGGTGGTAATCGTGGACAAAGCCCTCGCGGGGCGGGAGCTGCCCATCACGCCGAAGATCCTGAGCTACAAGACCATGATCGAGACCGGCTCCATGCTCAACACCCCACCCTGCTGGTGCATCTACATGCTGGACCTGACCCTCGATTGGGTACTTGCCCAGGGCGGCGTAAAGGCCATGGACGCCCTCCGGCGCGAGCGGGCACGGCTTCTCTACGATTTCCTGGACGAGAGCCGCCTCTTCAAGGCCCACGCCCTGCCCGGCTCACGCAGTTTCATGAACGTCACCTTCCGCACCGGCGATGCCGATACGGACGCGGCCTTTGTAAAGGGCGCGGCGGAGCGCGGCCTTCTGAACCTCAAGGGCCACAAGATCGCCGGCGGCATGCGGGCCTCTGTCTATAACGCCATGCCCGTGGAGGGCGTGCAGGCGCTCGTGAACTATATGAAGGAGTTTGAAGTCAGACATGTTTAAGATCAGAACCATGAACACCATTTCCGAGCACGGCACCGGCGCGCTCTTAAAGCGCGGCTGCATGGTCGGGCCGGAGGTGGAGAACCCGGACGGGATGCTTATCCGCAGCGCCAATCTCCACGACATGGAGTTCGGCGACAATCTGCTGGCCATTGCGCGGGCCGGGGCGGGTTTCAACAACATCCCCATCGAGGAGTGCGCGGAGAAGGGCATCGTCGTCTTCAACAGCCCCGGCGCCAATGCCGAGGCTGTCAAGGAGCAGGAGATCGCCTCCCTCGTCATGGCCTCGCGCGACATGATCGGCGCCATCGACTGGGTGCGCTCCATCGCTGACAAGGGCGATGAGATCCCCGAGATGGTGGAGCGGGGCAAGGCCTCCTTCGCAGGGCCCGAGCTGCAGGGCAAGACCCTCGGCGTCGTCGGCCTCGGCGCCATCGGGGCGCTGGTGGCAAACGCGGCGCTGGATCTCGGCATGGTGGTCTACGGCTATGACCCGTTCATGTCGGTGGACGCCGCCTGGCGCCTCTCCCGGGATGTGATCCGGGCTGAGGATGTGGACACCATCTACGCCAAGGCCGACTACATCAGCATCAACGTCCCCTATAACGACCAGACGCACCACATGTTTGACGATGAGGCCTTCGGCAAGATGAAGATGGGCGTGCGCATCGTCAACGAATCCCGGGCCGAGGTGGTGGACGACGAGGCCATGACCCGCGCCCTCGACTGCGGCCGCGTGGGCAAGTACGTGACGGACTTTCCCAACAAGGTCATCCTCCAGGCCCCGAACGTGATCGCTCTGCCGCACATCGGCGCCTGCACCCCGGAGAGTGAGGACCGCTGCGCGGCCATGGCCGCGATGGAGCTGTATGACTATCTCCTGAACGGCAACATCAAAAACTCCGTGAACCTGCCGGACGCGACCCTCTCGCGCATGGGCGTGTGCAGGCTCTGCGTGCTGCACCGCAACGTCCCGCGCATGATCACGCGCATTCTCGACTTTATCAGCGACCGCAACATCAACGTCGAGCACATGATCAACAAGCCCCGCGGGGAGTATGCCTACACCATCGTGGACCTCGCCGAGTCCATCGGGGAGCCCACCGCCACCGCCATCCGCAACATGGGCGACGTGCTGCGCGTGCGGGTGCTGTACTGAGAACAGGCAAAAGAGCATCGGGAGCTCCCGGTGCTCTTTTTTCAGCAAGATAATCAATGGGGCGGCAGCTCTCCTTTCGAGGGAGCCGGAGACAGACCCGTCCACTTTGTTCACAAAGACGCCATTGAAAAAGAGCGAAAAAGGGATATAATAATCATTCAGAA
This sequence comes from Oscillospiraceae bacterium, assembly GCA_902761635.1. Lineage (GTDB taxonomy): Bacteria > Bacillota > Clostridia > Oscillospirales > Oscillospiraceae > Limivicinus. The sequence continues at coordinate 23,227 of CACWLG010000009.1, read as the reverse complement.
AATCTGCGCAGAGGAGGCGGACAGTGTGAAGAGCATTTATCTCAGAAACTTCACGGCGATGGCCGTGCTGGTTTTTTTCTGCATGATGCTGATCTGCCTCTCCCTGGTGGGGATCGGGCGCATGCACCTGGTGCGCGAGCTGCAGGCCAACATGCTTGCCAGCGCCAAGGAGGTGGCGCGCCTCGCCTCCGCCATCGGGCAGAACGACACGATGGACAGCTGGCTGCTCGGCATGAACGTGACCGCCATCGCAAACGCCGCCGACAACCAGATCATGATCGCCGAGGAGAAGGGGCGCATCGTGCGCTGCTCCGAAAAACCTTCCAGCTGCTGCCACATCGGCATGCGGCTCTCGGAAAACGTGCTGGAGTGGGCAAGGGAGAACACCGTCTTCGGCCTGACGAATCTGGACGGACTCTTTCCGGAAAACCGCTATGTGGTGGGACGCACCATTGATTCGGAGACGGACGGCAGCACCATGGGCTATGTGTTTGTCATCAGCTCCCCCGGCAAGATCCTGGGCGACTGGTCGACCTTCCTGACCCTGGCCGCCGCGGTGACGGGCGGCGTGCTCTTCGTCTTCATGATCGTGACGCTGGTCTACTCCAAGCGCATGGCCCGGCCCCTGGACGAGATCGCCGCGGCCTCCCGGAAATTTGCCCGGGGCGATTTCTCGGTGCGCGTCAGGCAGGAGTACGACTCCACCGATGAGATGGGCGCACTCATCGACTCGTTCAACAAGATGGCCGACTCGCTGGAGAAGGCCGAGGCGCGGCGCAGCGAGTTTATTGCCAACGTCTCCCACGAGCTCAGGACCCCCATGACCACCATCGCGGGCTTTGCCGACGGTATCCTCGACGGCACGATCCCGCGGGAGGAGGAGCGCAAGTATCTGATCTCCATCCGGGATGAGACAAGGCGCCTGTCCCGCCTCGTGCGAGACATGCTGGATGTATCGTCTGCCCGGAACCTCGCCGCCGACCAGAGCCGGCGCACGGTCTTCGACCTCAACGAGCTCGTGCTGCAGACGCTCTTGAGCTTTGAGGACCGGGCCACAAAGAAAAATCTCGACGTGGACCCGCAGCTGCCGGAGAACAATATCATGGTCGTGGCCGACAAGGACGCCATTACCCGGGTTATTTATAACCTGCTTGATAACGCCGTCAAGTTTGCCTCCCCCGGGAGCTGTCTTACGGTGCGCCTGTATAAGGACGAGGAGAAGGCCTACGTCTCCGTCAAGGATATCGGCGAGACCATCCCGCCGGACGATCTGCCCTTCATCTTCGACCGTTTTCACAAGTCCGACCGCTCCCGCAGCCTGGACAAGGAGGGAATGGGCCTGGGACTCTATCTCGTGAAAACCATCATCAACGCCCATGACGAGGATATCGCCGTCAAGAGTGAGGACGGCATGACCGAGTTTGTCTTTACACTGAAGCTTGCAAAATAAGAGGGAACACGTATGAACAACGAACCAAGGCTGCAGGGCTCCGACTGGTATGCCCCCCTTCGGCAGCCGAAGACGCAGCGGGAGACCGCGCCGAAAAAGAAAAAGAGCATGCCCCTGGGGCTTAAGATCCTGCTGGGCTCGCTGGTGGTCGTGGGGCTCATCGCGTTAAGCGCGCGCCTTTTCTCCGACGGCAGTCCCGCAGAGCCCGCCCAGCTCCCGGGCCTCTGGGAGCCGCTGCCCACGCCGTCCATCCGGACGGAGGATGAGCTGCCGGAAGACTGGAAGGATTTTTTCGACTCCTTCTATGTCACCGAGGACAATACCGGCAAGGACCCGGAGATCCCCGAGGTGGAAAAGCGCCCCGACTGGGAGCTGAAGCTTGTGCCGACGGACGGGGAGGAAATGAACCTGCAGGAGATCTACCGGAGCTGTGTGCCCTCCATCGTCGGCATCCGCGCCTATGAGGAGAAGGAGCTCGGCTATTACTGGGGCTCCGGCATCATCCTGAGTAAGGACGGCCTGATCCTCACCAACGCCCATATGATCGAGGGCTGCAACAGGGGAGAGGTCATCCTCCAGGACGACACGGTGCATGAGGCGCTTCTTGTGGGCTATGACAGGCAGAGCGACCTTGCGGTGCTGAAGATCGAGGCGAAGGGCCTGACCCCGGCCGTGTTCGGCGACAGCGACGCGCTCACCGTCGGGGACAGCGTCGCCGCCATCGGCAACCCCCTGGGGGAGGACTTCCGCTCCACCCTCACGGACGGCATCGTCTCCGCCATCGACCGCGGTATGAATTATGACGGCCACAGCATCAGCCTCATCCAGACCGACACCGCCATCAACGAGGGCAGCTCCGGCGGCGCGCTCGTCAACCGCTGGGGTCAGGTCGTGGGAGTGACGAATATGAAGATGATGTCCAGCTTTTCGAGCATTGAGGGCATCGGCTTTGCCATCCCGAGCACCACGGTGCGCACCGTGGTCAACGCCCTCATCCGGGAGGGGAAGGTCGTCGGCCGCCCCGCCATCGGCATCACCGTGGGCGCCGTCGTCGATACGGCGGCAGAGCACTATGAGCTGCCGGAGGGTCTGTATGTATCCGCCGTCACCGAGGGCACGGACGCCTGGGACAAGGGCATCCGGGTCGGCGACATCATCACCGCCGTCAACGGCGAGCCCGCCCGAAGCACGAACGATATCCTGAAGGTCAGGGACGGCCTGCAGATCGGCGACACCATCCGCTTCACCGTCTGGCGCGACGGGGAGAGCTTTGACGTGGACGTGGCCATGATGGAAATGAACGACGTGTATTGAGTGAGCATCGCGCAAAGCAGCATGCATTATGAGGCGCGGCCTTAAGCCGAAACAGCCCCGGGGATCAATCGCCCCGGGGCTGTTTGATGCGGCGGATTGTGCGGCAGACGAGCACGAGGGGGACGATACGTTTTTGACGTATCGTCCCCCTCTTTATACCGGCATGGTGCAAATGGCCGCCGCCAGAAGGAGTATCGCACCGTGCCGGTTGACAAGCGCGGCGGGAGCCGGCATCGACAGCTGCGCGTCAACGGTCGGGACCAGACCGCCGTGCCTGAGGCGGGTGAAGCTTAAGCGGGCAGCTTTATTATGGCACGATCCGAAAAAAATATACCGGGAAAAAGAGGGGATGTGTCGCTTTTGCCTTGACTTTTTTTCCCGATCTGATAATATAAGGAAAGTAAATTATGTAAATCGAGATATGTCAATCTTACGGTGACATGTCTTTCGTGAGGTGAATGGAACGCATGAGCGGGAAAAGAATACTGGCGCTTTTTCTTGTTTTATGCATGCTTGCAGCACTGACGCCGCTGTCTGCATCCGCTGAGGAGGGCGCGGCGTTTTCTGTCGGCACCGGGCTTGTGAGCCTGGTTTTCGCCGGCGATGCCGAGACGGACCTGCGCGGCCTGACCCTGCTGGACGCGGCGGGCAATGTCGTTCTTCCGCTCAGCGACGCGGGCGGCAGCTATGTGCTGGCCCCGGGCAGCTACAGCTATTATTATCTGGACCCCCGGGCCGCGGCGGAGTCTGTCAGCGTCATCCCCCTCACCATCGACGGCAGTCAGCCGCGCGTGGAGATCACGCTGACCCCGGCCCCTGCCGCAGCGCCTTTGGCGGTCTCTGACGAAGCAGCCGGGGAGCTGCCAATCCTGACGGGCATGGACACGGACGCTGACGGGGAGAGCGGTCCCATGCCGGTCCTCTTTGAGAGTGACAGCACACACGACTTCTCCGGCCTTACGGTGACGAACGCCGCCGGTGTGATCTGTTCGCCCTACACCGAGTCTGAGACCGGAACGCTGCGGTTTGACCGCTATCTGCTCCTGCCGGGGCAGTACAGCTATTATTACCACGATCCCAGCGGGCAGAATGAAGATGGGGCTGGCAGCTTTACGGTGAGCAATACCGGCATGCAGGTCGTGACGCTCACGCTCACGGCGGCGGACGAGGGCATGTGTTTCTCCTCCACGGCCATCAACCCCTACTACGCCAATATTATCCGGGAGGACAGCATTCCCGAACCCTCCACAAGCCCGGAGGAGAGCCTTCAGCAGCTTCGCCGGGAGGTCGAAAACCTCAGTGCCGCCCCCGAAATGAGCGATACCTACTACGCCGGGCAGGAGCTGGTCCTCGGCAAGGAGTCGGGAGAGCCCTGGCCTACCCCGGTGGTCTATACCAATGCCGAGGCCGCGGGTGCGGGACTCAAGCGAAACCTCATCCTCCGCCAGGAGGAGATCGCTGTGTGCGTGCGCACCCACATCAAGCCCACTACCGAGGTCTGGCGGACCATGTGCTGGATGATCTATGACATCGCCATCCGCCATACCGGCGCCCCGACCGAGGGAGACTATCTGCGCTATGAGTACGGCGGGGCAAACTGCAACGGCTCTGCCGTCACGGCGGAGACGCCGGGGGAGTACTATTATAAATTCATCTATTCCCCGCTCTACTTCACCACCCTGACTCAGGAGTCGGAGCTCAACGGCATCGTTGCCAACATCCTCGACGGCCTCCAGCCTGCCGGGAAGAACGACGCGGAGAAGATCCGCGCGGTCTATGAATACCTCACCAGCCATGTGCGCTATACCGAGTCTGACGATACCCTGATCTTTACGGCCTATGCCGCCCTCAGACACGGCAGGGCAGCCTGCCAGGGCATTGCGGTGGCCTTTTACCGCCTCTGCCTGGAGCTCGGCGTGGACACGCGCCTTGTCACCAGCCGGGGCATGGGCCACGCCTGGAACATCGTGCGCGCGGACGGCAGACACTATTACGCCGTGGACGCGACCTGGGACGCCGGGAAAAGCCCGGAGCAGTGGCTCTACTATCTCAATGGCCGGGAGAGCTGGCTCAAAAACCACGAGCTCGGCGATGAGTTCACCGAGGGCAAGTTCGAGGCCTACGACTTCCCCCAGGCCGATTACGGCGGAGAGAGCGGCGTGACCATCCATTCGGCCTCGGTGCTCTTTGACGGGATGCTGCGCATCCGCTATTATTTCCAGCTGCCCGACTGGCTTGCGGGGGCGCGGGGCGCTTCGGTCCAGTTTAGCCGTGGCGGCAGCGTCATCGCGACGGTACCGCTCTCCCAGGCCGGGCAGGACGGAGGCTACAGCGTGTTTGACTGCAGCGTGAGCGTGAAAAACATTGCCGATCCCGTGCAGGTCAGGATCCTGGACGGGAACGGCCAAAACGTGCTGATCAGCGCGGCGGACGGGAAAAGCTATCCCAATGGCGTTTTCTTCTCCGCCATGGAGTACGCCGCCCAGATGAAGACCAAGGGCACCACCGCAGCCATGCGGGGGCTTGCTCAGGCGCTGGAGGACTACGGGCTTGCGGCCCGGAACTACTTCGACAAGGCCGGCGAGACCTTGCGAAGCGAGGTGACGGCGGTCACCGCAGGGGATCTCTCCCCGTGGGCAGCCGTCACCGAGGGCGTCAAGCCCCGGGGCTTCCGGGATACCGCCATCACGGCCCTCTTCGATGCGGACAACAGCCTGCACGTCTACCTGTATTTTGAAGACGGCGCAGACCCGGGCGCCTATCAGTATGAGATCGACGGGCGCGCGGCGAACGTTGTGAGGAAGAGCGACGGGAGCTGCTGCCTGGGTGTGGACAGCATCGCGGCAAACGATCTGGACGTGCCCCACCGCTTCACCGTGAGCGACGGAACGGACAGCTTCACCATCACGGCCAGCGTCCTCAGCTATGCCAAAACCGCCATCGAGCGCGGCGGTACGGATCTTGCCAATCTCGGCAGGGCGCTCTATCTCTTCAACCGCGCCGCTGAGAAGTACTTCGGAGGATAAGGAGCCATGAACCGAAAACACAAAGCCGCAAGAGCCGTCAACCGGGCCCTGGGGCTGATCCTGATCCTGGCAGTGATGCTCATGTCGCCGCTCTTCGGCTTCGGCTTTCGCTTCGCCTCGAACGAGCAGCGCGCAGCCGCCGCCGAAGCCGAGAACACCGTGACCCAGAGCGGGAGCCTGCTCCCGCGTGCCGCAGCCACGCCGCGCCCGACCGCCGCCCCGACCCCGACACCGGTGGTCCTGCCGACGGCGCCGCCGACGCCGGTCCCGACGCCGACACCTGTACCCACGCCGCGGCCGGTGCAGCAGCCTGTCGCTGCCGCAAATCCCGCGCCGCAGGCCTGGAACCCGGAGGAGGTCCCGGAAGGGGAGGAGGGCAGTGAGGCGCAGGAGGAAGAAAACAGCGCCGAGAACGCCTTCACCGGCGGCGAAGAGCTGGGCAGCACGATCGAAAACGGCCTGATCGAGACGAACAATGCCGACCTTGTGATCCAGACCGGCGAGGAGCCGGGCACCGGCTACACCCCGCCCCAGCAGGAGGTCCAGCCCGTGCAGGAGCAGACCACGGTCGAGACTCAGCCGGAGGGCAACGAGTCCGAAGCGTTTATCTTTTAATACCAATTAAAAAAAGTTGGGGTCGATCCCCTGATCGACCCGTCGAATTACGCACAGTGTCGCAAAACGGCGGGCCGATGAGGGAATCGGCCCCTGCGGCATTTTTTATACCCTTTATTCCGCTCTCCTGCACACGAAGCAGTGCCACTCCTCCTCCGAGCGGTGGTCCGTGATTTCAAAGCCGCTGCTCTTCAGGGCGGCAGCCGTCTCCGGCCAGCGGTTTTCGATGATCCCCGAGCAGATGAACACCGCCCCCGGGGCCATGAACTGCCCTGCCAGTGACGAGAGGGAAATGATCACATCGGCCACGATGTTGGCAAGCACGAGCTGATAGCCTCCGCCGATCCTCGCGCGCAGGCCCGCGTCGCCCAGAATGTCGCCTGCCCAGGCGCTCATGCGCTCCGGCCCGATGCCGTTGAGGGCGGCGTTGGACATGACCACGTCCGGCGCCTTGGGGTCGATATCCACGCCGAGGCAGGTGTCGCAGCCCAGCAGCAGCGCCCCGATGCCGAGAATGCCGCTGCCGCAGCCGAGGTCCAGCACGCGCGCGCCCGGGGTACAGTACGGCTCCAGAGCCGCAAGGCACATGCGGGTGGTGGCGTGGCTGCCGGTGCCGAAGATGAGACCCGGGTCCAGGCGCAGGGGCACGCGCCCGTCGTCCGGGGCCTGTTCCCACTCGGGCACCACAACGAGCTTTTCACCCACCTCGATGGGCTTATAGTATTCGCGCCAGTTGTTCTCCCAGTCGCTGTCCTCCACAAAGGCGGTGCTAAGCGTGGGGAAGGCCGCCTTCATCTGCCGAAGTACGGCAAGGCCATCCTCATCATCCGTCAGGTAGCACTTGATGCGGCTGACGCCGAGGAATTTGTTTTCCAGCTCCTCATCCACATAATCCCAGTACTGGCGGTTATGCTCGAAAAACGCCCGGAAATCCTCCTCGTTTTCAATGACGAAGCCGCCCGCGCCCATGGCTGCCATCTGCTCGCAGCGCGCGTCCAGCTCCTCCTTCGGGGTGTTTACGGTCACTTCGATGTATCGCATGTCAAACCTCCGTTATACGCATCATGAAACAATTCCCAGGGAAAGCCCGGGGGCGGGGGAGCACAGAAGCGCAGCGCCTCGCCCGTCTGCGGGTGAGAGAAGCCCAGCTCACGGGAAAAGAGCGCAAGGGCGCAGTCCCGCCGCGGACTGCCGTACTTGCTGTCACCCACCAGCGGATGCCGCCGCGCGGCAAGCTGGACGCGGATCTGGTGTGTGCGCCCCGTGTGCAGGCGAACCGACAGCAGGCTCAGATCTTCCGCCTCCTCGAGCACCCGGTAGTCCAGGACCGCTTCCTTCACGCCCGCGCGCCTGCGGTTGACAACAAAGCTCTTGTTCCGCCCTCGGTCGTGATACAGCAGATCCCGCAGTGTGTCCGCATCCGGCTCCGGCCGCCCGTGCACCACGGCGAGATATTCCTTCTGAAAGCGCTCGTCGGCCATCTGACGGCTCAGCACGGCGGCGCTCTCCCGCCTGAGGGCATAGACCATCACGCCGCCTACGGCCCGGTCCAGCCGGTGCACGCAGAAGACCGAGGGCACCGCAAGACATTCGGAGAGCAGGGCGGGCATGTCCGCCTCGGAATCCAGACCCGGGGGCTTGCGGCACACGGCGATGCACTTGTCGTGAAACAGCAGGGGAATGTCCATGGCTTCTCCTTTTAAATATATCTATATACCCAAGTGTATCATCGACGGCCTGAAAATACAAGCGATCCCTCCGGGGCGCCTGGACTTTTTTTCTTCTCCCGAGAAAAAACGGGAACAAAGCGGCCTGTCCGGCGTCTTAAAGACAAAACAGGAAATCGGGCCCGTTTTTCTCCTCCCTTATGGGAAAACCAAATAAATGTTTTTCTTTTGCAACCATTGCCGCCACCCGCCGAAAAGCGTTAAAAGCCTTGAAAAACCAGACATTTGGGAGCTTTGGACAAATTAGGCGTGTAACTGAATTGAAATTTTTTGAAATTTTTGTGTTTTTGGGTCTTGCAATTTAGGGAGAGTTGTTGTAATATTATAGCCGAATCGTAATACTTTTTTCATCATTTGAAAAGAGCTGCGGTTCAAAGCAAGTCTCAGCGCAGTAATCATTTTACCCGAAAGGGTAGTTTAGGGGGAGCAATTATGAAGAAACGGTTCATAAGTCTGCTGCTTACGGTATTGATGATTCTGTCCCTGTTCTCGGGGCTGAGCGTCAATGCGTACGCCGCAACCACCGCGTACGGCGCCAATGTCATCGAATATACGATGGGACAGGGCGACTACGTTCTGAGGATCTGCCAGAAGTTAGGTCTGAACTACTACACGTGCAAGGACGCTATCATGATCCTCAACAACATTTATGACGGCCAGTGGAGCAAGCTGGCTGTCGGCAGAGTCCTGACTCTGCCTGCGAGCGATAATGATGCAGTCCTGATCGCCAACGGTGCGCGCACGACCACCTATAACACGGGTGCCGCCGCCACCACCGCCTCTACCGGCACGATCACCGGCACTGCCACCACCGGCACAGTCAGCACCGCGTCCACGGCGAACTTCACGTCCGCCAAGTCCGCGGATACGCTTGCCTACTACCTGGTGCCCTACACCATGTCCTACGGCGAGACTGTCTCCGGCGTGTGCAACAACCTGGGCGTCAACTTCTCCATCTTCAATCCGTTCATCAAGCAGGTGAACAACATCTCCGACTGGAGCAAGGTGAGAGCAGGGGACACCATCATCGTCCCGACGCCTGTGTGCCCTGTTGTCGGCACCACCTGCTACGGTGTTATGCAGCATGTGGTCGCGGGCAGTGACACTGCCTACGGCATCGTCAGCTCCAAGGGTGTCTCCTACAACGCCAACGAGCTTCTGCTCAAGGCGCTGAACCAGACGGACAACCTCGCGGCGATCCGGGCCGGGTCGAACTTCTTCTACCCCGTGCCTCTGACGGTCTCCGTGCCCGGCACCGGCAACCCCGGCACCACCGCCACGACGACCACCGTCACCACCGTCACCGACGGCAACGGCACCACCACCACGAGCACGACCAGCACGTCGAAGCTCTACACCCTCACGAGCGGCATGTCCGCCTCTGACGGCACCATGCTCTTCTACGTGAACAACCAGGCTGTTACCGCTGCTCCTGCCGGCGCGAAGGTCACCATCGTGACCCAGACCTACTCCGGCAGAGCCATCCAGAGCCTCGCGGTCAAGTACACCGACGGCACCGCCGACCTGCACCTGACCAGCGACACCTTCGTGATGCCGAGCTGCAACGTCCGCGTGGACGCCGCCATCAAGACCGGCCACGACATCAACATCTCCGCCAACTACAGCGGCAAGGCTGCGGCCTCCGTCGGCGGCGTGTCCGTCTCGTCCGCGGTCAAGGGCTCTGCAGTCGTCATCAAGAGCACCGATCCCAACTATGAGATCTCTGCTGTGTATGCCTACTACAAGAAGATGATCACCGCCTCCACGAAGACCGCGCTCACCGTGAGCAGCTCCAGGGCCTTCATCATGCCCGATGCGGATGTGGATGTCGAAGTCGTCCTCACGCCTGTCTCCACGTACTCCTTCTACGTGATTGAGCCCACGCCCGCACGCGGCAGCTTCTACCTGCAGGTCAACGGCAATGCCGTGACCCGCGCGGCCAAGGGCACAAGCGTCACGGTCGTTGCCAAGGCAATGGACGGGTATGAGCCTGTTGAACTGACCGTCAACAAGCACGGCGATCCGACGAAGATCGTCAACGTTTTCAGCAACACCTTCACCATGCCCGCCTTCGACGTGGACGTGAGTGTCAGATTCGGCGCCAAGGGCAACAACATCCTGATCATGCCGTCCCAGATCGGCAATATCTACGCCTTTGACGATGCCGGCGATATTAAGAGTCCGGTCGATGAGGATCTGGTCATCACCGATCAGGACACCAACGAAGTCGTCATCCTCGCGCCCTATGACGAGGACGGCAACGAGATCACCAGCGGCTACAAGGTCGAGTACGACGTGGTCCGCAACAGCGACGGCCTCAAGGTCTCCGTCTCCAAGGGCGCAAATCTGCGCGGCAGATTCAAGATGCCCAAGGGCGGCGTCACCGTTACCCCGATCGTCACGGCTGCAACGCCTGCCACCATCAGCGGCGAGATCTACATGAACAAGGAGACCACTGCCGCCACCAGCTACCGCGACTGCAGCTTCTCCGTCACCTACAAGGAAGGCGGCAAGGAAAAGCGCGTGGAGTTCACCGGCAAGAACGACAAGTCTGCCTCCATCCCCGTGCTTGAGTACGTGGATCTGCGCACCACGGTCGCAGACGGCGTGGCCTTCGTCCAGTACAAGATCGTGCCGACCCTTAAAGGCAACCCCACAGATGAAGAGCTGGCAGAAATCGACCTGCTGATCGAGCAGATGCAGAACGAAGCCAATACCTACGGCTACTTCCAGATCCCCGATACCGACGGCGTGGTTGTCGAATACACCATCCAGGCCTACTTTGAGACCGGCAAAGTCGCCATGGGTCCCGCTGCCATCACCGGCATCGGCTCCGTCGGCTACAAGATCCTGGACGCCAACGGCAACTGGAAGTCCTCCAACACCTGCGAGCCGGGCGCTCAGGTGATGATCGTCGTCACCAACGGCAACGGTTATCGCTTCGACGCCACGAAGCTTGACAGCAAGCTCATCGTCACCCGCAAGGACAACGGCGCCCGCGTCACGGTTGACTATATCTCCGTGCCGAGCCTCGATCCCAACAGCTATGCCTTTACCTTCAAAATGCCCGCATCCGGCGTGAACGTGCAGGCCATCTTCGATCCCAAGCCCTTCGTCATCACCATGAAGTGCGTGGACGAGGTCGGCAACGACCTGACCGGTCTGGGCCTGTGGCAGATCGCCATCGACTGGGTCCCCGGCATCCTGGACAATGCGACCAACATCAACTGGTTCGACTTCGAGACGAAGTTCGACGTGTCCTACGGCGATTACGTCACCGTCGCCATGACCGAGGCCGGCTGGTCCAAGTACGACATGGTCTCCTTCCGCATCGACGATCAGCAGTACACCGCCGATCAGCTCAACTACTTCTATAACTTCCAGATGATCGATGACCGCGCCTGCGATCACGTCATCACCGCAGTCCTCAGACCCAAGACGGTTTCCGCGATCCACAACCTCAACGCCATGTACGACGTGACCAAGGCCGGCGTCGAGTTCATGATCGTCGCCTCCCCGTCCGGCTACAGCGACGAGTTCCGCAGAAGCCCGAACGTGGACGGCGCACCGCTCAAGTACGTCAACCGCGCCATCGCCGGCGATAAGGTCGCCATCGTTGCAAACTCCATCGACTCCAAGTACACCGTCAAGGCAAGCGATATCACCATCATCCCCTTCGGCACCGATGCTGACCGCATCGTTCCCACCGAGGAATGGATCTACGCCAACGGCGCACCCGCGGCGCCTTATGCAGACGGCGCCATCCGCGTCTTCACCTTCACGATGCCTGACTGCGACATGTCCATCACGCTGAACTTCAGCGGCACGCAGCAGGGTATGGTCATCAGTGTCTACGACGCCGACAACAAGCCTGTCGCCGGCATGGTCAGAGTCTTCGCCAATAACGTCTACCGCGACGTCGGCACCGACTTCAACTTCGCAGACATCGCCTACAAGACGCCTGTCCAGATTCTGCGCAGCGAGCTGGCGCTTGCTGAGAACAAGGTCATCAGAGACGTCGAGATCAGCACCGGCAGCGGCAAGTCTGTCCCCTACACGGATATGACAAACGCCGGCGAAGGCATCCAGTTCATGATGCCCGATGAGCCCGTGTGGGTCATCATCCGCATCGACGACCGCTACTATCCCAACGTTCCCACCGTGGTCATTGATACCCAGGTCAAGAACGGCGACTTCGTTTACAGAAGAAGCGCGGATCCTACCGATCCCGTGCTTGCCCTTGAGGAGTTTGCGCCCGGCGAGATCGTCTATGTCTTCGACGAGCCCGATAACGGATATGACCACCTCGGCCTCGGCGACCTCAAGATCTACGTCAACGGCGTGCAGAACACCGTGAACGTCCAGCAGGTCGACAGCGGCAGCTCGGACGGCAGACCGCACATCTGGTCCTTCACCATGCCGCAGGGCACCATCATCATAAAGGCCGACTTCCCGAAGGCGGAAGCCCTCACCGTCGATCTCAGCATCGACGTGATGGATAAGGACGGCACTTCCTTCCCCGACGGCAAGGTCTATGCCACCGTGGGCGGCAACGTCGTCGAGATCACCGGCTCCGGCCACATCAAGGCCCTGACCGGTCAGAGCGTGACCATCACCTCCGCCATGAACGGCTATGACATCCTCAGAGTCCTGTCCCAGAGCGGCAAGGGCGACATCGGTACCGGCAACGTGTATGTTGTTCCCGAAGACATCATCACCGATCAGCTCTACGTTGGTCTCAAGAGCACCAGCAACAAGATCACGAACGATGTCAGCGGCGGCACCCTGTCCTACAGCCTGAATCCCACCATGGATCCTCTTACGACCGAGTATGTCATCGGCAGCCCCCTGTACATTATGGGTACGGCAGCCGAGGGGTATGAGCTCCCCGATGCGGCGGATATCTTCGCCGCGGACGTCAACGGCACACGCGTCACAGTCAGCGACTACACACCGGGCGCCGGCGAGTTGGCAGACTATGTGGTCATTCCCACTGAGGGCGGCGGCATCTACTTCTCCACAGCTTTCGACACTGCCTCCAGAAGCGTGTCCTTCATGGTGAAGCCGGACGGCGCATCCGCCAAGCTCACCATGGGCAGCCTCTCCACTGAGATCAGCGGCACCCAGACCTACAACATGATCGAGCCCGGCACGATCATCACGATCGAGTCCGCGACCGAGGGCTTTGACCAGCTCAGCCTGAACGCCGACATCGGCACCATCAACGGCAACAAGTACATGGTTCCCAACGGCGACGCACACGTGCTCATCAATCTCACCAGCTCCAAGAACCCCATCACAAAGGGCACCTACTCTCACGGCAACATGCAGTTTGCCGACGACAAGGATATGAAGAACCTCTATGCAGGCGCGGCTGATACCGACGATGAGGTTTACATCCTGGATCTGCCGGACAAAGGCTACAATGCCCTGAAGAAGGAAGACCTCAAGATCACGAGAATCACCGACAACAGCCTCGTTGAGCTGACAGAGCTCACGCCCGATGCAACTCACCCGGCACGCTGGATGTTCAAGATGCCCGCCGGCGGCGTCAAGGTCAACGCGACCTTCACAATCGACGCTTTCACCGTCACCTTCAGCATCCTGGACGCCAACAACGGCAATGTGCCGCTGCCCGATGTTCCCGTATCTGTGAGCGTTAACGGAGCTGCGGCAACGACCGTGACCCATGGCCAGAGCATCAGCGCCAGCATCGGCCAGAAGCTCACCTTCACCGCACCCAGCGGCTACAAGATCCTGGACAACACCGGCTACACGGTCAACGGCAACGCGTCCATCGCCCTGGCTCTCCAGGCCACAGCCTGATTCCCCAGCCAATTCCCTTTATCTCCCCCCTGAGCGGCTGGGCCGCCAAGGTCCAGTCGCTCACTTTCAGGGAGCAATGCAATAGAAGCAAACAAACAGAAATCCCGGCAGCTTTCAAGAGGCTGCCGGGATTTCTGCGTGATCCGTGTTATTCCGCCGGACTACGTCGCGCAGGCTTCACATTCAGATCGGGACGTATGCCGCCCTCAATGACGCCGTTGCTTTCCTCAAAGGCGCGGATGCTCTGCCGGATCAGGACAAGGATATGGCTGTTGAGAGAACGCCCTTCATAGTCGGCGACATAGGACAGCTTCTCAAGCATTTCTTCTTCAATGCGGATGGACACGCTTTTGATTGCCATTTCATCACCTCATAGATATACGGTGACTTTACTTTATGGCAGATCCGGTGTATGATGCCTGAAATAGATATATCGTATATCTACAAAACAAATCAGGAGGCCTGCCATGCCCAACTATCCGAAAATGTACGCCATCCTCTGCGCCGCGGCTTCCGAGGCGATCGACCGCATCGGAAGCGGGGACGGCGCCGGGGCGGTAAATTTGCTGCAAAATGCCCTGTCGGAGGCGGAGGACTTGTACATCTGTGCCGAAGATGAACGAAAAACGGAATAGGCATTGACTTCACTGGTTTAACGTGCTAAAATTCGCCCATCTTATGGAAGCGGGTGAAGACCATGCTCAGTTCAAATATCACACGCGATGAAAACGGAGCCCTGTGCTTTGCCGGGCAGAGCGTCCCGGACCTGGCGCAGCGCTGCGGCACGCCCCTGTATCTGATGGATGAGGCGCGCATCCGCGCAAACTGCCGGATGTACAAAAACGTCTTTGAAACAGCCTTCTGCGGCGCGGCTCTGCCCCTGTACGCCGGGAAGGCCTGCTGCTTCAAGCAGATGTACCGCATCATGGCCGAGGAGGGGATGGGTGTGGACGCCGTCTCCCGCGGGGAGATCCAAACCGCGATTGCGGCCGGGTTTCCGGCGGAGCGGATCTGGTTCCACGGCTGCGGCAAAACGGACGAAGATATCCGCTATGCCCTCGAGCAGGGCGTGGGCTGCTTTATCGTGGACGGCATGGAGGAGCTGGAGGCTCTGAACGCCGAGGCCGGCAGGCGCGGCGTGAGGCAGAAGATCCTGCTGCGCGTCACGCCGGGCATCGACCCGCACACCTACGAGGCGGTGAACACCGGGCGCGTGGATGTGAAGTTCGGCGTCCCCATCGGCACCGGCCAGGCCCTGGACTTTGTCAGAGCGGCGCTGAACGCCCCGCATCTCGTGCTGGACGGCCTGCACTGCCATGTGGGCTCCATGGTCTTTGACGAGAATGTGTTTGAGGATACCGTCGATCTCATGCTCGCTTTCATGCTTACGCTGCGGAATACCCTCGGCTGCACGGCGGGCACGCTGGATCTCGGCGGCGGCTACGGGGTGCGCTACGTGAACGAGGATAAGCAGGTGGATATCCCGGGGCGCATCACGGCGCTGGCTGCCCATTTGAGAAGCCGCGCGGCAGAGCTGGGCCTGCCCGTACCGTATATCCTCATGGAGCCGGGGCGCAGCATCGTGGCCGACGCGGGACTTACGGTCTATACCGTGTGCGCCGTCAAGCGCATCCCGGGCTTTAAGAACCATGTGATTGTGGACGGCGGCATGACGGACAATCCCCGCTACTGCCTCTACAAGGCCAGGTACACCGTCCTGCATGCCGGACGGGAGACGGGGGAGACGGCGGTCTTCGATCTCGCCGGGTGCTGCTGTGAGAGCGGCGACATCCTCCAGCCTGCGGTCACGCTGCCTGCCGATATCCGGCGCGGAGAGCAGGTGGCCGTCTGCACCACCGGGGCCTATAACTATTCCATGGCTTCCAACTACAACCGCCAGGGCCGCCCGCCTGTGGTCATGCTGCGGGATGGGGAGAGCTATATCGCCGTCAGGCGCGAGGGTCTTGAGGATCTCTGTGCCCTGGATGTGTGAGAGTTTGGAGTTACGGCGATAAGCATGGATAGAGAGAAAAAGGAGCTTCGCCGGGTGTATCGGGCGCGGGGTGAGACGCTCGCGGAAGACTATCGCGAGGCCGCTGACCGCGCGATCTGCGCGGCGGTGCTGGCATCGGAAGCGTGGCAGCGGGCAGAGAGCGTCTTCCTCTTCGTCAGCATGTGGGCTGAGCCAGACACGGGGCCGCTCTTTGCCGAGGCCTTTCGCGCGGGCAAGCGGGTCTATGTGCCGCTCTGCTGCCCGGACCGGGTGATGAAGGCCGTGCGCATCCAGAGCCTTGACGTGCTCCGGCCCGGCACCTACGGCATCCCGGAGCCGCCCCGCGACGCGGAGACGGCGAAGCCGGGGGAGCCGGAGCTTGCCATCGTCCCTTGCGTGTCGGCGGCGGAGAACGGCGCGCGCCTGGGTCACGGCGCAGGCTATTATGACCGCTTCCTGCGCCTGCACGGCTGTGAGACGATGTGCCTGTGCTATGGGAGCATGCTGGCCCGGACCCTCCCGATGGATGAACACGATGTCCCGATGGACCATGTGGTCACGGAGGACGGGATCATATAAGAAAACACGGCGGATTCGCGCGTTTATGCGTTCACGAATCCGTCGTGTTTTTATACTAGAACCTCATGAAAACAGGTTCTTGTATGAGACGTGTTTTCAGCGTTTCACGCTGAAAACGCCGCAGGAACTGCGGCTTTCTTGATTAAAGAATTTAATCGAGAAATAGTATTACACACCGCTTCTTTACTTAAACCGCAGCTGCGGGCGGTAAAATTCAAAGATCACGCCGTCCCTGCCGTGTTCGGCCCGCTCGTTGTGGGCGGTCCAGGCAAAGCGCATGGCGCCCATGGCCTCGGACAGGCGCGCGCTCAGCGGGCGATATCCCGTGTGGTAGGCAATGAACTGCGGCCGGGCGAGGAAGTTCAGCAGGCAGTGACCGAGCAGGAAAGCGGTGGGCTTTGCAACACCGTCGCCGTATTCCCAGGTCTGCGTGGCGAGCTGGCCGCGCACAATGTCCTTTGCGTGCAGGCGGAACCAGCGCACGATCATGGGATTGAAGCTCTCGATGCACACCTCGCCCGGGTAGTCGGAGAGTATGGCGTAGGTCTTCTCACACAGCTCCCGGTTGCGGCTGCCGGTCTTGAGCTCCACGATCAGCGGGCCGCGCCCGGCGTAGAGCTCCAGCACCTCGGTCAGAAGCGGGATGCGCTGGTTTGTGCCGCAGAGCGACAGAAGCTTCAGCTCGTCATAGCTCTTGTCCTCGATCCGGCCGGGCACGCCGCACATGCGGTCAAGCGTGTCGTCATGGAAGACCACCACCTGCCCGTCCCTGGTCAGGTGTACGTCCAGCTCCGCGCCGTAACCCGCGCGGCTGGCGAGCCGGAAGGCCTCCAGCGAATTTTCGGGGACGCTTTTGTCTTCACTGTGCAGGCCGCGGTGGGCGAAGTTGCGCCCGTAGAAGGGCGCCTTCTGCCGCTTCGTGACCTTGCCGGGGGCCAGCAGGAACAACGGCAGGCCTGCGGCAGCGGCAGCGCCGGAGCCGATGAGCGCGGCTCGTCTGAGCTTCTGGGAAAAACTACTGTTCATAATGGACACCTCAAAATAGAATGAAAACGAGTTTCATCTGATCCTATTTCTCGATGAAACGCTGAAAACACGTCTCATACAAGAACCTCTACGCGCCTTATGGCGCTATGAAAACCTTTAAGGGGTTAAAGGTTTTCATGAGGTTCTAGTATGACATGATCGTACTCTTATTCAAATTCAAAGCAGTTGGCTTTGAATTTGGGAGGAAAACGGAAGGAACGGAAAGGGAGCTTTTCCGGCTCTTTGAAACCGGAAAAGAGGACCGGAGCGAGTTTCGTTTGACGTTAATCACCGTCCAGCGCTTCCAGGCCGACCACGTTCTCCACCTTGCGCGCCTTGATGTTCTTGACAAGCGCCGTGAACACGATGAACGACAGCACCGTCAGCACGCAGGAGTACACCGGCAGGGTGCGCCAGGCGCCCGTGCGGTTGAACATGAGGCCCAGCAGGATCGGCGTGACCGTCTGCGCGGACATGGAGGATGCGTAATAATAGCCGGTGAAGCGGCCGATCTTCTTCGACGAGCAGAGCTCCACCACCATGGGGAAGGAGCAGTTGTGCACCAGGGCCATGCCGAAGCCCTTGATGGCCCAGACGGCATACAGGACGGGCGGGAAGGTGAACTCCCCGTGGGCGGCATTCGGCGCAGTGACGCCGGTGGGGGCCACCGTGCACATGATGACAAGGGCAAGGAACGTGATGCCGAGGCCGCAGGAAATGGTCCACTTGCGGCCGATCTTATCCGCAATGGCGCCGGCGATGGCAAAGCCCAGCACGGAGGCAAGGCCGCCGGCAATGGTCAGCACCATCGTGGCGCTGGAGACGGAGTTCAGGTAATAGATAACGTAGTTGCCGATATAGGTGCCGATGGCGTTATCGGACATGAACCACAGAAATTCCGCGCCCAGGATCGCAAGCAGCATGATCTTGTTCGCCTTCGACATGGGCCTCGAGTCGTCCACCGGGGTGGCAATGGCGGCGAGGCGTTCACCCTCGGCCATCTGGTCCTTCATTTCTTCGGCAATTTCATTTTCGCGGATGGTGAAGAACAGCACCAGCGCGGAGATGACCATGAGCACCGAGGCGACCAGGAAGGGGATCTCAATGGTCCAGATCTTTCTGGCCTCGTCGGCGGCATTGATGTAGTCGGAGAGCTTGAGGAAGATGCCGAGGACCGTGGCAAAGGCGCCGCCGAAATAGCCCATGATGTTGATGATGCCGTTGGCCTTGGCCCGCAGCGGCTTCGGCGTGATATCCGGCATGAGAGCGACGGCGGGGTTGCGGTACATCATCATGAACATCAGCACGATCCCCATCAGCAGCACCATGCCGAGCATGTTGTTGTGGTGGAAGAAGAAGGGGATGAAGGGAAACGCCACTGCCGAGACGAAGGTGCCCGTCAGGATATAGGGCATGCGCTTGCCGATGGGCGTTTGCGTCTTGTCCGAGAGGTTGCCGAAGATCGGCAGGAGGATCAGCGCGGCCAGATTGTCACAGGCCATGATGATGCCGACCAGCCACTGCACATTCAGAATCTTCGCCGGGTCGCCCGCCTTGAGCTGGGCCGAGGAGATCCCGTACATGCGCCGGGCAAAGATATCCGTCAGAAAGGTGGGGCACCAGGAGTCATACACCTGCCACAGCAGCAGGATGCCGAAGAAGGCAAAGCCGATGAGGAAGGTGCGCTTGTAGTTGAGCTTCAGCTCGACCTGCGGTTTTTCGTTCATGTCTCAGACCTCCGAAGAGCAGGAATGGTTACGGCTGCTTGCACTCTGGCATGAGTTCGTCCGACATGACCTGGAGAATGCGGTCAAATACGGCGACATCCTCAGGCGGAAAGCGCTCAGCCACGCGGCGCATGACAGTGAGCTCGTAATTGGCATAGAGATTCATGTATGTATAGTATTTCTCGGAGAGGATCAGATGGTATTCGCGGCGGTCCACGGTGGAGTTCTGGCGCTCAAGATAGCCCTTTTTGATAAGGTTATTGACCTTGTAGGTGGCGTTTGACTGGGAGATGTTCAGAAAGTCCGCGAACTGGCTGACGGTCGGCTGCCCCAGCATATAGATGACCTCCAGCGAGAAGGCCTCCATCGCGGACAGAGACCCGTCCCGCTCCCGCACCAGCTCGAAAACGCGGCGGTAGAACTGTAACTTGAATTTATTATAGACGTCGGCGAAATGTTTTTCCAGCATTGACATATCCTCCTTTCTGATGTATTTTATATGATTTGCTTTCTATACTTTATTTTACTTCAAATATCCGGCATTGTAAATACAAAAAAAGGAAAAATGCATTTGTACAAAGTGTGAATTTTCTGCATTCGCCCCGGGGAACACTTGACAATGGGCCGGAGGAATGCTATATTAGCACTCGAAAGAAAAGAGTGCCAACAGTCGAACGGCGAGAGTGCTAATTCAGGCAGGCGAATGGACAATGGTTTTAAGTGAACGCAAAAAGAAAATACTCGCCGCCGTGGTGGATGAATACGTCCGGACGGCGGAGCCTGTCGGCAGCAAGGCCATTGCCGCCAAGGCCGGCCTCGGCTGCTCCTCCGCCACCATCCGCAATGAGCTGGCCGAGCTTGTGAGCCTCGGGTATCTCGAGCAGCCCCATACCTCCGCCGGGCGCATGCCGACGCCGATGGGCTACCGCATGTATGTCAACGAGCTCATGGAAAAGCAGCGCCTGAGTCTGGAGGAGACGGAGGAAATCAACCGCCGCATGAACCAGAAGCTCCGGGAACTTGACGATACCATCAGTGACGTCAGCCGCCTGGCCTCCCAGCTCACGGATTACCCGGCACTCGCCCTCACCACCCGCACGGCGGTAACCATCAAGCGCTTCGATATCATCTATGTGGACGCCAACACCTTTATCATCGTCGTCATGCTCAGTGACAACACGGTGAAGAACAAGCTTGTGAAGCTGCCGGTGTCCGTGGACCAGAAGCTGGTGCAGCGCCTGTCCGCCCTCTTCAATTCCGGCTTTACCGGCATCACCGAGGACGCCGTCACACCGCTGCTCATCAATTCGACCGAGCGCGCGGCGGACGACACCATGGGCGTCACCTCCGTCATCGCGGCCTTCGCCATTGAGGTGCTGACCGAAGCGGCCGCCCCCTCCGCCTATGTGAGCGGGGAAAACCGGCTGCTCAACCAGCCGGAGTTCCGCGACCCCGACAAGGCCCACCGCCTGATGGGCTATCTCTCCGGCGGCGGCTATATCCTCCCGCCGAACGCGAACATGGACGAGGCGGGGGAGATCAAGGTCCTCATCGGCCCGGAGAACGTGGCCGAGGAGCTCAAGGATTCCAGTGTCGTGATCGCGACCTACGACGCAGGTGACAATACCAGAGGCATGATCGGCGTGGTCGGGCCGACGCGCATGGATTACTCCGCTGTGGCGGCCAAGCTTTCGATCCTGGCCGCGGGCCTCTCGCGGAGGCTCGGCGGGGGAGAGGCGCCGCCGGAGGGCATGCATAACAAACTGATCATCAAGGGAGATACAGGAAATGAGTAAGAAGAAGCAGACCGCCGCGGAAGAGGTCGAACAGGAGAAGACCGGGACGGCCCCGGAGGCGACCGCGGAAGAAACGACCGGGACCAAGGCGAAAGAAAAGCCTGCGGCGGAAGAAAAGCCCGCGGCGGAAGAAAAACCCGCGACGGAAGAGAAAACCGGGAGTGAGGAAAAGCCCGCCGAAGAGACGGCGGAGCAGCCCAGGGACCCCGCCCTTGCCGCCATGAACGATAAGTACCTGCGCCTTTGCGCCGAGTACGATAACTTCCGCAAGCGCAGCCAGAAGGAAAAGGATGCCCTCTACGCCGATGTCAAGGCAAGCGCGGTGATGGCGTTCCTGCCGGTGTATGATAACCTGGTCCGCGCCCTCAATCAGTCCACCGAGGATGAGGCCTACAAGAAGGGCGTCGAGATGATCATGAGCCAGTTCAAGGCCACGATGGAAAAGCTGGGCGTCAAGGAAATGGACTGCCTGGGACAGAAATTTGACCCCGCCTACCATAACGCGGTCATGCATGTGGACGACGAGGAGAAGGGCGACAACGAGATCGTGGAGGTCTTCCAGCAGGGCTTCATGCTGGGCGACAAGGTGATCCGCTTCGCCATGGTCAAGGTGGCCAACTAAATGCGCACACTCCGGCGAAAGCCGTTGAGTATAGATTCATTTTGTTAAAAAATATATCACATATACAGGAGGAAACAAAAATGGGTAAAATTATCGGAATAGATCTGGGTACTACCAATAGCTGTGTCGCCGTTCTCGAAGGCGGCGAACCCGTTGTCATTGCCAACGCCGAGGGCGCGCGCACCACGCCTTCCGTCGTGGCCTTCGCCAAGACCGGCGAGCGTATGGTCGGCCAGGTTGCCAAGCGCCAGGCCGTCACCAACCCCGACCGCACCATCTCCTCCATCAAGCGTGAGATGGGCTCCAACTACCGCGTGACCGTGGACGGCAAGTCCTACACCCCGCAGGAGATCTCCGCCATGATCCTGCAGAAGCTGAAGGCTGACGCCGAGGCCTATCTGGGCCAGACCGTCACCGAGGCCGTCATCACCGTCCCCGCCTACTTTACCGACGCACAGCGCCAGGCCACCAAGGACGCCGGCAAGATCGCCGGCCTCGATGTCAAGCGCATCATCAACGAGCCAACCGCGGCTGCCCTGGCCTACGGCATGGATAAAGAGACTGACCAGAAGATCATGGTCTACGACCTGGGCGGCGGCACCTTCGATGTGTCCGTCCTCGAGATCGGCGACGGCGTGATCGAAGTGCTGGCTACCGCCGGCAACAACCGCCTCGGCGGCGATGACTTTGACGCCTGCATCACCGATTACCTCGTGAGCGAGTTCAAGAAGACCGAGGGCATTGACCTCTCCACCGACAAGGTCGCCATGCAGCGTCTGCGTGAGGCTGCCGAGAAAGCCAAGGTCGAGCTCTCCGGCGTCACCACCTCCAACATCAATCTGCCCTACATCACCGCTGACGCCACCGGCCCCAAGCATCTGGACGTCACCCTGACCCGTGCCAAGTTCAACGAGCTGACCCATCACCTGGTCGAGAAGACCGCCGGCCCTGTCAAGCAGGCACTCTCCGACTCCGGTCTGCAGCCCAGCGACATCACCAAGGTGCTGCTCGTCGGCGGCTCCAGCCGTATCCCGGCCGTGCAGGAAATGGTCAAGTCCCTGACCGGCAAAGAGGGCTTCAAGGGCATCAACCCCGATGAGTGCGTCGCCATCGGCGCAGCCATCCAGGGCGGCGTGCTGAACAAGGATGTGGACGGCATCGTTCTGCTGGACGTGGCGCCCCTGTCCCTCGGCATCGAGACGCTGGGCGGCGTGTGCACCAGACTCATTGAGCGCAACACCACCATCCCCACCCGCAAGAGCCAGGTCTTCTCCACCGCAGCCGACAACCAGACCTCCGTTGAGGTCAACGTCCTGCAGGGCGAGCGCGAAATGGCCGCGTACAACAAGAGCCTCGGCCGCTTCCACCTGGACGGCATTGCTCCGGCCCGCCGCGGCGTGCCGCAGATCGAGGTCACCTTTGACATCGACGCCAACGGCATCGTGAACGTCTCCGCCAAGGACCTCGGCACCGGCAAGGAGCAGCACATCACCATCACCGCCTCCTCCAACATGTCCAAGGAGGAC
>CACWLG010000008.1 GCA_902761635.1 Oscillospiraceae bacterium | reverse complement strand
TTCCGGAGATTATCTGAAATGGAAGCCGATGAAGGTGTTGGATTAATACAATGAGCGAACGAGGTGAGTATATGTCTTTGATTGATGCAGCGATCGACTATGTGTATTCGCTGTTTCGGGATAATGCCGGCGGGCATGATGCAGAGCACACCTTGCGTGTCTATCAAAACGCGATGATGATTGCCCAACAGGAACCGGACTGTGACCTGGAAACGGTAGCGTTGAGTGCCCTGCTTCACGATGCAGACGATCATAAGCTGTTCCATACAGAGAATAATGCCAACGCGAGATCATTTCTGACGCAGCACGATGTTGAGCCGGATAAGATCGAATATATCTGCAAAGCAATTAACGCTGTCTCATTCAGCCAGAACAGGGGGAAACGTCCGGACAGCCTGGAAGGGATGATCGTACAGGACGCGGATCGTCTCGATGCCATCGGCGCGATCGGGATTGCCAGAACCTTTGCGTTTGGCGGTGAGCACGGCAGACCTTTGGAAGCGACGATTCAGCATTTCCATGATAAGCTGCTATTGCTGAAAGATGAGATGAACACCGAGACGGCAAAGAGGATCGCCGAAAGCCGACACCTCTTCATGGTGAACTTCTTACAGGAATTTGATGCGGAGACCAAAGCTGCCCGCCTGAGGAAATCATAGACAAAAAACGCCCGCCGACTGCTTGACTGTTAAAGCAGCCGACGGGCGTAAACGTTACCCAGGTCCATGACGCTCCCGTTCCGATCAAGGCTGACGTAGAGCGTGGGCAGCAGGATGAACAGGCAGAACACCAGCAGCCGAACGGCAAATCGACCCTCGTATTATTTTTCCCAGACGTCCAGGGACGTCAGCCTGTGCTTATTCCCCAGGTAAACCAGGATCGCCGTCGCGGCAGCAAATATGAGCAGCGCGCTTATGGAGCTTTCCACGCCGAACTCCACGTTATAGAAGAGGCTGGTTCTGGCCGTGGCGGGATCGAGCTTGAAGATGGCGAAATCATACACCGTGCCGCTGTTCGGCAGGCCGAAGATGAAATTCTGTGTGAAGTTCCAGGCTGCGTGCATCGCAATCGCCATCCACAGCGAATCCAGATAATAGACCATGAGGCCGAACACCACGCCCACCAGATAGATGCTGAGCACAGCCCAGACCGTGATGCCGGGGATCAGAATATGCGCGAGCACAAAGACGAGGGGATTGACCAGAATGGCGACCCACGGATTCCGGTACGCCTTTCTGAGCCGCTGGTACAGTACACCCCGGCAGAGGAGCTCCTCGGCGCCGGACTGCACAAGCACCGACAGGAAGACCAGCAGGAGCTTCAGCACCGGAAACGAGGAAAAGCTGAGCTGAATATCCCCGTGAAGTACGGCTGCGCCGACGCAGAGGGCGTTCAGCCCCAGGCCGATGAGAAGCCCCCAAAGCGCCATTTTCACGGTGTTGCCCCGCGGCTCGGTGCCGAATGCGCGGAGGATCGGCCTGTCGGATTTGACGAGAAGCAGGTAGACGATCGCAATGATCCAATACCCCAGAAAGCCGAAGTTATCCTGCAGGATCTGAATAAACGAGGCGTTTGCCTCGTTCTTGAACAGCTTGAAAAAGCTGCCTACAGCCGTGCCGATCCCTGATCCCACAAAAAACATCATAAAGAAGAGAAGAATCGAAATGATGATCGAATCCTTCCAGGTATACCCGTCCCGGTGGATTCCACCGGACACGCTTGTTTTATTTTCCATATTGTCTCCTTTCTGCCTGTGAGGGCTGTCTGCCCCGTTGGGGGGGCAGTCCCGCGGCATCAATCAATTGCTTCCGTATCATAGCACACAGGACGCTCAAAACCAACTCAAAATTGCAAAACCTATGGCCGGACAGACATGAAAAGAGAGCACCCCGGATGGGACGCTCCCGCAGGGATGACTCATATCTGCTTATATTGCCCAGCACAGGCTGTTGATATAGTCGGTCAGGGCTGCGCGGTCATAGTTCTGGTCAAAGCCTGTGAGGGCGAAGTCCGGCTCCGCGCCGCGATCAACATCGTGAAAGGAGTCCCTCAGTCGGCAGGAAGGTATACAGGTGCTTGCTCATCAGGATCCTGCACAGAGGCTGGACGATCATAAAGACCAGGAGCAGCAGGTTCAGGCGGGCCTGAAAGCTTTATCACACGCTCTTTTTCGCCCAGGCAGCAACTGCCGCCTCGGAATGTGCGGCATCCGCGCCGTGGACAGCAAGCCCGCGGCCTACTGTCGCGCCTTTGCAGCTCTGCTTCAAACTGTGCTCACTGCCGCCGAGGCCGCTGCCCTCATGGGTCATGACAGCAAAGACCTTCTTCCCGGTGAAGTCCAGACGCTCAAGCTGCGTCAGCACCGCCATGGGGAAGGTGCCCCACCAGCAGGGGCCGCAGACGAAAATGTTGTCGTACTCGCTGATATCATCCAGGTAGCGCTTGAGCTCCGGGCTGGCCTTGGCGCGCAGCTCCTCCTGGGCTTCCTCGGTGCAGGTCATATAGTCCCGGGAATACTCCTTGACTGTCTCAATCTCAAACAGATCGCCGCCCACCGCCTTCTGGATAAACTCCGCCACGATCTCGGTGTTGCCTTTGCTCAGCTCACGAATGCTGCCGTTGACATAGTTCTGACCCTTGCGGGAGTAGTAGATGATAAGATTTCTGGACATGCTTCTTCCTCCTGTTTCAATTATTATTTTTCATCATTGCCATCCAGCATACGGATGACCTTTGCCGGATTGCCGCCCGCAATGCTGTTTGCGGGCACATCCTTTGTGTCGGCCCGGACATCAAGGAGCGCTATGCTGCCATCCTGGAAGCCCGCAAGCTCATGGCCGAGGCCGGGAAGAAGCACACCAAAACTGTCTGCCCGCACTGCCGGTCGCTATCACCTCCGCATTTCCTTTTTCCCAACTGCCGTGTCACTTTGCCGCAAATGACCCGCAGTCAGGTGTAGTGCATGAGGGACAAATTCCTCCTTTACAAACTACACCCGCAGCCGCGGTTGACCGGAACAGGAATTAAAGAGGCAGCTTCCTGCCCTGCTTCTTCCACTCCCTGAACTCGGCGGTGGCGGTAAAAAGAACATCACCGGAGGAGTTCAGCGCAGTCTCCAGGGAATCCTGAATCACGCTGATGATGAAGCCGACGCCCACGAGCTGCATGGCAATGTCAGCCGAGATGCCGAACAGCGAGCAGCCCAGGGGTACCAGCATCAGCGAACCTCCCGCCACGCCGGAGGCGCCGCAGGCGGAGAAGGTGGCCACGATGCTCAGAAAGATGGCCATCGGTACGGTCACGGGCACGCCTGCCGTAAAGGCTGCCACCAGCGAAAAGATGGTAATGGTCACCGCAGCGCCGTCCATGTTGATGGTGGAACCCAGCGGAATGGACACGGAATACAGATTCTCATCCAATCCCAGGCTTTTGCAGAGCTCCAGGTTCACGGGGATGTTGGCCGCGGAGCTGCGGGTAAAGAATGCCGTGAGGCCGCTCTGCCGCAGACAGCGGAACACCAGCGGATAGGGATTGTGACGCAGGACGAGGAATACGATCAACGGATTGATGACCAGGGCTACAAAGAGCATGGTCCCGACCAACAGCGCCACAAGCTGGCCGTATTTCGCGAAAACTTCTGTGCCGCTGGTAGAAACGGCGGTGTACATCAGGCCGAGGATACCGATGGGAGCGCAGCTGATGACCCAGCGCACCGTGGTGGACACGGCGTTGGACAGATCCTCCATCACCTGCTTGGTGGCAGGGGAAGCCAGCTTCATCGCAATGCCGAACACCACAGCCCAGAACAGGATGCCGATGTAATCGGCATTCATCAACGCGTTCACCGGGTTGATGACGATACTCTCCAGAAGGTTCTTCACCACGTCTGCCATGCCCTGGGGAGCAGTCGAGCCATCCACGGCGTCCAATCCTGTCAGCGGGATGGTGACCTTGAAGGCAAAGCTGGTAAACACGGAAACGATGGCGGCGCACAGCGTACTGACCAGATACAGGATGATGACGGTCCGAAACTTCTCCATGTTTCCACCCTTGGAGTTTGCCAGCGACGACGCCACGAGTATGAACACAAGGATCGGCGCAATGGCCTTCAAAGCGCCTACAAACAGCTCACCCAGTATTCCGATCCACGACGCCTTCGGCACAAGGAAGCCAAGAATCGCGCCGATGATCAGACAGATCAGGATACGAAGAATGAGATTCATGGAATTCCATTTTCGGATGACAGACATGGAAATCCTTCCTTTCTGTGTTGAAATTGTCCCGTTGGTTTTATTCCCGGTCATCGGGTCTCTTGAAGTCAGTCTACCATAGCTTTGGCAGACTATCAAGTGTCGGCGCGATTATTCCGGATTCTCCGGCCGCGCGGGAAAAGACATGCCGATGAGCCGCGCCGTCAGTGACGATCCTGTTCCGGCTGGCGCAGGCTTATGGGGGACGCAGCGTCCCGTGATCCTGCGCTCTTTTTACGAGGAAGTGCGGGAAAAAGGCTTCTCTCTCTTGCTTCGATTCAGCCCCTTGTGCTACAATCATGGTATTGTAGAAAAGGAGGACAGAACGATGGCCTTTCAGCTCAGATCTTATCATGCACCGGTTTTCACGGAGGAACGTTTTCTGAGCGCGCCGGAAGCACGCTTGGCTCCCGCCCCGGCTGACGGCATAGCCCCCGATGGCTACCACGCCATGAGTATTTTCCCGGAATACTTCAAAATCGAGGGCGCCTGGCATTTGGCTGAGGAGAGCCGTATGGACTGTGTGGCAGTGTGGGAAGAAAAAAAGATCAGGGTGATCGAGTTTCGCAATCTGAAACAGGGTCAGCCGGTTGTATTGGGGCGCAGCGAGGACGGCAGCGAGGGCATATATGTTCATCCCGGGGCCTTTCACCATCCCGGTGAGGGCGGGCATGAGGAGACCTTCGCGTTCCGGCAGAAGCGTTCCCGGGAGACTGCGTTTTCCCGGGACTATGATGAGCTCTATGAGATCCTGAAGCATGACCGGGATCATGGCAAAATCGTCTGGGTAATGGGCCCGGCCCTGGCCTTTGACTATGACGCGCGAGAGGCCTTTTCCCGGCTGATAGACAACGGCTATGTAGACGCGCTCCTGGCGGGCAATGCCCTTGCCACGCACGATCTGGAGGCGGCCTGGCTCAAGACTGCGCTCGGGCAGAATATCTATACCCAGGCCATCCAGCCGAACGGGCATTACAACCATCTGGACACGATAAACCGTGTCCGCGCCTGCGGGTCGATCCGGGCGTTTCTGGAGAAGGAGGGACTGTCGGACGGCATTATGGCGCACCTGGAAAAGTGCCGTGTGCCCTACGTGCTGGGAGGCTCCATCCGGGACGACGGTCCGCTGCCTGAGGTGACGGGCAATGTCTACGAGGCGCAGAATAAAATGCGCGATCAGGTGCGCGGCGCCACCACGGTGATCTGCCTTGCCACCATGCTGCACAGCATTGCCGTGGGCAACATGACGCCCTCTTACCGCGTGATGCCTGACGGCACGATCCGTGAGGTGTATTTCTACTGCGTGGACATCTCGGAATTTACAGCCAACAAGCTCGGTGACCGGGGCAGCCTTTCCGCAAAGGGGATCGTCACCAACGTGCAGGATTTCATTGTAACGCTCCGCAACGGCCTTGGAATATGAGCGCCCTGCCAGGCGGCAGAGCCTTCGGCGAAGCGGTCTGTGTTCCGTGCCTCAACGCACGCACTGAGAAAGGGGAAAGAAAGATGAACCTGAATGCGATTCATCATGTCGCCATCATTGTATCCGACTATGCGGCTTCCAAAGATTTCTATGTCAACAGGCTTGGCTTCCCGATCCTGCGGGAGAACTACCGGCCCGACAAAAAGGACTGGAAGCTGGATCTCAGATTGAATCACGATACGGAGCTTGAAATCTTCGCACCGGAGAATCCCCCGGAACGGCCGTCCTATCCGGAAGCCTGCGGACTCAGACATCTGGCTTTTCATGTTGCGGATATCGAGAAGACCGTCAGAGAGCTTGAAGAGATGGGAATAAACTGCGAGCCGATCCGCACGGATACGTTTACCGGCAGAAAAATGACATTCTTCCATGACCCGGACGCCTTGCCTCTGGAGCTGCATGAATAAAGAGGCCCGGTCTGCATCGCCGTCCGGGGATGAACGAGCGGTGCAATGATTACCGCATTCGAGAAAAAGCGCCCGCCGACGGCTTTGGTTTCAAAGCACTCGGCGGGCGTAAACAATGCCAGACACCGGACAGCGCCGGGGCGGAGATTTTATATTTCCCGCATGGTATAGTCGGGGTCCTCCTCGATCATTTGGATCATCACTTCGGCATACTGGGGATCAAACTGCGTTCCGCTCCCTTTTTTCATCTCCTGCAGCACCTTGTCCTGCGGCATGATGCCGCGGTAGCTGCGCCTGCTTGTCATCGCGTCGTATGCGTCGGCAACCGCTATGATCCTGGCCGCCGTCGGGATCTGCTCCCCGGCGATGCCGTCCGGATAACCGCCGCCGCCGAAGCGCTCGTGGTGCCATCTGGCGCCGGTGGCAAGCTTCGGCCTTTCTTTGATGCTGGCCAGGATGTTGCTCCCGATCACGGGATGCTTCTTGATCAGTTCAAACTCTTCATCCGTAAGCTTTGACGGCTTGTTGATCACCTCATCCGGCACGCCGATCTTGCCCACGTCATGCAGCAGACCCATCATGTAGATTTCGTCCTGCTCCGACAGGGAGCAGCCGGAGCGGGCCGCGATCGTCCTTGCGTACGAGGCCACTCTTGACGAATGGCCGTTTGTGTAATTATCCTTGGCGTCAATGGCGGCGGCGAGAGCGCTGACCACCTGGAGGTTCATCTCCTCGACTCTCTTGCCGGAAATCTGCTCGTTTTTGTACCCGATGTAGTAGAAGAAGGAAATCAGGCAGAAGGTGATGAGCGATACCAGGATGTTGATGAGGAGCTGTGTCCAGGTATCCTCAAAAAGCTCCGTGTTGCGGATCACGGTCACGGCGTACCACTGCCCCATGACGGGCGCAACGAAAAGCGTGCAGTCTTCGCCGTTGATGCCTGCGTTTGTTCGGTTGTCGTCTGTGTGCACGATGGCGTTCAGAAGCTCCTGCCCGTAGACGTCCCTGAGGTTCTTCCCGTTTTGTTCGGCGTCCCGATGGGCAATGATGAAGCCGTCGGTGTTGACGACCATTCCGAAGCCTTTTCCGGCGATCTCCACCTTCTCGGTGATTTCCTGGATATGATTGACGATCACATCCAGGCAGACCACATTTGCCGTGCGGTGTTCGTCGCCGGATACGCTCTTGCCGATGGTGATGACGACCGAACCCGTCTGCGCGTCCACATACGGCGAGACGATCACGATCTCGCCGCCGGCCTTCGCGGCAGACTGATACCAGTCCCTCTCTGTCGGCTCATATCCCTCCGGCGGCACCCAGCCCAGGCCGTCGAGGTATTCGCCGTTGATATAGGCATAGAGCCCCGTGAAGTTTTCATCAAACTGTTCGGCCTGCCTCGTCGTCTGATCGACGAGAAAGCGCTCCATATCCTGCGGGGATCTGCCGATTTCCTCCATATAATCAACGCCGTCCGCCACGACGCGCAGGGTCGTAGCCGCGGTAGTGAGATAGTTCTCAAGCTCTGTGGCCGTGGTCTTGATTTCCTTTGCGCCGTCCTCGTACACGCTGATGACAGAGGCGTTGTAGAGCGTGGTGGTGTTATAGACCACGGCAAAGATCATGAGCGCAAACGTGACGACAATGGTAATGATCAGATTGAGCCGGCTGCGCGTTCCCTCGTCTGTTTTTTCACCGAGCTCCAGAATACTGCGGTAGCGTGAGGTCATCACGTACAGCAGGCCCAGGATCAGCAGGATCAGAACGGTCGAGACGGCAAACAGGATGAGCACGATATGCCCCTCGTTATGGATCTGTGACGCGATATAGTAGCCCGCCAGGCAGATCCCGACGATCAGAAGACACAGGAACGTCTGGATCATCACCTGGAAGCGCAGCTCGGACGCGCTCTTCGGCTTTGACAGGGACACTTCGCGTTCATAATGCTTTTTCGCGCCGAATACAAGGAGCAGGCGCAGGGCGGAGGCGATGAACGAAAAGATGTGATACGGATTGAGGGTTTCACGGCTCCAGCTGAAGCAGGACGTGGTCCACATTCCGTAGTGCGCGAACAGGTAGACAAGGACAAGCACGGAAAAGACGGGAAAGCCTGTCCTGTTTTCCCGGTTTTTCCAATAGTACATCAGCGCCTGCATGCAGAAAACCAGGGTGAGGGTGGTAGTCCCGACCTCCCAGCAATTGTTCAGGACCCCGCCATAGCGGATGTAGAGGAAAAACTGCGGGACGGTGATCAGCACAGGCAGAAGGATGGCGGGATGGAAGAAGCGTCTTGCTTCCTTCGGCCGAATAAAGTAAACGGCGAGGAGAAGGAAGAGATAGCCGAGGTTCCAGCCGAGGTAGGCCACAAATTCAGACACCTCGGGGTAGTCCTTCATGATCAGCTCATAGCTTGTCCAGTAGTATTCGCTCAGGAAATTGGCAAGATAAAAGGCGATCAGGAAACGGTATCCGCGCCTGGGCGTCTCGATATACTGAAAGCTGCACCACAAAAGACCCACGATGGTACACAGCAGGGACACGATGTTTTCTATATTTTCAACCAACTGGCATTTCTCCCTTCATCTGCGGCGGGCAGCTCCGGACTGTCTGATTCCATACATAATCAGTATAACATGATTCCCGTCTGATTTCTACCCCGCAAACGCAAAAAAGTTAATCATTATAACGCGGCAGCCTGCCGTTTGCAACGCTTTTCGAGATGCGAGCTTTGGAAGCTGAGTCCGGAATAAACCGGCGGTAAAGAGGAAGGGAACCGGAAAGCATCAGACGTCATAAAAGACTTGCGCTGCTTGTGCGTGTTTGGTATAATAAACCACAATATATGGTGTTGGCTTCGGGGAATGCCGGCATACATCATGGGCAAAAGGGGCTTGGCAGCCATGCGGAAATCTGACGCACATAATCGCATCGCATCGGTCATAGCTGCGCCCTTTTTGCACATCGACGACACGGCCCTTGACGGCAGCCCCAATGTTACAATCTACGGAGAAATCAACACCGAGGCCCAGCGCTTCGCCGAGGAGTTCAACATCTCCTTCATCCCCGCAAACGACGACACCCCTGTATACCAACCGGCCCAGCCCCCGGTAACGCTCCCTTACGTCGCTTTGGGCTGAAAAGCAAAGGGACTGTCTCAAAAGGCATAAGCATACAAATCCGTAGGGGCTGATGCCCTCATCGGGCCCGTCGTTCAACGTCAAGCTGCGTTGCTCAACGGGTCGATCTGGGGAGAAGGTGAATTGCCCTGAAAGGGCAAGAGAAGCTGGCCTGGGCCATCGACCCCTACGGCACGTATAAATATGCGAATTGGGGCAGTCCCTTATTCAATCGGAATGTGGTGAAAACGATGAGAAAAGGACAAAACCGGGCGGCGCTGGATGACCTGATCTATCTCGTCTCCTGCGCCGTGCAGGAGAGCGTCCCGGACAGAAGCCGTGTCGAAGCCATGGATCTTGCGGCGCTCTATACTGCCGCCGACCGTCATATGCTGACCGCGGCTGCGGCGTATGCGCTGGAATCCGCAGGGGTCCATGATCCCGCCTTCACGCAGGCACAGGCCAAGGCCATGCGCAAGCTTGCCCTGATGGATACCGATATGGCTGCCATCTTCGCGGAGATGGACGCGGCGGGGATCTGGCATATGCCGCTCAAGGGGGCTGTGCTGAAGGACTATTACCCGCAGTTCGGCATGCGCGAAATGTCCGACCACGATATCCTGTTTGACGCGGGGCGCGCCGAGGACGTAAAGCGCATCATGGAGGGCCTCGGCTTTCACACGGAAGAGTACGGCGCCATGCATCATGATGTCTATTTCAAAGAGCCTGTCAGCAATTTTGAGATGCACCGGCAGTTGATCGGCCCCGGCCTGTATAAGAAGCTGTATGAATACTACCGGGATGTGGAAAGCAGGCTGCTCGGCGAGGGCTATGAAAAGCACCTCAGCCCGGAGGACTTCTATCTCTATCTGACCGCCCACGAATACAAGCACTATATGGACATGGGCACGGGGCTGCGCTCCCTGCTGGATACCTGTGTGGTCCTGCAAAACGAAGAGCTCGATATGGCCTATGTGACTGGGGAAGCGGAAAAGATGGGCATTGCGGAGTTTGAAGCCCTCAACCGTTCCCTGGCGCGGCGCCTGTTCTCCGGCGAGGCGCTGACGGCGGAGGAGGACGAGACGCTACAAAACATCCTGAACTCCGGCGTCTATGGGTCAAGGGTCTTTGCGGTTCAGCGGCGGCTGTCCGGCTTCGGATATGGGAAGCTCCGCTATACCCTTGAGCGCTTTCTGGAGCCGCTCAATAAAAACAGCTGGAACTACCGGAACCTCTCCTTCGAATTTCCGCTTTTTTACAAATACAAAATCCTGCTGCCGCTCCTGCCGTTTTACCGGGTGCTTCTCCGCCTGTTCAGCGGGCGGCTCAAAGCGGAGCTGAAGGCGTTGAAAAGGGCGGAAAAAGAACGGTAGAAGTTGAAAAGCCCTTGAAATCCTGCGGCCGATCGCCGGGGATGACAATCTGGAACCTCCCTAAAAAAACCTTGCATACAGGTTTAAATTATGTTATTATAGATCATACTTTCTTATTCACCTGCGCGGGCTGTTCGTCTCCGGGCGACAGGCTGATTATACGTAACAGAAGGGCTTGACAGCCATGCGGAACAGACCTACGCTCCTTAGAGCAGAGCAGAGCAGAGCAGAGCAGAGCAGAGCAGAGCAGAGCAGAGCAGAGCAGAGCAGAGCAGAGGCTGACTGCGCCCTTTTTGCGCCTTGTGGCTGCGGGGCACTTGAAACTGAATACAGCATTCGTGATGGATAACCGTCGGATTTGACGGGGTTACTATACCCTGTCAGGTTCGGCGGCTTTTTGCTGTATAGACAAACGGAAGGGAGAAAAACGTATGAAACAAAACACAAAGAGACTGTTCGGCGTCCTGATCTGCCTGGTGCTGATGCTGGTGCTGGTGATGGGGTTTGCGACGCCGGCCTTCGCCATGCAGATTTATGTACAGATTGACACCGGTGCAGAGAATCTCACGTTGGAGGTAGAAGCCAGTGACAGCATTGAGAATGTCAAGGCAAAGATAGAGGATAAAACAGAAATATCCACTTCCCGTCAAACGCTATATTATGGTGAGACTGTTCTGGATGACAGTAATACTCTTTATTCTTACAACATCACGTCGCTATGCACCCTGAGGCTGGTAGTGGCATACCCCCTCTGGATCGGCGGCACGCAGGTGACGAGCGCGAACGCCGCGAACATATTCAATGACGGAAAGGCTGCGTATAATGCCGAAACTGCCACGCTGACGCTGGATAGTTATTCATACCGCGGGGAAGGGTATGGCGATGCTGCAATCTATATCGGAGATGTGGGCGGAAAGGATTTCACGATTTCCGTTTCCGGAACAAACAGCGTAGAGTCTACAACTCAGTATGGCTATGCGATCAAATCCGCCGGAAGCGGCAAAGTCAGCATTGTGGGGTCAGGAAATGGCGCGGCCTTGAATCTTACTGTACCCAGTACCTATGATAACGGCTATGCTGTATCCGTGAAGGGTAAAGAGGCGGTATTGAAGGATCTGAGTATGCAGATATCTGGCTATCGCGGTATTGTCGTCAACGGAAACAATACCGCCGGAGATGCGTTGACCATTGACAAATGCGCGATCACCTTCGACGGAACCGATATTGATCAGGCCATTTTTGTTTATAATGAGTTTGGTGATGGTACAATATCCATCAAAAACGGTTCAAATCTCTCCGGCAAAGGGGCAATTCTTTGCTATGGATATGGGACTGCGTCTGGGGATGCGAATGTATCAATTGAAAACAGTACAGTGATCCTTTCGGGATGCACATCAGCTCCGGCAAGCGGTGCAAGCAGACATGCGATGGAGCTGCTGTCTAAATGTGGTGACAGCACACTGACCATTGATGGAAGCATCGTGAATGTAACTGCATCAAATGGCGTCTTAGCAAATGGAAACGGCGCCGACGGCATTAATGTCGGCACGCAGGAAACAGCGAACGGAAAAGGCGCTGCCAAAGTAGAAATTAAGAACAGTAGTACTGTAACAGCAACCGGATGCGCAAACGGGTTAAATATTTTTACATGGGGTGATCTAACCACTAACCCGTGTGGAACTACGCTTACGGTTGATAGCAGTACCCTGACAGCATCAGCAACAGATGATGAAGGCGCTTATGGTATTGTTGCCTATGCGTACAAAAACGGCCCAACAACTGTTACATTCAAAGACAGCAATATCACGGCATCCGCAAAAAAGACAGCAGGTATTTGCCTGGGAGCGGGTGAAAACTATAATAGTAATGTGGGGAATCTCACACTGAATTCATCAAACAGCACAATCATTACCTCCGGCCTGTATGGGCTTATTGTATCTGCCGAAACCGGAGACGGTGATCATACTGCCTCTCAGACAGTATCAGTCACAAGCGGCAGCTTTAGCAGCACCGGCGGTGTATATGTGTTGGGTGATGATCTTGACAGCTCCACACTTACTTTCAGCGGCGTGGACGTTATGGTCGATATCCATGAAAGCGACGATGTGACGGAAGCAATTGTAACAGGCAAGCTCAATATAGATAGCGGCGCCTACAAATTTAACGTGGATACCGATAACGCACAGACCGTATTTGATGTCGTTACAGGCAACATTACAGGCGGCAAATATAACGTCGAACCAGATGCGAATCTGATTGCCGAGAACTATGCCGTATTTGAAAACACCGGTGCCGACAAAGCGACCTATCCATATGCTGTTCAAA
The DNA here is from genome assembly GCA_902761635.1 of Oscillospiraceae bacterium. Classification (GTDB taxonomy): domain Bacteria; phylum Bacillota; class Clostridia; order Oscillospirales; family Oscillospiraceae; genus Limivicinus. The sequence continues at coordinate 95,172 of CACWLG010000008.1, read as the reverse complement.
TAGTTGAGCCCAAAATCACCGGCGCGGACCTGGTGCTTGACGGTACGCTGACTATGCGCTTCTATACGTTCACGCCTGATGGCTTCGATTACAGCAACGCGCACATGAGCCTTACCGTCCACGGCAGAACTGTCGACGTTCCGTTCTCCAAGGCAGAAAACAGCACGGCAGCCGCCACGCAGGGCCAAAAAATCTTCTCCTGCCCGGTGTACTCCATCGAAATGGCGGAGCCTGTAACGGCGGTCTTCCATTACAAAATGGGCGGTACAGCCAAAACCGCGACGCTCACCTCCTCTGTCAAGGAGTATCTGGATAATGCGCAGGAAGCCTACCCGTCGGTAGAAAAGCTTCAAGCCCTGATCACTGCCTTGCGCAACTACGGCCACTATATCCAGCCCTACCTTGCAAGGCTCCACAACTTCAACATCGGCACAGGCGGCTATGCCATGATGCCCGCCGCAACGAGCATCACGCCTGTGGACGCGAGTGCGCTGCAAAAATACCAGACTGAGTGGATATCTCACAACAATGCGGTTCTGGAATCCGTGAGCTACTACGACAGCTTCGCGGAGAGTACCACGCTGCATGTGGTGGTCAAGCTCAAGAGCGCGAAAACCGTCACCGCAAAGGTGGGCACAAACGCCTGCGAGGTTACCGAACTCGGCGGCAATCTGTACGGTATCGAGATCCCCAACATTGCGGCGAACAACCTGGGCAAGGACTATACGGTGGCGTTCTCCGCGGATGGAGTCGAGTTCTGCAAGATAAAGGTTTCAGCCCTGACCTATGCCCGCGTCGTGATGGCAAGCGGCCGCGACAAGCAGGATGAAGCTGTGGCCCTCACCGCGTTCTATAACTACTACACCGCAGCGGAGGCCTATTATTTGGAAACTACTGCTTAAAGGAGAAGACAAACCATGGAAAAGTACGAGCCTGTCACAATCACAGTCACCCGTTTTGAGACCGAGGACATCATCACCACCAGCCTGAATGCCAACAACAACGTGGACGGTGATCCTGTCACGGAAAAAGTACCGGACTAAACGCCAGGAGGTATTGAACATGAAAAAGCTTAGTTTCCTTCTAATCTTTGCTCTGCTGCTGAGCCTGGGCGCCTCCGCCTTTGCGGACAACGGCGTGGAGCTTATCTATATGGACGGTATCCCCGTCGTGGTCGAAACCCCGGCCCTCACGGCAGGGGAGACCAACGCCTTTAACGCTGCCGAGGGCGAGGGCTTCACGCTCCCAGCCGCCCTCGTCACCATCGAGGAAGAAGCCTTCGCGAGCATTGACGCCAAACGCGTGGAGATCACCGAGAACGTGACCGCCATCGGGCCGCGCGCCTTCGCCGACTGCAAGAAGCTTACCGAGCTTGTCATCCCCGGTACGGTGCAGCACATCGACGACACAGCCCTTGACGGCAGCCCCAATGTTACGATCTACGGAGAAATCAACACCGAGGCCCAGCGCTTCGCCGAGGAGTTCAACATCTCCTTCATCCCTGCAAACGACGACACCCCTGTATCCCAACCGGCCCAGCCCCCGGTAACGCTCCCTTACGTCGCTTTGGGCTGAGACAAATCCGGAAAAACGAGGCTGCCTGTCTCGTCGGGGGGCTGTCTCAAAAGAAGACAATCCCTGTATCAATACAAATGCCGAAGGGGGCCACCGGTTATTTGACCGGCGGCCTCCTGGCAATTCACCCTCTGCCCTCATCGGCCCGCCGTTTTGCAGCATTCTGCGATTTCGGCGGGTCGATCTTGCAAATGTTTTGAGAAAGCTCCTTTTCTTATGCCTTGCATTGCTCTGCGTTCTTGCGTATAATGGACGCATAAAAGCGACGATCCGTCAAGGCTGCGGAATCCTCCGGCCCTTTCATAAGTTCCTTGGATGGGGGTGCTGTACTTGAAACAAAAAACGAACGAATACAAGCTGTTGACCGAGCTGTATTTCCGGCTCCTGCCCTATCAGATTCTGCTGCTTGTCATCAACGCGGTCAACGGGATCGTGGACACCCTCTATGCCAGCAACGCCATCGGGACGGCGGCGATGAGCGCAATCGGGCTTTTCGGCCCGATCAACCTCTTCCTCTCCGCGGCGGGCATCGTGCTGGTCAGCGGCTCGCAGATCCTCTACGGCCGGTACGTGACCACGAAAAGAGAGAAGCTCCCGGAGCTGTTTACGGTCGATCTCCTGATCGCCCTCGGCATCTCTCTGCTGACCTCCGCGGCCCTGGTACTCGCCGTGGCGACGAGCCTGACGCGGCTTCTGCTTTCCCAGCAGCCGGATCTGCAAATGCTGAACCAGTATATACTCGGACAGATTATCGGCATTCCGCCGCTCCTGCTGGGGCAGCAGCTTTTCTCCTTCCTCTCCCTGCAAAACCAGACGCGGCGCACCATGGTCGCAAGCGTTGCGTGCTTCTTATGCAAAGTCGTGTTTGACCATCTCTTTATTGTGGTCTTTCGCATGGGCACCTTCGGCCTGGGGCTTTGCACCGCGCTCTCAAACTGGGTGTTTTTCGGCATTCAGGCCGCCTACTTCCTGCGTGAGCAATCGGAGCTGCGCTTCTCCCTGCGCACCTGGCAGCGCGAGGAGGGCGGACTGATCGTCAGGCTCGGTTATCCCGGCGCGATCGCCCGCTTTGGGGAAATGCTGCGCTGCCTGATCGTGAATTTCCTGGTGCTGAAATATGTCGGGAGCATCGGTATCTCCTCGTTCTCCGCGTCCAATTCGCTGCTGGCAATCGTCTGGGCAGTTCCCTTCGGCATGGCCGCCGTGTGCAGGATGCTCTTCAGCATCAGCATCGGGGAGGAGGATCGCAGATCCCTTGTGAATACGATGAAGATCACGATGACGAAGGGCATGCTCGTGATGTGTACGATCGTGGTGCTGCTCGTTGTGCTGGCCGAACCGCTGACCCGCCTGTTTTACCGCGACCCTGCCGAGCCCGTGTATCAGATGACCGTGATGGGCTTTCGTCTCCTGCCGCTGTGCATGCCCTGGTCCATGGTCAGCATCCACTTTGCAAGCTACGCGCAGACTGCGGAAAAGCGGGTCCTGGCGGTGCTTCTGCCCACGGTCGACGGGGTGATCGGCGTGGTGCTGTTCAGCTTCCTGCTGATCCCATCCATGAAGATGAACGGCCTGTACCTCGCCAATACCTGCAACGGCATACTCTGCACCCTGGTGGTCATCGTGGATTCGTGGGTGTTGCGCGGGCGCTTCCCGCGCAGCATGGAGGAGCTGATGGCGATTCCGGAGCGGATCGGCGTACCGGAAAACGAGCGTATCGACATCAGCGTGAACAGCATGGAAGGGGTAGTGACGGTATCCCAGCAGATCGGCGATTTCTGCCTGGAGCGTGGCATCGACCGGCGCAGGGCATATTTCGCCGGGCTGTGCATGGAGGAGATGGCAGGCAACGTCATCAAACACGGCTTCAAGAAGGACGGCAAGAAGAACCACATCGACATACGCGTGGTACACAAAGGAGACGACCTGATCCTGCGTATCCGCGACAACTGCACGGCCTTTGATCCGGCTGAGCGCGCAAGCGCCATGGAGCCGGGCGAAACGGGCAGCAACATCGGCATCCGCATGGTCTGCAGGATCGCCGAGGATGTGAGCTATCAGAATCTGCTGGGCCTGAATGTGCTGACCATACGGATTTGAAAAACCGCGTTTATGACAAGCGCCGGTCAATTGCATAGCTTACAGAAATGGAGTAAGCCGGAATCCTTGCCGCTTCAACAGCGTTTTTTTGAAATCAACTGCGTCTCAGTGAACCCGCTCGTCAAGACGTCTTTATCCGTCTCTATGCATCTTATATGATCCCAAAAATGTTCTTTCAAGAGGTCGTTCCTTATCGCTGCTGCCGCGTGACATCGGTCACAGGCTCGCAATGAATAAACAGACTTTTCCGGCAGTCCGGCCGGAGGGCAACGTTGTCGCCCTCCGGCTTTTTTTCATTCTGCGAACGCCGCATGTATTGCATCACTTTGTAAAAAGTGGTATAATAAAGTGAATATCTATTTGCACGGTATACCGTCCGGAGGTCGATCATTGTGAAATCATCCCGATATCCGATTTGGAAGCGCCTGGCTTCGCTTCTGCTGGTCCTGACCCTGTTTACGAGCTCATCCGGCTTTGCAGCCTTTGCCGAGGAGTTTCTCCTGGAGGACGAAGAGACGGCACAGACGGACTGTGAGCCTGCGCTTTTTGATGAGCTCCTCAAAGAAGAGGCCGAAGAGGGATATCTCCCTGCGCAAGGGCTGCCCCGGTCTGAGGACGAGAGCCCGGCGGACACGGCGGAAGCCGACGCGCAGGAGCAGGTCCCGGAGAGCGCACGGGACACGCTTGAAGCCGCGCCCGAGCTGGCGTCCTCTGCGGCTGAGACAACTGTCCCTGACGCGCAGCTTCAGACCGAAGCCGTCCCCGGTACGGTGCGCCTTGCGGCAGGGGAGGAACTGTTCCCGACGGGCACGAGCCTCAGCGTGACGCCCCTGACCGAGACAGAAGGCACGAGGCTTTTGAAGCTTGCTGAAACCAATAGCTTTGAGAGCGCGCCGGAAGAGGATGAAGACGACTCCGAAGATCTGATTTATGACGAGGCCATCCCCGACGGGGACGAGGTCCTGCTGGTCAATCCCCGCCGCGCGTCCGACGTGAGCGCAAACTGCGGCGTCACGACCGAGACCGTGGCATCCTACCGCTACGAGATCAGCATGCTCTCTCCCGAGGGCGAGGCCCTGCAGCCCCCTGAGGGCGAGACGGTGACCCTGGCCTTCGACTTGCCCGAGGCGTCCGACGAGAGCCTGGACGTGAGGGTCGTACACCTTCCCGCTTCCGGCGCGCAGGAGGAGCTGCCCGCCCGTGTGGAGGACGGCACCGTCTATGCCGAGACCACGGGCTTTTCCGCATTTGTGGTGGAGTTTACCCGCACCGAGCGCCGCTACACTGCTACGAGCAGCGTCCCGACGCCTGTGAAAAATATCGTGGACAGCGTAGTCACGGAAGAGAAAAACTTATATGTGGTCTATGTTTCCTCAAGCCATCCGAACCTTGTGAAGACTTTTAAGGATATGGACATCTGGTTCGTCGAGGTGCCCTGGGTGTTCGATGAAACGGTCACGCTCACAGTCGGCACTTCGCCGTGGGAGGGCGATGTAAGCCCCACGAATGAATATACGATCACGGTCAAATCGCACATGCCGGGCGTTCCGTACCGGAAACTCGGCGAGACGCTGGAGTGCGTCAAATACACCCCCATGTCCACCATTAAGGAACAGATGGGCATGACGCTCAAGGACGGCTGGTATATCGTCGACAAGGACGTCACCTTTGAAAAACACCGCCTCACCGTGCTGGGCGACGTGCATCTGATCCTGCGCGACGGCTGCACCCTCACCTGCAAGTACGGCATCCGCACCGCGACGCAGGTGGACCCGAAAACCGCCCTCACCGTCTATGCTGAGGACAAGGGCACGGGCCTTCTGCGCTGCGAGGTCAATTACGACAGAGGCACACGGGAGAGCTTTTATGCGGGCATCGGCGGGAACCGGGGTGAAGACGGCGGCGTCATCACGGTCTACGGCGGCGAGATCAAGGCTGTGGGCGCCATACAGGGCTCCGGCATCGGCGGCGGCACCGACGGCAATCTGCGCGGCTTTACCATGTACGACGGCAGCGTGACGGTGAAGGGGAAAAAGGGCGCGGGCATCGGCGGCGGAAAGGGCGGAACCATCACGGGCCCCATTGTCATCCACGGCGGCCTGGTCACGGCGAAAAGCCTTTCAACCGACCAGCAGGATACCATTAACTACTCTGCCGCCATCGGCGCAGGGGAAGACAAAAATCTGGGCGCCGATATCATCATTGACGGCGGCGTCGTCATCGCGCATGCCAGCAACGGCGGGCCGGGCATCGGCGACAGCGGCATCACAAGCGGCGGCAGGCGTATCAATGATAACGGTGCTGTTATCATCAAGGGCGGCCATGTCATCGCCTCCGGCACCGACGGCGCCGGTATCGGCGCGGGTATGAACGCCATCGAGAGGGGCGGCACGGGCTGTACGGTGAACATCAGCGGCGGCTTTGTGGAGGCGGTGTCTTCCAAAAGAGGCGCGGGCATCGGCGGCAGCTACAAGGGCAACGGCGGCATCGTGAACATCAGCGGCGGCTATGTCATCGCCCGCGGCACGGATCTGCAGGTCCCCTTCGGCCACGGACACAAGTGGATCACGGCGGAGAAGCAGAATTCCGCGGCCAGAGCAGGCCTCGAGGTGATCGCCAACCTGCTTATGGAAGCATTTACCAGGCATGAATACGGCGGCGCGGGCATCGGCGGCGGCGACGGCGGCAACGGCGGCACCGTCACGATCAGCGGCGGCACGGTTCTCGCCGCCTCGGGCAGCAACGGCAGCCACGGCATCGGTCACGGTATGGAGGGCGAGTCGAACGGCACGGCGACCATCACCGACGATTATGCCAGGATCCGACACGGCACGTCCATGGACAAGCTCTGCGAGACAATGAGAAAAGACTCCTATGGCTGGAACAGCATCACCCGCGAAAAGCGCAACTCAATTCTCACATTCAGCGGGATCACCTATATCTCGGCCTGCGAGCATGGGGATATGGTCTACCGCCAGGTGGATAAGAATTACCATGAGCACTGCTGCAACACCTGCCTGTACTATGAGCGCGCCGAGGCGCACGACTTCGACGAAAAGGGCATCTGCAGAAAGTGCCTGTACAACAGGAACGACAAGCCCGTGGAGTACGATATCTGGTATCTCGGCAACCGCGTCACCTCCGAGAACATGGAGAAAATGCACTATGATCCCTTTACCCATACCCTGACGATCCCCAAGAATGTCGACTGGACTCTCTTGAAGCCGCTGACCAACGACGCGCTCATCTATGCGGAGGGAGACCTGACCATTGACGGAAACGCCTGGTTAAGCCCCAAGGATAACCCGGCGAAGTACGGCGTGTATGTGAAGAACGGGACGGTGACCTTCAAGGCGGACAGCAATTTGTCCTTTTCGGCCGGCGAGTACGGGATCTATGCGCCCGGCGGCATAAACATAGAAAATGTAAAAGCACTCGGATTTACTGCCAGGGAAGGCGGCACCGGCGTCTATTTCGGAGACAAGCCCCCCGTAATCAATGAGAACGTCGGCATCAAAATCCCCGAGTACGGCAAAGCGAGCGGCGGCGCGATTGCAGACAAGGACGGAAAAAAAGCAGCGGCAGTCAGTTTCGTGCGCGGGCTCACGCTCAGCTTTGACGCGAACGGCGCCGTCGGGACCCCGACACCCATGAAGGGCCTTGTCAAAAACAGGGAGTACACGCTGCCCGAAGGAAAGCCCAGACGCCAGAATTATGACTTCCTTTACTGGAGCATTGACGGGAGCATGTACGATGCGGGCATGAGCTTCTCCATCGGTGAGGACACCACCGCGAAAGCCGTATGGCAGGAGCATGCCCACAGCTGGAAAGCGCCGATCTGGGAATGGAAGCAGGACGAGAACGGCAACATGCTCGCTACGGCGCTGTTTGTCTGCTCCGAGTGTAATGAGCTCAGCCAGGTTGCCGCGTCCGTCTTTGCCAGCACGACGAAGGCTGCCTGCGAGAAGCCTGGCAGCATCCGCTATCTTGCCAGCGTGCGCGCCTTCGGCGGGGATAACGGCGAGTATAACGACAGCAGGACCGTCACGCTTCCGGCCCTCGGCCACGACTGGGGGGAGTGGAAAACCACGGCCGAGCCCACTGCCGAGAACCCCGGAGAGATGACGCGTGTGTGCAAAAACGACTCCAGCCACGTCGAGCAGAAGCTCATCCCCCAGCTTCACAGCCATAGCTTGATCGAAGTGGCGCGCAGCGAGCCCATCTGTGTCAGAGCGGGCAACATCCGATACTGGAAATGCACCGGATGCGGCGAGTATTTCGCGGACGCGGAAGGGAAGACCGGGATCGGGAAGGAGTCGGTGATCCTCCCGGCCACGGGAACCCATCAGCCGACAGCCACCACGACCGTGACAAAGGAGGCCACCTGCACCGAGCGCGGGGAATACCAGTACCGGGTACGCTGCAAGGACTGCGGTCAGCTGCTCGAGGGCCGCAATGACTGGAACGTCCCCCTCGGACACGACTGGGGCGATTGGACCGTGACCAGAGAGGCAAGCGAAACGCAGGAAGGCGAAGAGACACGCACATGCAAGCGCGACGCCTCTCACGTCGAGACCCGCGTCATCCCCAGAGCGGCGCATGTGCACAGACTGGAAAAAACAGAGGCCGCAGCGGCCACCTGTATGGAGCCGGGCAATATCGCCTACTGGACGTGCACCGGCTGCGGCAGGCTTTTTGCCGACAGTACCGGGACACAGGAGATTGCCCGGACTGCGACCGTGGTCGATCCCCTCGGCCACCAGACCGAAGGCAAAGCCACCAGCGCCGGGATCACGAAGCAGCCAGGCTGTACCGAACGGGGCTTTGAACGCATGGAGATCCGGTGTACGCGCTGCGGGGAGGTCATCAGCGTCCACGACCGGGTCCTTGATCCGCTTGGCCACGACTGGGGCGAGTGGACGGTGACGAAGGCAGCCACCGAGGGCGAGGAAGGCAGCGAGCAGCGCGTCTGCGCGCGTGACGAAAGTCACATCGAGACGCGTGCGATCCCGCGCCTCAAGCATGTTCACACCCTGGTGAAGACAGAAGGCAGACAGCCCTCATGCACCGTGCCCGGCAGTATGGAATACTGGACCTGTACCGGCTGCGGCAAGCTCTTTGCAGACGATGCAGGTACGAACGAAACCACGCAGGCCGAGACTGTGATCCCGGTCAAGGACCACACACCGAAGGACGCGTGGGATCTGACAGGCAGTCTTGCCCCCACGTGCGGGACTGAGGGCCTCGACACCTATGTGAGGCGCTGCTCCGTCTGCGGCGCGGCGCTTGAGACGCGCACCGAGCGCACCTCCGCCCTGGGCCACGCCTGGGGCGCCTGGACCGTGACCAAGCCCGCAACCGAGCAGGAAACCGGAATCGAAACGCGCACCTGCGCGCGCTGCGGCAAGGCCGGGCAGCATGTCATCCCGAAGCTTGCGCATCGCCACAGCATGACGAAGACCGACGCTGCAGCGCCCGGCTGTACGGAGCCGGGCAATATCGCCTACTGGACGTGCACCGGCTGCGGCAGGCGCTTTGCCGATGCGGCGGGCAAAAAAGAAATCTATGACAGCGACATTGCGCTTCCCGCCAAAGGTCACAGCGCCGGGTCCGGATGGCAGCTTGACGCCGTCACCAAGCAGCCCGGCTGCACCGACCAGGGCTACAGGCGAATGAAGCTCTATTGTTCGGACTGCGGTGAGGAGCTTTCCTCCCGGGGTGAGAGCATCGCTCCCCTCGGCCACGACTGGGGCGAGTGGGAGACCACTCTGGAGCCCACCGAGACGCAGGAGGGCAGACAGACCCGCGTCTGCCTGAACGACGAGCGCCACGTTGAAGAGCGCACGCTTCCGGTCCTCCAGCATACCCATACCCTGACGGCGATCCCCGCGCAGCAGCCAGGCTGTGTCGCTCCCGGCAGCAGCGCTTACTACCGCTGCTCCGGCTGCGGGCTGTATTTCGCAGACGCCGCCGGGACAAAGCCTGTCGATCCCGAGGACATGGCGACCGACCCCCTCGGCCATACAGCGGGGGCGTGGAGCGAGGGCACAGTCGAGAAAAGCCCCACGTGCACCGAGATCGGTATCCGTTCTTATACCCTGTTCTGTGCCCGCTGCGGCGAGGCACTCACTACCCGCACCGAACGCATCCCCGCCCTTGGCCACGCCTGGGGCGAATGGATCACCGATACCCAGGCGACAGAAGAGGCAGAGGGTACCGAAATCCGAATCTGCGCCCATGACGCGGACCATACCGAGACGCGCGCGATCCCGAAGCTGCCGCATGTCCACACCCTGGTCAGGACCGAAGGCACAGAGCCTTCCTGCACCGAGCCCGGCAGCATCACATATTGGACCTGTACCGGCTGCGGCAGGCTCTTCACCGAAGCGGAAGGAACAACGGAAATCACCCCCGACAATCTTACCCTCCCGCCGAATGGCCACACCGCCGCAGACTGGGTCAGCGAAAAGCAAGAACCCGACTGCACGACGCCGGGCTATGTCCGCTTTACACTGCACTGCGCCGACTGCGGTGAGACTCTCAGCACCCGCGGCGATGCAATTTTCGCCCTCGGTCACGACTGGGGCAAGTGGGAGACCATCAAGACGCCCACCGAAACGGAAGACGGGGAAGAACAGCGCATCTGCCTGCATGACCCTGCGCATGTCCAGACCCGCGCCATTCCTGCTCTGGGCCACACCCATACCATGACACTTGTCCCGGAAAAGGCAGCAAGCTGCACGGAGGAAGGCAGCAGGGCTTATTACCGGTGTCGGGGCTGCGGCCTCTGCTTTGAAGATGAGCAGGGGAAGAACTGGATTGCCCCTGAGGATACCGTGATACCCCCCCTCGGCCACAAGACCGGAGCCTGGGAGGAAGAGAGCAGCACTGCCCCCGGCTGCACACAGCCCGGCGTGAAAACGCTTGCACTGCACTGCGAAAACTGCACTGCGATCCTCTCAACGCGCAGCGAGATCATCCCCGCTGCCGGCCACGACTGGGGCAAGGCGACTTACCTTTGGTCCGACGATCTGAGTATTGTGGTTGCCGAGCGCCGGTGCAGAAACGACACGAGCCACATACAGCAGGAGATCTGTGACGCGATCGAAATCAAAACCGCGGTCCCTGCAAGCTGCGAGGACGAAGGGGTGGCACTGTACCGGGCCCTGTTTGAAAACCCCGCCTTTGATTCCGAGAAGACCCGCAGCATCCCTGCTCTCGGTCATAAGTGGGGCGAGTGGACAGTCATCAGGGCTGCCACCGAGACCGAGGACGGCGAGCAGACGCGTGTATGCGAAAACGACCCCACGCACAGCGAGACAGCCGTCATCCCGAGCATCACCCATGTGCACAAGCTGACAGCTGTCCCGGAAAAGAAACCCGGCTGCACAGAGGAAGGTAACATCGCATACTGGATCTGTGAAAGCTGTGACAGCGTCTTCACTGATGCCGGCGGGGAGAACGAGGTCGAGCCCGAGCTTTATGACACGATCTTTCTCGCCCCCCTCGGACACGACTGGCAGCGGAACGGGGAAGCGGTGTGGACGGACGATCGTTACAGCGCGGTTCTTCGCTTCGTCTGCCGGCATGACACGAGCCACATCTGTGAGGCGCTGGCCGAGGCGCAGCTTCAGCCCGAGATAATACTGCCGACCAGAGAGGCCGACGGCAGTGTGACCTACACTGTGGCGGCGGACCTGGAGGGAAAAACCTATACGGAGCAGCTGTGTGAGTCCATCGCGCGCCCGGGTTACACCTACCGCGAGGAGACAGAAACGTGGACCCGGGGCAGCGGCAAGAGCGCCGTTTTCCGCGTCGTGCGCGGCAACGGCAGTGACGATGTGAATCACGATAAGCTGACCATGGAGCTCTTCACCGGCATCGAGATCGACGGCAGGAGCGTCACGGCAGATCATTACTCAGCCGAGAAGGGCAGTGTGATTGTGACGATCAAGAGCGAGTATCTCGAAACCCTGTCCGACGGCGAGCACAGCCTTACCGTGAACTTCGGCGACGGCGCAGTTACCACGCGCTTCCTCATTGCGGCAGCACCCGACCCGCTGCCCTTCTACTACTCGAAGGAGGATGTCCTGACCTGCTTCGGCAGGACAGCGCCCGCGCTGCGCGAATGGGAGGATGACACCGACACCCTCTTCCTCGGCTGGTATGCCGACGCGGAATTCAGCGGCAGCCCCATCGCCACGGAGACTGACATCCCTGAGACCGGCGCTTATGCCCGCTACATCCCGGCCAACGCCCTCGCCCTAGGCATCCAGTTCCGTACAAATTCAAAGACCGGTGATCCGAACAAGACGGACCTCCGCTTTGTCACATCCGTTCCGGAGAAGTCTCTGTACAGCAAGATCGGCTTCGACATTGATTACAAGCTGAGCGGCGCGGCCGACTATTCCGATTTGGCCGACGCGCAGTACAGTGACAAAATCTACAGCGATTATATATGGCAGACGGTTGAGGATCAGGTGACAAAGTTTGAAGTCGCGGATGCGGTCAGACTCCTGGGCGCGAATGCGCTATGGTCGAAGAACCTGACCTGCTGCGCGGTGCTGGGCGTGCCCAACAAGCTCTACCTTGACGGCAGCACGCCAGCCGAGACGGATTTTCGCGTTACGCTCTACCTCGTTACGAAGGATGGCGTGAGATCGGAAATCAAGCCGAAGGAATTCTATATCACCTGGAACGGCACCAAACCTGTGCCGGCGAAACGCAGCTGAGAAGGGAGCGGAAAGCTTATGAAAGAGCCCTATGAATGGTCGGGGATGAGCAAAAAGCCCTATATTGCGCCGGAGCTGGAATGGATAGAGCTCGAACCGATGGACATCATCACAAGCTCCATGTTTGAAAAAGACTGGTCTGAGGTCTATCCGCTGAATTAAGAAGGATTGCATATGAGACATAAAATTTGCAGGATCTGTGCCCTGGCCCTTGCGCTTTGCCTGTTGTGCGGCTGTACGTCGAAGACCGGGCCCGTGCCTTCTGCATCCCCGGCGCCATCTGCATCTGCAGCTTCGCCGACGCCTGCGCCTTCTCCGACTCCCACGGCCACAGCGGCACCGACACCGATATCTGTGCAAACGCCCGCGGCCACAGCGGCGCCGGCACCGATATCTGTGCAGACTCCCGCGGCCACAGCGGCGCCGACGCCCACAACAACGCCGGCGGCCGCGCCGCGTTCCACCCAGTCTGCCACGGAAGAAGACTGGGAGATCGTTGTTGCTTGGGACAGCCCTCAGCAGATCGCTGTGATATCGGATCGGACGGCCGTTTTCACACCGGATCCGACGCCGATGCGGAGCCCAAATCCGATATCGGATGAAATACTGACAGAAAACGCAACGCCAGTGCCAAGCGCAACGCCAGCGCCAAGCGCAACACCAGCGCCAAGCGCAACGCCAGCGCCAAGCACAACGCCAGTGCCAAACCCGACACTAACGGCAAGCCCAACGCCGGTTCCAACGCCGACGGCGCTGGAGCAACAGTGGGGACAGGTGTTCGTCATCGGCTGAGAGCAGCATGCAATACGGGAAACCGCCTTACGGAACGGACAGCCTTTCCACACACTTATGGGGCAGCGGCAAATGCTTGAAATCGTGCCTGGCCGAGGGCTGTCCGTAACACTGCCGGGGGAGGATATGACAATGAGATCACACAAGATGGCAAAACGCGGGAGCCTTGTGCTGCTGTCGGGGCTGACGATCATGCTCTGTCTTGTGCCGACGGCCAGGGCGGAGGACGGCAGGAGAGCCGAGGCGCTGACATCGGAAGCGCCCGTGATTCGTTCCGAGCATGTTCATGCCGCGCAGGACGAACCCCCCGTCCTCCTCATGCCCGAATCCCTCACATGGATCGGGGAGGGCGCCTTTGAGGGGAGCGCGGCGGAGTGTATCGTGATTTCGGAAAACGTGACGGCGATTGAGAAAAACGCCTTCGCCAACTGCAAAAAATTGCGTGAGATCCGCATCCCCCCCACGGTGGAAAAGGTGGACGACTGTGCCCTGCAGGGCTGTGGGAACGTAATGGTGTTCGGCAAAAAAGGAACAGAGGCGGAACGATTTGCCGTTAAAGCGGGATTTGAATTCTATGATCCGGACGCAGATTATGAAATCCCCTTTGATCCGTCCTGACATAAAGAATCTCCCGCTGCGCCGCGCCTCACGGGGACGGGTACCTTATTCCCGGAAGCGACGAAGCGAGAGCGCGGCAGCATTTTGCCGCCGATCACCGATAGCCCTGATATCCTGACAACAGCTTAAAAGGAATCGACCGGATATGTACACCGGTCGATGAAAGCCCCGCCAGGGCTTCCTGTTATGGTCCCATCCCCTTCGAGAGAAAAAGGGGCTGTCTCAAAAGGCATAAGCATACAAATCCGTAGGAGCCGATGCCCTCATCGGCCCGTCGTTCAACGTCAAGCTGCGTTGCTCAGCGGGTCGATCTATCGAATCATCTTGCATGGAAATCCGGCGCAGATTCTTCAGAGACGTTCTACCTGAGTCTGTCACGGAGCAGAATAAACAGATGTCGGAACGGAGCGAGCCATGAAGACACACGAGACTGAACAGTCGATTTGCGCGCTGATCTGTCAAAACAGCGGCTTGAAGGCGCGCGAGATTGCAAAGGAACTGGGCCTTGATCACCAGACTGTCAACCATATTCTCTTTAGCTCGCCGCTGATGAAGGAGCTGTGCTGGCAGGATCGGGAATACCGCTGGCACGGGATCGTCCGACAGGCGAGGCCGCATATCGGCCTGCAGGAATTCGCCGGGTATTACGGCAGCGTGGGCGAGTTCATGGATTTATCCGAAGAGGCATGGCTTGAGAGGCTGACGGAGGGCTGTACAAACATCGGGAGAAATCTCAACGACACGCGTGGTCTGTTCCATTCCTTCCGGGACTGCCGCACGCAAATGCGCAGGCTTTTTGACGATCTTCTGGAGATGGCGGGCGACGCCTGCCTGAATTGGGAGCTTGCCTTCGAGCTGCGGCTCAAGCGCTCCCGATTTGTCAGAATCTATGCGGATGTGCTGGTCATCACCGAAAACAAGGTCTTCTCGCTGGAGTTCAAGATGAAGGACAGGATCGACCCGAAGGAGGTCCTGCAATCTGCCAAGTATGTGCCGTATCTGGAAATCGTGTTCGGGCCCTCCTATGAAGTGATTCCGGTACTCGTGCTGACGGGCGCAGCCGACTTTTTTGATTTTTGTCCGGTAGGGGAGACGGACATGGTGCTGCCGGTCTGCTCCGGGGACATGCTTTTTAACGCCTTTGACGAGTATCTGGGGTTTTTGAACAGGCAATGACCATCATGCTCCATGGGCAATGCCGCTGAGATGCGCTCAGCGACCGTCCGCAAGCCGCGCGTGCATCGGCTTTTTACCGGGAAGATGCAGAAGGGCTGCATTGTTTTTCCGCAGAGAATGTGATATGATTTGCTAAACTGAAAAAGCAGGGGGGAAAAGAAACAGAGATGAAGGAGCTTTATTTTGTGCGGCACGGAGAGTCCCTGTGGAATCTCGAGGATAAGATTTGCGGTGCAACAGACGCGCCGCTGACAGAAAAAGGTCATGAGCAGGCCGTCAAAACGGGAAAGGTCATTGCAGAGTCGGGAATCCATGCAGATCTGATCCTGTATTCGCCTTTGCAGCGGGCGGCGGATACCGCGCGGCATATCTCGGAAATTACGGGGATCCCCGCAAAGGTGGAACCCAGATTGATCGAGCAGAATTTCGGCAGATGGGAGGGAACCAGCCCGAGAAAAAGCGAGGCTTTTCAGAAGGCAAAGCAGAACTTTATCTGCTCTTACGGGACTGGCGAATCCATGTTCCGTGTTGCCCAGCGGATCTATAATCTGCTGGATGAACTGAAAGACGATGAGCATACCTGTATCCTGGTTGCCCACAACGGTATAGCCCGGTTTATCAAGTCCTATTTTCAGGATATGAAAAACGAAGAGTTTGCCGCTTTTGGCGTGAATAACTGCGAAGTATGCCGTTTCGAGTTTTGAACAGGATGAAAACAGATTGACCGGGATCGTGACCAATGCTCAGAAACGCAGCGATGGGCAGCGGAAGAAACGAAAACGGTATTGACACGGTGTCAGAATGGTGCTATAGTACACTCTGACATCGTGTCAATACTTTAAAATAGAAGCGCCCTTGGTGACGTATCCGCCTCCGGTGATCGTAATGGGAGCGATGGGTGACGGAAGGCTGAGCCGGACTCCGGCGAAACACGCGGGTATCATGGCGTGCAGCCATTGGAAGCTTTCCATGGAGAAGGCGCTTGAGAGAGGAGCAGTGAGATGCCAAAAGGATCTGCGGAACTGACCAATGCGCGGCGGGAGGAAATCATCGCCGCATGCCGCAAGCTCTATGAGACCATGAGCTTCAAGGATATCACATTGAAGGAAATCGGGCAGCAGACCTCCTTTACCCGTACCTCGATCTATAATTACTTTGAGACAAAGGAGGAGATATTCCTTGCGCTTTTCGCGCAGGAATACGAGCTGTTTACCGAAGACCTTGAGAGCCTTTGCATGCAGAATGAAAGAATGACGCTGGATGAGCTTTCATCCGCGCTTGCCCATGCGCTGGAGCGCCGCTCCCTGATGCTCAAGCTTTTGAGCATGAACCTCTATGACATGGAGGCCAATTCCCGTATGGAGCGTCTGGTCGCATTCAAGAGGGCCTATGGGAAGTCGAAGGACGCGCTGGACAGCTGCCTGAAACACTTTGTTCCCGGCCTCGGTGAGCAGAAACGCCAGAGCTTCCTGTATGCCTTTCTGCCCTTTGTCTACGGCCTTTATCCCTATACCGTGGTGACGGAAAAGCAGAAGCAGGCTATGAAGGAGGCGGGGATCTCCTATGTTTATATGAGCACCTATGACATGGCCTATGACTTTATCTGGACTTTGCTGGGAGGCTTGCTATGATTACCGTTCATCTTTATTACACCGGCTTAAACGGGAGTGCCAGAGCTTTTGCCGAAGAAATGGTCAGAAGCGGCGTTGTGTCCACGATCCGTGCCGAGGAGGGAAACCTCCGCTATGCATACTATTTCCCGATGGACGATCCCGAAAGCGTGCTGCTTATTGACCAATGGCGGGATCAGGCAGCCATCGACGCGCACCATGCCTCGCCCATGATGGCACAGATCGCGGCCCTGCGGGAAAAATATGACCTGCACATGAAGGTCGAGCGCTTTGTCTCCGAAGATTCCGGCCTGCCGGAGCAGGATTTGAAGTTTATTAAAAAATAGAGAAGGGGAGCATGATATGAATAAAAAGATCACACAGACGGCGGGACGGGAACAGCTCGGCCAGTTCGCGCCGATGTTCGCTCACCTCAACGATGACATACTGTTCGGCGAGGTGTGGAATGAGGAAGCTATTGACGTAAAGACCAAATGCATCATCACCGTTGTGTCCCTGATGGCGTCGGGGATCACGGATTCGTCTCTTGCCTACCATCTGCAAAACGCGAAGAATAACGGCGTGACAAAAGCGGAGATCGCCGCCATCATCACCCATGCCACCATGTATGTGGGTTGGCCCAAGGGCTGGGCCGTGTTCCGTCAGGCCAAGGAGATCTGGAACGAGGAAGCATAAGCAATCCTGTAAAACGAGAAGGGAGTATCATAAATGAAAGCATTGGTTGCCTGTTTTTCCGCCAGCGGCAGCACCGCCAGACTGGCAAATACGCTTTCCGCAGCGGCAGACGCAGTCCTGTATGAAATCAAGCCCGCCGTCCCCTATGAACGTCGGGATCTGAACTGGATGGACAAGAAGGCCCGCAGCACGGTTGAGATGCAGGACAAGAGCTGCCGCCCGGCGCTTGCCGATACGGCTGCGCCTGTTGAGCGGGCGGATGTCATTTTCCTCGGCTTTCCCATCTGGTGGTACCGCGAACCCAGCATTATCGACAGCTTCCTGGATGCCTATGATTTTTCCGGCAAGACGGTCGTACCCTTCTTCACCTCCGGCGGCAGTCAGCTCGGAGAGGGTCAGGAACGGATCGCAGCACTGGCAAAGGGCGCAAAGGTCCTTGCCGGAAAGCGCTTCTCTGCCCGTGCCTCTGAGCGCGAGCTGAAGGACTGGGTCAACAGCCTGCAGTTGGCGTAAGGAGGCATGAAAATGAAAAAGATTTTGATCGTATCGACAAGTCCCCGGGTGAACAGCAATTCGGAAGCGCTGGCAAAAGCCTTTGCCAAAGGCGCGCAGGAAGCGGGACATGAGGTGGAGCTGATCTCGCTGCGCGGCAAGACGGTGAACTTCTGCCGGGGCTGCTTTGTGTGCCAGGAGAAGCTGCGCTGCGTGATCCGCGACGATGCAGATGAGATCTGCCAAAAGGCGCTCCGGGCCGACGTGCTGGTTTTCGCCACACCGATCTACTACTATGAAATGTCGGGACAGCTCAAGACCCTGCTCGACCGGCTCAATCCGCTCTTCCCGAGCGAATACGCTTTTCGCGACGTGTATCTGCTGACCGCCGCCGCCGAAGATGAGGAGCCTGTCCCGCAGCGCGCCGTCAGTGGTTTGGAGGGCTGGATCGAATGCTTTGAGCGGGCGCGTCTTGCCGGGAGCGTCTTCATGGGCGGCGTCACGGCAGCCGGGGACAATCCTGAGCATCCTGCCATAGAGCAAGCCTACCGTATGGGTAAAAGCGTCTCAGCCCTGCGGTGAGGTACGTTTTTTCGCCTTCCGCAAAACAAAGCATCTTCCGTAAGCCGGGAATTTATGGTATACTCCATCTCGCCAAATCAGTATTTACAGAGATGATTCACTCTTACAATAACTGAAAATACGATTATGAGGGTTTGCAATATGAAAAAGCTTCGGGAGATAAGCATTGACGGATGCCCTGAGATAGGACGAGGCGCGCATGGGATTGTGTATCAGACCGCACCGGATATGCTGGTTAAGGTCTATAACGAGAATTCTTCCATAGATGCCATACGGAGGGAAAGAGAACTGGCTCGCTGGGCGTTTGTGAAAGGAATACCCACCGCGATCCCTTTTGATATCGTGCGTGTGGGTGATCGCTACGGCATCGTGTTTGAACATCTGGAGGCGCAATCCTCTGCCGATTATATCCGGGAATCTCCGGAGCGTTTCGAAAGCTTCCTCGAACGATCCGTAGATTTGATGAAACAGATCCATGCCATCACGGCAGAGCCGGGTGAGCTTCCGGATATGAAACAGCAGACCTTGCGCTGGCTTCCGAAGGTACGTACGTTCCTGTCTGAAGATCTTTATGCAAGGCTTTGCGGCTTCGTGGATATGATCCCGGTTAGAAATACGATCATTCATGCGGATTTTCACATGAACAATATACTGATTTGCGGCGATGAGCTGATGCTCATAGACATGGATACACTCAGTACGGGGGACCCGATTTTTGAGCTTGCAACCGTGTTTGTCTCCTATCGTCAATTCCCTTCCATAGAACCGAAGGCTGCGTATATGCTGGGCATTGATGTCGAAACGGCTGCAAAAATCTGTGACCGGATTTTTGAGCTGTATCTGGATGGGGCGAATGAGGAGAAGCTTCGTGAGGCAAAGCATGCAGCCCAGCTTCTGGGCTGCATCAGAATTATAGACTATGTGGACCGACATACGGATCTGCCGGCTCCGGATCGAAAAAAGGTTACGGAGCGCTGCGTACAGGATATTACGAAGCTCCTGCAGATGAGAACGTAAAACCATCCACGTGGGGACCGTTTCCGGAAACGATCCCGCAAGCGTTGAAAAAGAATGGAAGAACACTCGTGCAAAGTGCGATAGAGGGAGGATACAAGAATGAAACAGACCATGTCATTGCTGCTGGCGATTCTGATGCTGCTGTCCGCGTGCCTGACCGCTTCAGCTGATACGGGCAGGCGGGCGGCGAAAGACGGAGCGCAGATGCAGACCGACGATCCCACCATGCCGACCCGTCTGCCGCCGGAAAACGGAACGAAGATCCTGCTTCACTTTGGAGACACGGTGATTCCCGGCGTATTGAATGACAGCGAAACCGCGCAGGCCCTGATCGCAAGGCTGCCCTGCACCCAGCACATGAGCCGCTATTCCCATGATTTCTGCGGCGTTACGGAGAACCTGCCCTATCATGAGGAAGAAGAGCACAATGGCTGGCTGAACGGCGATATCGACTACGCCACCGACGCACCTTATTTCACGATCCTGTTCGAGGATCAGGACAAGTCCGAAAGCTACGGCAATCAGGTAAACCTCGGCGTGATCACCTGTCCGCTTGCCGAGATCGCCGCCCTGAACGGCAGCTATGACGTGCTGATTGAACTGGACGAAAGAGAGGCGGAGCCTGTCATGCAGATGAAGATCAACGATACGCCTGTTGCGGTTGCCTGGGAAGACAACGAATCCGTTGCGGCTCTCAAGGATCTGGCGCAGAGCGGCCTGCGTATTGAGATGTCCATGTACGGCGGATTTGAGCAGGTGGGCTCCATCGGCCGGCGTATGCCCAGCGGGGACGTGCAGACCAGCACCTCCCCCGGCGATATCGTGCTGTATTCCGGCAATCAGCTTGTAGTGTTCTACGGCAGCAATTCCTGGGCCTATACCCGGCTGGGACACATCACAGACAAGACTCCCGAGGAAATGCGGGAGCTGCTGGGTAATGGCGGCGTGAGCGTTGCGCTGGCTATGCAGTAATCTGTCTGCGAAGGGAGAACAAACACGGAGCGTACAGCCCTATGGCATGGAGCTCCTGAATTGCCGGTGCTTCGGCGCAGCAGAGCCCGGCGCCCTCTCCCGCAGCGGCTAAAAAATATCAGTATAACAGCAACGGCAGAAGCGTGTGAGGACGTCTTCTGCCGTTGCTGTTCATGTTGGATGAAGAGAATGGGTCAGGTGCCGGTCTCATGCTTTTGTCGCCCGCACAAGAAATAAAGGGGTGGAGGAAAAATTCAGCTTTTCTTCCTCTGACCATACCCGCTGCCATACCGCTTCCTCCGCCTGCGCATGCAGACCGAGGCTGCGCAACATGGATAAGTCCCAAGCGGGACGGCGGATACTGCTGAGCGGGATGCGTCGGGCGATGTCCTCCATCACGTCAAAGTTTTTGCCGATGTTCTGATCCCAGACACCCTGTCCGGCGCTGTTGATCCGGTCCTGATCATACGCGGCCCGGGCTTTCTCGTCAAAGAGGTAGGCATACCAGTTGGCGTCGAAGTTCAGGAGAAGGCCGCCGGGCTTGAGCACCCGGACCCACTCGGCATATGCTGCCTCCGGGTGTGGAAGGTTCCAGGTCAGGTTGCGGCTGATCACCACATCAAAGGCGGCGTCTTCAAAGCCAAGCGCCTGCGCGTTCATCTCCAAAAAACGGATGCTGTCGGCCATATCGCCGGCATTTTTCTTTGCCTCTTTGAGCATGGCCGGGGTCAGGTCGATGGCCGTCACGTCATATCCCAGCTCGCAGAGCAGGATCGCGAAGAAGCCCGGTCCGGTGCCGATCTCCAATACACGAAGCGGAGCTGCCGCGATTCCGGGATACTGTCGGGCAATCTCAGCCTGCAGGCAGTCTCTCCACTTTTTACGCTGGTCGGTTTCAAGCTCCAGCTGATTGACCTCGGAATACCCGGAAGCGCGGCCGGTCCAGTATGCTTTGTTTTCCGATATGATTTCCATGGTTATAATGGACCTTTCCTGTTTTTTTCAAATTACCATAAGTTTTGCCTCTTCACAAGCCCCTGTCCTGTTTTTTTGAAAACAGCGAAAAAATATCCCCCCCCGGGGCTTCCGCTGCGGCTCGGGATCGCATATAATTTCAACGATAGATTTGACAATCTCTGCGAAGCTGGGAGAACAACGTGAGAAAGTATGTCATTCAGAGATTTATACAACTGATCCCGGTGCTCATCGGGATCACGTTTTTGTCCTTTGCCATGATGCGCATGGCGGGCAGCGACGCGATCACCGAGCTCTACGGTGACAAGGGCGCGGTGGCGCAGGAGGTCATCGACGCGAAGAAGGCGGAGCTTGGCCTGGACAAGCCCTTTGTCACACAGTACTTTTCCTGGCTTGGCGGCATGTTGACCGGGGATATGGGCACAAGCTATGTCTCCGGCAGGGAAGTGTTCCCGACCTTCGTCTCCAAGCTCCCGGCAACATTGCTGCTGACGGCGCTTTCCATCCTCATGACCGTCGCGATCTCCATTCCGCTGGGCATTCTCGCAGCGGTGAACCATGACAAAATCATCGACTACATCCTGCGCTTGCTTAGCTTTGTGGGAAACTCTCTGCCCAATTTCTTCGTGGCTCTGCTGCTGATGCAGTTACTGGCTATCAAATTAAAGCTTCTGCCGGTCATCTCCAACGGCACAACGCTGCGCAGCGCCCTTATGCCAACGCTGACCCTGGCCATCGCCATGTCCGCCAAATACATGCGGCAGGTACGGACGACGGTTCTGGAAGAACTCAACAAGGATTACGTCACCGGGGCGAAGGCCCGCGGCGTAAGAAACCGTGTGATTCTCTGGAAAAGCGTTCTCAAATCATCCATGCTCACGATCATCACGCTGCTTGCTCTCTCCATCGGCAGCCTGCTTGGCGGCACGGCCATCATTGAGAGCATCTTCATGTGGGACGGCGTGGGCAAGCTCGCGGTGGACGCTATCACCATGCGCGACTATCCGCTCATCCAGGCTTATGTGGTGTGGATGGCCATTATCTACGTATTGGTGAACCTGATCACCGACCTTATGTACCATGCCCTTGACCCGCGCATCAGACTGGGGGTGAGCAAGGAATGAGTGAACCGACAGTCCGCGTACAGAAAATAAAGAAGAATACCGTCAAGACACGGCTCATCATCTTCGGGACGCTTGCCCTCCTGCTCCTGATCGGCTCCATCTTCTCAGAGCATCTGACACCCTACGACCCCTATGTGCAGGATCTCTCCAACGCGAAGGCCGCTCCCTCTGCCGCGCATCTCTTCGGCACGGACCGCTATGGACGTGACATGCTCTCCCGCGTCATCGTGGGCAGCCGCGCAAGCATCTATTCTACGCTCCTGCTCGTTGCGATCATCACCGTGATCGGCACCGTGATCGGCGTATTCTGCGGCTGGCACGGCAAGTGGATCGACACCGTGCTCATGCGCATTTCGGATATGTTTCTCGCCTTCCCCGGCCTGGTGTTTGCCCTGGCCGTGGCGGGCGTTCTGGGCGGCGGCCTGCAAAACGCGATCATCGCGCTGGCGGCGATCTCCTGGCCCAAGTATGCCCGTATCGCCCGCAGCCAGACGCTGTCTCAGAAGGAGACGCCCTACCTCAAGGCAGCAAAGCTCTCCGGCAGCGGGACATGGAAGATCATTTTCAAGCATATTCTGCCGAACATCATGGGCCCGATCCTCGTGACCTCCATGCTGGATATCGGCACCATGATGATGGAGCTTGCGGGCCTGAGCTTTCTCGGCCTCGGCGCAAAGCCGCCCATTGCCGAATGGGGCAGCATGATGAGCGACACGCGCAGTCTCATCACCACCGTCCCCTGGGTCACCTTTGCCCCCGGTCTTGCGATCTTTGTCTCTGTCATGATCTTCAACCTCCTGGGCGATACCATCCGGGACTATGCTGACCCCAGATCCCGCGGGAGGTGACAAGATGGCGGAGATATTACGCTATGAACATGTAGACATTACATATAACGGCGTCTGTGCCGTAAAAGACGTAAGCTTTACCGTTTCCGAGGGAGAGATTCTCGGCATCGTGGGCGAATCCGGCTCCGGCAAATCCACACTTATCAAGGCGGCCATGGGGCTTCTCGGCCCCGCCGGTCTGGTGACACGCGGGGATATCTGGTACAAGGGAAAGAATTTGCCGGATCTCCCGGAAAATGAGATCCGTAAGCTCAACGGCCCGGAGCTGGGGATGATCTTCCAGTCGGCGGGCAGCTCCTTCTGCCCGATCCGTACCGTCGGCGCACAACTTTACGAGAGCATGACGGAGCACGAAAGCGTATCGAAAGATGCGTTTCGCACCCGCGCGGTGGAGCTCCTGCAGAAGATCGGCTTTGAAAACGGGCAGCGTATACTGGATGCCTACCCCTTTGAGCTCTCTGGCGGTATGCAGCAGCGCGTCGGCATCGCGGCGGCGATGCTCCTCAATCCCTCCGTCCTCCTGGCGGACGAACCCACCTCGGCGCTGGACGTGTCGGTACAGAAGCAGGTGGTGGAGGAAATGCTTCTGGTGCGCAAGACCTTCGGCATCGCGATCGTCCTCGTTACGCACAATATCGGCGTCATCGGCGCCATGGCGGACAAGGTGCTCGTGATGAAAAACGGTGAGACCGTGGAATACGGCGAGACAGCCCAGATCCTGAACCATCCGCAGGAGGCATACACCCGGACGCTCATGTCCGCAGTACCGAAGCTGAGGAGGGCATGAGATGCAACAGCCGATATTAAAGGTTGAGAACCTCACGAAAGTTTTCACCCGCAAAGGACAGCCCGATTTTGCTGCGGTGGATCATATCAGCTTCGATTTGATGCCCGGCGAATGTCTCGGTCTCATCGGGGAAAGCGGCAGCGGCAAGACCACTGCTGTCAACATGATTACCCGGCTTTTGGACCCGACGGAGGGCAAGATCTTTCTGGACGGGGACGACATCACCGGTATCAGCGGCAGAGAACTGCGCAAGGTTTACGCAAAGATGCAGATGGTTTTCCAGACGCCGACGGATTCCTTTGATCCCCGCTGTACCCTGGGCGACGGAATCGGAGAGAGCCTGCGGAACAATGGTTGGGGACGTTCGAGTACAAACATGGAGGTCGCAAGGCTTTTGGAGCAGTGCGGTTTGTCGGCTGACTTCGCCTCCCGCTACCCCTATCAGGTCAGCGGCGGACAGTGTCAGCGTGCCGCCATTGCCCGCGCCCTTGCAATCAAGCCGAAGCTTTTGATCTGCGACGAGGCGACCTCCGCTCTGGACGTGACCATCCAGAAGGAGATCATTGCCCTGCTGAACAATCTGCGATGGAACCATGGAGGAAAGCTGACCATCCTGTTTATCTGCCATGATATCGCCCTGGTTCAGCAGTTCTGTGACCGGGTGCTGGTGATGTACAAGGGCAAAATCGTGGAGCAGGGGAGACCGGACGACGTGATCCGAAATCCACAGAACGACTATACGAAACGCCTAATAGAAAGCATCTTATAGAGAGGTAAGTTATCCATGGAGAGAATCAAGCATCGTGTGACGCATTACTGGTCCCACCGGGCAGAGGGCTTTGAAGCCCAGCGCCTGCGGGAATTTGAAAGCGAGAAAAAGGACCGCTGGCTTGCGGAATTTCGCAAGTATCTGCCGCAAGGAAGACCGCTTCGCGTACTGGATATCGGCACTGGGACAGGCTTCTTCGCCTGCCTGATGGCCGAGGAAGGCCATGAGGCGATCGGCATCGACCTGACCCCGGAGATGATCGAGCATGCCGAGCATATGGCGGCTGTCCTCGGGCTGGACGCACAGTTTCAGATCATGGACGCCGAAGAGACGAAATTTGCCTCCGAGAGCTTCGACGTGCTGGTGACCCGGAACCTGACCTGGACGCTGCCCCACATCGCGCGGGCTTACCGGGAGTGGTACCGTATCCTGAAGCCGGGCGGGGTGCTCATCAACTTCGACGCGGATTACTGCGCCGCCATCGACAATGATGAGATCGAGCTGCCGGAAAACCACGCCCACAAGCTGGTTCCGGAGTTTCTCACCCACGAAAACGAGGAGATCACCATGGAGCTTTCCGCTTACGAAGGGCCGCGCCCCCAGTGGGACGTGCAGCTTCTGGTAGAGGCCGGCTTCGAGCGCGTGTTTGTGGATGTGGGCGTCTATAAGCGTATTTATAAAGAGATCGACGAGTTTTACAATCCCACGCCGATCTTCACCATCGCAGCATACAAGTGATATAAGACACGGTATGTGTTTTATATAAAAAGCGACTTCCCTGTGAGCCGTCGGAAAGCAACAGGGAAGCCGCCCGGAAAACTGACAGGCGGCGGAGAATCCGCCTCTGCCGCCTCCAGTATAACGTAATCTGCGGAAAGAGACAAGAATATATTGGAGGAAAAACATGAATAGTCTCAAAAGAATCCTGCCCTTCGCGCTGATCCTCTGCATGTTTGTATGCCTGTTTTCCGGTACCGCCTCGGCAGAAGGCAAGAAGATGGTCATCGGCGATACCACCTTCAACGCCGAAAACTGGGAAGAGACCATCGACCCGCACCGCACCTACAACGGCTGGCCCTGCATTCGCTACGGCGTAGGCGAGACTCTGGTTCACTACACCGACACCATGGAGCTCGAGCCCTGGCTTGCAAGCTCCTGGGAAAATGACGGCAACCTGACCTGGACCATTACCCTTCGTGACGGCGTGAAGTTCTCCAGCGGCCGCGATATGGACGCTGCCGCCGTCAAGCAGTGTCTGGAGCATCTGCTGGAGGTTCATGACCGCGCCCCCGGCGATACCAAGATCGCGGATATCCAGGCGGACGGCCAGATCCTGACCATCACCACCTCCGAGCCGAACCCCGTCCTCATGAACTGCCTGGGCGACCCCTACGGCTGCATCATCGACGTGGACGCAAGTGACTTCGAGACCGGCATCGCTGTCGGTACCGGCCCCTATGTTGCGGTGGACATGGTCACTGACGACCACCTGACCCTTGCGCCCAACAAGCTTTACTGGAACGGTGAGCCGAAGCTGGACGAGCTCACGATCCGCACCCTCTCCAACGGCGACACCCTTTCCTTCGCACTCCAGGCCGGCGACATTGACGCGGCTTACGGCATGGCTTACGAAGCCTACCCCAACTTTGAAAATCCCGCCTATCAGTTCTCCAGCATCCAGACCTCCCGCACCTTCTTCGGCTCCATGAACATGGAAAGCCCGATCATCCAGGATCCCGCCGTGCGTAAGGCCATCGCCCTCGGCATTGACAAGGCCGGCTTTGTCGCCGTGCTGCTTGAAGGTCACGGTGTTGTCGGAAATGGCGCTTTCCCCGACGGCTTCTCCACCTTCGGCGGCGAGAATATCACCACCGAGACCTATGATCCCGAAGCGGCCAAAGCTGTTCTGGAGGAAGCGGGCTGGGTCGATACTGACGGCGACGGTATCCGCGAGAAGGACGGCGTAAAGCTCGCTGTGCGCTGGCTGACCTATCCCAGCCGTCAGGAGCTGCCGCTGCTGGCTGAGTCCGCGCAGGCGTCCCTCAAGCAGGTCGGCATTGACGTGGACATCAACTGCACCGCCAACCGCCGCCAGTTCCTGGCCGACATGTCTTCCTGGGACATCTACGCCTCCGCCCTGGTGACAGCGCCCTCCGGTGATCCGCAGTACTTCTTCACCACCTCCTGCCTGCCCGGCATGAGCTACAATTTCGGCGCTTATGAGAATGCGCACGTCATTGACCTGATTGAGAAGCTCTCCACCGAGTTTGACACGGCAAAGCGTGCCCAGCTCGCCATCGAGCTGCAGCAGGCTATCCTGGACGACAATGCCTATGTCTTCTGCTCCTTCCTGCAGATGAACATGATCTCCAAGGCCAATGTCCATAACTGGACCGCTCACGCCTGCGACTACTACGAGGTCACCGTCGATCTCGATATCGACTGAGCGAAACCTGTATAATGAAAGTGCCGGGCACTGTCTGTTCTGAACAGTGCCGGGCACAGTTTGGTGCGCCCGGCGAGCGCACGTTCTAAAGGGTGAAAGTCCCGAGACCGCCCGGCAGCGGGAAGGTCATAGCCAAAGCCAAGGGTGTCCGTCGTGAGGCGGAATCTGAAGGAAGGCGGCGGCAAAACTCTGGCCCGACGAACAGAAATCATGTCAGGCCGCAAGCGAGGGCAAGGCTGCCAACCAAGTCAAAGCCCAATAGCTGCACGCAATCGCTTCCCACACGCTGCTTTGCTGTATATGACCCACCCCTCGGAATACCGGACAGGGTCAAAAGCAGCAAGCGTTATCCTTCCTGTCAGATCAAGTTTGTATAGCCCATTAAAAAGCGGTCGACCTCGGCGGCGCAGGCGCGGCCCTCGGCTATGGCGTGGACGACCAGAGATTGGCCGCGGTGCATATCGCCGGCAGTGAAGATGTGCGGAACGCTGGTCTGGAAGGAGCCCGCCGCGGTTTTTACAGTGCGGTCGAGCTCCACGCCGAAGGCGGCGCAGACATCCTCCCGGCATCCGGCAAAGCCTGTCGCGGCGATCAGAAGCTCGCAGGGGAGCCTCGTCCCGTCCTTCGTGACAACAGCCGTGAGCCTGCCTGTTTCGTCGCTTTCAAGGGATGCAAGGCTCTGCGAGAAAAGGCGCGGGTCGCTGCCGAAAACGGCATCGCATTCCTCCTGCGCGTAGTCCTGCGGAAGGCTGCCGTCCGGTGCAAGATAATCCTCCTTCGGTCTTCGCACAAGCTGTACGACACTTTTGCAGCCCTGGCGAAGACTCGTTGCCACACAGTCGCTCGCGGTATTGCCGGTACCGATGACGATCACGTTTTTCCCCTCGGCGGAGGGAACGGCAGGGGAGCGGGAGAACTGCTGCCGTTCAACGGCGGCAGGCAGAAAGTCCATGGCAAAGAACACGCCCTGAACCCCCTCAGCGTCGAGCCCGAGAGGGCGCGGCTTTTCTGCCCCGCAGCAGAGCACCACCGCGTCGTATTCCAGCATGAGGCGCTGGGCGATGGCGGGATCGGCGGCGTTGAGACCGGTCACAAAGCTCACGCCCTCGCGCGTCATGAGCTCAATGCGGCGGCGGACAACGGATTTCGGCAGCTTCATGTTCGGGATACCGTACATCAACAGCCCGCCGGGCAGCACGCGCTTTTCGATCACCGTGACGCAGTGGCCCCGGTGGTTGAGCTGGTCGGCCACGGCAAGCCCTGCCGGGCCGGAGCCCACCACCGCCACGTTCTTTCCCGAACTGTGGGGCGAAAAGCGAGGCTCCATCAGATTGTGAGAAAAGCCGTATTCAATGATGCTCAGCTCGTTATCGTGTACCGTGACGGAATCGCCATACAGCCCGCAGGTACAGGCCTGCTCGCAGAAGGCGGGGCAGACGCGCCCGGTAAACTCCGGGAAGTTGTTTGTCTTGAGAAGTCTTGTCAGGGCATGGGTGAAGTTCCCGTCCATGACGCTGTCGTTCCACTCCGGGATCAGGTTGTGAAGCGGACAGCCGAGCTGCTTTCCCTCGAACTGGACCCCGGCCTGGCAGAAGGGAACGCCGCAGTTCATGCATCTTGCGCCCTGCTCACGCCGCTGCTCCTCAGAGTGCGGAAGATGAAACTCCTCCCAGTCCCTTACCCGCTCCAAAGGCGGACGCACAGGGTTCGCCCTGCGCTCATATTCCAGAAATCCGGTCGGTTTTCCCATAACATCCGCCTCCTCAATGATTCACGGCGGCGTAAAACGCCTTGATTTCGGCCTGCTCCGGCGTCTCGCCGCGGCTTTCATAGTCCTCGATGGCCTTACGCATGCGCTCATAATCCACAGGGATGATCTTCTTGAAGGCGGGCAGAACCGCCTTGAAATCCTCCAGGATCGCGGCGGCTTTCATCGAGCCGGTTGCGTCCAGATGGGCCTGCAGGAGATCCCGCAGCTCCTGCACGTCATTCGGATCCCTGACCGGGCCGACATGCAGACCGTTCTTGTTCATGCGGGTGTAGAGATCGTGCGCCTCATCCAATACGTAGACCACGCCGCCGGACATCCCGGCGGCAAAGTTCTTGCCGGTCTGCCCCAGAATGAGCACCCTGCCGCCCGTCATGTACTCGCAGCCATGGTCGCCCACGCCCTCCACCACGGCGGTGGCGCCGGAGTTTCGCACACAAAAGCGTTCACCCGCGACGCCGGAGATGAACGCCGTGCCGGAGGTCGCGCCGTAGAGCGAGACGTTGCCGACGATGATGTTCTCATCCGCAGGGAGCGTCGATCCCAGCGGCGGGTACAGGATCAGCTTTCCGCCGGAGAGCCCCTTGCCGAAGCCGTCGTTGGAGTCGCCTTCGAGCCGCAGCGTGAGCCCCTTCGGGATAAACGCGCCGAAGGACTGTCCGCCGCCGCCCTGACAGTGGACGGTATACGTATCGTCCTTCAAAGTGTTCCCATAGCGCCGCGTGATCTCCGAGCCAAAGAGCGTACCGAAGGCGCGGTCGGTGCTGGAAACGGGGACACACACGCTGCCGGGCTTTTTCGCCTTGAGCCTGCCGCCCAGCTCCTTGAGCAAAACGCTTTGATCCTTGGTGCGCTCCAGATGAAAGTCATAGACGGATTCCGCTTTGAAATGCGGCACGGGATGCGGACAGGGCATCGAGAGAAGGGCGGAGAGATCCACCGTCTCGGCCCGGTGGGTGATGCGCTTTTCCCGTTCCACGAGCAAATCCGTCCGGCCCACCAGCTCGTCCACAGATCGAACGCCGAGCTTTGCCATGATCTCCCTGAGCTCCTGGGCAACAAAGCGCATGAAGTGGATCACATACTCAGGCTTGCCGGAAAAGCGTTTTCTCAGTTCCGGGTTCTGCGTGGCGACGCCTGCCGGGCAGGTGTCCAGATTGCACACACGCATCATGCAGCAGCCGAGACACACGAGCGGCGCGGTGGCAAAGCCGAATTCCTCCGCGCCCAGCATACAGGCGATGGCCACATCCCGCCCGGTCATGAGCTTGCCGTCCGTCTCCAGCACCACCTGCTCGCGCAGCCCGTTTTTGATGAGGGTCTGGTGCGCCTCGGCAAGCCCCAGCTCCCAGGGGAGACCCGCGTTGTGAATCGAGGACGCGGGGGCCGCGCCCGTGCCGCCGTCGTAGCCGGAGATCAGCACCACCTGGGCGCCGGCCTTGGCAACACCGCTCGCGATCGTGCCGACGCCGACCTCCGACACTAATTTCACGCTGATCCGTGCCTCGCGGTTGGCGTTCTTGAGGTCGTAAATGAGCTGGGCCAGATCCTCGATAGAGTAGATATCATGGTGCGGCGGGGGACTGATGAGCGTCACGCCGGGGGTGGAGAGCCTTGTGCGGGCAATCCACGGATAGACCTTGCTGCCCGGCAGATGCCCGCCCTCGCCGGGCTTTGCGCCCTGGGCCATCTTGATCTGCAGTTCCTTTGCGCTCGTGAGATATGCGCTCGTGACGCCGAAGCGCCCGGAGGCGATCTGCTTGATGGCAGAGCAGCGCAGGGGATCGGAGAGCCGTTCCGGATTCTCTCCGCCCTCGCCGGAGTTGGATTTGCCGCCGAGGGTGTTCATGGCGATGGCAAGACAGGTGTGCGCCTCCTCGGAGATGGAGCCGTAGCTCATGGCCCCGGTTTTGAAGCGCTTCACGATGCTCTCCGCACTCTCCACTTCCTCGATCGGGATTCCGCCTTCGGGGTCGAAGCGCATGCCGAGAAGCCCGCGCAGGGTGTGCGGCACCGCCTGATCGTCCACCAGCGCGGAATACTGCTTGAAGATTGTGTAATCCCCCTCTTTCACCGCCTTTTGCAGGAGCTTGATGGTGAGGGGGTTATACATGTGGTCCTCTTTGCCGGCACCGGAGCGCAGCTTGTGGGAGCCGACGGAGTTGAGCGAAGGGTCGAAGCCGAGGCCCAACGGTTCAAAGGCCTGGTCGTGCTGCCACTCCACGCTCTCGTCGATTTCCTCAAGGCCGATGCCCTCCACGCGGCTGACGGTGTTGGTGAAGTAGCGGTCGATAACAGACTTGCTGATGCCGACGCATTCAAAGATCTGCGCTGCCTGATAGGACTGGATGGTGGAGATGCCCATCTTCGCGGCGATCTTTACAAGGCCGCTCAGAATGGCGCGGTTGTAGTCGTCCACCGCCACGCCCGCGTCCTTGTCCAGCATCCCGCGCTCAATGAGCTCCTCGATGCACTCCTGCGCGAGATAGGGGTTGATGGCCTGCGCGCCGTAGCCCAAAAGCGCGGCGAAGTGGTGCACGGTTCGCGGTTCGGCGCTCTCCAAAACCAGGGACACGGCGGTGCGCTTCTTGGTGCGCACCAGGTACTGCTGCACCGCAGACACGGCCAGAAGAGAGGGGATTGCCACATGGTTTTCATCCACGCCCCGGTCGGAGAGGATCAGAATATTCGCTCCGTTTTTGTACGCCCGATCACAGGAGACAAAGAGACGGTCGAGCGCCCGTTCCAGCGGCGTGCGCTTGTAGTAGAGCAGGGAAATGGTTTCCACATGAAACTCGGGGTTGTCGAGATAGCGGATCTTGAGCATGTCCACGCTCGTGAGGATGGGGTTTTCGATCTGCAAAACGGCGCAGTTTTCCGCCTGCTCCTCCAAAAGATTCCCGCTTGCGCCGAGAAAGACGGACGTATCGGTCACGATCTTTTCCCGGATCGCGTCGATGGGCGGGTTCGTCACCTGGGCGAACATCTGCTTGAAGTAGCTGAAGAGCGGCTGCCGCGCCTCGGACAGCACCGCGAGCGGAATGTCCGTCCCCATGGACGCCGTGGGCTCCGCGCCGGATTTTGCCATGGGGAGGATGGAATCCTTGACCTCCTCATAGGTATAGCCAAAGGCTTTGTAAAGCTTGTCCCGCAGGGCCTGACTGTGTTTTTCCACTGCTTTGTTCGGGATGGGCAGCTCCTCCAGATGCAGCAGACACGAGTCCAGCCACTCACCGTAGGGGCTCTGCGAGGAGAACTGCTCCTTCAGCTCTTCGTCCTCCACAATGCGCTGCCGCACGGTATCCACCAGGAGCATGCGCCCCGGGCGCAGGCGGGATTTTTTCAGGATCTTCTCCGGCGGAATATCCAGCACACCGACCTCGGAGGAGAGAATGAGAGTATCATCACTCGTCTGATACCAGCGGCAGGGGCGAAGCCCGTTGCGGTCAAGGACCGCCCCCACCACGTCGCCGTCGGAAAAGACGATGGCGGCAGGCCCGTCCCAGGCCTCCATCATGGTCGCGTAATACTGATAGAAGTCCTTCTTCTGCTGACTCATCTTTTTATCGTGCGCCCAGGGCTCGGGGATGGTGATCATCACGGCCTGCGGAAGCTCCATCCCGTTCATCATGAGAAATTCCAGGGTGTTATCCAGCATGGAGGAATCCGAACCGGCTGTGTCGATCACGGGAAGAACGCGGTCCATATCCTCATCGGAGAGGACGGGGGAGTGCAGCGTCTCCTCCCGTGCCAGCATCCGGTCCACGTTGCCGCGGATGGTGTTGATTTCGCCGTTGTGCATCAAAAGCCGGTTCGGGTGTGCCCGGTCCCAGCTCGGATTTGTGTTGGTGGAGAAGCGGGAGTGCACCATCGCCATCGCGCTTTCGCAGTCGGGGTCCTGCAGGTCAATGTAAAAGGCGCGGAGCTGATCGACCAGGAACATGCCCTTATATACAATGGTGCGGCTGGAGAAGGAGGGAATGTAGGTGCCGATACCGCTCTGTTCAAACTCGCGCCGGATGATATAGAGGCGCCGGTCAAAGTCCAGCCCTTCGGCGCAGGCTTCGGGCCGCCGCACAAAGCACTGCATGATGCAGGGCATGGCGTCCCGCGCAGCCTTGCCGAGAATATCCGGATTCGTCGGCACCTTCCGCCAGCCAAGAAATTCCAGCCCGTTTCGCCCCACGATGAGCTCCAGCATCTTCTGCGCCTGCATGCGGGAGAGCACATTCTGCGGGAAGAAGAACATGCCGACACCGTAGCTTCTGGGTGCGCCCAGCTCGGGCATCTCACGGGAAAAGAGCTTGTGCGGGATCTGCATCATGAGGCCCACGCCGTCGCCGGTCTCGCCCGAGGCATCCCGCCCCGCGCGGTGCTGGAGCTTTTCGACAATCTTGAGCGCGTCATCCACCGTGCGGTGGGACTGGATGCCCTGTATGCTGATGACCGCGCCGATGCCGCAGGCATCGTGCTCAAAGCGCGGATCATACAGCGGAAACCGTTCATGCGCCATGCTGCTCCTCCTTCCGAATCGCCGCTTCGATCAGACCGACAAACAGAGGATGCGGCCTGTTCGGGCGGCTCTTGAACTCCGGGTGATACTGCACGCCTACATAAAACGGCAGATCACTCAGCTCCACGGCCTCCACAAGATGCCCGCCCGGCGACATGCCGGAGAGCGTGAGTCCCGCGCGGGTGAGCACATCGCGGTAGTCGTTGTTGAACTCATAGCGGTGCCGGTGGCGCTCCGATATGAAGGCCTGCCGATAACAGCGGTCCATCGTTGTCCCCACCACGATTTCACAGGGACAGGCCCCGAGACGAAGGGTGCCGCCCTTGTCGATCCGGTCGCTCTGCCCCGGCATGAAGTCGATGACCTTGTGCGCGCAGCACTCGTCAAACTCGCCGGAGTTCGCGTCCGAGATCCCGGCCTTGTTCCTGGCAAATTCGATCACCGCCACCTGCATCCCAAGGCAGATGCCGAGATAGGGTAGGGCGTGCTCCCGCGCGTATTTCGCGGCGAGGATCATGCCTTCGATCCCCCGATCCCCGAAACCGCCGGGGACGAGGATGCCGGACAGGCCCGTCAGCTTTTCCGTGTCATTCTCGGGGGTCAACGTTTCGGAGTCGATCCAGAGGATTTCCACATGCGCGTCCTTGGCATAACCCGCATGGCGCAGCGCCTCCGCAACCGACAGATAGGCGTCCTGCAACTGTGTATATTTCCCCACAAGACCGATGGTGACGCTCTTTCTCGCGCCCTTGATCTTCTCCACCATCGCAGTCCATTCCGACATCTCGGGCGCAGGGCAGGAAAGCCCCAGCCTGCGGCAGACAACCTTGGAAAAGCCCGCCTTTTCCAGCATCAGCGGGGCTTCATACAGACAGCCCAGCGTCCTGTTTTCAATGACGCACTCCGGCGTCACATTGCAGAACAGGGCGATCTTCTGGAAAATGGAGTGTTCAAGCGGCTCGTCACAACGCAGGACAATGATATCCGGGTGGATACCCATGCCCTGCAGCTCCTTGACAGAGTGCTGGGTGGGCTTGGACTTGTGCTCGTTGGAGCCGGAGAGGAAGGGCACCAGCGTCACATGGATGAACATGCTGTTCTCCCGCCCCACCTCCAGCGATACCTGACGCGCGGCCTCCAGAAAGGGCTGACCCTCTATGTCCCCGATGGTGCCGCCGATCTCGGTGATGACGATGTCGGCCCCGGTCTCGCGTCCCACGCGGTAGACGAAGTCCTTGATCTCGTTGGTGATGTGCGGGATGACCTGCACCGTAGAGCCCAGATACTCGCCCCGCCGCTCCTTGTTCAGCACATTCCAGTAGACCTTGCCGGTGGTGAGATTGGAGAAACGGTTGAGGTTTTCGTCGATAAAGCGTTCATAGTGCCCAAGGTCGAGGTCTGTTTCCGCGCCGTCCTCGGTGACGAAAACTTCTCCGTGCTGATAAGGGCTCATGGTGCCCGGGTCGACGTTGATATACGGGTCGAGCTTCTGCGCCGCGACCTTGAGCCCCCGCGCTTTTAAGAGCCTGCCGAGGGACGCGGCGGTGATTCCCTTGCCGAGCCCCGATACCACCCCGCCGGTGACAAAGATATATTTGGTCATGGTGTATTCCTCCGTAAAAAACCTTTCATGCCTCCCCAGCCGAGCATGCGCGCCCGGGGGAGGCGGCGCGAAGCGACGGAAGGGGCCTGTGCGATGGCAGGAGACTCCCTCAGTCACGGCCCCGATGGAGATCGGCCGTGACAGCTCCCTCAGGGAGGGAGCCAATAAAAAAGACGCCCATCCGGGGATAGTTATCCCAGATGAACGTCTTTGTTCAATACGGTGAGGATACACCGCGAAGACCGCTTTGTCAAGAATATGTTTTGATGATGTTCTCTGCAGCCCGGCGCTTGGTGATGCGCTGGTCCATGCTCTGCCGTTCAATATAGCGTTGGGCGTCAGGCTCCGTCATGCTCAGGCATTCGATCAAAAGCCATTTGGCCCGGTTCACAAGGCGTATCTCTTCGATCTTGTCCTCCACGCTTTGCTGCTTCTGCTCCATGCGCCGCAGTCTTTCCCGCTGGGCGCAGAGCATGCGCAGGCTCTGGCTCACAAGGGCGCTGGCGCTGGGCATCGAGAGTGTCACCACCCCGTACTCCATCACGTGGGCGTTGATGCTCTCATAGAGCTCGGCCTTGACAAAGAGCAATGCCCCCGCCGCACTCTCGACGCAGACGTCAATGGCGAGCTGTGTGCCGAAGTCATCCTTGAGCGGGGTGTTAATGAGCACCAGGTCAAAGCTCGTACCCAGCAGCAGACGCCTTGCCTCTCCGACGCTCCCTGCGCTCAGAACCGGATAATACTCCGTTCCGGGAAGGAGGCTGCGCAGCTGAGTATCCAGTTTTTCGGACGCGGAAACGATCAAAACGGAATAGGTCCGTTCCTGAAAAACCACGCGCATTCCCTCCTTTCCAATACCCTCTCCGCCCCAGTGTGCGCACTGGGGCACCTCCCCCAAAGGGGGAGGCAAGTGCCTGAGTTCAAATCATAGGCTTGGCTCCCCCTCTGGGGGAGCATAGCGACGCGCGGGAAGCGCGCGACGATCCAAGATTGCCGGCACGGCGTGTCTCACGCAAGCGCCGTGACTGAGAGGGTCACCGCTCGCAGTACGCGGCGATGATCGCCTCGGGAACAGTGCGCCGGACAAAGTCGCTGTGAAGCGCCAGGGCGTTTGCCTCTTTAAGAGAGGTCGGCAGACGATCAAAACCGCGCAGGATTTCCTCCGGCGCTGTAAAGAGGTTGAGATCGGCGCTCGGCGGCAGGGGCAAACCCGCCTCAATGCCGTCAAGCCCAGCGAGGATCAGAAGGGCAAAAGCCAGATAGGGGTTCACGCCGGGATCGGCGGAGCGCAGCTCGGCACGCTTGTTGAGCCCCGGCGCGGCGGGAATGCGGATGAGCTGAGATCGGTTTTCACTCGACCAGGAGAGATAGCCCGGCGCTTTCCTGCTGCCGAGGCGGAGATAGGAGTTCTCCGTCGGGTTGAGAAAGGCGGTGATTTCCCGGATGTGTGCCATGATGCCCGCGATCACCTGCGGAAGAAGATCTCGCCTGTCGCGGCTTTCCACAGAGATGTTGATGTGCATCCCGTTTCCCGCCTGATCCGGGAGCGGCTTGGGGGAAAAGTCCGCCGCAAGGCCGTTTCGCGCAACGATCGCCTCCACCACGGCGCGGAAGGTCAGGGCGTTGTCGGCGGCGGTCAGCGGATCGGAGTAACGAAAGTCGATCTCGTTCTGCCCCGGCCCCTCCTCATGGTGGGAGCACTCCGGCTGTATGCCCATCTGACAGAGCGTCAGGCAGATTTCACGCCGTACATTCTCACCCTTGTCCATGGGGGCAATGTCCATGTAACCCGCCCGGTCAAAGGGGATCTTTGTTGCCTCGCCGTCCTCGTCGGTCTTGAAGAGATAAAACTCCATCTCCGTACCGAAGGCAAAGGAGATTCCGCTTTTCGCCGCGCGCTCCACAGCCCTCCTGAGAAGAGCGCGGGAATCCGTCTCCAGGGTAGTCCCGTCCGGGTGAGCAACACCGCAGAACATACGCACGACCTGACCGTTTTCGCCACGCCAGGGCAGGGAGGCGAGTGTGGCGGGATCGGGGTGCAGGAAAAGATCGGAGCGCACCTCGCCCCCGAAGCCGGCAATGGCAGAGGCGTCTATGGCGATGCCGTGCCGAAAGGCGCGTTCCAGCTCCGTCGGCAGAATGGCGATGTTTTTCTGTTTTCCGAATACATCACAAAAAGCCAGGCGGATGAAGCGCACATCCTCCTGTTCCACATACTGGCGTACTTCCTGTTCGGTAAAGTCCATGCTGCTTGGCTCCTTTCCGATTCGTTCAATATGCTGAAAGATAACACCCGGGAGATTCCTTTGTCAATGCAAATCGGTGAAAAAATTTGAATGAACTTGACAAAGGCACCAAACAGGGCTATACTCGCGAGCGTCTTGAGACAACGACGTCTCAGAGGGCTTTCTGCCCCCTGTGCATCGTTGTCTCTTTTTTTGTTCTCAAATTTTGAAAGGGTGAATCAAAATGAAATCCGTACCGGAAACCTTCGGCAGTCTTGTTTTTGACGACCGCACCATGAAGGCCCGCCTCTCCGGCGAGGTCTACCATGCCATGAAGCAGACCATGAAGAAGGGCCAGCCGCTTGATCCCAAGGTGGCAAACGCCGTTGCGACCAGCATGCGCGACTGGGCTGTGGAGCATGGCGCCACACACTTTACCCACTGGTTCCAGCCTCTCACCGGCGTCACGGCGGAAAAGCATGACGGCTTTATCTCCCCGGCTCCCGACGGCGGCGTCATCATGGAGTTTTCCGGCAAAGAGCTCATACGTGGAGAACCGGACGCCAGCTCCTTCCCCTCCGGCGGCCTGCGCGCCACCTTTGAGGC
This sequence comes from Oscillospiraceae bacterium, assembly GCA_902761635.1. Lineage (GTDB taxonomy): Bacteria > Bacillota > Clostridia > Oscillospirales > Oscillospiraceae > Limivicinus. The sequence continues at coordinate 57,146 of CACWLG010000008.1, read as the reverse complement.
GAGAGGCTACACCGCCTGGGACCCCACCTCCTATGCCTTCATCAAGGGCAAGGTCCTGTGCATCCCGACGGCCTTCTGCTCCTACGGCGGCGAAGCCCTGGATAAAAAGACCCCGCTGCTCAGGTCCATGGAGGCGCTGAACCGGGAAGCGCTGCGCATCCTGCGGCTTTTCGGAAACAACGATGTTACCCACGTCACCTGCTCGGTCGGGCCGGAGCAGGAATATTTCCTTGTAGACCGCGAGCTCTATAAAAAACGCCGCGACCTCATCTACACCGGGCGGACGCTCTTCGGCGCAAAGCCGCCCAAGGGACAGGAGCTGGACGACCACTACTTCGGCGTCATCAAGCCGCGGGTGCAGGCGTACATGGAGGACTTGAACGAGGAGCTTTGGAAGCTCGGCATCCTCGCAAAGACCGAGCACAACGAAGTCGCCCCCTGCCAGCATGAGCTGGCGCCCATCTACTCCACTACCAATATCGCAACCGACCATAACCAGCTCACCATGGAGATCATGCAGAAGGTCGCCGAGAGGCACGGTCTGATGTGTCTCCTGCATGAAAAACCCTTTGCGGGCGTAAACGGCTCCGGTAAGCACAACAACTGGTCCATTGCCACCGACACGGGCGTGAACCTTCTCTCCCCGGGCGAATCTCCCTACGAGAACGCGCAGTTCCTGCTGTTTCTCATTGCGGTCATCGAAGCCGTGGACGAATACGCCGATCTCCTGCGGGCAAGCGTCGCCACTGCCGGAAACGACCACCGTCTCGGGGCAAACGAAGCGCCGCCCGCCGTGGTGTCAGTCTTCCTCGGGGACGAGCTCACGGCGGTGCTGGAGGCACTTGAGAAGGAGGAACCCTACGCCGGGACTGCGCGGTCCGAGATGATGCTGGGCGTGCTGACCCTGCCGCACTTCCTGCGCGATACCACCGACCGCAACCGCACCTCACCCTTCGCCTTTACGGGCAACAAGTTTGAATTCCGCATGGTGGGCTCGTCAAACTCCATCGCCTGCGCCAACATCATGCTCAACGCCGCCGTGGCGGACACCCTGCGGAGGTTTGCCGATGCGCTTGAAGCGAGCACGGACTTTGACGCGACGCTTCATGCCCTGCTGATCGGGAGCCTGAAGGCCCACAAGCGCATCCTCTTCAACGGCAACGGCTATGACGACGCCTGGATCGAGGAGGCGACAAAGGTGCGGGGACTTCACAACCTGCGCACCACGCCCGACGCCATGAAGGCCCTGCTGGAGCCCAAAAATATGGAGATGCTGCTCAGACAGAAGGTTTATTCCGAAACGGAGCTGCGCTCCCGGTATGAGATCATGCTGGAAAACTACTGCAAGACCATTGCCATCGAGGCCAACACCATGGCGGAGATGACGCGCAAGGAGATCCTGCCTGCTGTGTCGAGGTACTGCGCGGCTGTGGCGGAGGGCGCGGGCAAGAAGCGCGCGCTCGTGCCGACGCTGCCCTGCGCCTATGAGACGGAGCTTGTGGAAAAGCTCTCCATGCTCTCCGATCAGATCGAAAAGAGCGTGGAGGAGCTGGAGGGTACGCTTGTAAAGCTCTCTACCGTAAACGAGATCACCGCGCTGTCGGAGGCGATCCGGGATAAGCTGCTGCCGAAGATGGCGGAGCTTCGCGCTGTGGCAGATGAGGCGGAGGTCATGACGGCGAAGGAATACTGGCCCTTCCCGACTTACGGAGAAATTCTGTTTGCGCTTTGAGCCCGTAGGGGCCGATGCCCTCATCGGCACGAAATGTTACGTTTTTCTTGAGGTACACAAAGTACATCTGCGAAAAAGTGCCTTTATCAGAACCCAAATTTTCTCAGGATCTGCTCTTGCCGAATTATGCGGTATTGCCATAATGAGCCGGAGTTCGGGTCGATCTGGGGATCGACCCCTGCGACAGACGTATAGAAAAAGGGGAATCATCATGTGCGGAATCGTTGGATTTACCGGAGCGCGCGCTGCGGCGCCCGTGCTGCTCGCGGGATTGGAAAGATTGGAATACCGGGGCTATGACTCTGCCGGGATCGCTGTATTGAACGGTGAGCAAATCCAGGTGGAGAAGGTCAGCGGACGTATCGCCAAGCTGCGCGAAAAGACGGAGGACGGCGCTTTGGCGCCTGGTTTTGCCGGGATCGGCCACACCCGCTGGGCGACACACGGCGCGCCGACGGATCTGAATGCCCATCCGCACCTGTCAAACGACGGGCGCTTCGCCGTGGTGCACAACGGGATCATTGAAAACTATCTGGAGCTTCGCAGGGAGCTCATGCGGGACGGCTATGTCTTTCAAAGCGAGACGGACACGGAGACCATCGTCCACCTTCTGGAGCTCTACTATGAGGGTGACATCAAGGCTGCCGTCATGAAGACCGCCGCGCGGCTGGAGGGGTCTTACGCCCTCGGCATCGTCTGCACCGACACGCCGGACGCCCTCTATGTCGTGCGCGAGGCAAGCCCGCTGATCCTCGGCGTCGGCGTAGGGGAGAACTACTTCGCCTCGGACGTGACGGCGCTGGTATCCCACACGAAAAATGTCATCTATCTGGAGGATGGGGAGTTTGCAAAGCTCACGCCGGAGAGCATCACGGTCTGCGACTGCACCGGGCGGGAGCTGAAAAAACCCATCAGCCGCGTGACCTGGAGTGTGGAAGCTGCGGAAAAGGGTGGGTATGAGCACTTCATGCTCAAGGAGATCATGGAGCAGCCCGCCGCCGTCAAAGCCGCCCTGGCCCCGCGCATTCACGAAGGCCGTGTACAGCTTGACGGCTTTGAACTGAGCGCGGAGGAACTCAAGGGCGTCAGCAAGATCATCATCACCGCCTGCGGTTCGGCCTATTATGCCGGCTGCTCGGGCCGCTACGCCATTGAGCGCCTGTGCCGCATCCCGGTGCAGGTGGAGCTTGCCAGCGAGCTGCGCTACTCTGATCCCATGGTGGATGAACACACGCTTGTGCTGGTGATCTCCCAGTCCGGCGAGACGGCGGACACCATTGCAGCGCTCCGCGAGTGCAAAGCGCGCGGAGCGAAGGTGATCGGCATTGTAAACGTAGTGGGCAGCTCCATCGCCAAGCTCGCGGATCTCACGCTCTATACCTTCGCAGGGCCGGAGATCGCCGTTGCCACCACCAAGGGCTACACCACGCAGCTCACGGTCCTGTATCTCTTCGCACTCTACGTCGCCGAGAAGCTCGGGCGCATCGACGCGGAGAGCTACGCCGCGCTTGTAAAGGAGCTTCAGCATCTGCCGCGGCACATCCAGCAGACCATCGACATGAACTGGCAGCTCCCGAAGCTTGCCAGCCGCTATTCCAGCCGCTCGCTCTTCTTCATCGGGCGCAATACGGACTATGCCGTGGCGCTGGAGGGCGCACTCAAGATGAAGGAGATCTCTTACCTCCACGCGGAGTCCTACGCGGCCGGGGAGCTCAAGCACGGCACCATCGCCCTCATCGAGGAAAACCAGCCGGTCATTGCCGTCTGCTGCAACGAAGCGCTTATGGATAAAACGCTCTCCAATATCGTGGAGGTCAAGGCCCGCGGGGCAAAGGTACTGGCGCTGTCCTTCAAAGGCAATAAAAAAATCGTCTCCCAGGCGGACGATGTGGTTTTCATCCCGCGCGTGGAGACGGTGTTTTCGGCAGCGCTCGCGGTCGTTCCGCTTCAGCTTTTGGCCTACTATGCGGCAAAAGAAAAGGGCTGCGATATCGACAAGCCGAAGAACCTGGCAAAATCCGTGACAGTGGAGTGAGAGGAGAATCATCATGTGTTCGATTATGGGCTTTACGTCCGGCACGTTGACGCCGGAGCAATTCCTGCCGTTTTTTGAGCGCACCGTTTCCCGCGGCCCGGATATGAGCCGCGTGGAGCAGGCCGGGGAAGGGTATCTCTGCTTCCACCGTCTCGCCATCATGGGCCTGCATGAGGAGGGGATGCAGCCGTTTCACCTCAAGGGCGATATGTGCGTCTGCAACGGCGAGCTGTATCTCTTCCGCCCGCTTAAAAAGGAGCTGGAGGATGAGGGATACGTCTTTCAGAGCGATTCCGACTGCGAGATCATCCTGCCGCTCTATCACAGGTACGGCGTGGAGATGTTCGCAAAGCTGGACGCGGAGTTTGCCATGATCCTCTATGATGCCGAAACGGACAGCTTCATCGCCGCCCGTGACCCGATCGGCATTCGCCCGCTGTTTTATGGAGAGCTCTCCGACGGCAGCATGGTCTTTGCCAGTGAGGCCAAGAACCTGGTGGGACTCTGCAAAGAGATCAAGCCCTTCCCGCCGGGACACTACTGGAAGGATGGACGGTTTGTCCGCTATGCCGATCTCACCACCGTCGATTCCTACATTGACGGGGACCTGGACGAAATCTGCGCGGGGATCCGGGAAAAGCTGATCCTCGGCGTGGACAAGCGCCTGGACGCGGACGCGCCCCTGGGCTTCCTGCTTTCCGGCGGGCTGGACTCCAGCCTCGTGTGCGCCATCTCCGCCAAGATCCTCGGCAGGCATGTACGCACCTTTGCCATCGGCATGGATGTGGACGCCATCGACCTCAAGTACGCCCGCACGGCGGCGGACTACATCGGGGCCGAGCACACCGAGGTGTACATGACCCGACAGCAGGTGCTGGACTCTCTGGAGGAGGTCATCGCCGCCCTCGGCACCTGGGACATCACCACGATCCGGGCCAGCATGGGCATGTACCTCTGCTGCAAGGCGATCCATGAACAGACGGACGTGCGAGTGCTGCTGACCGGTGAAATCAGCGATGAGCTCTTCGGCTACAAGTACACGGACTTTGCTCCGAGCTCCGAGGAATTTCAGCGGGAGGCGAAAAAGCGCATCGACGAAATCCACATGTACGACGTGCTGCGCGCTGACCGATGCATTTCGGTAAACTCTCTGGAAGCCCGCGTTCCCTTCGGCGACCTGGAGTTTGTAAAATATGTCATGTCCATCGACCCGGGCCTCAAGATGAACCGTTACAACATGGGAAAATACCTGCTGCGCCGTGCGTTTGAAAAGGACCATCTGCTGCCGGACGAGATCCTTTGGCGGCAGAAGGCAGCCTTCTCGGACGCGGTGGGCCACTCCATGGTGGACGATCTGAAGGCCTATGCCGAGAGCCTTTACACCGACGAGGAATTTGAACGCAGGCGGATGGCCTATGAGCATGGCCGCCCCTTTACCAAGGAGAGCCTGCTGTACCGCGAAATCTTCGAGAAATACTATCCAGGACAGGCGGAGATGATCGCGGACTTCTGGATGCCGAACAAGAGCTGGCCTGGCTGCAATGTGAACGATCCCTCCGCCCGCGTCCTGGCAAACTACGGCGCGAGCGGGACCTGAGCGCGAACGGAGAAAAAGGCAGGGAAACCGCGTTTGGAGAATCAAGCGATCCTGTTTCTGTTATATATGTTAAATAACGCGGCCCGCCGGGTGCTGACCACAGCACCCGGCGGGCATCTTGCTGCGCATTGACGCCTGCTCCTTATCAAAATGTACGAAACAAAGGAGGAAAAGCGCGTGAGAATTTGGGAGTTTTTGTTGTTTTTTGATGAAAAGCGTGATACAATAACTGTAAATAATCAAGCGCGAGTATGTAAAAAAGCCGATAAAACAGGCAGCGGGATAAACGGTGATATGGCTGCTGACATATGGATCATGAGGGGACGGTACTGAACATGGGAGGAAAACGAAGTTTGAGGAGGTTTTTAGCCTCTGTTCTGTGTGTGATCGTCATCATCACTCTGAGCATCCCTGCCGCGGCATATGCACAGGAATCGAATCAGAAGGTCGTGCGTGTCGGCTGGTATGATTCCTCCTTCTGCTATTGGGATGAGTTCGGAAGACGCTGCGGCGTAGACGTCGAATACCAGGAAAAGATCTCCGCGTATACGGGCTGGACTTATGAATATGTGGAGGACAGCTGGTCGAACCTGTTCCAGATGCTGAAAAACGGAGAAATCGACCTGCTGAGCGACGTCTCCTATAAGCCGGAGAGGACGGAGTTCATGTCCTTCCCGGATCTGCCCATGGGCTCGGAGGCCTACTATATTTATATCGACGCGGAGAACCGTGAGATCACGGCGGATAATCTTGCCACCTTCAACGGCAAGCGGATCGGCGTCAATGTGGGCAGCATCCAGGAGGGCTTTCTTGAGGATTGGGCGGATAGAAACGGCCTGAACATCGAAATCGTCCCGATGGATCTGGGGGAGGCGGAATCCCTGGATAAGCTCACGCGGGGCGAAATCGACGGGTACACGACTGTCTACTCCTTTGGTTCTGAGCAGAAGATCGTCCCTGTCTCCAGAGTCGGCGCATCGGATTATTACTACGCCGTCAACAAGAGCAGACCCGATCTGCTTGCGGAGCTCAACATGGCGCTGTCCGGAATCCAGGATGAAGATCCGGATTTCAGACAAAGAATCAGAGAAAACAACAGTTATAACACCAATACCAATATCTTTCTGACACCTGGGCAGGAGGACTGGCTGAAAACGCACGGCCCGATCCGCATCGGATATCGGGACGATTGTCTGCCGTTTTGTGACGCCGACAAGCAGACGGGAAAACTGACCGGCGCGCTGGGGGATTACCTGACGCATGCGGCAAACCATCTGAGACGCTACGATATTCAATTCGAGCCGCATCCCTATGCCTCAACCGAATCTGCGCTGAACGCCATGAGAGCCGGCGAGATCGACTGCGTGTTTCCCGTCAACCTGAGTTCTCATGATGCCGCCGCCATGGATGTGCGGGTGACGGCGCCTGCCATGAAGACCGAGATGAACGCGGTGATGCGCTCTTCCGATCAGAACAGGCTTTCCCGCGACAGCAGAACCACCTTCGCGATTCATACCGATGATCTGAACATTGAAACCTTTATAATGGAAAAGTACCCCGCGTCCGTCAGGAAAAACTATGGCGACGGCAGGTCGTGCTTTGCCGCGGTCGCTTCCGGGGATGCCGACTGCATCCTTGTCAGCGCATACAGAATGCCCGCCGCGGAGGAGATCATAGCGAAATCCCGGCTCTTCTCCGTGCCGACCGGTGAGACCATGCCCCTCTCCTTTGCGGTAAACAGGGCGGACCGGGAGCTTTATTTCATCCTGAACAAGACGGCTGTCACAACAGACAGCGATGACATGGACTCGGCACTGGCCTCCTACATGCACGCGGATCAGAATGTCTCCCTTACGCAGGTGCTGAAGGATAACTGGCGTGCGGTCATGCTTGTGATGATTGCGGTGTTCACGGTCATCATTGTCCTGCTGCTGCAGAAGCTGAAGGCGGAGCGGACCGCAAACGAGCAGAAACGCCTGCTGGAGGAAGCGGAGAAAATTGCGGAGCTCAAGCAGACCATCGCTTCGCTTCTGGACAATATGCCCGGCATGAACTTCACCAAGGATGCCAAAACCGGCGTGTACCTGGCCTGCAACCGGGATTTTGCCAGGTATGCGCATAAGGAGAAGCCGGAGGAAGTGATCGGCCTCACCGCCGCGCAGATCTTTGACGAAAAGACCGCCGCCAAGTTTGACGAGGAGGACAAGATCGCCCTGTCCATGGATACGCCGTACATTTTTGTGGAAGACGTACCGGACGCAAACGGGAACCGGCACCAGCTCCAGACCACCAAGCTCAAATACATGGACGCCTCCGGCCGTCAGTGCGTACTCGGCATCTGCCAGGATATGACGGATATGGTGCGCATTCGGCGCGAGATCGCCACGTCCAAGGAAGCCTACGAGAAGGCGCGGAGAACCGGCATCATCTATACCCACATTGCCCAGACCCTGGCACGCAGCTATACGGATCTTTACTATGTGAATCTGCAGACGGAGGAGTATATCGAGTATCGGACAAACGATGAGCATAACGCGCTGACCGAGGCCCGGCGCGGCTGGCACTTCTTTGAGGAATGCCAGATCGAGGTCAATGAGTTCGTCTATCCCGATGACCGCGCCAAGTTCGCAAAAGCAATGGATCGCAAAACGCTCCTGGCGGCGCTGGAGCACAACAATACCTTCATGATGCAGTACCGGCTGATTTCGGATCATGGGCCGACTTACGTCACCATGAAGGTCTCCCGCATGGAGGACGATGAGCGCTTCATCATCATCGGCATTGCGGATGTTGATGAAGAGGTGAGGCAGCGACTTGCGATGGAACGGGTGAAGGAGGAGCAGCTTGCCTACGCCCGGCTCAGAGCGCTCTTCGGCGACTTTCTCAGTCTCTATTCCATTGTTCCGGAGACCGGCCAGTATCACGAATACAGTGCGACAAACAGCTTTAAGGATCTTGCCAGCCCCAGGGAGGGGACGGATTTCTTTGCTGATTCCAGGGAGCAGATTCGTATCGTGATCTATCCGGAGGATCAGAACCGCCTGCTTGAAGTGCTGACAAAGGAAAACGTGCTGGCCGAGATCGAGCGTCACGGCGTCTTCTCTGTCAGCTATCGCCTCATGCTGGAGGGGAAGCCGCGCTATGTGCAGCTGCGGGCGGCCATCATCGAGGAGAAGGAAGGACCCCGCATGATCGTGGGCATCAGCGATATCGACGCGCATGTCCGGCAGGAGGAGGAATATGAGAGGCGCCTTGCGCAGGCTCAGCGGGAAGCAAACCTGGACGTGCTGACAGGCGTGAAGAACAGGCATGCTTACCTCGAAACGGAGGAACGCCTGGATTCCCAGATCGCGGAGCACCGCGTGTCGGACTTTGCCATTGTTATCCTGGATGTGAACGACCTGAAGAAAATCAATGATACAGTCGGACACAAAGCCGGGGATCTATACCTTCGGGATGCCTGCCGTATCATCTGCGGTATTTTTAAGCACAGTCCTGTTTTCCGCATCGGCGGGGATGAATTTGTCGCCGTTATACAGGGCGCGGATTATGAATGCATTGAAGAGCTGATCGGGAAAATGAAGGATCACAACACGAAGGCGATTCAAACAGGCGGGATCGTCATTGCCTGCGGCGTGTCGAAATATGACGGCGACGCCAGCGTGGCGCTCGTGTTCGACCGCGCAGACCAGAAAATGTATGAGAACAAAAGCGAATTGAAGGACAGACAGACAGGCTAAGCAAAGTCCCCGGGGTAAAAAAGCTTCCTGCTGCGGGAAGCCGAAGCATGGCCTCGGTCCTGGCATGGACCAGAAACAAAAGAATGGAAATCTGAAAGCGCTTTAAGGAGTGAGCAGGGAGATGTCATCAGGAAACACTGTATTTTATCGCATGCGAAAGGCAGTAGTGCTACTGATTCTTGTTGCGGCAGTCTTTTCCATGTGGATGCCTTTCGATGTTTATGCACAAAAAAGCAGAAAGACCGTGCGCGTCGGATGGTATGAGTCAGCCTTTCACCATACAGATCAGTTCGGAAGACGCTCCGGCTACGGTTATGAATACCAGCAGCGGGTCGCCACCTTTACCGGCTGGGATTATGAATATGTAGAGGGCAGCTGGTCGGAGCTGCTTGAAATGCTGATGGCGGGAGAGATCGACCTTCTCAGCGACGTGTCCTATACCGAGGCGCGCGCGGAAAAGATCCTCTATTCCGCTCTGCGCATGGGCTCTGAGGACTATCATGTCTTTATATCTCCCGACAATACGGAAATCAGGCCGGATGATTTTTCCACCCTGGACGGCAAGCTTGTCGGCGTCAATAAAAACAGCATTCAGGAGCAGCTCTTTGTCGAATGGGCAAAGAATTATAACGTTCACCCGGTAATCACGGAGCTGACGGGCAAGACGCCGGAGCTGCTCGCCATGCTTGAGCGCGGCGAGATCGACGCACTTGTGACGCTGGATACCTACGGAAATACTGCCGACGTGCTGCCCATCTGCAAGGTGGGCTTTGCGGAATCCTTCTTCGGCGTAAACAAGAACCGTCCGGATCTCAAACGCGAACTGGACGCCGCCATGAACCGCATCATGGAGGACAACCGGAATTTCAACGAAGAGATGACCGCAAAGTACCACAAGGCCAGCGGGCTCACCGGCTTCCTGACGCAGGATGAGCTGGCCTGGTACCAGGAGCACGGCAGCATCCGCGTGGGGTATATGACGGACTATCTCCCGTTCTGCGGCAATAACGAGAAGACACAGTCTTTGGAGGGCGCGCTGTCGGATATCCTGTCCTTTGCCCGGACCTGCGAGAAGAATGCGGTTTTAAGCTTTGAAACCCAGGGCTATCCGTCTACGCAAGAGGGCATAAAGGCGCTCCAGCGCGGGGAGATCGACTGCTTCTTCCCGGCCAACCTCAGCTCCTACGATGGTGAGCAGCTTGGCGTTATCATCACAGACCCCTATGTATCCACAGAGCTTTATGCGGCGGTACGTACCGCGGATCGGCGGGGAATATCGCCGGAGCAGCCCATGACGGCTGCGATTGCACGCGGCAATCTGGGCTTTGAAACGTTTCTGAAGGACAATTTTCCCGACTGGGAGATCCAATACTATGACGAGAGAGAGGACGGCTTCAAGGCGGTATCCGCGGGGGAGGCGGACTGTGTGCTGATCAACAATTATCGCCTCAACCGCGTGAAGGATGTGTGCGAGAGATATGAGCTTTCCTCCCTTGCAACCGGCAGAAATGCGGATTGTTCCTTTGCCGTAAGGCGGGACGACGATTGCCTGTACTCCATTCTCAACAAAATCAGCCGTCTCATCCCGGAGTCGCTGATCCATTCTTCCCTGACGGCCAATTCCTATTCCAACGACCGCGTGACCTTCAGCAGCTTTTTGCGGGACAACATGGCCGGCGTGTTTGCGTTCGTGACGGGGCTTGCGCTGTTTATCATCGCGCTGCTTCTGCGGGTCATCCGGACAGAGCGGCGGGAAAACCAGGAGCGGAAGCTGATCTCCGCGGTCGAGACGGATGCCCTGACGGGACTGTATAACCGAAACTTTTTCTTTGAATATGCCAGCCGCCTGTATCAGAGCGATCCGATGCGAAAGGCAGACGCGGTCGTCATGAACATTGAACAGTTCCATACCATCAACGAGCTTCACGGCAGGGACTATGGCGACCGGGTGCTCAAGGCCTTCGGGGAGGAGATACGGAGCTTCCTGAGTGAGACGAAGGGGATCGGCGGGCGTTTTGAGGGAGACCGTTTTGATATTTACTGCGTGCCGCAGGACGATTACCGCGCACTGCTGCACCGCTTTCAGGACGGACTGAGCAAGCAGTTTCCTGATGCCAATATACGGCTGCGCATGGGCGTGGCCCCCTGGCAGGAGGGGATCGAGCCGGTACAGCTGTTTGACCGGGCAAGAACGGCCAGCAGCGCCGTGCGCGCAACGGAAAAGCACCTCATGATCTACGACGAGAAGATGCGTATTCGGGAGGAGCTGAGCCACCGCCTGCTCAACGACTTCGGGCGTGCGCTGGAGGAGCGGGAGTTCAGGGTCTATTATCAGCCAAAGTATGATATTCAAAGCGAACCGCCCGTTTTCAGAAGCGCAGAGGCGCTGATCCGCTGGCAGCATCCCGATCTCGGCCTGATTTCGCCCGCTGATTTTATCCCCCTGTTTGAAGCCAACGGACAGATCAGCGAAATCGACAAGTACGTGTGGCGGGAGACGATCCGGCAGATCGCACAGTGGCGGGAGCAGTACGGGATCACGATCCCCGTGTCCGTCAATCTGTCCCGCGTGGACGCGCTGGACCCCACGCTGGAGCAGACGCTGGAGGATATGATGAAGGCGTTTTCCCTGCATCCCCGGTACCTTCAGCTGGAGGTGACGGAATCCGCCTATACCGAGGATGCCGGGCAGCTGGGCAGCATTATTCAGCAGCTGCGGGCCAAGGGCTACAAAATTGAGATGGATGATTTCGGCTCCGGATACTCTTCGCTCAACATGCTCTCCTCCATTCCGATCGACGGCTTGAAGATGGACATGGCTTTTGTGAGGAATATCGAGCAGAACGAAAAGGATATCCAGCTGGTGGAACTGATCCTCAACATCGGAAGCAAGCTGAAGATCCCGGTCGTCGCGGAGGGCGTTGAGACCAGAACGCAGGTTGAGCTGCTGAAAAAAATGGGATGCGATCTGGTGCAGGGCTATTATTTTGCAAGGCCCCTTCCGGCAGACGATTTTGAAGCGCGCATCATCAAAAACCTGCCGGCAGAGAAGCAGTGAGCACATGCTGCGCGGCGGGGTATCCGGAGCAAAAGGAATCAGGAGGCTGCAATGCGTTTCTTGCTTTTGATCCCGGGTCTGGTCTGTCTGTTTTTGGGCGCCGTGCCGAAACACAAGGATCGCAGGCAAGAGCATACCGACAGAAGCGGGGAGGCGCCACTTGCAATGACAGCCATGGTTATGATAGAATAACACATATACATGCTGTAAAAGCGAATTAATCCTGAACAGCGGGGGAAAGGTTGAAAATGAGACAAGACACAGTCAGATCGGAGCTTATGAAACGGCTTGCAGCACTGCTGTTGTGCTTTTTTCTGGGATTATCCGTTTTGCCTCCAAGCGCTGCTCTGGCACAAGACACGCAGAAGATCGTGCGTGTCGGCTGGTATGATTCCTCCTATAATACGGTGGATTCGTTCGGGAGACGCTCCGGCTACGCCTATGAGTACCAGCTCAAGATCGCGGCCTATACCAGCTGGTCTTATGAATATGTGACCGGAAGCTGGTCGGAGCTTCTGCGTTTGCTCATAAACGGCGATATCGACCTGATGAGCGATGTCTCCTATACGGCCGAGCGCGCGGAACGCATGCTGTTCCCCGAGCTTCCCATGGGGGCGGAGGAATACTATCTGTTTATCTCTCCCAATAACCGAGCTATCAGCTCGGCAGATATCTCCACGCTGAACGGGAAGCGGATCGGCGTGAACAGGGACAGCATCCAGGCGGACTTCTACCTTGAGTGGGCAAAGCGAAACGACATCCAGGCTGAGCTGATCGAGCTGGCAAACACCGAGGACGAATCGCTGAGGATGCTGGAGACCGGAGAGCTGGACGCCTATGTCACCGTCGATTCCTTTACAGACCCAAGCCGGGCTGTGCCGGTGACCAAGGTCGGCTCCTCCGATTTCTTCTTTGCCGTCAACAGGACCCGGCCGGATCTGCTGAAGGATCTGAACATGGCCATGAGCCGTATTCAGGACGAGAACCGCTATTATAATCAGCAGATGTTTGAAAGATACATGAAAACAGCCGGCGCCAATGCCTTCCTCACAACGGAGGAGCTGAGCTGGCTCTCGGATCATAGAACGATCCGGGTGGGATATCAGGACAATTATCTGGCCTTCTGCGCTGCGGACAAGACAAGCGGAGAGCTGACGGGCGCCATGAAAGATTATCTGGACAGCGCCTCTGACTGTCTGGAAAACGCGCATCTTTCATTTTCCACCACGGCCTATCCCACCATGGAGAAGGCTGTCGCGGCAATGAAAAACGGGGAAGTGGACTGTTTTTTCCCCGCAAACCTCCACGGATATGACGGTGAAAAGCTTGGCATTGTCATGACGCCGCCCCTGGTGCGCACGGATGTTTATGCGGTGGTGCGGCAGTCGGACCTGAACATCTTCACCAACAAAGAGCATGTGATCGTAGCCGTGAATGAGGGAAACCCAAATTACGATACGTTCCTGCTTGACCATTACCCGAACTGGAAAAAGGTGTACTATACCAGCACGGCGGACTGCCTGATGGCTGTGTCCGAACGGGTGGCGGACTGCGTGCTGATCAGCAGTTATCGCTACAATAATATATTCAGACAATGTGAAAAGTATCATCTGACGACCCTTCCCACGGGCCTGGAGATGGATTACTGCTTTTCACTCGGCAAAGGCGAAAAGGAGCTGTACTCCATCCTGACCAAGATGGTCAGCCTGATTCCGACCTCTGCATTCAACTCGGCATTGTCCTACTATATCACGGAGGACGCAAAGCCCAGTCTGGCCGACTTTATAGAAGATAATCTGACCGGCGTCATGATCGGCATCACGATCGTGGTACTGGCGATCCTTTTCCTGCTGCTGAGGAGCATGCGGGCAGAGAAGAGAGCGAAGGAGCTCATTTCCTTAACGGAGATCGACAGCCTGAGCGGCCTATATAACCGCGACTATTTCTTCCAGTACGCAAACCGCATCTTTCGTGAACACCCCGATGAGCCGATGGATGCCATCGTGCTGAATATCGAGCAGTTTCATTCCATCAACGCGCTCAACGGGAGAGAATTCGGCGATCAGATTCTCCGCGTTCTCGGGAACGAGCTTCACGCAGTCGCGGATGAAGCCGGCGGGATCGCGGGCAGATTCGGGGCGGATCGCTTTGACTGCTACTGCCGTCATGCCGCGGATTACCAGGCTATATTTGACCGCCTGCAGAGCAAGGTAAACGCCATGACCCCGAACACCAGCGTGTTTTTGCGCATGGGCGTCGCGCTGTGTCAGCCGGGCGTTGAGCCCGTCCAGCTTTTCGACAGGGCGAGGATCGCGTGCACACAGGCGCGCGGGCACTACAAGGAGCATCTGATCGTCTTTGATGAGAAGGTGCGTGAGCGTGAGCTGCTCGACCAGCGCCTGATCAACGATCTGCGCCGCGCCCTGGACAATTACGAGCTTGAGGTTTACTATCAGCCCAAGTTCAATGTCGGGGTTGAGCCACCAAGACTTGTGAGCGCGGAGGCGCTGGTGCGCTGGCATCATCCGGAGCTCGGCATGATCACGCCGGATGTCTTTGTTCCGCTCTTTGAGCGCTGCGGAAAGATCAGCGAGGTGGACAAGTATGTCTGGTCTCAGGCGGCCAGGCAGATTGCCCGCTGGCAGGCCCGCTTCGGGAGGACGATTCCTGTCTCGGTCAATCTCTCGCGGGTGGATGTGTTCGATCCGACGCTGGAGAAAAATCTGGAAGACATCATTCGGCAGAACGGACTGGAACGTGACGCGCTGAAGCTTGAGCTTACGGAGTCGGCCTATACGGAGAACGCGGAACAGGTGATCCGCGTCGTGGAGGGTCTGCGCGATAAAGGCTACACAGTGGAGATGGATGACTTCGGCACCGGGTATTCCTCACTCAACATGCTGTCTGCCATGCCGGTGGACGTACTGAAGATGGACAGGACCTTTATCCGGAACATGGAGAATAACGAGCGGGATGTTCAGCTGGTGGCGCTGATCCTCGGCATCGCAAAGAATCTGAAAATCCCGGTCATTGCAGAAGGTGTGGAGACAGAGACCCAGCTTCAGATGCTGAAGAATCTGGGCTGTACGCTTGTACAGGGATACTATTTTTCCCGTCCGCTGCACCCCGCCGAGTTTGAGACGACGCTTCTCAGCAATTTGGAGAAGAATGCCTGACAGAATCAGAGGTGATGCGCGAATGCGCTCGTTACGTACAAAAATGACAATGCTGACCGTCTTTGCCATCGTCGTCGCGGTGACCAGCATCACGGTTCTCAGCGTGCTGTTTATTCGCAGGACGGAGCATCGGAAGTCCGACCAGCTTCTCCTGCTGCTGTGCGAGACAGGGGAAAAGAATCTTGATTATTATTTCAACAGCGTCCAGAAGTCTGTCAGGAAACTGGCAACCCATGTGGAAGCAGACCTGGACGGTGTGGAGAGTGCGCGGCTTGCGCGGCATGTCGAACGTGTGAAGCCTTTTTTTGATGAAACCGCGGCCAAAACAAACGGGGTGCTGACTTATTATTACCGCATTGATCCGGCCCTTTCGGATACGGTTACGGGCTTCTGGTACACAAACCTCGACGGGGAAGGCTTTGTTGAGCACGCGGTGACGGATATCACCCTCTATGACACGGCGGATACCTCCAAGCTTGTCTGGTTCACCGTCCCGAAGCATTTGGGCGAGCCGATCTGGATTCCCCCGTACATTACGGACAATCTGGATGTGCGCGTGATCTCGTATAATGTCCCGATCTATTGGCGGGGCAGGTTTGTCGGTGTGGTCGGCATCGAGCTGGACTACTCCACCATGGCCGAGCAGGTGGAAAGCATACGCCTGTTCAATAACGGCTATGCGTTTCTGAGCGATGAGAAAGGCAAGCTCTTCTATCATCCCCTGATCGACGTCACACGCCTTACCGAAGAGGAGATGCCTGCGGTGCCGGATGGGATGATCCAGAAGAATACCTTTTTCCATTATGAATATGAAGGTGTGGAAAAAGCCGGGGCGTGGCTGCCGCTGTCGAACGGAATGCGACTGAATGTCACGGTGCCGATCTCGGAGACAGAAGGGGACTGGCAGAAGCTGATCGTGAATATCCTGATCGTGTCGGTTGAAGTGCTGGTCGCCCTGAGTATCTTTACCATGTATTACACCCGGCGCGTCACAAAGCCGCTTGAGGAGCTGACCGACGCTGCCGAACAGGTGGACAAAGGCAATTACGACTTCGAGCTGAACTATGACAAGGATGATGAGATCGGCAGACTGACAAGCACCTTCAAGCGTCTGGCCGCCCACATGAAGGATCATATCTCCGATCTGAGCAAGCGCGCCTATGTCGATTCTCTGACCTCCGTGCGCAACAAAGGGGCATATTCCACGTATATTGAGCAGCTCCAGGCGCGCATGAATGAAACCAACGGACTCATATCCTTTGCAATCGGCATGTTTGACTGCGACGACCTCAAGAAGATCAACGATCTCTACGGGCATGAAAAAGGCGACATCTATCTCAAAACAGCCAGCCGCCTGATCTGCCGCGTCTATCAGCACAGCCCCGTGTTCCGCATCGGCGGGGACGAGTTTTCCGTGGTTCTGCAGAATGATGATTATCGGAACAGAGAAGCGCTCGCACGGCAGTTCAACAGGGAAATGGCGGAGATCTGTGCTGTGAACAAGAACAAATGGGAGCAGGTACATATTGCAATGGGCGTCGCGGTTTACGATCCGCAGAGCGACCGTTCCGTGAACGATGTTATCCGGCGCGCGGATACCTGCATGTATGAGAACAAACGCAGCCGGAAAAGCGTGAGATAGAGAATACCGGCGCTGGAGGCGGAAAAATGAGATCAACAAGACGGATTCGTTATGCTGCGCGCAGCGCTTTTCTGCTCGCGCTCGCTGTTCTGGCTGTCCTTGCGGTGGCTGTCGGTGCGCATGCGCGTGAATCCGAAAAAATCGTTCGAGTCGGCTGGTATGAATCGTCGTTTAATACCACGGATGAGCTGGGGCGGCGCTCCGGCTACGCCTATGATTATCAGCAGAAGATCGCCGCCTATACAGGATGGACCTATGAATATGTGACCGGGAGCTGGCCGGAGCTGCTGCAAATGCTTGAGGATGGCAGGATCGACCTGATGAGTGATGTCTCCTATACAGAGGAGCGCTCGGAAAAAATGCTGTTCTCCGCGCAGCCGATGGGAACGGAGGATTACTACCTATTCACGGCGCCCGGCAATAAAGAGATCACACCGGAGGACTTTTCCACCTTTGACGGCAGAAAGGTCGGCGCGAACAAGGGCAGCGTGCAGATCACCTGCTTCCGGAACTGGGCGGAGGCAAACGGCGTGCGGGCGGAGATCGTGGAGATGACCGGCTCCGAGGATTATAACATTACCCTGCTCAAGCTCGGCGACATCGACCTGTATGCGTCGCTTGACGGTCTGCACAAGGCCGGGGACGCCGTACCTGCCTGTAAGATCGGCTCCTCCGATTTTTACTTTGCCGTCAGCAAATCACGCCCTGAGCTTCTCGGCGAGCTCAACAACGCCATGACCAGGATTCTGGATGAGAATCCGCTGTATAATCGAACGCTCTATGCAAAGTACCTCGAAACCGCAAAGATCAACCACTATCTCAGCGTGGACGAGAGCGCCTGGCTTGAGGCTCACGGCCCGATCCGGGTCGGATATCGGGACAATTATATGGCCTTCTGCGCCAAAGATCCGAAAACAGGGGAATTGACCGGCGCGCTGAAGGACTTTCTGGATGCTGCCTCGGACTGCCTCAATAACGCCCATCTGGAATTTGAGCCTGTCGCTTTTTCCACAGCCGGTGCTGCGATGGAGGCGCTGAAACGCGGAGAGGTGGACTGTGTATTCCCCGTAAACCTCACGGATTATGACGGGGAGATTCAGGGTGTTTTCATCACACCCGCGCTGATGCGCACGGACATGGCCGCAGTGATCCGCGAGACGGATACAGACTCCTTCGCAAAGAAGGAGCGGGTGGCGGTTGCCGTTAACGTGGGAAATCCCAACTATGAAATGTTCCTGGTGGATCATTTCCCGCAGTGGCGGACGGTCTTTTTTGAGGATACACCGAGCTGTCTGCGCGCCATTGCGGACGAACAGGCGGACTGCCTGCTGATCAGCAGCTATCGCTTTAACAACATCGCCTCCCTATGCGGAAAGTATAACTTAACAACCATATCCACCGGCGTTGAAATGGATGACTGCCTCGCGGTGAACCGGCAGGATACGCTCCTGTATTCCATCCTGAGCAAAACTACCGGCATCGTCCCGGCCTCAACCATCAACGCTTCCCTGACGAAGTATTACGCGGAGGATGCAAAAACCACCGTCACAGATCTCTTCAGGAGAAACCTCTTTGTGTTGCTGGGCGTGTTCGCCTTGATCGGCGGCGTATTCCTGTTCCTGCTGCTGCGCGGAATGCACGCTGAAAAAAGAGCCGACGAAAAACAGCGCCTGATCGCTGAAACCGAGATCGACAAGCGCACCGGGCTATACAACAGGGAATACTTCTACGCTTATGCCGAGCGAATGTACCGCGAGAAGCCAGACCAGCCGATGGATGCCGTCGTGCTGAGCGTTGATCAGCTTTCGGCTGTCGGCCTCATGTGCGGGCAGCACTTTGAGGAGGATATCCTGCGCACGCTGGGAATGCGTCTTTTGACCTTCGTAAAAAAGCATGGCGGGATCGCAGGCAGGACAGACACAAACCGCTTTGCCGTCTTCTGCCCGCCCGTGGAGGATTACGACAGCCTGTATCGCAGCCTGCAGGGAAGCCTGGACATCCTCTCACCGGATATGAGCCTGCGGCTGAAAATGGGTGTCGCGCCATGGCGCGCGGATACAGAACCCGTACGTATGCTTGAGCTGGCGCGCATGGCCTGCCGCAAGGCGCGCCAAATGGGGGAGGAGCGCATGATCGTCGTTGACGAGAAGCTTCTCGAACGGGAGGCATATGACAAGCTCCTCCTGCGTGATCTGAAGCGAGCTGTGGAAGCCATGGAGTTTGAGGTATACTATCAGCCTATGCTTGATGCCGGGACTGAGGAGCCGAAGCTCGTCGGCGCGGAGGCGCTGGTGCGCTGGCAGCACCCGGAACTGGGCCTCATTGAACCGGGCGATTTCCTGCCTCTGCTTGAACGCAGCGGAGAGATCTGCACGGTGGATCAGTATGTCTGGAAGGAAGCGATCCGGCAGATCGCGTCCTGGAAGGAGAAATACGGCGCGGCGGTTCCGGTGTCGGTTAACCTATCGAGCCAGGATCTGTTTGAGCCTGCCTTGAAGCGGAGCCTGGGGGAGGAAGTCAGGGAAAACGGCCTTTCCTGCGACGATCTCAAGCTGGAGATCAGGGAATCGGCGTGCACGGAAAACAGGTTCCAGATCTTTGAAATTGTGGAAAGCCTGCGAAGAGCAGGCTATGAGATTCAGATAGACAAGTTCGGCTCGGAGAGCGGCACACTCAGCGTGCTCTCGTCCATAGAGGTCGATGGCCTGAAGCTCGACAGAATGCTGGTTACCGAGATGGAACAGGATGAAAAGGCTTCGCGGCTTGTCGATTTGATTCTGGAGACTGCGCAATATCTCAAGCTTCCCGTGGTTGCCGTGGGGGTGGAAACAGAGGGGCAGATGCAGCTTTTGAAGAAAAAAGGCTGCGCCCTTGCACAGGGTTATTATTTCTCCCGGCCGCTTCCGGCAGCGGAATTTGAGGCGCGCTTTCTGCAATAATCCTGCTCTCACCATCTCTCAGGTCAAAGTAAATCGCCCCGGCTGTATTGATGCAGCCGGGGCGATTTTGCCGTCAGGGAATCAATATGGCTTTTTCTCCGCGTATCGGCGGCCTCACGCCGGCCTCACGCCGATGACGATATGGTGGTCGTCGCTGTTTCTCGTCTTGATCACCTGCAGGATGTAGGGCTTTAATTTGCCGTCGCGCATCCGTCGGAAGGAGACCTCCTCTGTGTCTTCCTGGTCGATCCAGCGGAGCAGGCTTGTCTTGCTGAGAACATCTCTGATTCTTTCGCGGTCCCCTTCGGACACGTCCTCCAGCAGCTTTTCCCTGGCGTCTCCATAGAAATCTATACCGCCGGGCCGGATTTCAAGATCGCCATCCCTTCCGCTGTAGAACTCAAGGAAGTGGGCAGAAATGACATCCACATAGAAAATACTCTCGAAATCGCTGGTCAGCGCTTTGGAGATGCTCATATAGGTCTTTCTCGTTACCGGCAGCACCTCGTAAGCAATCTCTGCCCGCTCGATCAGGAAACGGTCAAAGGCCTCCGGCGGCACGGGCTTTGAGAAGTAATAGCCCTGCACATATTCGCAGCCCATAGCCTTCAGAACCAGATACTGTTCCTCCGTCTCCACGCCTTCCGCCACGACCGGTACGTGCAGATAATCCGCAATGTCGATGATCAGTTCGATCATCCGTACATCCCTGTTTTCTCCGAAGGCGCTGCGAATAAAGCTCATATCCAGCTTCAGCGCGTCGATCGGCAGGTGGGACAGCATACCCAGCGACGAATAGCCGGTGCCGAAGTCGTCCATCTCGATACGGAAGCCCATCCCCATACCGCGCAGCTCTTTTGCCGTGGAAATCACCTGGTCGGAGTCACCGGTGTAGGCAGACTCCGTGATCTCAAGCATAAGATCATCCGGGCTGAGATGATGCTCATCCAGAATCTCTTTGAAAATACTTTTCAGATTCGGCGTCAGCATGTCAATGCGGGATACATTGACGGACACCGGCACGGAAAAGCCGAAGCGGTCTTTCCAGTCCCGTATCCTCGCCGCCGCTTCACGCCATACGAACTGGTCAAGATCCAGGATCAGGCCGTTATCCTCAAGCAGCGGGATAAACACACCCGGATTGATCATGCCGAGCTCAGGATGATTCCAGCGCACCAGGGCTTCCGCGCTGGCCAGAACGGGCTTGTCGGGACGAATATCAAACTTGGGCTGGAAATACACCATAAAGCAATTGCTTTCCAGCGAGGGCTTGAAGTCCTCCAGCAGGCGTTCCTTGTAAAGCTCCGCCTCATGCATCTTGATGTCGTAGATCCCGATCGCCTTTCGGAAGCCGTATTTCACGGTATTTGCGGCGACCTTCGCGTAATCAAAGCGCCGTTCGATCTGAAGCGATTTGTCAACCTTTGAGTATACGCCCATGCGCAGACGCACGCGGTTGGCGGATACATCCTCGTCAACAAGGCCTTCGGACGCCTGATCCAGGATGCTCTCATAGTCCTCTCTGTGCGGGCAGTAGATGTAGAAGATATCCGCAGCGCGGCGGCAGCATACGCCGCCCACCTCGCGGGAGATCTGCCGGATGCGCTTGCCGAGCCGGGCGAGCACGCTGTCGCCGTACTGTTTCCCGTAGCGCTCGTTGAGCAGGTGAAAATGGTTGACGTCAAGAACGATGGCGTCCATTGACAGATCGTGATAATGCTGGTCATACAGGCGAACATAGCGGAGGAAATAATCAAGGTTCAAAAGGTTTGTCAGGCTGTCGCGCTCTGTGGACTGGATGATGTTTCGCTTTTCACTCAGCTCGATGCAGCGGTTGACACGGGCCTGAATGATCTCGGGAGAGGGATAGGGCTTGGGGATAAAGTCGATGGCGCCGATCTTCAGGCAATCGACCTCCGCACTCTGATCTGCCGTCATCACGATCACCGGGATATTGCTGAGCTCCTCCTCTTCCTTCATCACCTTCAGGACCTCCATACCGCTCATCTGCGGCATCTGGAGGTCGAGCAGCACGATTGCCAGATCGTCTCTGTGGGTTTTGACCTGTTCCAGCGCTTCATTTCCGTTTGAGGCATACAGGACCTCGTAGCTGTCACCGAGCATATTGCCCAGGATCATCTGATTGATGCGCTCGTCCTCAACGATGAGGACATAGCGCTTCAGATTCAGGATCTCCGCGTCTTCATCTGCCGGGAAAATCGGCTTCGCGGCAAGCTCGGCGTCCTCCCGCGAAATGGCGCCCATCCCCTTGAGAAGCTTCTTCTCCTCATACATCAGGTTGTCCGCGCGCTCAAACACTTCGTGGAAGCTGGTGTCGATCCCGTCCTGATATTCTGACAGGCCGCCCGAGACGACAACATCCTTGGTGCTGATATGCTCCACGGACCGGTCATGCAGCGCAAGGACCAGCTCCTTGCGGATGAGATAATCACGATTGTGCAGGATCACCACAAACTCGTCTCCGCCCGTCCGGTAAACCGGGCTGTGCTGGAAGATGTCGCAGATCATCCTGCTCGCCTTGACGATATATTCGTCGCCTGCTTTATGACCGAGGGTATCGTTGATGACCTTCAGGCCGTTCACGTCACAGACGACGACCGCAAAGGCCTCCGCACTGCCCTCATCAATGGTGGCGTTGATCTGCTTCTGGCTCAACAGGAAAGCGTGCTTGCTTTTGACTCCGGTGAGGGGATCGGTCAGCGCGATCGTCTCGGCCGCATCACGCTCCTGCTGCGCTTTTTGCTCCCACTTCCGCATGGAGATATAGTTGACGAGCATGACCAGAAGGGACAGGCCGAAGAGACCCACGATTACGAATACGCTGGTATTGTCCGCGTCATGGAGCCGTTTAAGCTCCATTGCGAGGAATTCGCTCTTGTCCATTTCGAGCAGCTTGCTGCTGCCCGTACCATCCATATAGGCGGAGATTTCCGCGATGATGGCGTTCTCTCTGGTCTCGTTCAGTCTTTCCGCCCAGGTCATTGCCATCAGAACGATAAAGACAAGCAGGGAAAGCCAGACAACGATGGCTTTGCCGAACTTCCTTTCCTGATCGTTGCGGATGACCCAGCTGAAATACAACACGCCGAGAAACGTCCAGACGGCCATCAGCACATAAGTTTCCGTAGCAATGGTGTAATCGGAGAAGGCGCTCGGGAACAGCAGGAATACAGCAAAGGCAACCAGAATGAACAGGCAGATTCCGCTGATCACGCGATTCCTTTTGACGCCCTCCTGTCCTGATACCTTGAAGACTGCGATCGATACGAAGCCGTAGATAATGGTGGCTCCGAATGTGGTGGCGTCCACGATCCACCCGATCGCCGTTCTTCCGAGAAACGGGATGGGCAGGGAGACGAGCAGCACCAGCAGGATGGCATTGGCGGGGATCTGCTTGGCATTGAGTTTGCCAAAACGCGCGGGCAGGATACCGTCCAGCGCCGCGGCATAGCACAGGCGGCTCAAGGCGCGCAGCATGCCGATCAGGCTCGTAAGAACCAGGGCCAGCAGGGATGCCATCAGAATATTCACACCGGTTTGACCGAGGTAATAGTTTGCGGCGAAAAAGGCCGGCAGACCTGCGATGCCGTCAAAATCGTCCAGGCGGGTGATATAATCGAGCCAGCCGGAGCAGCTCTCCGGATAAGCGGTGACGCTCAAAAGGACCACAAAGATGTACAGCGCTGTGGTGACGGTCACGGAGAGGACGAGGATACGGAACATTTTGCTGTGCTTGAACTTGTATTCCTCGGCCGAATGCGTCACGGTTTCAAAGCCGATAAAAGCCCAGGGAGAGATAAAGGCAATGCGGATCACCTGCCCCAGGATGTTTTTATCCGGGAGAAAGGCCGGACTCATGCTCATGCCGGTGCTGCGGTGCCCGAGCATGGCAGCCGTGAAGCATACCGTAATGCCGACGGTGAAGAGCAGCACCATCACCACCATGATCCTGGCAGTCCCCGCCTTGCTCTTCATGCACAGCAGACCGACAAGCCACATCACCACCAGCGTCACCAGCGCTTCTCCAAGGTAGACCTCATAGTCGAAGACCTTAAAGAGATATACCTTCTTGAAGACGGCCTGCAGGAAGTAGCGCGCGAACAGGGGAATGCTCGTGGCGTTGGCCCAGAAGATCGAGATATAGATCAGGAACATGAACCAGGCGATCAGAAAGGCGAGGTCATAGCCGAAGATGCACTTCACATAGTTGTAAAGACCGCCCGTGCCCGGATAACGGTTGGCCAGAAAATGATAATGGCTCGACACCATCAGCATCATGGCAAACCCGATCAGCAGGCCAAGGACGGAACCCATCGGTCCCGCCTGAGAGAGGTAGGATCTGCTGGTGACAACAAGCGATCCCCAGCCGATGGCCGAACCGACCGACAGCGCCCAGACGGCCAGCGGCGAAAGATAGGGCTGCAGCGTTTGCTTTTGTGTAATGTTCTTTGTTTCGCTCATAAGATCAGCTCCTGTGAAAAAGCATTCTTTTGAAACTGTAATCCGCTGCAGGAGTTCTTTTTGCCTGCCGCGCAGGATTGTCAACGGATCGCTCTCTCAGCTTTGATTCTTTCTTTATATTCTACTATAATTTAGCCTTTTTTTCAATGGCATTCTTCCAATATGGCGGTATTTGTTTTGTCGAAGGGAATCAGCCCCATATGGAGCCTTGCCAGTGTGAGTACATTTTTCAAAAGCATGGCGCGCGTCATCGGGCCGACGCCCCCCGGGACCGGCGTAATGTGGGAGCAGATGTCCTTTACCTCGTCAAAGCACACATCCCCTGTAAACTTCCCGGTGTCGGGATCCCGGTTCATGGCGACATCAATCACCACGGCCCCGGCCTTCACCATGTCTGCGGTGATGAGCCCCGGGTGTCCTGCCGCGACGATCAGGATATCCGCCAGGCGCGTCATGGCGGCAAGATCCTGCGTATGGCTGTGACAATAGATCACGGTGCCGTGGCGCTGAAGCAGGAGCAGGCCCATGGGCTTGCCGACAATATCACTTCTGCCGATGACAACGCAGGTTTTGCCGTCCACGGAAATGTGATAGGCATCCAGCATCCATGCAATCCCGAAGGGCGTGCACGGCCAGATCACGGAATCCCCGTGAACCATTCGCCCCACGTTGAGCGGATGGAAAGCGTCCACATCCTTTGCGGGACTGATGGACTCTATGATGCGGCGCTCGTTGAAGGACGCCGGGAGAGGGAGCTGGACCAGAATGCCGTCTATGGCTGCGTCGGCGTTGAGCTTGCTGATTGTGCCGAGCAGCTCTTCCTCTGAGACGGAGACGGGGTAATTGATCCGACGCGAAAAAAACCCGCATTCATCACAGTCTTTGGTCTTGTTCGTCACATAGAGCTGGGAAGCGGGATCATCTCCGACAAGAATAACGGCGACCCCGGGCTTTCGCGGCAGTTTTACGGCTTCTTCCTGAATCTCCCGGCGGATCAATGCCGCGAGAGCTTTTCCGTCCAGTATCGTGGGCATTCTGTGATCTCCTTTCTGCGTCCTGCGCGCCCGCGGCTGCTGCGGATCAGGTGTCAGGATTCTCCGGGCATGGCAGCGAAGACGCATGACAATAGCAGGATAAAAACGCATGTTCAAAGCGCGAGTAATTATACGTGAGAAGCAGAGAAAAAGCAATATGCATCATGACGGTCATGACGTCAACATACGGCCATGCCGGGCTTTGAATCGTGTCATCCTTATGCGCTGAACGGATCGGCCCGTCGGCGAGCTGAAAGTTCTTTCCTTACTGCCGGATTTATGATACAATTGCCGCAGTCGGATGATACAGATTAAAACGTTTGGGACAGAGTAAGCTGCCCGGCGAACCGAAAGCCGGTCTTTCTGACAGCTCTGTTCAGGGAAAGGACGCATGATGGATAAGGAGCATACCGGTTCTCTTCGCTCGGAACCCTATGATTCCGAAAAGCCGATGCTCGGCAAATGCAGGGAGATATCCCTTGAAGGCTGTCGCAAGATCGGCAGCGGACAGAAGGGGACAGTCTATCGTTACGGGGATGAGCTGATCCTCAAGGTCTATGATAAAATAAACAGCTATCAGGATGTGGAGCGGGAGATCGCGCTGAGCCGGCGCGCCCTTGTCCTCGGCATCCCCACGGCGATCTCCTTCGGTATCGTATCCCTGGGAGACCGTTACGGCGCCATGTATGAGCTTTTGGGCTCCGCGACTCTGTCCGCCTGCATCGCGGAAAACCCGTCAAGTCTGGATTATTATGCCGGCGTGATGGCGAAGCTGGCCCGGACGATTCACGGTACCGAGGCGAAGGACAAGGATTGCTTCCCCGACGCAAGAGACAGATTCCGGGCGTATATCTCCAATGGGCTTGTCCGCAGCGACAGTGAGCTTGCGGATCGCTGCTGTCGTCTGATCAATGACATGCAGGCGACAAGGTGCATGCTCCACGGGGACTTCCACACCAGCAATGTGTTCCTGTATAAAACCGAAGCCCTGGCCATTGATATGGACCGCATGTCGACAGGGGACCCGATCTTTGAACTGGGGGACATGGTTTTTTATTTCGATAAAAAGGAAGGGGAAGACCCTGAGGACACAGACCCGTATCTGGGCATTTCCTACAGAGTATGCCGGGATTTTTTGGATCTGTTCTTGCGGCATTATCTTCAGACACAGGACGAAGCGCGTCTGCGGGAAGTGATGGACCGGGCGGCGCTGCTTGGAGACCTGCGGCTCATCAACCGGTACTGGAAGGCGGGAGCGCTCACGGAAGAGACCCAAAGCAAGGTGGACAGGCTGATCGTTGAGATGAAAAAACTGCTGGAGCGGGTAGACAGCCTGGGCATTATCCGACAGGGTCAGAAATACTAAGGCAACATTCGCAGATGTACTTTGTGTACCTCAAGAAAAAGTGACGAAATCAGGGCACAAATTTTCCAGGAGATGCCGAAGGCGGATTGTGCGGTGTTGCCCTAAAAATAAAAAAGGATCCCCCAGGCAATGCGGCCAATGCCATCGCTTCATGACGTTGAGCCAAGCCGGGGGGTTCTTTGTTTAAAAGCCGATCATGTCACAGGTCTCTGCTCTGTCATGATCTGCGCTTTCTGAGAATGGAGAGCCTTGGGGCCTTCATCGGAAGCTGCATATGAAACGCCATCATCGGGTGGCGGGCATCGGGGATAGAAGCTCCTTCCTCGTCATAGAGTGCTGTGACGGTGAAGGCAAGCGGCTCCCCCTCCGGGGTGAGAAGCTCCAGCTCCTCGCCTGCAGAGAACTTGTTGCGCTGGGTGAGCAGGGCGTTCCCGTCCTCCTCGCAGCTTTCCACAACGGCGACGATGTCCGCGCCGCTCGTGTATGTTCCGTCATAGCACTGCCCGGGTTCGCTTCCCAGGTAAAAACCGGTGCAGTAGGGGCGATGACTGACCATCTCGGTCTCATGAACCCAGAGCGCCGGAACGGGATCTCCGGCGGCGACAGCGTCAAGCGCGTGACGGTAAGCATTCGTGGTCACGGCGGCATAATAGGCGGATTTCATGCGTCCTTCGATTTTGAAGCTGGAGACGCCCGCCTCCGCCAGATCCTGCAGATGCTCGATCATGCGCAGATCGTTGGAGTTCATGATGTAGGTGCCGCCGTCATCCTCCGTGAGATCGAAGGCCTGTCCGGGGCGCTTTTCCTCCACCAGACTGTATTTCCAGCGGCAGGGCTGGGCGCATTCGCCCCGGTTCCCGTCCCGTCCGGTCATATAGTTGGACAGCAGGCAGCGCCCGGAGAAGGAGACGCACATCGCCCCGTGCACAAAGGCCTCCAGCCTGAGCTCCGAGGGAGTGTTGGCACGGATCTTCCGGATCTCCTCCAGGCTCAGCTCCCGGGCGAGCACCACCGTGTCCGCGCCCATGGCATGCAGAACATTGGCGGTGGCGCTGTTGACCACGCCAAGCTGCGTACTCACGTGGAGCTTGAGCTGCGGGGCAAAGCGCCTGGCAAGCGCCAGTACCCCCATATCCGCGATGATGAGGGCGTCAGGCCCGGCCTCCTGCAGGAAGCTGAGATAATCCGGCAGGCGGGCAAGCTCATCCTCCCGCGGCAGCGTGTTGCAGGTCACATAGACTTTCCGGCCCATGCTGTGTGCAAGCTCCACCGCGCGGACGAGCTCTTCTCTTTCAAAATTCCCGGCGGCGGCCCGCAGGCCATATTCCTTTCCGGCCAGGTATACGGCGTCTGCGCCGTAGCACAGCGCCATTTCGAGGCGTTCCCAATCTCCCGCGGGAGAAAGAAGCTCGAAATCATTACGAATAATTCTGTGAAGCAACAAAGTTATTGAACTCCGTATCGTTAGTAAAGAATCTGTGGATGCCCAGTTCCTGATCGAGCGCGTAATAATAGTAGTTCGACGATTCGGGATAGAGGGCGGCGTAAATGGAGGTCAGGCCCGGGCTGCAGATCGGGGTGGGCGGCAGCCCGTCATGGATGCGTGTGTTGTAGGGGTCATCCTTTTCCAGCATTTCGGCGGTGGGCGCCCCCTCGTGCTCATCGTAGGGATAGAGGACAGAGGCGTCAATGCCCAGCACGATCCCGGCGTTGAGGCGGTTATAGATGACCGAGGCGATCAGGGTGCGCTCTTCATCACTGCCGGCCTCCTTCTCAATGAGGGAGGCGACCTTGAGGACATCGTACATGTTCATGCCGAGCTCCTCGGCCCGCTGATACATCTCCTCCGTCACACGGCGGCGGAAGTTATCAAGCAGCTTGTTGACGGCGCTGGAGCCCTGCATGCCCACATAAAACTCATAGGTGTCCGGGAAGAGGAAGCCCTCGAGCCGGTATGCGCCCTGCCCCTCGCTGAGCTGCAGGAAATCGTAGTTGTATTCGGCCTCGCCGGCATCCTGCATGAGATCATTATAGCTGCATACGCCGTTTTCCTCCAGGCGCATAAAGATCTGGTGCATCTTGAAGCCCTCCGGGATCGTCACCGTGACGGTGACTGTGGAGGCGGAGCCTGCCCGCATATTCTGGATCAGCGCGCGGTAGTCAAAGGTGGAGCGCAGCTCATACTCGCCGGGACTCACCTTCTCGTCAGCGGTGGAGATCTTGCAGAAAAGGTTGAAGAGCCACTTGTATTCGATCAGTCCCGCATCCTTGAGCACATCCGCCACATAGTCCATATCGGCATGCGTGACGCGCTTTGTGCCGACCTTCTGCCCGTTTTCGTCGATCCTGTCCACGGTTTCGGACTGGAAGATGCTGCTTGGCAGGGTGACGACAGCCGTAAAGTCGTCTTTGTTCAGGGCGAGCATATCGCTTGTCGCCATCCAGGCAAGGCAGGCCAGCACAATGCTGACGCAGACGATGAAGGTAAAGTACATCAGTCCCCCAAGACAGCCGGAGTGATACTCATGGCTCTGTCTTACGGGGTGGTAATCCCGCTCTGACTCCGCGTCGCCCGTATAGTTGCTCGTCTCCTTGCCGGAAGCGTCGATCAGAAGCTTGTCCATCGCCTCCAGGGGCTTGCGCTTCTCGGTGTGTCTGGCGGTCCGCTTTTTGGCGGGCTGCTCTGCCGGCTTGTCGTGCTCATCCTGAATGCGGAATATTTCGTTGATTTTGTCGAGTTCGTCGGGCATGTTACTCTCCTTTGATCAGGGTGGGAGTACCGCAGTCTGTGACACGGCGGGGGACTGCGTCATAAGATGGCATGAGCGCTGTGAAACAACGCGGCGCCGCTCACAGCCGGTCCCGCCGGTTCCGCACAGCTCGGCGGACGATGACAGCTCATGTGCGGAGAAAGGAACGTACTATGTTCTGCAATTCCTGTAACAACAATAACACCCTCTGGCTCATCATCCTGATCATCATTCTCTTCGGCGGCTGCAACAACGGCTGCGGCGGCGGCTGCGGCTGCGGCAATAATTGCGGCGGCTGCGGCTGCAACAACTGTGGCTGCAACAATAACTGCGGCAGCGACTGCGGCTGCTGCTGAGCCTGTAAGGGGCCCCGCATGGGGCTCCTTTTTCTTTTGACGCCGTGCCTACCCTATTTGTTTCCGAGCTCCCGCAGGAGAATGTCATAGATCTCAGCGTTTTTCTCGTCCATATCGCGCTCCCGCCCGTCCTTTTGCCAGGGGATGCGCGTCCAGCCGTAATGCCGGCAGGCCATGTCCGCCGTGTGAAGGCAGCGGGCCAGATAGTCACTGTCCAGCTCATGGATATCCGCGCGGGTGTGGGTTTCCGCCTCCCGCTGCCGCATGCGTCTGCGGGAGATTTCAAGATCCACATCCAGATAGATCACCAGATCCGGCTCCGGCAGACCCATCTTTCCGTATTCAAAATCCACAAGCCAGTCGAAGAAGGCCGGCAGCTCCTCATCCGGGAGCTTGCTCCCCTGATGGACGGCATTCGAGGTGGTATAACGATCAGAGAGAATGAGCCCGCCGTGTTCATAAATCCCGCCCCAATCGTCCCGATAGGAGGCGAAGCGGTCCACCGCGTAAAAGGCGGAAGCCGTATATGCGTTCACATCCCCTGGCTTCTTCCCGAAGGCGCCGCCGAGATAGAGACGGATCAGCGCGCTGCTCTGCTTCTCATAGCGCGGAAATACGATGTGATTATACGCAATTTTGTCCCGTTCCATTCTCTCGCACAGGAGGCGGTACTGCGCGGACTTGCCGCTGCCGTCAATGCCCTCCAGAACGATCAGCTTTCCCTTGCCCATATTCCTCAAGTCTTTCCTTTTTATAATCAGATCTGCGAGAAGACCTCGCCGATCTTGCCGTGGATGGTGAGATCCGCCTCGGCGGGCGTACTGCTGCGGGTTATCAGCACGAGCTTATTTCCCCGGTAATAGTTGATGAGTCCTGCCGCCGGATAGACCTTCAGGGAAGTGCCGCCGACAATGAGCACATCCGCATTGCGGATATACTGGATGGCGCGCATCATCACATCGTTGTCCAGCGGCTCTTCATAGAGAACGATATCCGGGCGGATCACCCCGCCGCAGCCGCAGCGCGGCACGCCGGTGCCATGGTTCATGAGATCGGCGTCAAAACTTTTCCGACAGCGGGAGCAGTACGCACGCATGATGCTGCCGTGCAGCTCAAGAACGTTTTCGCTTCCCGCAGCCTGGTGCAGACCGTCAATGTTCTGTGTGATAACAGCCTTGAGCTTGCCTTCCCGCTCCAGCTCTGCCAGACGCAGGTGACAGCGGTTCGGCTTTACGCCGTCGATCACCAGCTTTTCCCGATGAAAACGATAGTACTCCTCGGGGAAGCGCTCGAAGAAGGTATGGCTGAGGATGGTCTCGGGCGGGTATTTCCACTTCTGATTATACAGGCCGTCCACACTGCGAAAGTCGGGGATACCGCTCTCAGTGCTGACACCGGCTCCGCCAAAGAAGACGATATTGTCACTGCCGTCTACCCATTCCTTCAGCTTTGCAATATTGGCATCCATGTACCGCGCCTCCTTTATACAGCCGCCTCTGCCGCGGCTGTGATCTCATCTGCGCAAGCAGCGCAGGCTTTGAGCGTGATTTCGTTCTCACGCCTGACTACATAGCGATAGGTGTCGTCCGAGCATTGATCGGACATGTTGAGGATATACAGGCGGGCGCTGCGGACAGAAGCCATCGCAAGCTCTGCAAACTCGCCCAGATAGTGCAGCGCTTCCTGCGGGCAAAGACCGGCAAGCTCTCTTCCAAGCTCCAGCGCCTGGCTCATCATATGGATGACCTCACCCGGGATAGCGACAGCAGGCTGACGCGCTGCCTCGATTTCCCGCTCCCCGCCCTCTTTTACGGCGCGGCGGAGAGGCCCGCGGGCCTTGACGTCCTCGTCTATGAGGTGCACCATATAGCGCCTGAGGATCTCCGCGTTGCGGTCGAGATATACGGCGCGTTCGTGTTCCGGCTTGCTCTGTACTGTCAAAGCCGCAACACGCTTTAAAAGAGCGGCGGAGAGCGCCGCAGTCAAGGCGGCGCCGCTGCCTGTATCCATTCTGGATTCCGGATCGGCCAGGGATTGCGTCAGTTCATCGGCATTTTTTATCCGATAGATCTCGATCTTGATTCCTTCCGCCATGCTCGCTCCTTTCAGTCTCTGTTAAACTCCCTTAAACGCAGGCCTTCGTTCTTCTGCAGCGCCCAGTTGACGCACCAGTCGGAGGTGAAAAGCAGCAGGTTGTTGCCCTTGAAATCCTGCACCCACTTGGTGTCGCTGGTGAGGTTCAGATCCTGGATGCGGATATCCTCGTTCTCCACCCAGCGGACAAGCTCAAAGGGCATGGAACGCCTGCGGATCTCAACGCCGTACTCGGTACGCAGCCGGTACTCCAGCACCTCAAACTGCAGCACACCCACAACGCCGACGATCACTTCCTCCACGCCGGTGTAGGGTTCATGGAAAATCTGAATGGCGCCCTCCTGGGCGATCTGCTGGATGCCCTTTTCAAACTGCTTGCGCTTCATGGTATCCACACGCTCCACACCCGCGAAATGCTCAGGCGCGAAGGTGGGGATTCCCTCAAAGCAGACGTTCATTCCCTTCTCGCAGATCGTATCTCCGATGGAAAAAATACCCGGGTCGAAGACGCCGATGATATCACCGGCATAGGCCTCGTCGATAATGGCACGGTCCTGGGCCATGAGCTGCTGGGGCTGTGCCAGGCGCAGGTTCTTGCACGCCTGAACATGATAGTACTCTCTGTCCCGCTCAAAACGGCCGGAGCAGATACGCATGAAGGCGATGCGGTCCCGATGGGCTTTGTTCATGTTGGCCTGGATCTTGAAGACAAAGGCCGAGAAGCGCGCATCCATGGGGTCCACTGTTTCATCGCCGGAAACGCGCGGCAGCGGGGGCATCGTCATCCTCAAAAAGCTCTCGAGGAAGGGCTCCACGCCGAAATTGTTGAGCGCCGAGCCGAAGAACACCGGGCTGAGGGCACCTTCGCGCACAGCCTCCAGATCAAAGTCGTAGCCCGCGCCGTCCAGAAGCTCGATATCCTCCGCCAGCTGCTCGCGCAGTCTGGGGCCGATCAGCTCGTCCAGCTTTTCCGTCTCATCCAGGCGGCACTCAATGGCACGGATCTTGCTCTGTCCCCGGTGAAATTCGTTGAATGCGAGGATCTCCCGCTTCTCTCTGTCGTACACGCCCTTGAACTCCCGGCCACAGCCGATGGGCCAGTTCATCGGATAGGTGCCGATCCCGAACTCACGCTCGAGCTCCTCCATCAGATCATAGGGACTTCTGGCCTCGCGGTCGAGCTTGTTGATAAAGGTAAAGATCGGGATATGCCGCATGGCACAGATCTTGAACAGCTTTCTGGTCTGCGGCTCGATGCCCTTGGCAGCGTCAATGACCATAACGGCGGAGTCCGCCGCCATGAGGGTACGATAGGTGTCCTCGGAAAAGTCCTGGTGTCCCGGCGTATCCAGGATGTTGATGCAGTATCCCTCATATTCAAACTGCATGACGGAGGAGGTGATGGAGATACCGCGCTGCTTTTCCAGCTCCATCCAGTCGGAGACCGCATGACGCGCAGTGGCCTTGCCCTTGACGGAGCCAGCAAGCTGGATGGCCCCGCCGTAAAGCAGAAGCTTTTCAGTCAGCGTTGTTTTGCCTGCGTCGGGGTGGGAGATGATGGCGAAGGTTCTCCGCCTCTCGATTTCTTTTTTGTAGTCCGGCATAAAAAACATTCATCCTTATAAAATACTTAGCAATATATTATAGCCGGTTCCCCGGCGCTTGTAAAGATTTTCTTCCTCTTTTCCATTCTGGATGTTGAAACGCGGCCGCGCGTATGCTAAAATCGACACGGTTTATTCGAGGGAAAAGGGGGCTTGCGCAATGCTCGGTACAATCATCAACACCATCGCGGTGCTCATCGGCGGCCTGATCGGGACGCTTTTCGGGAACAAGATCCCGGAGTCCTATTCCGCCGGCATCATGAAAGTCATGGGCTTCATCACCGCCGCCATCGGCATTCAGGGGGCCGCCGGGACAAAGAGCTTTCTTGTCGTGGTGCTCTCCCTTGTCATCGGTACGCTGATCGGCATGGTGCTGCGGCTTGACGACCGGATCAACGGCGCCGGCGACTGGGCCAGGCGCAAGCTTGCCGGTACGCCTCTCGGCAAAGGCCCCTTTGGGGACGCCGTCGTCACCTGTTTTATGCTCTTCTGCATCGGCAGCATGACGATCCTCGGCTCGATACGCGCGGGACTTGACCACGATTACAGCATTCTCTATACCAAAAGCGTCATGGACTTTATCAGCTCTACCGCCTTTGCCTCAGCGCTCGGCGCAGGCGTCATCTTTTCCGCCGGCCCTCTGTTTTTGTTTCAGGGACTGCTGACCATGCTGGCCTCCCTTGCCGAGCCGGTGCTCACGCCCGAGGTAATCAATGAGATGAGCGCGGTCGGCGGGCCGATCTTTCTGGCCATGGCGTGCAATATCATCGGCCTCGGCAAGGAGCATTTCAAGGTCGGCAACATGCTGCCCGGCATTTTCCTGCCAATTCTTTTGGTGCCGCTGGCAAAGGCCGTCGGGCTGTTTTAAGAAGCAGCGCTGAAAAGCGCGGCATTCAAACCCATTTCATTTTACAAGAGGAAAAGCTATGAATTATAAAATGTGTGTGCCCTGCCTGCTGGGGCTGGAGGGCCCGATCGCGGATGAACTCAAAAGGCTGAATATTTCGGATGTTGCTGCTGAAAACGGACGGGTTTATTTTAGCGGCTCGGATGCGGAGCTTGCCAGAGCCAACATCTGCCTGCGCATCGGCGAGCGGGTGCTGATCGAGGTGGGCAGCTTTGAAGCCAGGAGTTTTGATGCCCTTTTTGAGGGGACAAAGGCTTTGCCCTGGGAGAGCCTGATCCCCGCTGACGGTGCCTTTCCCGTCAAGGGCTATAGTCTCAATTCCCAGCTTTTCTCCGTCTCCGACTGTCAGAAGATCATCAAAAAGGCAGTTGCCGAACGGCTCAAAAGCAAGTACCGTATCGACTGGTTTCCGGAGACAGGAGCTCTCTATCAGATCCAGTTTTCCATTATGAAGGATCGCGTCTCCCTCTGCATCGACACCTCGGGCGACGGGCTTCACAAGCGCGGATACCGTCCGGCGCACAATGCGGCGCCCCTTAAGGAGACCATGGCCGCCGCGATGGTGACTCTCTCGCGTTACCGGGGGCGGGACGATTTCTGTGATCCCTTCTGCGGCAGCGGCACCATCCCCATTGAAGCGGCGCTGATCGCCAAAAACCGTGCGCCCGGCCTGGACCGCGGCTTTACCGCCCAGAGCTGGAAGAGCATCCCTCGCCGTGTATGGGAGGAGGAACGCGAAAATGCAAGAAGCCGCGAATATCACGGTGACTATCGCATTGTGGGATCTGATATTGATCCGAAGGCGGTCGCCATTGCAGAGGAAAATGCCCGGCGTGCCGGTGTGGACGATGTGGTGCGTTTTGAAGTGGCGGACGCCATGTGTTTTGACCGGAAAACCGAACGCGGCGTCATCGTCACAAACCCGCCTTACGGAGAGCGCATCCTGGAAAAGCAGGAGGCCGAGACCCTGTATCGCGGCTTTGGAAGGGCGCTTTCCGAGTGCCGGAACTGGCAGCTTTATCTGCTCTCCTCGCACACGGAATTTGAACGCTGCTTTGGCCGTCAGGCGGACAAAAAGCGCAAGCTCTATAATGGCATGATCAAATGTGATCTCTATATGTATTTTAAGTGAGAGAGAAATAGAAAAGGATATACCGCGATGAAGCATCTGTTTATTGTCAATCCTGCCGCCGGCGGCAAGGACAAGAGCATCGCAGTAAAGCGTGCTGTTCGTTCCGCGTTTCAGAACAGGGAAGAGAACTGGGAAGTTTATGTGACCGGAGCGCCGATGGACGCACCGGTGAAGATCCGGCAGGAAGCTGAAAAAGGCGAGCATCTGCGCGTCTATGCCTGCGGCGGCGACGGCACCTTCAATGAATGTGTCTGTGGTGCGGCCCTGCTGGATAATGTGGCTGTGGCCCCTTATCCCACAGGGACCGGCAATGATTTCTGCCGCATGTTCGGGGAGGAGAAGGATTTATTCCGGGATCTCAACGCCCTTCTCAACGGCACAGAACATCCCATTGACCTCATTGACTGCAACGGGCGCTACAGCGCCAATATCTGCTCGGTCGGCATTGACGCGCGGATTGGGACGGAGGTGCATCATTACAGCGGCCTGCCCCTGATCGGCGGGACCGGCGGCTATATCGTTTCTGCGATTGTGAATGTGCTCAAGGGCATCAACCGGCCGATGCGCGTTCAGGCAGGGGAGTACTGCCATTCCGGCGATTTTGCACTGCTGTGCGCGTGCAACGGGCGTTATTACGGCGGCGGCTTCAACCCCAGCCCGGACGCACGGCCTGATGACGGCGTCCTGGATATCTACGCGGTGCCGCGCGTCAGCCTTTTTACGCTTGCAAGATATATTGGGCCCTATGCCTCCGGGAAAGCAGACAGATATCCGAAGGTCATCAAGCACTTGCGCGGCACAAGTCTTCGCATCGACTTCGATGAGGAGAATGTGATCAATGTGGACGGTGAGGCCATCTATGCCAAAAGTGTTGAAATGAAGCTGATCCCGGGCGCGCTCAGGCTGATCGTGCCGGACGGGATGCGCTTTTTCAGTGAGACTGTGCGCTGAGTCTTTGGTGCGGTAACAAAAAATTCAAAATCTTCCGGCGTTTTTTTCTCTGAACCCCCTTGCAAAATATGAAAAGTGTGGTATAGTATGCATCGTTAGCACTCAAGGTGATTGAGTGCTAACGATGCTGATTTATGTGAATAATTTATTGGAGGTATATAAGCATGAAACTCAAACCCTTGGCAGACAGAGTGGTCCTGAAACAGAACAAGGCTGAAGAACGCACCGCTTCCGGCATTTTCCTCACTTCCTCCGCCCAGGAGAAGCCCGAGGTTTATGAGGTTGTCGAGGTCGGCCCCGGCGGGATGGTCGACGGCCACGAAGTCGCGATGATCGTCAAGGCCGGTCAGAGCGTTCTCGTCGGCAAGTACAGCGGCAGCAAGGTAAAGCTTGAGGATCAGGAGTACACCATCGTCCGCCAGTCCGACATTCTGGCTGTTATTGAGTAATACGGGAGGTTAAGATATTATGGCTAAGCAGATTATTTACGGCGAAGAAGCAAGAAAAGCAATTGAGCGCGGCGTGAACCAGCTCGCCGATACGGTGAAGATCACCCTCGGCCCCAAAGGCCGCAACGTGGTCCTGGACAAGAAGTTCGGCTCTCCCCTGATCACCAACGACGGTGTCACCATCGCCAAGGAGATCGAGCTGGAGGACGCTTTTGAAAATATGGGCGCCCAGCTCATCAAGGAAGTTTCCACCAAGACCAATGATGTTGCCGGCGACGGCACCACCACCGCCACCGTTCTGGCCCAGGCCATGATCGGCGAGGGCCTCAAGAACCTGGCCGCAGGCGCCAACCCCATGGTCATGAAGAAGGGTATCCAGAAGGCTGCCGAGGCCGCTGTGGGCGCCATGAAGACCATTTCCCAGCCCGTGTCCGGCTCCAAGGATATCGCCCGTGTCGGCACCATCTCCTCCGGGGATGAGCACATCGGTGCTCTGATTGCCGAGGCAATGGAGAAGGTCAGCCAGAACGGCGTCATCACTCTGGAGGAGAGCAAGACCGCAGAGACCTACAGCGATGTCGTTGAGGGCATGCAGTTTGACCGCGGCTACCTCTCCCCGTACATGGTCACCGACACCGATAAGATGGAAGCCGTCATTGATGACGCGCTTATTCTCATCACCGACAAGAAGATCAGCAACATCCAGGAGATCCTGCCCCTGCTCGAGCAGATCGTCAAGGCAGGCCGCAAGCTCCTGATCGTTGCCGAGGACGTCGAGGGCGAAGCTCTTGCGACCATCGTGCTCAACAAGCTGCGCGGCACCTTTACCTGCATCTGCGTCAAGGCTCCCGGCTTCGGCGACAGACGCAAGGAGATGCTGCAGGATATTGCCATCCTCACCGGCGGCCAGGTCATTTCCTCCGACGTCGGCATGGAGCTCAAGGACACCGACATCAATATGCTGGGTCAGGCACATCAGGTCAAGGTCACCAAGGAGAATACCGTGATCGTTGACGGCGCAGGCGATTCCGCTGAGATCCGCGCCCGCGTTTCCCAGATCGAGCGTCAGCTTGAGACCACCACCTCCGACTATGACCGTGAGAAGCTCCAGGAGCGTCTTGCAAAGCTCTCCGGCGGTGTTGCCGTGATCAAGGTCGGCGCTGCCACCGAGACCGAGATGAAGGAAAAGAAGCTGCGCATCGAGGATGCCCTGAACGCTACCCGCGCAGCAGTCGCCGAAGGCATCGTCCCCGGCGGCGGCACGGCTTATGTTGTGGCTGCAAAGGCTGCCGACAAGCTCACCGCCACACTCGAGGGTGACGAGAAGACCGGCGCTGCGCTGGTTGCAAAGGCTCTGAAGGCCCCCATCATGCAGATCGCTGCAAATGCCGGCATGGAGGGCGCCGTGATCCTGAATAATGTCTACAGCAGCAGCGAGAGCAGCTACGGCTACGATGCCGCAGGCGATCAGTACGGCGATATGATGGTCCTCGGCATTGTCGACCCGACCAAGGTCTGCCGCAGCGCCCTGGAGAATGCTGCCTCCGTCGCCTCCATGGTCCTCACCACCGAGAGCCTGGTTGCCGATATCCCCGAGAAGAATCCTCCCATGCCCGC
Organism: Oscillospiraceae bacterium; assembly: GCA_902761635.1. GTDB lineage: Bacteria > Bacillota > Clostridia > Oscillospirales > Oscillospiraceae > Limivicinus. Next base: position 18,485 of record CACWLG010000008.1, on the reverse strand, counting down.
AGCACCCGATATGGGCGGCATGTACTAAATCGCATTTCCTTCGAGCCAGCAGAGAATCGAACAAGGCTTACAGGAGCAGACAGTATGCTGATATATTGTCTGCTCCTTTTTTCTCATAATCAGCAAAGAAGCTTCAGTTCACCAGAGAATACAGATTTCATGCGGCTTGTGGATGCTTCTCCTGCTCCGCAGCGCTTAAACGGCGGAGATAATGCTTGACAAATCGGGGACTTGTGATAAAATGCCTGCGTGATAAGATAATTGGCTGTGACGGAACGAGTCGGCGCAGGATTCCACAGAGAGGGGCCGGATGCTGAAAGGCCCTGTGTCCAAAACCGACAGCCATTCCTGAGCTCTCCGGGATGACCGGGGCGTCTGCCCGCGTTACGGGCGCTTGAGATACGGTGCAAGCCGTAATCAGGGTGGTACCGCGAATCATGCCTTCGCCCCTGGACCGGGGCGGAGGTTTTATTTTTTGCAAGTTCATTTTTGGGAGGATATATTTACATGGAAAAATATGGCGTTAACCAGCTCAGAGAGATGTTTCTGAGCTTCTTTGAGACCAAAGGACACCTGCGCCTGCCGAGCTTCTCGCTTATCCCGCAGAATGATGCGAGCCTTCTGATCATCAACTCCGGCATGGCCCCCATGAAGCCCTATTTCAAGGGCGAGCAGGAGCCTCCGCGCCGCCGCGTCTGCACCTGCCAGAAGTGTATCCGCACCGGCGACATTGAAAACATCGGCAAGACGGCCCGTCACGGCACCTATTTTGAGATGCTGGGCAACTTCTCCTTCGGCGATTATTTCAAGAAGGAAGCCATTGCCTGGTGCTGGGAATTTCTGACCTCTCCCGACTGGGTGGGCATTGATCCTGACCGGCTCTATCCTTCCATCTATGTCGATGACGACGAGGCATTTGAGATCTGGAACAAGGACATCGGCATCGCACCCGAACGGATCTTCCGTTTCGGCAAGGAGGACAACTTCTGGGAGCACGGCGCGGGTCCCTGCGGCCCCTGCTCTGAGGTCTACTATGACCGCGGACCGGAGTACGGCTGCGGCAAGCCGGACTGCACCGTCGGCTGCGACTGCGACCGCTATATGGAGGTCTGGAACAACGTCTTCTCTCAGTTCGATAACGACGGCAACAATAACTATACCGAGCTCAAGCAGAAGAACATCGACACCGGCATGGGCCTGGAGCGCCTTGCTGTTGTCTGCCAGGGCGTTGACTCCCTCTTTGATGTGGACACGGTCATGAACATCACCCACAAGGTAAGTGAGCTGACCGGCGCCTTCTACGGCAAAAGCCATAAGATGGATGTGTCGCTTCGCGTCATCACGGACCATATCCGTTCTGCCACTTTCATGATCTGCGACGGCATCCTGCCCTCCAATGAGGGGCGCGGCTATGTCCTGCGCAGGCTTCTCCGCCGGGCGGCCCGCCATGGCAAGCTCCTTGGTGTGAATGAGCCCTTCCTGTATGAGGTCATCGACACCGTTATCCATGAGAACGAGTGCCAGTATCCGGAGCTGCGTGAGAAGCAGGAGTATATTACCCGCGTCGTCAAAACCGAGGAGGAGAACTTCGCCCGCACCATCGACGCCGGCATGAAGATCTTCGGCGAGCTGCTGGAGGCTCACAAAGCAAAAGGGGAGAGCGTCTTCTCCGGCGCCGACGCCTTCAAGCTCTATGATACGTACGGCTTCCCCATTGATCTGACCATCGAGATGTGCGAGGACGAGGGCATGGGCGTAGATGAGGCCGGCTTCAAGGCCCTGATGGAAGAGCAGCGCGTACGCGCCCGCAAGGCCAGGGAGGCCCTGGGCGACCTTGGCTGGGCCGGCATCGAGTTCGGCAAAGAGATCCCCGATACGAAGTTCGTCGGCTACGATCAGGCAGAGACGGATGCGAAGGTTCTGGCCCTGGTCTCCGAGGATGAACTGCAGCAGGAGCTGGGCTCCGGCGCGGAAGGCATCATCGTCCTCGACAAGACCGTGATGTACGCCGAGATGGGCGGCCAGGTCGCCGACCACGGCAAGATTGTCGCGGGCGACAGCGTCTTTGAGGTCAACAACGTCCAGAAGAACAAGGGCGGCAAATACATGCACTACGGTGTTGTCAAGTCCGGCAGCTTCTCCGTGGGCGACAAGGTCACGGCCGGCTACTGCGCGAAACGCCGTCAGGCAATCGGCCGTGCCCACAGCGCCACGCACCTTCTGCACAAGGCGCTGCGTGAGGTGCTGGGCGATCATGTGCACCAGGCGGGCTCTCTCGTGGAGCCGGACTTCCTCCGCTTTGACTTTACCCACTTTTCCGCCGTGACTGCCGAGCAGCTCAAAGAGGTGGAGCAGATCGTCAACGGTGCCATCCTCTCCGGCTATGGCATCAACGTGAAGGAAATGCCCATTGAAGAGGCCAGAAAGAGCGGCGCCACCGCTCTCTTCGGTGAAAAATATGGGGATGTGGTCCGTGTCGTCAACATGGGCGACTGGAGCATCGAGCTCTGCGGCGGCACGCATCTGGACAATACCGCGAAGGCCGGCGCCTTCCACATTCTGTCCGAGGGCTCCGTCGCCTCCGGTGTCCGCCGCATCGAGGCCAGCACCGGCCTTGAGACGATGAAGGTCCTGAACCGCGGCGTGGAGGAGCTGTCTGCTCTCGCTGCCATGTACAAGACCAGTCCCGCGGATCTGCCCCAGAAGCTGGAGCAGCAGGCCAATGAGCTGCGCGAGGCAAAGCGCCTGATCGAACAGTACAAGGCAAAGGAATCTGCCGGCGGCGCGGATGAAATGCTCAAAAGCGGCAGGGATGTAAAGGGCCTGCGCGTAGTGACCTGCTCCAGAGAGGGCTGCGACGCCAATACGCTGCGCCAGCTTGGCGACGTGCTGCGCGACAAATGCAGCAATGTGGTCGCGGTCGTGGCCTCTTCCAATGGAGACAAGATCACCTTCCAGTGCGTCTGCGGCAAGGATGCCGTGGCAAAGGGAATCAAGGCCGGCGATATTATCCGCAGCATCACCGCCATAGCCGGCGGCAAGGGCGGCGGCAAGCCGGATTCCGCCATGGGCGGCGGCAATGACGTCTCGAAGCTCCAGGCGGCTCTCGAAGCGGTGGAGAGCTTTGTCAACGAAAAGATCTGACGGGAGGGAAATAGAATGAATAAATGCCTTTTCTGCAATATCATCGCCGGGGACATCCCCAGCACCAAAGTCTATGAGGACGAATACGTTTTCGCGTTTCGGGACATCAATCCCGTGGCACCGGTCCACGTTCTGGTGGTTCCCAAGCAGCATATCCCCTGCGCCGATGCCGTGGACAGCAGCAATTCCCTTTACGTTGCCAAGTGCTTTGAGGCCATTGCTAAGATCGCAAAGGCCGAAGGCCTTGAAAATGGCTATCGTGTCATCAACAACTGCGGTGAAGACGGCGGTCAGACCGTGATGCATCTGCATTTTCATCTGATCGGCGGCACGGATCTCGGCATAGCGATCCGTTAAAAAAACAATGGGCCGGTATTGCAATCCATACCGGCCCCGTTTTGTGAGGGAAGCCTATGAGGAAGCTTGCGACGGCGGCACTGGCCTTTTCCGCCGCTGTGTTCCTCGCAAACTATATTCTGCCGGCAGGGTGGCTGATCGTGCCTGCGGTTCTTTCCGCAGTTTTCGGCGCCGCCCTTGCGCTGCTTCAGCGAAAGTGGCTCCGTCCGGCCGCAATTGCGCTGGTGTTTTTCGCTCTCGGATTGCTGGAGTATTCCGTATACAAAAGTCTCACGATAGACCGGGCGCAGGAATACGCCGGGCAGACGCGGGAGATCTTCGGCACGGTGCTGGATTACCCGGAGGAATACAGCGGCTACTGCCGCCTGCACATCCGCATCCGATCGGAGGATCTGCCGCACTTCAAGGCGATCGTATACGATAACCATAAGGCCTTCCTGAAGGCGGAGCCGGGACAGACGATCAGCTTTACCGGCAAAATCACCCCGGCAGACACGCTCTACGGCAAAGCGTATGACAATTATCACACCAACGGCTATTACCTCAAGCTCAGTGTCAAGGGCGAGGAGGAGATCCGCGATTCCGGCTTCTCCGCTGCGAGTCTGCCGCTGCGGCTGCATCGTTTTCTCTGCTCCCGTGTGGAGCTTATCTTTCCACAGGACAGCCGGACCTTTATCAAAGCCCTGATGCTTGGCGACAAGCAGGACTTTTATGATGACGATGCGTTATATGTTGCCATGAGTCGCTCCGGGCTCATGCATGTGGTGGCGGTCTCCGGCCTGCACATTTCCTTTCTGGTGGGCTTTCTCGGACTCCTGCTCGGGAACGGCCGACGCAGTGCATGGATCAGCATCGTTCTGATCTGGTGCTTTGTGCTGGTGACGGGGGTCAGCAAGTCCGCGGTCCGCGCCGGCTTCATGCAGACCCTCCTGCTGCTTGCGCCGGTCCTGCGGCGGGAAAATGATCCGCTTACCTCGCTGTCAGCGGTGCTGTCACTGCTCCTGGCTGCCTGTCCCTTTGCGGCCAAGAGCGTGAGCCTGCAGATGAGCTTCTCTGCCATGGCGGGCATCATTTGTTTTTCAGAACCGATCCTTGCATGGCTGCTCAATCCGCTGCCGGAAAAGCTTCATCACGGTCCGATCCGAACGCTCCTCGGGGTGATTGCAAGCTCGCTGAGTGTCATGGCCTTTACGACGCCGATCACAGCCCTCCATTTTTCCTATGTGCCTTTGCTCGCGGTATTGAGCAATGTCGCCTGCCTGTGGGCGGTCAGCTTATGCTTTTGCATGGCCTGGGCGGCCTGCGCTCTCTCTGTGATCCCGGCGCTCGGGTCTGCGGCGGCGTGGCTCTGTGCCTGGCCGGTGCGTTATATCCTCTTTTGCGCGGGGAAGGTCGCAGCCATGCCCCATGCCGTACTGTATATGAAAACCGAAGGCGCGCTTCTCTGGATGCTGACGAGCTATGCACTCCTGCTGCTGGGCGTGCTGCTGCGAAGACACCGCTTTGTGCGGATCCTGCTGCCGGCCTCGCTCTCGCTTGCGCTGCTGGTCGGCATCATCCTGCGCACGGAGAGACTGTACCGGAACACAGACTGCATCAGCGTCCTGAACGTGGGGCAGGGACAGTGTATCACAGCCTTTGCCGGGGATGAAACTGCGGTGATCGACTGCGGGAATGTCTACAGCATGGATCATGCCGGGAGCGTCGCCGGTGAGTATCTCCTGGGCTGCGGGCGCAGGAGCATTGAGATCTTCGTTCTGACGCATATGGATGAGGATCACGTTGACGGCGCTGTCCGGCTGATGGAAATGGTGCCGGTGAACACGCTGATCCTTCCTGCGGCCGAAGAGGATGATAACGGCTATAAAAGCGCCATTCTGGCATGTGCCGCCCGGCACGGGACAGAGGTTCGGGCTTTGGAAAACAATGCCGAGGCTTCCTGTGGCAGACTGAAGGTGAAGCTGTACAGACTGTCAGATACCGGCGACAGGAACGAAAGCGGCCTGATGGCAAGCCTCTCTGTTGGGGAGACAAAGCTTCTCGTAACGGCTGACGCATCGAAGAAGCTGGAGCGGAAGCTCGTGCAGCAGGAGGATCTGAGCGGTACGGATATTCTGGTCGTGGGACACCACGGCTCCAAATACGCAAGCGCGCCCGAACTCCTGGAGGAAGCCGGCGGACGCCTTGCGGTGATCAGTGTCGGATATAACAGCTACGGCCATCCGGCGCAGGAAACGCTGGATGCGCTGCGGGAGCATGGCTATCAAGTCATGCGAACGGATGAAGACGGAACGGTGGAAATCCGTTTGGAGAAGAACAATGGCTAAGAAAGCTGGTAAAAATGAAGAAGCCTTCAATTATGCGTCTGAGCTTCGCTCACTCAAGGAGCTGGGCCCGGAACGGCTTTATCTTCTCTGGGGCCCGGAGGACTATCTGCGGGAGCAGTATCTGCAGCAGCTGAAAAAAAGATGCCTCCCGGAAGGGGAGGACGATTTCAGCTATAAGCGGATTGACGGACCTGCACTGGACCCGGTGAAGCTCCGTCAGGCTGTGGACGCCATGCCCTTCATGACAGAGCGGACCTTTGTGGAGCTGCGCGACGTGGATATCAACCGCCTGTCAGATCCGGATTCCTGCGCAAAGCTCCTGTCCGATCTTCCGGACTACTGTACGGTGGCTTTCGTGCAGAACGCCGAGTTTGAGCCTGACGGCAGGCTTCGCTTTATCAAGACCCTGCGTTCCGAGGGGAGGGAACTCAAATTCACCCGCCAGTCCCAGGGCATGCTGACAGACTGGATCGTGCGCCGCTTTGCTGCGGCAGGGAAGAGCGTCGATCTTGCGGCGGCCCAGCGTCTGATTTTTATCAGCGGCGATCTTATGAGCAGGCTGATCCCGGAAATTGAAAAGATCGCGGCCTATGCCAAAGGCGATAAAGTGACGCCGGAGGACGTGGAGGCTGTGGCCAATCACATTCCGGAGGCTGTGGTTTTTGAGATGACGGAGCTTATCGCACGAAAAAAGAACAATTCCGCCATGGAGGTCCTGGCGGAGCTGCTCTCAGATAAAAATAACGAACCGATCATGATGCTGGCTGTGCTCGGAAAACAGATGCGCCAGCTCTATGCGGCAAGGCTCGCGGTGGAAAAGGATCTCGGCACCAGGTATGTCATGGATGTATGCGCCATGAAGTTTGACTACATCGCCAATAAGCTCATCGCTGCGGCGAGGGGCTTTTCTCTGCCGCAGCTGAAGCGGGCGGTGGAGCTCTGCGCGGAGACGGACTATCGCATGAAGAGCAGCGGCGCGGACGCACGGGAGCTTCTGAAAGAAACCGTGCTGCGCATTGCGGCGGGGGAAGAGCATGTACCGGATTAAGGAAGTCATTGTCGTCGAGGGGCGCTATGATAAGAACACCCTCAGCCAGGTCGTGGATGCGGTGATTTTGGAGACCTCCGGCTTCGGCATCTTTCATGATGCACAGAAGCGCCGCCTTCTTCAGACACTGGCAGAGACACGGGGACTCATCGTGCTCACGGATTCTGATGGGGCGGGCTTTCTGATCCGCAACCACATCCGGGGCTGCGTCGATCCCAGGCTGGTAAAGCACGCCTACATCCCCGATATCAAAGGAAAAGAGAGACGAAAGGCGGCCCCGTCCAGAGAGGGGAAGCTCGGAGTGGAGGGCATGCGGCCCGAAATCCTGCTGGAAGCCCTGCGCCGTGCAGGCGCGACCTTTGACGATCAGCCTGCTGACGTGCCGTCCGGTCGGATCGGCAAGGCGGATCTTTACGCCCGGGGCCTCAGCGGAAAAGAGGGGAGCGCCGAGCGCCGAAAAACCCTGCAGCGCCGGCTCAATCTGCCGGAGCAGATGAGTGCGGATGCTCTGCTGGACGTTCTCAACGCGCTGATGGACAGGGAGGAGTTCTACCGTCTCGAGCTTTGAACGTCCTCGATACAGACCGAGAAGATGGCACCGATCATCAGCAGGGCCTCACCTGTTTCATACAGGCTCATCGCTGTCATGTACTGGGTATAGCCCTCCGCCATGCTGCCGCCCCAGCTCAGCAGGAGCATAAAGGCGCCGAACAGCAGGAAAGCCGTGAGCTTTATGGATGAGAGAAATATGTACCAGGCATCAGGACACATGTTGAGCATGCGTAATACGGTTTTCCTGAGTTTCATACAAACCACCTCGCACTGATTATAGCGGGAGAGATCACTTGTCACAATGCAAAATGTTTTCCAGCAACGCAGGCTGCTCCGATATATAAAGAATGATTGAATAATTTTTATCAAAAATGTGAATTTAATCTTGTGTGAAATAGAATAGTGTGGTATATTAAAATAGTTTTCGAGAATTTCATGTGTTCTCGGAAATTAATGGAGGATGTGAGAGCGGTTTACGGGGGTCAAAACCGCCGGAAGGCTGCTTTTATGTCCAAGAACGATAAGGAGGAAAACATGAAAAAGATTGTTGCGCTTTTGCTCGCGCTCACCCTGGTGTTCGCGCTTGCCGCATGCGGCAAGAAGGCAGAACCCGCCGCCACAGAGGCTCCTGCACCCGTTGAGTCCAAGCCCCATATCGGCATCATCACCGGCTCCGTCTCCCAGTCTGAAGACGATCGCCGCGGCGCCGAGGCTTTCCAGGCCAAGTATGGCGAGGATATGGTCAAGCTGGCCATCTACCCCGACAACTTCACCGAAGAGCTTGAGACGACCATCCAGACCATCGTCAACATGGCTGATGACCCCGACATGAAGGCCATCATTGTCAACCAGGCTGTCCCCGGTACCACCGAGGCCTTCCGCCAGATCAAGGAAAAGAACCCCGACATCATCTGCATCGCCGGTGAGTCTCACGAGGACCTGCCCGAGATCGGCTCCGCTGCTGACCTTGTTGTCAACAACGACTTCGTCGCCCGCGGCTACCTCATGATCCGCACCGCCCATGAGATGGGCTGCGACACCTTTGTCCACATCTCCTTCCCGCGTCACATGTCCTACGAGACCATGAGCCGCCGCGTGGCCATCATGAAGGCCGCCTGCGAGGAGTTTGGCATGAAGTTCGTTCTTGAGACCGCTCCCGACCCCACCACCGACGTTGGTGTTGCCGGTGCACAGGCCTACATTCTTGAGCATGTCCCCCAGTGGGTCGAGCTGCACCAACGACGCCCACACCGAGCCTCTGCTCAAGCAGCTGCTCGAGTACGGCGGATGCTTCGTCGAGGCTGACCTGCCCTCTCCCACCATGGGCTATCCCGGCGCTCTGGGCATTGACCTGACCGCTGAGGCCGGCGACTATGCCAAGATCCTTGCCAAGGTCGAGTCCGCTATCTCCGAAAAGGGCGGCGCCGGCCGCTTCGGCACCTGGGCCTACTCCTACGGCTACACGGTTTCCGCCGGCCTTGCCCAGCATGCACTGAACGTCATCAACGGCGAGAGCAAGCTGCTGGAGATCGACGACATCTCCAAGGCCTATGCTGAGTTCTCCCCCGGCGCTGAGTGGAACGGCTCCAACTACACCAATGCGGAGACCGGTGTGAAGGCTGAGAACACCTTCCTGATCTATCAGGATACCTACATCATGGGTAATCCGGGCCACTACATGGGCTCCACCTCTGTTGAGGTTCCCGAGAAGTACTTCACCATCAAGTAATTTCCCAAGGCTCCAAAAACAGAAAACCAAGGGGGGAGGGGGCGGCGCTCCCTCCCCCTGTTAATTGATTAGGTGGGTAACAGATATGGCAAATAACAACGCTCCGCTTCTGGAAATGCGGAATATCAAAAAAGCCTTCTTCGGAAACCAGGTGCTGACGGATATCAACCTCACCCTGGCCGAGGGCGAGGTCCTGGGACTCTGCGGAGAAAACGGCGCAGGAAAGAGCACCCTCATGAAAATCCTCTTTGGCATGGACGTGATCCGCGACACCGGCGGTTATGAGGGCGATATCCTCATTAACGGGGAGAAGGTAACCTTCAACACGCCCTTTGACGCGCTTGCTGCCGGCATCGGCATGGTGCACCAGGAATTCTCTCTGATTCCTGGCTTTACTGCCACGGAGAATATCCTCCTTAACCGCGAACCGAAAAAGAAAAATGTTATCTCCGAGGTTTTCGGAGACAGACTCGACACGCTGGATTATAATGTGATGACCGGCCGGGCGGAGGCTGCCATCGACAAGATGGGCTTCCATATCGACAAGAATATGGTCATCAGCGAAATGCCTGTCGGACATAAGCAATTTACGGAGATTGCGCGTGAGCTCAGCAAGGATCAGCTCAAGATCCTGATCCTCGACGAGCCGACCGCGGTGCTTACCGAGAAGGAGGCAGAAGCTCTGCTGGCCTCCATTCGCTCCATGTCGGAAAAGGGCATCGCCGTCATTTTCATCACGCACAGACTGCATGAGATCCTGGCAGTCTGTGACAGAGTTGTGGTTATGCGCGACGGTTACGTTGTTTCGGACGAGCCCGCAGCAAATACCACTGTAAATGAGATTTCAAGTCGGATGGTTGGCAGAGCGGTCGAAACCACCGCCAAATCCGAAATACGCGATAAGTCAGACGCAAAAACCATCATGTCCATCAGACGCCTCTGGGTGGATATGCCGGGTGAGATCGTGCGGGACGTAAGCCTTGATATCAAGGAGGGTGAGATCCTGGGCATCGGCGGCCTGGCCGGCCAGGGCAAGCTGGGCATTCCCAACGGAATCATGGGCCTGTATGAGGCCGGCGGCACCGTGGAGTTTGACGGGGCAAAGATCCCGCTCAACAGCCCCAGAAAGTGCCTGGACGCGTCCCTTGCCTTTGTGTCGGAGGATCGGCGCGGTGTGGGCCTGCTGCTGGATGAATCGCTGGAGTGGAATGTCGCCTTCCCCGCCATGCAGGTACAGAACAAATTCCTGAAGAATTACCTGGGCGGTTTTGTCAAGTGGCGCGATGAAAAGTCGATCCGCGAGGTGACCGAGCGCTATATCGACGAGCTTGCCATCAAATGCACCGGCTCCAAGCAGAAGGCGAAGGAACTCTCCGGCGGCAACCAGCAGAAGGTATGTCTTGCCAAGGCCTTCGCGCTGGAACCAAAATTCCTCTTTGTGTCCGAGCCGACCCGGGGCATTGACGTGGGCGCCAAATCCCTGGTGCTCGAAGCGCTCAGAAAGTTCAACAGGGAAAGCGGCGTCACCGTTGTCATGATCTCCTCGGAGCTGGAAGAGCTCCGCTCGATCTGTGACCGCATCGCCATCATTTCCGGCGGCAAGGTTGCCGGCATCCTCCCGGCCTCAAAGCCTTCGGAGGAGTTCGGTATGCTGATGGTCAGTATGGTAAAGTGAGGAGGGCAGCATGAACGAAACATTAGACAAAACCAATATGACGCTGCGTGACAGGCTCAAGGCCTTTGTTGACTCCTTCGGCCTGCCGAGACTCATCATCGCAGCCTTCCTGCTGATGCTGTATATTGCGGCCCCCATTGTCGGCGCAGGCTTCTGGATGCAGATCAGCAACACCATCAACCGTTTCAGCTGGAACGCTGTCATGGTGCTTGCCATGGTGCCGATGATCCACTCCGGCTGCGGCCTGAACTTCGGCCTTCCGCTCGGCATTATCTCCGGCCTTCTGGGCGCTACGCTCTCCATCGAGCTTGGCTTTACCGGACCGTTGAGCTTTCTCATGGCAATTCTCATTGCCACCCCCTTTGCTATTGTTCTCGGCATTCTCTACGGCTGGCTTCTCAACAAGATCAAGGGCGGCGAGATGATGATCGCGACTTACGTCGGTTTCTCATCCGTGTCCTTCATGTGCATGATGTGGCTTCTGCTGCCCTACCACAGCCCGACGATGGTCTGGGGCTTCTCCGGCAAGGGCCTGAGGACCACGATCTCGCTGGAAGGCTTTTATGACAAGGTACTTGCAAACTTCCTGCAGATCAATATCGGCAACCTCTCCATCCCCACGGGCACGCTCCTGTTCTTTGCGGTGCTTGCCTTCGGCATGTGGGCCTTCCTGCACACCAAGACCGGCACGGCCATGACGGCTGTGGGCTCCAACCCCACCTTTGCCAAGGCTGCCGGTGTCAACGTGGATAAAATGCGCATGCTCTCCGTTGTCCTCTCCACATGGCTTGCCGCTATTGGCATTCTGGTCTATGAGCAGGGCTTCGGCTTCATCCAGCTCTATATGGCGCCCTTCTATATGGCGCTGCCCGCCGTTTCCGCCATTTTGATCGGCGGTGCGTCCGTAAACAAGGCGTCGATCGCCAACGTCATTATCGGCACCTTCCTCTTTCAGGGCATCGTCACCATGACGCCCACCGTGATGAACAATATGATCCACATGGATATGAGCGAGGTTATCCGTGTCGTGGCTTCCCAGGGCATGATCCTCTATGCACTGACAAGGAAAACGGAGGCGACGAAATGAAAAACAAGATTACTGCCGGCAAAATTTTGTCCTTCGTCCGTGACAACAGTGTTCCCCTCATGTTCGTGCTGATCTGCGCGGTCTGCATTCCGATCTCAGGCTTCTCCTGGGGCTATCTCATCAACGAGATCGTGACCCGTATGGGCCGCAACATTTTCCTGATTCTGGCGCTGCTGATCCCCATCATGTCCGGTATGGGCCTGAACTTCGGCATGACCCTCGGCGCCATGGCAGGAGAGATTGCGCTGATCCTGGTCTCTGACTGGCAGATCTGGGGCATTCCCGGCGTGGTACTGGCCATGATTATTTCCATCCCCATCTCTGTGCTGCTTGGCGCGTTCTGCGGCAAGATCCTGAACATGGCGAAGGGCCGTGAAATGATCACGAGCTACATCATCAGCTTCTTTATGAACGGCATCTATCAGCTGATCGTGCTGTATATGATGGGCTCCATCATCCCGATCAAGCATTTTTCCATCAAGCTGCCCCGCGGCTACGGTATCCGCAACACGGTGTCCCTGCTGAATATGCGCCAGTGCCTGGACAATCTGCTGGCCGTGCGTATCAGCGGAGTGAAGATCCCGGTGCTGACCTTCCTCATCATCGGGGTGCTGTGCCTTTTCATCGTATGGTTTCGCAAAACCAAGCTTGGTCAGGATATGCGCGCGGTCGGCCAGGACATGAACGTGGCCCGCGATGCCGGTATCAATGTCGAGCGCACCCGCATCATTTCCATCGTCATGTCCACGGTACTGGCAGGCTTCGGAATGGTCATCTATCTCCAGAATATGGGCAATATCGCCACCTACAGCTCCCATTCGCAGATCGGCATGTTCTGTATCGCGGCTCTGCTGGTTGGCGGTGCCAGTGTGGACAAGGCTTCCATCGGCAATGTTTTCCTCGGCGTTATCCTGTTCCACACCATGTTTATTGTCGCGCCCAAGGCAGGCGCTGAGATCACGGGCGACTCCATGATCGGTGAGTATTTCCGTGTCTTTGTCTCCTATGCCGTTATCACTGTGGCGCTCATCATGTATGAGACCAAGAAACGCAAGCACAAGAGCCAGAATGCCCAGCAGCTGCAGCTTGCGCAGGAGGAGGCCGATAAGCATGAATAAGAGAAGGCTTCTTTTCCGGATCGGCGCCGTTGCGATCCTGCTTGCCATCGCGGCCTGCATGATGGTCATCGGCCGGGGACATACGGTCTATGTCGACAATAAGACCCTGGAGTATAACGGCGAGAGCTACAAGGCGCCCTATCGCGTCAATGTCTATGTGAAAGGCGAGCAGATCGCGAGACTTGCCGCACGTGAGCGCGGTATGACCACCAACATCGGCCAGAACTTCAAGATGACGCTCGGCGTGATCGAAGAAAAAGGCGGCGATGAAAAGATGGTCGACATCTCCTTGAAGCTTCCCTACAGCATGGATGGTATTATACTGAACGTCCCCGGTTACCTGGCGAATCTGCCTCAGGATGCCTGGCTGAGTGAGTTTATCTCCACGCCTACGGAGGCAGAAATGCAGGATGAAGAGATACCCACCGAAGAGGAAGACCTCCTCGCCGGCGCGGAGTTCTGATCGGTCAAAAAGCACAACAGCCCATGCCACGGCATGGGCTGTGTTTACAGGAGGGAAAAATGGCAGTATTGCAAGGCTTGAAGCCAGAAAAGGTTTTTGAATTTTTTGAAATGCTCTGCTCGGTGCCGCATGGTTCCGGCAACACAAAACAAATCAGCGATCTGTGCGTCAGGTTTGCGCAGGAGCGCGGGCTGCGCTGCAAACAGGATGAAATGAACAATGTCATCATCTGGAAGGACGCGACCCCCGGCTACGAGAATGCCGAGCCGCTGATCCTGCAGGGGCATATTGACATGGTCTGCGCCTCAGAGCCGGACTGCGGCATCGACATGAAGACCGATGGACTGCGGCTTGTAGTGGACGGCGACTGGGTCAAGGCTGATAAGACGAGCCTTGGCGCGGACAACGGCATCGGTGTTGCCATTACGATGGCCCTGCTCGACGACGATACGCTCAGGCATCCCCGGCTGGAGGCACTTTTTACAACCGATGAGGAGACGGGCATGTTCGGCGCCGACAGCGTGGATCTCTCCATGCTGGAGGGGCGCAATCTCATCAATCTTGACTCCGAGGAGGAGGGATATCTGACCGTCAGCTGTGCCGGCGGCGTGCGCGTGGATTGCCTCTTTCAGGCCGACTGGGAAAAAGCGCCCGACGGCTGGCGTTTTTTTGAGGTCGTGATCGACGGTCTCAAGGGCGGACACTCCGGCGCTGAGATCGACAAGGGCCGTGCCAGCGCGACCCAGCTCATGGGACGCTTTCTTTACCGGGCGGAAAAGGAGACAGGCCTTCGCATCGCCTCCATGGAGGGCGGCACCTTCACCAATGTCATTCCGCTCTTCTGCCGCTCCGTTGTGGCTGTTCCGGCAGAGAAGGCAGGCTGCTTTGAAGAAATGTGCAAGGCGGATGAGGCGATGTTCCGCACGGAATATGCAACGCCCGATCCGGGCCTCGGCATGAGAAGCGCAGATACCGAGGCGGCAGAGAGCGTGTTTTCGGCTGCAAAAACCAAAGCCCTGCTCGGCATGCTGCTGCTTGCCCCCTATGGCGTGGAGGCAATGAGCATGGATATCCCCGGCCTGGTGCAGACCTCCATGAACCTCGGCGTGATCAAAACAGAAGAAGAGGGGATCGGCCTTTATTTCAGCCTTCGCTCCTCCATCGGCAGTCAGAAGGAGATGCTGGCCGAGCGCCTGCAGGCTCTCTGCTCGCTCTTCGGAGCATCCTTCTCCACCCATGATCCTTATCCTGCCTGGTCCTATAAAAAGGAATCCCGCCTGCGCGATGCCATGAGTGCCGCCTGCGCGAAGATCCTGGGCAGAGAACCGGGCATCACTGCCACGCACGGCGGACTTGAATGCGGCCTGTTTATGGAAAAGCGACCGGACTTTGACTGCGTTTCGCTCGGTCCCGACCTCTGCGAGGTACACTCTGTGCGTGAGCGCTTGAGCATCAGCTCCACAGAACGTCTGTACAACATCATGCGCAGCTTTCTGGAGAACTGGAAGTAAGTTCATCCTGAGCCCCCGGCGTCGGCCGGGGGCCGTTTCATGTCTCACCCTGACTGCGCATATACATGCAGGGGAGGGGAGCACATGGACAGAAAGCGGCTTTTTCTCAGTTTAACAGTGGTATACCTCGCGATCTGCCTGTACTATCGGCAAGCCCTGTCTCTGCTTCCCGCGATATTGCTGCCGATTGCGGCGCACGAGCTGTCACACGTCCTGGCCCTGCGTCTTCTGGGGCAGAGGATAACCGGCCTGAGAATGGAAGCGCAGGGGCTTTGCATCGGCTATTCCGGCACCTGCACACCGTTTGGCCATATCCTGGCCGCACTGGCCGGGCCTGTGGGCGGGACAGTCTATGCCCTCCTGAGCTTCAGCAGGATCTCGTGGCTGAAAGAAAGTGCCAGGCTGAGCCTGCTGCTGACAGCGTTTAATCTGCTGCCCATTTTACCGCTCGACGGCGGCCGCGTATTCTCTCAGCTCTGTATTCTGTGTCTTGGAGAAGCTCGCGGGACGGCATTCTTCCGCCTGGTGAGCGGAGCCTTGCTCGCGTTGCTGCTTCTTGGAGGCGTGGCACTGGCCCTGTGGGAAAAAAGTACAAGCCTGCTTGCAGCCGCGATCTGGCTTCTGCTTTTTCAAAATGAGGAGGAAGCACTTGTAAAAAGCGGGAAAATCATATAAAATGATATTATTATGCTTTGGGAGAGAAATATGGACAAGAGACTGGAACGTATCCTGCCCCGCGTGCAGAAGCCTGCGCGCTATACGGGGGGCGAATATAATCAGATCATCAAGGATAAGGAGAAGGTCGATCTGCGCGTCGCCTTCTGTTTCCCGGATACCTATGAGATCGGCATGTCAAACCTCGGCATGAGCATTCTGTACCACACCATGAACAGTCTGGACTTTGTCTGGTGCGAGCGCGTGTTTGCTCCCTGGGGGGACATGTATGAGGAAATGAAAAAGGCAGGCATCCCGCTCTACGCCCTGGAGAGCGGTGACAGTCTCGATCAGTTTGACGCGCTGGCCTTTTCCGTCGGCTATGAGATGGCCTATACCACCGTGCTGGATATGATCGACCAGGCGGGTCTGCCGCTTCGCTCTGCCGACAGACAATCCCTTCTGCCTCTGGTCTTTGCGGGAGGTTCCGCGGCAGTCAATGCCGAGCCGATGGCGGAATTCATCGACCTCTTCGTTATCGGTGAGGGAGAGGAGATGAACAACGACCTGCTCACGCTTTTGCATCAGGCAAAGCTCGAGAACTGGTCCAAGCGTGACTTCCTGCGAAAGGCCGCGCAGATTGGCGGCGTATATGTGCCCTCTCTCTACAGCGTTGCGTATAACGAAGACGGGACCGTCGCATCGATCACGGCAGAGGAGGGCGCACCGGAGCGCGTTACCAAGCGCGTGATCGTGGATCTGGACAAGGCCCCTTATCCCACCATACCCATCGTCCCCTCTACCGAGGTCGTGCATGACCGGGTGAATCTCGAGCTTTTTCGCGGCTGTGTGCGCGGCTGCCGCTTCTGCCAGGCGGGCTATATCTATCGCCCCATCCGCGCTAAAAAGCCCGAAACTCTGATCAGGCAGGGGATCGAGGCCCTGAAAAACACCGGACATGAGGATGTGACGCTCCTGTCCCTCTCCACCAGCGATTACCGCCCGCTGCCCGACCTCTGTGACGGGCTGCTGGATTACTGCGAAAGCCGCAGCATCGGCCTGTCGCTGCCCTCCCTGCGTGCCGATAATTTTTCCATGGAGATCATGGAAAAGCTTCAAAAGGTGAGAAAAAGCGGCCTGACCTTTGCTGTCGAGGGCGGCAGCCAGCGCCTGCGTGACGCCGTCAATAAAAATGTCACGGAGGAGGATCTGCTCAACACCTGTGCCATCGCCTTCGCGGGCGGCTGGAATTCGGTCAAGCTCTATTATATGCTCGGCTTGCCCACGGAGACGGATGAGGATATCATCGGCATTGCGGACATGGCAGGGCGCATCCTCCACTGCTGGCGGGAAAACGCAAAAAACAAAAACCGCGGCGTGAAGATCACGGTCTCAACCTCCTGCTTCATTCCCAAGCCCCACAGTCCTTTCCAGTGGGAGCCTCAGATCAGTAAAGAGGAATACCTCCGGCGGGTCAATCTCCTGCGCAGCAGCATCAATTCCCGCAACGTGATTTACAACTGGCATGACGCGGACACCAGCGTTGTGGAGGCTGTGCTCTCCCGCGGGGACAGGCGTCTTGCGCCGGTACTGGAGGAGGTCTGGAGAGACGGCGGCAGGCTGGAGGCCTGGACAGACTATTTCAGCTTTGACCGTTGGATGCGCTCCCTCGAAAAGCACGGTCTTTCGCCTGCCTTTTATGCCGAGCGGGAGCGCGGCACCGAGGAGGTGCTGCCCTGGGATATGATCGACGTCGGCGTACGCAAGGAGCATCTCAAGCGGGAGCGGGAAAAATGCTACAGCTCCACACTCTCGCCGGACTGCCGGCACCAGTGCTCTGCCTGCGGGGCACTGAAGCTCATGGAAGGAGGCAAGTGCGATGGATAAGCTGCGCCTTCGCTTTGAAAAAACCGGGCGGGCAGTTTATATCTCCCATCTGGACCTGATGCACACCATGCAGCGGGCGTTTTCGCGCGCGGAATACGAGCTCAGGTATTCTGAGGGCTTCAATCCCCACCCGCAGATCTCCATCGCGCTGCCGCTTTCGGTCGGCGTTGAAAGCTATTGCGAGATCATGGACTTTCGCCTCAAGGGGGATGCGGACCTCCGTGAGCTGCCTGCAAGGCTCACAGCCGTGATGCCAGAGGGCATCCGGGTCGCAGACTGCTATGAGCAGGTAAACAGGACGGCACTGCTCAAGTACCTGGAGATCCGAGGCGCGTTCGAATATGATGACAGACCGCTTGCCGAAATGGCGGATAAGCTGAACCGATTCTATGCGCAGGATGCGATCGTGATCGAAAAGAAGACCAAGCGCGGCCAGGGACAGAGCGATATCCGCCCGGCCATCCGGGAGATCCGCTTTGCGGCAGGGGAAAACGCGGTCGAGCTCTGCGCCGTCATCTCTGCCCAGGAGCCGACCTTGAATCCGGCTCTGCTGGCAGACGCGCTCCGACAGCTTGAGCCCGGGATCGCGCCGGATTTTGCCCGTTTTACAAGAATTGAAAATTATCTTGAGAATATGGAGATTTTTCGATAAAAACCCCTTGCATTGTGCCTGAATGTATGGTAATATACCATAGCTTGCGCAGGGAGAACTTGCGCAGCCGCGAATAAGGCGGTCCGCTGTCAAGGCTGTGTCCCTCTGATAAGAACGTCTATAAAAGGAAGGATCATACAATGGATCTGATCAAAATTCTCTCCGAGCAGTACACCAAGGATGAACTGCCCGAAATGAACGTGGGCGATACCGTCCGTGTTCTCGTCCGTGTCAAGGAAGGCAACCGTGAGCGCACCCAGGCTTTCGAGGGCACCATCATT
>CACWLG010000007.1 GCA_902761635.1 Oscillospiraceae bacterium | reverse complement strand
TCTTGAGGTACACAAAGTACATCTGCGAAAAAGTGCCTTTATCAGAACCCAAATTTTCTCAGGATCTGCTCTTGCCGAATTATGCGGTATTGCCTTAACAAATACATTTAAAAACAAAACCACACGATCCGTCCGGGCGTGTGGTTTTGCGTGAGGTAAGCCTATGATGCCTGCAATCTACGGAACACTCGGGCCGCGCTGCGCGGACACGGACACCCTCTGCGCCATGCTGGAGGCGGGGATGAGCGGCATGCGGCTGAATCTCTCCCACAGCAGCCTGCGCGACGCGGCCGGAGAGATCGAAAGCCTGCACCGGGCCGCGGCGAAATGCGGCGTCAAGGTACAGCTTCTGATCGACATGCAGGGGCCGGAGCTGCGCATCGGCGCGCTCGGCGCTCCCCTCTCCCTTCCCGCAGGGACAGAGATCCCGTTCGGCGAAGGAGGCATCCCCGTCCCGTCCATGGTGCTGCCCTGTCTCACGCCGGGGCAGGAGATCCTGCTGGACGACGGGAGGCTGCTGCTCGCGGTGGTCACCGCCGGGAAGAGCCGGGCTCTTGCCCGTGTCCTGCGAGGCGGCACGCTGACAGGGCACAAGAGCATCGCCCTGCCGGGCAGCTCCCTGCACCCGCCGACGCTCACGGAGATGGACCTGGAGAACATCGCCCTCGCCCCCGGCTATGGGGTCACGGGGCTGATGCAGCCCTTCGTGCGCGACCGGGCGGATCTTCAGGCGGTGCGCGCCGCCCTGGACGCTGCCGGCGGGCGGGACATGCGCCTTTTCGCCAAGATCGAGAGCCGGGAGGGCGTGGAGAATCTCGACACGCTGATCCCCGCCTGTGATGAGATCGTGATCGCCCGCGGCGATCTCGGCAATGCCATGCCCCTCTGGGAGCTGCCGCGGGTGCAGAAGCAGATCGCCTCCAGATGCCGCGAGGCCGGGCGGGCCTTCATGGTGGTCACGCAGATGCTGTATACGATGGAGCACAGCGCCGTCCCAACCCGCGCCGAGGTCAGCGACATTTTCAATGCCGTCTGTGACGGGGCCGCCTCCGTCATGCTCACGGGTGAAACCGCCGTCGGCGACTACCCTGTGGAGGCGATCCGCTATCTTGCGAACACGGCGCGCGAAGCGGTGCGCTATCTGGAATAAAGAACCGCCCGGCAAACAGCACCGCCCTCCGGTTTCGGAGGGCGGTCGTTTTTTTCTTATTTGTTGGTATTGAAGATCTTGAAAATACTGTCGAAGGGATCTTCCTCGCCGTTCGCGGGCTTCGCGCCGGCGGCGGGCTGAGCGGCCGGCTGCGCCGCGGGCGCGGCGGGCTGGGCGGCTGCGGCCTTCTCGGCGGCGCCGGTGAAGAGGCCCTGGGGTCTCTCGCGCCCGGCGGCGGGACGCACAGGAGTGAAGGCGGGGTTGGCGCCTGCGGCTGCGGCTGCGGCGACGGGGACGGCCTCCTCGTTGAGTGCGCTGTCCTCAAAGCCGGTGGCGATGACGGTCACGCGGATCTCATCCTCCAGCGTATCGTCGAAGGTCGCGCCGAAGATGATGTTGGCCTCGGGATGCGCCGCCTCCTGCACGAGGCTTGCGGCGGTCTCCACGTCCTCCAGATCCATATCGGCAGAGCCGGTGATGTTGATGAGCACGCCGCGGGCGCCGTTGATGGAGGTCTCCATCAGGGGGCTTGCGACTGCCATGCGCGCGGCCTCCTCCGCCTTGCCCTTGCCTGCGGCGCGGCCCACGCCCATGTGGGCAAAGCCGGCGTTCTTCATGATGCAGGTGACATCGGCAAAGTCGAGGTTGATGAAGCCGGTGTTCTTGATAAGGTCGGAGATGCTGGTGACGGCCTGCAGCAGCACGTCGTCCGCGATCTCAAAGGCGTTGGCGAGGGTGACCTTCTGGTCGGTGGCAAATTTCAGCCGGTCGTTGGGGATAATCAGCAGGGAATCCACACGGCCGAGCAGCTCCTTGATGCCGGCATTGGCCTGGTCCATGCGGCGCTTGCCCTCAAACTTGAAGGGCTTGGTCACAACGCCGACGGTCAGAAGGCCCGCGTCCCGGCAGATCTCGGCCACGATCGGGGCCGCTCCGGTGCCGGTGCCGCCGCCCATGCCGCAGGTGATGAAGGCCATGTCGGCATTCTCGATCACCTTGGCGATGTTGTTGCGGCTCTCTTCCGCAGAGCGCTTGCCGATCTCGGGGTCGGAGCCTGCGCCCTGGCCCTTGGTCATCTTCTCGCCGATCTGCAGCTTCTGGTCCGCATTGGAGACGGCCAGGGCCTGCTTGTCGGTATTGATGGCGATGAACTCCACGCCCTGGGTGCCGGCCTTGACCATACGGTTGACCACATTATTGCCGGCTCCGCCAATACCGATCACCTTTATATTGACAACATTTTCCGGAACTTCGGCTTTAAAATCCATTGAACTGCCTCCCATCTATAGTTAACGCAGAAATGACAAATCTTTTCATAATGTCTACAGTGGGTATTTTATTACATTTTGTCTCAGGAGTCAAGTGCTATTTTTATTTTCCCGAAAACTTTTGTAATTGGTTTGTAATTTCTGCTCAGGTCGGGCTGAAATGCGCTGTATTTCCGTCGCTTACATTGATTATTCCCACATCTCCCTCCAATAATTGCGAAAGGGCGGAAATCAGCATACCGAATTTGTATTCCACGCTGTTGTCGTTGCCGAGGCGCACGACATATTTATCGTCCAGGGTAAACTCCACCTGGTTGGGGTTTGTGAAATCCACGCGGCCGACGCGCCGGTAGAGGCCGCGGCCCTCGAGCTGGTCCAGGACCTCGGCGATATAGTTCACGATCTTCTCGTCCCCGTCGGCGGTCTCCAGCGGCTCGCCGATCATGAGGGTGCCCGGGGAGATGCCGATGATGGGGATGAGGCCGGCAAGCTCGTCCTCATTGGCCTTGCCGAGGACCTTGCAGTTGTGGTCGATGGTCCACTTCTCCTCGCCGAGGACGATGTAGGCCAGGGCCTGGCTCTCGCTCACGGTGATGATGACGCGGTTGGGCAGACTGCGCTCCACCGTGACCTCGTCGATATAGGGGAGCTTTGCGAAGACGCGGCTCAGGGCGGCAAACCTGTCAAAGAAAAACAGGTTGTCGCCCTCCTCGATATCAATGGCGCGGATGATCTCCTCATCCGTGTAGTGGCTGTTGCCCCGGACCTGGATATCCGAGACCCGGAAAAACACGCTCATCACAAAGATGACCGCGACGATCACGAGGAAGAACATGACCGGGCCGCTGACGCTTGAGGCCACTTCCCGCAGGCTGAAGCTCTCCTCCTCGTTTCTCTGCGCGGCTCTTCTGTTCAGGTTCAATGCCATAGTCAGTTCCTTTCTTCAGTGGTCCAGGCACACGTCTGCGCCCAGGGCGCGCAGGCGCACGTCGAAGCTCTCATAGCCCCGGCGGATATGTCCCTCATCGCAGACGAGGGTCTGCCCCTCGGCCGCAAGGCCCGCCACGATCATCGCCGCCCCGCCGCGCAGGTCGGTCGCGTTCAGCACCGTCCCGTGCAGACTGTCCACGCCCCAGATCTCCGCGCTCTGCCCGGCAAGGGTGATATCCGCGCCGAGGCGCCTGAGCTCCGGCACCTGGCGGAAGCGGTTTTCAAAGATCGTCTCGGTGATGACGCTGCGGCCCTTGGCCCGCAGCAGCGCCGCCATCAGTACCGGCTGGGCGTCGGTGGGAAAGCCGGGATAGGGCTCGGTGCGCACCTCGCCCACGGCCCTGAGCCGGCCCTCGGAGCGGAGCCAGACACTGCGATTTTTGCACATTATATCACAGCCCGCCTGTTTTAGGAAGTGGAGAACGGTAGAAAAATGCCCCGGCTCCACCCCGCGCAGCTCCACGCTGCCGCCGACGGCCGCAGCGGCGCAGGCCACGGTGGACGCGACGATCCGGTCGGCGAGGATGCGGTGCGTAAGGTGCTGTACCGTCCGCCGCCCGCCGATGACGACGGTGTCCGTCCCCGCGCCCCGGATCTCAAAGCCGGCCCTGCGCAGATAGCTTTGCAGCGCCGCGATCTCCGGCTCCCGGGCGGCGCCGCGGATCACGGTCTCCCCCTTCGCGGCGGTCGCGGCGAGCATGATGTTCTCGGTCGCGCCCACGCTCGGAAAGGGCAGGGCGATCACCGTGCCGCGCAGGCGCCCGGCCCGGCAGACGATCTCGTCTCCGTCCTCCTCGATCTCCGCGCCGAGGCGGCGCAGGGCGTCCAGGTGCAGGTCGATCGGCCGCCTGCCGAGGCGGCAGCCCCCCGGCGGACAGAGGCGGGCCTCCCCGCAGCGGGCCAAAAGCGCCCCCATGAAGATCACCGACGAGCGCATCTCCAGCATGAGCTTGCGGGGAATGGCGCTTCGGGTGATGCTGCCTGCGTTGATGGTCACCTCGTTTTCCCGCTGCTCCGCTTCGCAGCCGAGGTGCCGCAGGATGCGCAGCGCCGCGTCGATATCCCGCAGCTGCGGCACGTTCTGCAGCTCCGACTCGGTTTCTCCCAGGATCGAGGCCGCGAGGATGGGCAGGGATGCGTTCTTTGAGCCCTGCACGAAGCACACACCGTCCAGCCGCCGCCCGCCGCTGATGCGCCAGATGTCCATAGAAAAAGCCCCCCGCATGATGAAATCAGTCCATCCTATGCGAGAGGGCGAGGTTTGGTGAAGTTTGGAGTAATACTATTTCTCGATTAAATTCTTTAATCAAGAAAGCCGCAGTTGAAACGCTGAAAACACGTCTCATACAAGAACCTCTACGCGCCTTATGGCGCTATGAAAACCTTTAAGGGGTTAAAGGTTTTCATGAGGTTCTAGTATAAGGAGTATTATTTCGCGCAGGTATCCAGCACGAGCCTCACGATCTGCTCGCAGGCGTCGGGGACGGCGAGGGAGCGCATGGCAGCGCCCATTTCAGCAAGCTGTCCGCTGTCGCCCAGCAGCTCTTTGACCGTCCGCAGGAGGGAGTCCGCGTCAAATTCGCCCTCCAGCAGCACCTTCGCGCCGCCGGCGCGCTCGAGCACGCGGGCGTTTTTCTCCTGGTGGTTGTTGGTCACGTTCGGGGAGGGCACCATGAGGGCGGGCTTTCCGAGGTAGGTCAGCTCCGAGATCGTGGAGGCGCCCGCCCGGCAGAGGATCAGGTCAGCCGCCGCCATGAGCTCGGGCATGTTGTAGATATACTCCCGGAGCTCCGCCCCGGCCCTCTTGAGATCTTTGCCCGCAAAGCGCTCGGTGAGGCGCGGATAGTAGAGCTTCCCCGCCGCGTGCATGAGGCGGAAGCCCTGCGCGCCGTCGAGCCTCTCCATGAGCTCCGCCATGACGGCGTTCATATGCTCGGCCCCCAGGGAGCCCCACACGGAGAGGACCAGCCGATCCTCCGGCCCGAGCCCCAGGCTCTCCCGGGCGCTCTGCCTCGTCACGCGGTCGAACTCCCCGCGCACGGGGGTGCCGGTCACCACCACCCGCTCGGGGCGGCGGTAGTACTGCCGGCTCTCCTCAAAGCCCAGCATGACCCGGTCCACCTTATTCGCCAGCAGCTTCGTCGTGAGGCCGGGGACGGCGTTGCTCTCATGCACAAGAGTCGGGATGCCGAGCTTGTGCGCCGCCGTCAGCACCGGGTAGCAGATATAGCCGCCCGTGCCGATCACGGCGTCCGGGGCAAAGTCCCGCAGGATCGCCTTCGCCTCCCGCGTCGAGCGCGCCACGTTGCGGAGCGTCTCGAGGTTCTGCGCGACGGCGTGCAGATCGTGCCCGCGCACGATGTAGGTCATGTCAAGGCCGCGGATCGCATAGCCCGCGCGGGGCACCAGCTCCATCTCCATCTTGTCGTTGACGCCGATGAAGAGAAAGTCGCTGTCGGGCATGAGCTCCTTCAGCCGCCCCGCCACCGCGAGGGCGGGGTTGATGTGCCCGGCGGTACCGCCGCAGGTCAATACAAATTTCATATCGCTTTCCTCTTTCTATGAAGCTCAGTGCGCCGGGATGTCCCGGGAGGCGCTGAGCACGATGCCGAGCTCGAAGAGCTGGATGAGCAGCGCCGTGCCGCCGTAGCTGAACAGGGGCAGGGAGATGCCGGTGCAGGGCACAAGATTCGTCACCACCGCGACGTTCAGAAAGACCTGGATGCCAAGCAGGCTCGTCACCCCGCCGACGACCAGGAAGCTGAAGCGATCCCGGCAGTGGAAGGCGATCCAGAAGCCGCGCAGGATGAGCAGGGCAAACAGGCACAGGATCAGCGCCGCGCCGATGAAGCCCAGCTCCTCGCACACCACGGAGAAGATAAAGTCGTTATGCTCCTCCGGCAGGTACAGGAACTTCTGCCGGCTGCCGCCGAGCCCCAGGCCGCTCAGCCCGCCGGAGCCGATGGTATACAGGGACTGGACGATCTGATAGCCCTGGCTGGAGCTGTCGGCAAAGGGATCGCGCCAGCTTCTGAGCCGGGAGGAGGCGTAGGGAAAAAGCGTGAGCAGCAGGGTGATGCCGCCTGCCGCCGCCCCGAAGGCCCCGGCAAACCAGACGATGCGCACGCCTCCCAGAAAGAGCATCACCGCCCCGATGGCGAGGATGATGACGGAGGCGGAGAAATGCGGCTCCAGCACCAGCAGGCCCATGATCGCCCCGAGGATGCCCGCAAAGGGCAGGATGCCGCAGCGAAAGGAGCGCATCCGCCCCCGATAGCGGCAGATGAGCGCCGAGAAGGACAGGATCACCGCGAGCTTTGCAAGCTCCGACGGCTGCAGCGTGAGGCCGCCAACTCCCAGCCAGCGGCGGGAGCCGTTGGCCTTCACCCCCACGAGCGGCACCAGCATCAGCAGCACCAGCGTCAGGACGAGGAAGGGAAAGGCCGCCCGGCGGTAGAGAGGCATCGGGATGCGGGAGGCTAAAAGCATCGCTCCGACGCCCAGCACGGCAAAGATGAACTGCCGCACAAAGTAATAGGCCGCGTTGCCGCCGGTCACATGCCCGGGATCATACCAGGCGCGCGGGTAGCTGGCCGAGAGGACCATGACCACCCCCGCCGTCAGCAGCAGCATGCTCAGCACGAAAAAGGGCCCGTCAAAGCGCGGCCTTGACACCCCTGCC
The DNA here is from genome assembly GCA_902761635.1 of Oscillospiraceae bacterium. Classification (GTDB taxonomy): domain Bacteria; phylum Bacillota; class Clostridia; order Oscillospirales; family Oscillospiraceae; genus Limivicinus. The sequence goes on along the minus strand of CACWLG010000007.1, from coordinate 59,794 downwards.
GGAGCGTCAGGAAGGCCGGCGAGGCGGGCGCCGTCATAACGCATATTCCCACCTCCCCGGCCCAAAGCATCACGTTACTGGGGGAAACGCTGATACACCCCAATAAAGGATATGATCGCCATGATCAGGGATATTCCGGTAAAGAGGAAAAAGATTTCTTTTTCCTTCCACTTTTTTCCCGTCCAGCCGCCCTTCTCCAGATGATGGTGGAAGGGGGCCATCTTGAAGATGCGCCTGCCCTCGCCGGTGAGGCGCCTGGTGATCTTGAAATACGTCACCTGGATGATGTCCGACAGGGTCTCCACGATGAAGACGAAGCCGAGGGTAATGAGGATCAGCGGCATGTCATAGGCAAAGGCCAGCGCCGCGATCGCCCCGCCGAGAAAGAGCGAGCCCGTGTCCCCCATGAAGCACTTGGCGGGGTTGAAGTTATAGATGATGAAGCCGCACAGGCCCCCCACCATGCCGGAGGCGAAGATACCGAGCTCCTGGTAGCGGCGGCCCCAGGCCAGGGTGACCGCCACAAAGAACAGGAATACCGGCAGCGACGTGCCGCTTGCAAGGCCGTCAATGCCGTCGGTGATGTTCACGGCGTTGACCGTGCCGACGATGACAAAGACCGCGAACACCATATACAGCCACTCGGGCATATAGACCGTCTTATGCGCAAAGGGCACATACAGATGCGGGCGCACAAAGCCGATCTGCCGCATGAGCAGGATGAACACCAGGGCCGCGGCGAGCTGCAGCAGGAACTTGCTGCGGGAGCTCAGGCCCATGTTCTCTTTCTTTTTGAGCTTTTCCCAGTCGTCCAGAAAGCCGATCAGCCCGAACACGCAGGCAAACAGCAGCACAAAGATATGCTCGAAGCGGCCGTGCAGCATCCCGTCAAAGCCGACGGTCAGGCACACCAGGGTGGCCGCGAGAATGAAGATCACGCCGCCCATGGTGGGGGTGCCGGCCTTGGACTTGTGCCACTCGACCTCGCTTTTGATCTGTTGTCCGGCTTTCTGGCGGCGCAGCCAGGGGACATAGTATTTTCCGAACGCGCTGGCAAACAGGAAGGCCAGCACGAAGGCGCAAATCAGCTTGATGGTCATAAACGTCTCCGTTGTTCCGAGAGGCTCAGCGCCGCTCTTTTCTCTCTTTCAGCCAGTCTGCCACGATCTCCCGTTCATCCATGTGGTGCTTCTCATGCCCGATGATCTGGTAATCCTCATGGCCCTTGCCGGCAAGCAATATTACATCACCAGCCCCCGCATTGTCAATAGCCCAGCGGATGGCCTCCGGCCGGTCACAGATCATTTTGCAGGGCTTGTGCCGGCTTTTGACCCCGGGCAGGATCTCCCGGATGATGTCCATGGGGTCCTCGGTGCGGGGATTGTCGCTCGTGACGATGACGAGGTCTGCGTTGTCGGCGGCGATCTCGCCCATGATGGGGCGCTTTAAGCGGTCCCGGTCGCCGCCGCAGCCGAAGAGCACGATGAGCCGTCCCTTCGTCACGGGGCGCAGGGCCTTGAGGGCCTTTTCCAGCGCGTCCGGCTTGTGGGAGTAGTCGATGATGATGGAATAGTCCCCGTCCGTGGGCACCGATTCCATACGGCCCTTGACGCCGAGGGCGCTGCTGACGCCTGCGGCGGCGTCGGCAAGGGGCATGCCGAGCGAAAGGCAGGCCGCGAGCACGCCGAGGGCGTTGTAGACCGAGAACATGCCGGGGATCGCAAGCTTCGTCAGCGCGAGTTCATCCCCATGCACCGCCGCAAAGCGCACGCCGGAGGCCGAAAGGCGGATATCCTTGGCCAAGAGCTCCGCCGCCCGGTCCTCCGCCGTGTAGCGGAGAACGGGACAGGGCGCGCCTTCGGCCATGTACGCACCGCGCGCATCGTCGATATTGACGCAGCCGCGGCGGCACTGGGAGAAGATTTTCTTCTTGGCGGCGGCATATTCCTCCATCGTCCCGTGCAGGTCCAGATGGTCCTGGGAGAGGTTTGTGAACACCGCCACATCGAAGGTGATGCCCGCCACGCGGGAGAGGGCCAGGGAGTGGGACGAGACCTCCATCACCACATGGGTGCAGCCCGCATCGCGCATCTCGCGGAAGAGCTGATGCAGCTCCAGGCTCTCGGGCGTGGTGTGCTCGGTGTGCAGGAAGCGATCCCCGATCATGTTGCCGTTGGTGCCGATGAGGCCCACCTTCGCCCCCGCCGTGCTCTCGAGCACATGCTTGAGGATATAGGTGGAGCTGGTCTTGCCGCTCGTGCCGGTAAAGCCGATGAGCTTCATCTCCCCCGCCGGATCGCCGTAGAAATCCCGGCTCACGATGGCGAGGGCACAGCGGCAGTCCTTCACCTGCACATAGGGGGTGCCGTCCGTCGGGGCATCCTCGCACAGGACCGCCGCCGCGCCGTTTTCCACCGCCTTGGGGATGAAGCGGTGCCCGTCGGCCTCAAAGCCCTTGATAGCCACGAAGAGCCCGCCCGGCTCCGTTTTTCTCGAATCGTAGCTGATGCCGCTGATCTCAAGCTCCGGGTCCGCCGTGCTCGCAAGCACCTCCAGATTTGCGATCAGCTTTCCAAGCTTCATAGTTGTATCCTCCGATTTGTTTTTCATTCAGTACCGCCCCAGCAGCTCTTCGCCGCTGTCGATGAGCGTGACCTCCACGACGCTGCCGTGACTGAGCGCCGTGCCCGCCGGGATGCTCTGGGCGCTCACGCTCTGCTTTTCAGGGTCGGAGATGCTGCTGAGCGCGTTGAGGTAGAGGCCGTAATAGGACAGGGTGTCCCGCGCCTCGTTCAGGCTCATGCCGGTCAGCTCCGGCACAGTCTCAAGCTCCGGGGAAATGTCCGCGTCAAAATACAAAATGATCTCGGTGCCGGGGGCGATCTCCGTTCCCGCCTCCGGGAGCTGGTCGGTCACGGTGCTGCCGCTGCCGCGCGTGCGGTAACGCAGGCCCGCCGCCTCCAGCCGCTCTGCCGCCTCCGGCAGGTCAAGGCCGAGGCAGCCCGGCATTTTTGTCCCGCTCTTTTCCTCCGGCGCCGGCTCCACGCCGAGGTAGGGCAGGATATCGGCCAGCATGCGCCCCACCACCGGGGCCGCCATCTGTCCGCCGCTGATGTAGATGCCGGACTGATCGGACGGTGTGTCGAGAAACACCAGCAGGGCGATCTTCGGATCGTCCGCCGGGGCAAAGCCGATGAAGGAGACGATATACTCCTTCTGCCCGGTCCGGGCCTCAAGGCTCACCTTCTCGCTGGTGCCGGTCTTGCCGCCGATGCGGTAGCCGGGAACGGCGGCGTTGCGGCCGGTGCCGTCCTTCGGGTCGCCCACCACCTGCTCGAGGATGCCGCGCACCGTGCGGCTGGTGCTCTCGCTGATGACGCGGCGCACGAGCTTCGGCGCATGCTCGAAGCGGATGCTGCCGTCCGGCTCTATAAGGCGCTGCACGACATAGGGCTCCATGAGCCGCCCGCCGTTGACGCAGGCGCTCACCGCCGTGATAAGCTGCAGCGGCGTGATGGTGAAGGTCTGGCCGAAGGAGGCCGCGGCGAGCTGGGAGAGGTTGCGCGGTGAGCAGAAGGTATTCCGGCTCCACCATATGCTCCCGCTCTCCCCGGCGAGGTCGATGCCCGTGCGGGCGGTGAGGCTTGCGTCGGGATCGTCGGAGAGCTTGAGAAAGCCGAAGGCCTCGCAGTAGTCGTAAAAGCGCTCTGCCCCGACGCGCTGGCCGATGTTCACGAAGGCCACGTTGCACGAGTGCTGCACCGCCTGGGTGAGCGTCTGGCTGCCGTGGCCCTCGGTCTTCCAGCAGCGGATGGGGCTTGTGCGCCCGGTCACATTCGTGCTGCCGCCGCAGTAGAAGCTGTCGCCGAGGCCGGTTTTGCCCTCCTCCAGGGCCATGGAGAGGGTGATGATCTTGAAGGTGGAGCCGGGCTCATAGGTGTCCGAGAGGGCCTTGTTGCGCCACTGGCGGGCCTGGGCCGCGGCGAGCAGGGCAGCGGCCTCCTCCTCTGTCGCGGCGGCGTCGATGACGGCCCGGGCCTCCTCGCTCACCGCGAGAAAGTCATTCGGGTCATAGTCTCCCAGGGAGGCCATGGCGAGCACCGCGCCGGTGTTCACGTCCATGGCGATGGCCCCCGCGCCGTTGAGCGCGTCATAGTCCCGCACCGCCTGGCGCAGGTGCTTTTCCACATAGTACTGGATGCTGGCGTCGATGGTGGTCACAAGGTCGCAGCCGTCAAGGCCGGGGCGGTATTCCCCGTAGCGGCGCAGGAGCATTTCGCCCCCGTAGGCGTTCGTGGCTCTGAGGCTCTTCCCCGCCGTCCCGGCGAGGGCCTTGTCATAGCGGGCCTCGATGCCCTCGAGCCCGTAATTGTCCGTCCCCACGAAGCCCAGCAAGTGGCAGGCAAGGCGCCCGTTCGGGTAATAGCGCTTGCTGTCCGTCTCCAGGCGCACGCCGCTGATGCCCTTTTCCGTCTTGAAGGCACGGATCTCGGCGGCCTTGTCGGCCTCGATCTTGCGCGCGACGGTGACATACCAGCTCCCGCGGCGCGCGGTTTTCTCCAGGACCCCGGCATAGTCCAGGTCCAGGATGCGCGCGAGCTCCCGGGCGATCAGCTCCCGGTCCTCGCCGTTTGCGTCGATCTCGGCGGGGCTGAGGTAGACATTGTCCACCGAGGCGCTTGCCGCGAGGATGTTCCCGTTGCAGTCATAGATGACGCCGCGCCGGACGGTGCCGGGCGCCTGGCGAAGCTGCTGGGAGATGGCAAGCTCTTCATAAAAGGCATGGTCCGTGATCTGGATATGATACAGCCGCGCAAGCAGCAGGGCGAGCGTACCCACGCCGAAGACCGCCGCGAGCACCGCGCCCCGCCGCAGCATCTGCCGCGCGACCGGGGTTTTGCTGTCCGTCTTGTTTGTCATTTCGCGCCCCCGCATAATAAGTGTTTGTCACAGCTTATTCGGCGGCCCGAGGCTTTATCCCAGATAGTCTGTCTCCACGATCTGGCCCGGTTCCAAACGGCGCATGCCGAGTTCCCGGACGGCGACGCTCTCCAGCGTCTCAAGGCTCAGCTCGCTCTCCCGGCGGATCTTGAGTCGGGTGTTCTCGTCCTCCGCCTCGGTGAGCGCTTCGGTGAGGGATGCAATGCGGCTGTCGGCGCGCACACAGCGGATCTGGCTGAAGAGGGCCAGGATCAGCAGGGCCGTGGAAAAGCCCAGGCACACCGCGCGAAAGAGCAGGGCGGCAAGGCCCTCCCCGTTTTTCATACGCGCTCGGCCACGCGGAGCTTGGCGCTCCTTGCGCGGGGGTTGCGCTCGATCTCCTCCCGGGTCGGGAGGATGGGCTTGCGGCTTATGCTTTTGAGGGTCTGCACAAAGCCGCAGGTACACACCGGGGCCTCCCGCGGACAGGTGCAGCCGTGCTCCCGTGCCTGGATGCCGGACTTCACGATCCGGTCCTCCAGCGAGTGGAAGCTGATGACGCAGAGCCTGCCGCCCTTGTTCAGCTTGTCCGGCGCCGTGTCCATCATGGCGGCGATGGCGCCGAGCTCATCGTTGACCGCGATGCGGATGGCCTGGAACGTGCGCTTGGCCGGGTGCTGCTTTTCGCGCAGAGCGGCGGCGGGCATGGCGGAGCGGATGATCTCCACCAGCTCCTGCGTCGTCCCGACGGGCTTTTCCGCCCGGTGCTTCAGGATCGCCGCCGTAATGCGGCGGGCGCAGCGCTCCTCGCCGTAGTCCCAGAGGATGCGGTTGAGGCGCTCCTCGCTCCAGGTGTTCACGACCTCCCACGCGGTGAGGCCGCCGCTGCGGTCCATGCGCATGTCAAGCGGGGCCTCGGCCATATAGGAAAAACCGCGCTCGGCCTCGTCGAGCTGGGGCGAGGACACGCCGAGGTCGAAAAGCATCCCGTCCGCGCCTTTGATGCCGAGGGAGTCCAGGATCGCCGCGGCGTCGGAGAAGTTGCCGTGCACAAGCTGCACCTTCTCCCCAAAAGGCGCAAGACGCCTTCCGGCTCTCTCTATAGCCGTCTCATCTCTGTCGATGCAGATGAGGCGACCCGTGGAGAGCCGGGAGGCGATCTCATAGGAATGTCCGCCCATACCGAGCGTCCCGTCGAGATAGATCCCGTCCGGTTTGATGTTCAGATTCTCTATACACTCGTCCAGCAGGACGGAGACATGCTTCGGGTTCTGCTCCATGCTCAAAACTCCAGTTCCTCCATGACCGCCGCGATGTTCTCCGGCGTCGTCTCGAGGGCGTAGACCGCCTGCCAGGCTTCACTGTCCCAGAGCTCGGCATGGTTGTTGCAGCCCACCACCGTCACGTTTTTCGTGAAGCCCGCATACTCCCGCAGGTTCTGCGGGATCAGGGCCCGGCCCTGGCTGTCCAGTTCGCAGCGGGCGGCATGGGCGAAGAGCGGCCGCATCCTGCGCTGCTTGACATAGGGCATGGCGTTGACGCGCTCAGACAGGAGTTTCCAGCTCTCGCTGCTGTAGGCGCACAGGCAGCGATCCATGGAAATCGTGATAAAAAAGACCTCGCCCAACTCATCTCTGAGTTTGGCGGGCATGAACAGCCTTCCCTTGCTGTCAAGAGAATGCTGATATTCCCCTGTCATTGCCACGCGCCCCCTTCTCACCCATTTTAAACCACTTTTAACCACTTCCATTTTTATTATATGTGGGCCTGTTTGAAAAAGCAAGAGAAACTTTTTGTTATATTTTGACTTTTTCTTGCACTTTTTTGCAAAAAAAGTGCCCACCCAAGTTCTTGCGTCCCGGGTGGGTTTTTTGACAATATCTTGTGTTTTGTCTATTCGCTGTCGCGCTCGATGCGCTGGATTTTGGACGAGAGCGGATCGGACTTGCCCTGCGGCGCATCCTGCTCACGGCGGGGCGGCGGGGGCGGAGCCTGCTTGACAGGCTGGCCGGTCTGCTTCGGCTGGGTCTGAGCGCTCGGGTGCTGCTGGCTTTGTGCGTTCTGGCGCGGCTGGGCACGGGTCCCGGACTGGGCGATGCTGCCGCCGACGGCCTGGAAGGATTCATGCGCGCCGCGGATGGTGGCAAGCGCCTCGCTCATGCTCTGCTCGGTCTGGCGCATGAGATCGTCCACATACTCCGTTGCGACCCTTCTCAGCTCCTTGGATTTATTCTCCGCCGAGGCGATCATCTCGCTGCTCCTGGCGCGGGCGACACGGACGACCTCCTGCTCCTCGATCATCAGGTGGGCCTGCTCCTCGGCGTTTTTGCGCAGGGCCTCGGCCTCGCGCTTGGCGTTGCCGATGAATTCATCCCGGGCGGCGACGAGGCGCTGGGCCTCGGCGATGGCGGTGGGGAGATTGGCCTTGATCTCGCTGATGATCTCGATCGCCTTTTCCCGCTCGATGATGCACTTGTCGTTGCCCAGAGGCACGCTCCACGCCTCGGTGACCATGCCGTACAGAACGTCCAGCAGTTCGATAATATCGGTATTGGCCATGCGACTCACCCTCTCTGTGTGTTTGCTTTTGCTTCGATCATGCCGATGATCTCCTCCGGCACGAGGCCCCGCAGCTCTCCGCCGTAGCGGGCCATCTCCCGCACGATGGAGGAGCTCAGGAAGGTATAGCGCTGATCGGCTGTGAGAAACATCGTCTCCAGGTCCGGATTGATGCGCTTGTTGATGAGGTCCATTTGAAATTCGTAGTCAAAATCCGACGCGGCCCTGAGGCCCTTGATGAGGACGGAGCCCTCATACTGCCGGGCAAATTCCGCAAGCAGGCCGCGGTTTACTTCGACCGTCACGTTCGGATAGGGCGCTGTCACCCGGCGCACCATCTCCACCTTCTCCTCCACCGTGAACATGGGGGAGGTCTTGGTGGCGTTGGCCGCGACGCACACCACGACGCGGTCAAAGATCTGGGCGGCGCGCACGATAATATTCAGGTGCCCGAGCGTGATCGGGTCAAAGCTGCCGGGGCAGATGGCAGTTCTCATGGGCGGCTCTCCTTGCTGTACAGACTGAGCTTCACCTTGCCGTAGCGGTACTGCTTTCTGAGAAAGTAAGGCGCGCGCATGTCCGGCATGGGAGTCTCCTGTCGGGATTCGCATAATATTATACCACCATCTGATAAGATGTCAAATGAATTGATCTTTTCAAGCACCGTGTCATACAGCCCCGCGTCATAGGGCGGATCGACAAGGATGAGGTCGAATTTCCCGCAGCCGTTCAGGTAAGCAAGGGCGTCCTGCTGCAGGACCGGGGCTGAAAAGCCGCAGGCCCTGAGGTTTTCACGGATGATCTTCACGGCGTCCCGGCTCTGGTCGATGAACACGGCCTCCCTGGCCCCGCGGCTCAGGCACTCGATGCCGAGCTGGCCCGTCCCCGCGAAGAGGTCCAGCACCCGCCGCCCCTCGATATCGAACTGGAGGATGTTGAAGACCGACTCCTTCACATTGTCGGTGGTGGGGCGGATATCCATGCCCTCCGGGGTTTTCAGTTTTCTTCCTCTGGCGCTGCCGGTGATGACGCGCATTCCGCATCCTCCTTATGGAAGTAATCGTAAACGGCCCTCGCGGTGTTCTTCGGGACGACAAGCGCAAGCTGTTCCACGCTCGCCTCCCGGATGGCCTTGAGGGATTTGAAGCTCTTGATGAGGTCCGCCCGCCGCTTCTCCCCCACGCCGGGGATCGCGTCGAGGCGGGAGGCAAAGCCCTCGCTGCGCAGCGAGCGCTGGTATTCGATGGCGTAGCGGTGCGTCTCCTCCTGAATGGAGCCGATGAGGGAGAAGACGGCCTGGCTGCCCTTGATGCCGATCTCCCGCCCGTCCGAGCGGATGAGGGCCCGGGTGCGGTGGCGGTCGTCCTTGACCATGCCGAAGACCGGGACGGAGATCCCGAGCTCCGCAAGGGCCTGCTCCGCCGTGGCGGCATGGGTATCGCCGCCGTCGATGAGCAGCAGGTCCGGAAGCTCCGCAAACTTTTCGTCCCCGTCCTTCGCCCTGGCAAAGCGGCGGTACACCACCTGGTGCATGCTGGCGTAGTCGTCCGGGCCCTCGAGATCGCGCACGCGGAACCTCCGGTAGTCGCGCCTGAGGGGCTTGCCGTCGACATGCACGGTCATGCCCGCGACGATGCCGGTCGCGCCGAGGTTCGAGATATCAAAGGCCTCGATGCGCCGGGGGAAGGTCTCAAGCTCCAGGGCCTTCTGCAGCCACTCGAGCGTTTTGCTGCGGCGCTGGGCAAGGGTCGTGCGCCGCTGGATCTCCTCGCGGGCGTTGAGGGCCGCGCTCTCAATGAGGCGCATACGCTCGCCGCGCTTCGGAGTCTCGATATAGATGCGCCGGCCGGAGGTCTGGCTCAAAAGCTCCTCAAGATCGGCGGTGTCTTCGATCTCCACGGGCAGCAGGATGGACTTGGGCCAGCCGCCCCGGTGGGCCGTATAGTACTGGCGCACAAGGCCGGAGAGGGCCTCGCTGTCCTCCTCCAGCGGCTCGTCCATCATCTCGGTGTCCTTGCCGACGAGATTGCCGTCCACGAAATGCAGGACGGTAAAGCAGCTCCTCGCGCCCCGGCAGAAGCCGACAGCGTCGGTGTCGGCAAAGGCGGTGGCGATGACGCGCTGTTTATTGGCAAGGCCCTCCACGGCGCGCAGCCTGTCCCGCAGCTCTGCCGCCCGCTCAAAGCGCAGCTCCTCCGCCGCCTGCTCCATCTGGGCGCGAAGCTCTTCGATCAGCTCCCCGCTCTTGCCGTCGAGGATCAGGGACGCCTGCAGCATGCGCCGCCGGTAGTCCTCCGCGTCGCTGTCCCGCAGGCACCAGCCCGCGCAGGCGCCCATGTGGTAGTTGAGGCAGGGCCGCTCCTTCCCGATGTCCCGGGGGAATCTGCGCGAGCAGTCCGGCAGCAGCAGGGCCTTCGACACGGTGGCGATGATCTCCCGGGTCTGGCTGCGCCCGCCGAAGGGGCCGAAGTATTTTGCCCCGTCCTTGCCCGCCCGGCTCTGGATGCTCATGGACGGATACTCCTCCCGCAGATCCAGGCGGATGAAGGGATAGCCCTTGTCGTCCTTCAGGAGGATGTTGTAGTGGGGCTTGTGGCGCTTGATGAGGGAGTTTTCCAGCACCAGCGCTTCAAACTCGCTGCCGGCGACGATGACGTTGAAGTCGCGCACCTTGTCCACCATGGCGGCGACCTTGGGCAGGTGCTCCCCGTGGAAGTAGCTGGAGACGCGGTTTTTGAGCTTCTTGGCCTTGCCCACATAGATGACCTGCCCCTGCCCGTCGAGCATGATGTACACGCCCGGCAGCAGCGGCAGTCGGTTGGCCTTGTCGCTTAAATTGTCAAGTACGGGATTGGACATGGTTTCCTCGTAAAGCCCGGGCAGCACCGCACAATGCGGCTGCGGCACTGCCCCTGTTGTTTCGTCACGCCGCCTTCTTCTGGCCGCAGACGCTCCAGACGGTGATGGAGCTGATGACCACCGCCGCGCCGAGCAGGGCGAAGACGCCGGGCTTTTCCCCGTTGAAGAGGAAGACCCACACCGGGTTCAAAAGCGGCTCCACCGCGCCGAGCAGGCTGCATGCCAGCGGCGGGCAGTATTTGCTGGCCTTGACGTACAGGACATAGGAAAGGCCGAGCTGAAAGACGCCGAGGATCACAAGCGCGGTGAGCGCCGTCGGCGTGATGGGCGGCTTTGTCGCAAGGAAGAAGGGAAAGCCCACGAGGAAGGTCAGGGCCTGGCCGTTCAAAATGCCGGAGAAGCGCTCCGCCTCTTCGATCTCCCCGACCGCGACATACATGCCCGCCATGAACATGCCCGCCGCGATGGCGACAAAGTTGCCCGTGAGATAGCCGGGCTTGAGCTGGTCGAAGAAAAAGAGCGAAATGCCGAACAGCGTTGCCAGCACCACGGCGATATCCTGCCTGCGCGGCTGCCTGCCGAAGAAGAGGGCCGAGTAGATGATGATGAAGATGGGCGAGGTGAACTGCAGCACGATGGCGTTTGCGGAGGTGGTAAGCTTGTTTGCCACCGTGAAGCAGAGATAGGTACAGCCGGAGAAAACGCCCGCAAGGAGGGTCTTCCTGTTCAGGATGTATCGCTGCCCCATCAGGCGCATGCACACATAGATGGTTATGCCCGCGATGAGGCTTCTCATACCCGCCACGGCAAAGCCGTTCCAGGGGATGAGCTTGAAGAGGATGCCCGCAATGCTCCACAGCGTCGCGCACAGGAGCATCTGCAGGGTCGCAATGCGTTCTTTGGTCATGGGGTCAACACCTTCCGAAAGCGGGGAACGGTATAAAACACAGCCCCGCAGGGGTCGATCCCCTGATCGAACCGTCCTGCCGTTTTTTTCGGATTCGGGCCGATGAGGTCGTCCGCCCCTGCGCGTACCGTTTCCCTAAAAAAGAGGCGTGTGTCATCGGACACACGCCTCTGCCATAATCCACGATTACTCAGAGAAGTCAGAGTCGATCAGTGCGGAGAGCGTTGCGATCGCTTCTTCCTCGTCGGAACCGTCGGCAATGATCGTGATGGCAGTGCCCTTCACGATACCGAGGGAAAGCACACCCAGCAGGCTCTTGGCATTCACACGTCTCTCTTCTTTCTCAACCCAGATGCTGCTCTTGAACTCGTTGGCCTTCTGAATGAAGAAGGTTGCGGGTCTGGCATGCAGGCCGACCTGATTGTTAATGACTACTTCTTTGGTTATCATAGTCGCCACCCCTTACTAATCCATATTGGAAACTGTGCCTTCACTTTAACAAATTTTCGTGCAATCGTCAACAGCTTTCGACTGTTTCGTGATTTTATACATTTCTTTTTCCTTAGGAATTGGCGTTTTATTTCAGTTCGACCACGGTCACGCCGCTCTCGCCCTCGCCGTAACGGCCCAGACGGAAGGACTTGACAAATTTGTTTTTCTTCAGCATCTGCTGCACGGCCGCGCGCAGGGCGCCGGTGCCCTTGCCGTGGATGATGGTCACGGTCTTGAGCTTTGCCATCACCGCGCTGTCAAGATAGCGCTCGGCCGCAAGCACCCCCTCCAGGGCCTCCATGCCGCGGATATCGAGCTCGGGGGCGATGGACATGCTGTGCATCTTCTCCCCGCCGCCCCTGGATGTACTCTTCGGCTTGGGCGCCTGCTCGTTCTCCAGGAGCAGCACCTCGTCCTCCCGGGCGCTCACGTTCATGATCCCGGCCCGGAGTGCCAGGGTGCCGTCGGCGGATTTGGAGAGCACCGTCGCCTTCACGCCCATGGACTTGATCTGCACCGTGTCCCCCACCTGCACCGGGCGGGCGGAGACCTGGTTCTGCGCCTCGGGGTGAAGCTCGCGCTGCAGCGACTCCTGGGAGAGGTTGAGCTGGCGGCGCAGCTGTGCCCTTGCCTCGTTTACGCGGCTTGCGTCCTCGTCCTGATCGGCCATTTTGCGCATCTCGTCGAGCTCCCGGAAGACCTCCTCGGCTGTCGCGCGGGCGTCGGCCAGGATGCGCTCGGCCTCGCGGCGGGACTTGATGTCCGCCTTGTCGAGCCTGACCTCGAGCTCTGCGCGCAGCATGTTGGACTTCTTCGCGTTCTCCTGCGCCTCGCGGAGCTTTTTCGCCGTCTCCTCCCGGTCCTTCTCCAGCAGAAGCCTTGTCTGCTCCAGCTTTTCGATGGTCAGCTCGAAGGTCTGGCTCTCGGAGCTCACGCGGTTTTTCGCGTCCTCGATGATCTCATCCCCCAGCCCCAGGCGCCGGGAGATGGCGAAGGCGTTGGACTTGCCGGGGATGCCCACGAGCAGGCGGTAGGTGGGGCGCAGGGTCTCCACGTCAAACTCACAGGAGGCGTTCTGCACGCCCGGCTCGTTGGTGGCGTAGACCTTGAGCTCGGCATAGTGGGTGGTGGCGGCGATGACCGCGCCCCGGCGGCGCACATGCTCGATGACCGCGATGGCAAGGGCCGCGCCCTCGGTGGGGTCTGTGCCGGCGCCGAGCTCGTCGAAGAGGACAAGAGAGCGCTCGTCGCACTCGCCGATGATGCTGACAATATTACTCATATGCGCCGAGAAGGTGGAAAGACTCTGCTCGATGCTCTGCTCGTCGCCGATGTCGGCGAGGATGTGGGTGAAGACCGGCAGATTGCTCCCGTCGGCGGCGGGGATGTGCAGGCCGCACTGATGCATGGCGGCGAGCAGGCCGATGGTCTTGATGGAGACGGTCTTGCCGCCGGTGTTCGGGCCGGTGATGACGAGGGTATCAAAGCTGTCGCCAAGCTCCACGTCGATGGGCACGGCCTTTGCCTGGTCGAGGAGCGGATGGCGCGCCTTGCGCAGGATGATGCCCCGGCCCTCCATGGCGGCGGGCTCGCAGTTTAGCTTATAGGAGAGCTTGGCCTTGGCAAAAATGAGGTCAAGCTGCACGAGAATCTCATAGTCGGCGTTGATGCCGTCGCGGTGCCCGGCGCAGTCGGCGGAGAGCTCGGCGAGGATCCGGTCGATCTCCGCCCGCTCCTTCGCGGCAAGCTCCCTCAGCTCGTTGTTGGCCTTGACGGCGGCCATCGGCTCGACAAAGATCGTCGCGCCGGAGGCGGAAATGTCGTGCACGAGGCCGTTGATGGCGCCCTTGTGCTCGGCCTTCACCGGGACCACATAGCGGTCGGAGCGCTGGGTGATGATGGGCTCCTGCAGGACCTTGGCATAGCTCGGGGAGGAGATGATCTTCTGCAGGGCGTCCCGCGCCCGCGCCGCCGCCGCGCGCATCTGCCGGCGGATGTTGGCAAGCTCATTTGATGCCGCGTCCGCGATCTCATCCTCCCCGACGATGGAGCCGGTGATCTTCTCCTCCAAAAAGCGGTTGGCGTGCAGGGCGCTGAAGAGATAGTCGATGGGCGTCTTGCCCACGCTGTCGTCGGCAAGGTAGCCGCGCACCAGGCGGGCACACTGCAGGACGTGGGCGATCTCCAGCAGCTCACGGGTATTGAGCGCCCCGCCGAGATCGGCGCGGGCCAGCGACGAGCGCACATCCCGCACCCCGTAGAAGGAGGGGCTGCCGCGCACGACCATCATGGCTTTGGCCGCCGTGGTCTCATCCAGGCGGTGCTGCACCTCCCCCTCCGATACGGAGGGCGTGAGCTTCAGCGCGAGCTCCTTGGCCGGCTCGCTCACCGCCTCGGCAGCGAGCATGGTCAGAACCGTCGGAAGCTCCAGCGTGGTCAGGGATTTTTCAAAAAAGCTCATTTGTGTCTCTCCCTTGGTTTTTATGGCGCGGGGGCCGGTAGTTTCGGATTTTCTTCCAGTAATCCAGGGTGGAAAAGCCGCGCTCCGTGCGGGCCAGGAGATAGCGCTCCGACGCGCGGGCAAGGCGGCGCAGCTCCTCCTCGGGGAGCGTAAAGGACAGAAGCTGCTTTGCCGGGGCCGAGGCGAGATAGCGCATGGCGGCCCAGGCCGCGTTTCCGAGCTCGACCCGCTCCCCCAGCCCCTCGCAGTCCCGGCAGCAGACGCGGCCGTAATCAATGCTCAGATCCGGGCGCACAGGCTCCCGCCCGCAGACGGCACAGACTTGGAGCTCCGGCGTGTAGCCGGACAGGCACATGCTGCGGATCTCAAAGGCCGCCTTGATCTTCTCCGGGGGATACAGCTCCCGGCTCAGGGCGTACAGGCAGTTGAGCCCGAGCTGCAAAAGCTCCGGCTCCGGCTGGTCCTCGACGCTGAGCGCCTCGATGCACTCGGCGAGATAGGCCCCGAGGGCGAGCTTTTCCATATCGCCGCGAAGGCCGTCGAAGCCCTCCTTCACCACGGCCTCGTTCACCGTCCAGCGGCCCCGGTTTTCGAACAGGGTCATCTCCGACCAGGTGAGCTGCTGGGTCGCGGCGGCGATGCGGCTGCTTTTGCGCAGGGCCCCGCGGGCCCTGGCGGTGATCTTCCCCTCCGTATCCGTCAGAAGGGTCAGGATGCGGTCGGCCTCCTTGTAGCGTACCTCCCGCAGCACCAGTGCGTTCAGGGTCTTAAACATCTATGTACCGTTCCCGTCTCAGCCCGCAGCGCTGCCGCGGGTTTCTTCCTTTTCTGCTTTCACTGTGCCCATCGCCTTATACAGCAGATAGCACAGGGGATCGCCGGTGTCGGCGAAGGCTTTCCACATCGCTTCCGCGCGCATGTACATGTCTCATCACCTCGTTTTTAGTATGCGAGGCGGCGCCGGGCGAAATGCTGGAAATTACTGTTCGGTGAAGCCGAAGTTTCTGAGGCTCGCCATGGAGTCGCGCCAGTTCTCCTTGACCTTGACCCAGGTCTGGAGATTGACCTTTGTGCCCATGAAGTCCTCGATGTCATGGCGGGCAAGCTCCCCGATCTTCTTGAGCATGGCGCCCTTCTTGCCGATGATGATGCCCTTGTGGCTCTCCTTCTCGCAGAAGATGGTGACCTCCATGTCGATCAGGCCGTTTTCGCGCTCGGAAAATTTGGTGACCTCGATGGCGGTGCCGTGGGGGATCTCCTTGTCAAGGCACCTGAGGAGCTTCTCGCGCACCAGCTCCGCGCAGATCTGCCGCTCGGGCTGGTCGGTGATCATATCGTCCGGGAACAGGTGCGGCCCCTCGACGGCGTACTTGTCAAGCTCCGTCAAAAGCTCCTCCAGGCCCTCGCCGGTTTTGGCGGAGACGGGCAGGATGGCGTCGAAGTCATACGCCGCGCTGTAGGCGGCCATGACCTCCAGAAGCCGTGTCTTGTCCACGGTGTCGATCTTGTTGATGAGCAGGATCGCGGGCGCGCCGGACTCCCGGATGCGAGCGATGAGCGCCTCCTCCTGGGGCCCGACGGCGGCCACCGGCTCCACCATCAGCAGCACGCAGTCCACGTCCGCCACGCTCTCCTTCACCACGTTCACCATATAGTCGCCGAGGCGGGTGCGCGGCTTGTGAAAGCCCGGGGTGTCCAGCAGGACGAACTGCGTGTCCCCCCGCTCGACAATGGCGGTGATGCGGCTGCGCGTGGTCTGGGGCTTGGGCGAAACGATGGCCACCTTCTCCCCCACGAGGGCGTTGGTCAGGGTCGACTTGCCCGCGTTGGGCCTGCCGCAGATCGTAATCATGGCTGATTTTGTCATAGGTTATTCTCCCTGTAAAACATAATTGGCTTCCCCTTGAGGGGGAGGTGTTATTCATCCCCCATGATGGCTTTTTCGCGGGCGCGCATCTGGGCTTTCATCTCGCCCTCGTCCACATGGTCGTAGCCCAGAAGGTGCAGGACCGAGTGGACCGTGAGGTACTGGATCTCACGGCCGAAGCCGTGGCCGAACTCCTCCCCCTGGGCCGCGCAGCGCTCAAGGGAGATCATCATGTCCCCCAGCAGCAGCGCACCGGTATCGAGATCGCGCTCGCATGCGTCGGGGTCAAACGCGCCGGGCGTGAGCTCGTTGAACGGAAAGCTCAGCACGTCGGTCGCGCGGTCCACCTGGCGAAACTCTCTGTTGACCGCATGGATGCCCTCGTCGTCGGTTAACATAACATTGACGATGCAGGGCCGGTCGATGCCCTCCGCGTCCAGGGCTCTGCGGATGGCTTTTTTGATAAGCCCCGCCGCCTCACGGTGGCCGAGGCCGGTTTTCTCCCGGGAAATGCTCACCTCATGTTCCATGGTCTATCCTCTCCTGTACACGCGCTTCGGCGGCTGCTTCTTCGCGGGCTTTTCCTCCGAAGGATTTTTCTTGTCGTAGACCTCGTAGGCCTCGATGATCTTCTGCACGAGGCGGTGGCGCACCACGTCCGAGCCTGTGAGCGTGCAGATGGCGATGTCGTCGATCCCCTCAAGCACGCGCATGGCGACCTTGAGGCCGCTGGTCTTGTCCTCGGGCAGGTCGATCTGGGTAATGTCGCCGGTGATGACCACCTTGGAGCCGAAGCCGATGCGGGTCAGGAACATCTTCATCTGCTCGCGCGAGGTGTTCTGCGCCTCGTCAAGAATGATGAAGCTGTCGTCGAGGGTGCGCCCGCGCATGTAGGCCAGGGGCGCGACCTCGATATTCCCGCGCTCGAGGTATTTCTGGTAGGTGTCGGCCCCCAGCATATCAAAGAGCGCGTCGTACAAAGGCCGCAGATAGGGGTCCACCTTGCTCTGCAGATCGCCGGGCAGAAAGCCCAGGCGCTCGCCCGCCTCGACCGCGGGGCGGGTCAGGATGATGCGGTTGACCTCCTCCGCCCGGAAGGCCGCCACCGCCGCCGCCACGGCGAGATAGGTCTTGCCGGTGCCGGCGGGGCCGATGCCGAGGGTGATGGTGTTGTTCTGGATGGCCTCGCAGTAGGTCTTCTGGCCGAGGGTCTTGGGCTTGATGGGCTTGCCCTTGGCGGTGATGCAGATCACGTCGCCCGCGAGCTCATTGATCTTGGTCTCCTTCCCCTCGGAGACGAGCTTGAGGATGTAGCGCACGTTCTGCGCGTCGATGTTCTCCCCCTTGGCGGCCAGGGTCAGCAGGCCGTTGATGGCCTTCTCCGCCAGCATGACGTTTTCCGCCTCGCCGCAGATATGGATCATGTTGTCCCGGTCGAGCACCTTGACGCTCAGCTCGTTTTCGATGATGCGCAGATTCTGGTCAAAGGAGCCGAACACACTGATGACATGCTCCATGCGTTCGACTTCGATGCTTTTGTCGATCATGTACGGATTTTCCTTTCGCGCTCAGCCGTATTCCCGCGGCCGGGCGATGTTCTCTAAACAGTGTGCCCGCAGCGTGAGCACATGCACTTCCCCGCGCCTTCCGGGCGTGAGGGTATAGGAGAGGATCTGCCCCTCGGTGCTTTTCTCCAGCTCGGCATAGAGCTGCCGCCCCGTCCGCCCCGGGTCATAGTCGTCACCGGGCCGGGTCTCATAGGGGACAAAGCGCTCGCGCACAAGGCGCAGCGGCGTGGAAAACAGCCCCTGCAGCCCGAGGGTATACTCCGAGATTATTTTATCACATCCGTCAATAGTTTTTCCACTGCCAATATACAAATTCACCCGCTTTTTTCCCAGTACCAGGGCAAAGCGGCTGTGCGGGATGCCGGAGGGCGTCTTGCGCTCCTCCCGCGCCGGGCAGAGGGCGCTGCGCTCCACCCAGGTCTCCGCCATGACGGCGCCACGGGCGCGCACCTGCTGCGCTCTTCCCGTAAGGCTCTCCAGCGTGCCGCTGACGAGGACCTGCCCGGCAGTCACGATCTCTCCCTCCCGCACCGCGGCCCTGCCCGCGAGGGCGTTCACGCGCCGCACGAGGCCATCCCGGGCGGCCACGAGATCCGCCGGGCGCGCGCTGTCGTACATCACGGGCTTCTCCGTCCGCTCCGCTACCGCGACCACGGCCCGCGAACCGCTGACGTTCACGCTCATCCAGGCGATCTCGGGCAGGCGCAGCATCACCTCGCTGCACAGGAGATCCGTGTTTCGCCCCGGCCAGAAGCTCCCGACGCCGAAGCCGCAGTCCTCCAGCGTGCGCAGCACCCGGGCGCGGCTGAGCCTCTCGGTGCCCTGCACCCGGACATCCCAGACAAAGAGGGACGAGAGCGGCAGGAGCCCCGCCATGAGTGCCGCGCCGAGCAAAAGCGCGGGCCTGCGCAGGAGACGCCGCCGCGCGCCCCGGCCCCCGCCGCGCCGCAGGACGCGCATTTCACAGGCGCCCTTTTCCGCAAGGCGGCCGAGCGCCGCAAGGCCCGCCTCCTCGGTGTGCAGGCGCAGGGTGTTCTCATCCCGGCTCTCCACGTCCCAGAGCTTCATGCCCTCCGCCGCCGCGGCGTTGAGCACTCCCGCCGGAAAGGCGCCGAAGAGCTCGACCTCCGCCGTGCCGCGAAACCAATCGCTGATGCGCATCCCGCTCACCCCCACTCCGCCGCGCAGATCCTGCCGGTGATCAGCAGCTCCCCCGCGTTCATGGCCTGCACCTTCAGCCCCTCGCCCTGGAGGCTGAGCTTTTCCCGCCCGAAGCTCACGACTATGCGCCCGGGCGTGTACTCCAGGATCCCCCGCTGGCCCTCGACCAGCGCCTGCCTGCCCCCGCTGAGGGTGAGCCTGCCTCCGCCGGGGAAAAGCTCCTCCGGCAGCTTGAGGCGTTCGCACAGGGCGGCGGGCAGCTCTCCGGCTGTCTTCAAACGCAGCACCTCGCTTCCTCCGTTTTCGGCATAATCAAACAAGACAGTCTTTCTCCGTTTTCCACTGAAGCTTCGTATAAGCGTATGCGCTCCGGCATAGCTTGATACCATTCGTGGGACAAGGAGGCTCTGCCATGGAACAAACGCAAAACGGCGCAAAGCGCGCCCTGATTCTGATCGCGGGACTGGCCCTGCTCGCGGCGCTGGTGACCCACGCCCCGCGCGCGGCCGACGCCTGCCGGGAGGGGCTCGGGGTCTGCGCGCGGCTGCTGATCCCCTCGCTCTTTCCCTTCTTCGTGCTGTCGGGCTTTTTGAACCGCCTGGGTCTGCCGGGGCTGCTGGGGCGTCTGCTGGCCCCGGCGGCAATGCGCCTTTTCGGCGTGAGCGGCGCGGGCGCCTCGGCTCTGCTCATCGGCCTCACCGGCGGCTATCCCGCGGGGGCGGCCTACATCGGGGACATGGCGCGTCAGGGCAGCGTCTCCCCCCGGGAGGCGGAGCGCCTGCTCGCCTTCTGCAACAATTCCGGCCCCGCCTTTATCGTGGGCGCGGTGGGCGTCGGGGTCTTCGGCTCGGTGAAGACGGGGCTCCTGCTCTACCTCATCCACGTCCTCGCGGCCGTGCTGACGGGGCTTCTCTTTCGCGGGCGGCAGCCCTGCGGGGAGATCCAGCCCGTCTTTACGGAGAGCGCGGACCCCGCCCTTGCGCTGGTGGAGTCTGTGCGACAGGCGGTCACGGCGATGCTGAGCGTGTGCGGCTTTGCCCTGTGCTTCACGGTGCTGCTCGCGGTACTGGACGGACGGGGGGCGCTCACGACGCTCAGCATAGCGATCGCCGCGCGCCTTCGCTTTGAGCCGCGCTTTGTGCGCGCCATGCTCACGGGCTTCTTTGAGCTCGGCAGCGGCACGGCGGCCCTGCAGGGGCTGAGGCCCTGTCGGGAGAGCCTTGCCCTCGCGGCGTTTCTGCTCGGCTGGGGCGGCCTGTCGGTGCATTTTCAGACCCTGGGCGTTCTGCACGGCAGCAAAGCAAAAGGCGCCCTGCACATGACAGGGCGCCTGATGAGCGCGGGCTTTGCGGCCGTGATGGCATATATCGCGGGGGCGTGGGTTTTTTAAAACGAAAACACGACGCCGACCACGGCGGAGGCAAGGATGAAAACGATCGGGTGCAGGCCCTTGAGCTTTTTCACATACCGCGTGCACACGAGCAGCACGGCGGCCAGCACGATCGCCTTCCAGTTGAAGAGATCCGAAAGCTTCCCGCTCTCGGCGCAGAGGGCGGGGTTAAAGAGGGCGAGCTTCACCACAAGCAGGCCGGCCGCCGCGATCAGCCCCACCGAGCAGGGGCGCAGGCCGTAGAAGCCCGCGTCCACCAGCGGGTTTGCGCGGAAGGCCTTGAGAGCCCGGGCGATGAGCAGGATGATGATGACGCTCGGCGTCACAAGTCCGAGCGTGGCCGTGACCGCGCCGGGGATGCCGGCGGTGACATAGCCCACATAGGTCGCCATATTGACGCCGATGGGGCCGGGGGTGGATTCGGACACGGCGATCATGTCGGCAAGCATCTCGTGGGTAAACCAGCCGGTGCGGGCGGAGATATCGTAAAGGAACGGCAGCGTCGCCATGCCGCCGCCCACCGCGAAGAGGCCGGTCTTGAAAAACTCGAAGAACAGGCGCAGATAGATCATTTGCCGCGCACCCCCCATCTGGTGAGCAGAATGCCCGCCGCGGCGCAGAAGACGACGAAAACCACCGGCGAGACGCTGAAAAACGCGGAGAGCAGGAACACCCCGAGAAACAGCACCAGCGTCGCCTTGTCCACGACCGCTTTTTTCCACAGCTTCAGGACGGCGTTGAAAATGAGCACGCACACGCACACGCGGATGCCGGCGAAGGCGCTCTTGACCGCGGGGACCTCCGCAAAGCTTGTGAGGATGCCGGCGATGACCGTGATGATGACGACCGAGGGGAAAACGACGCCGAGGGTCGCCACGATGCCGCCGAGGGTACCGGCGGTCTTATAGCCGATAAAGGTCGCCGTGTTGACGGCGATGACGCCGGGGGTGCACTGGCCCACGGCATAGTAGTCCATCAGCTCTTCTTCCGTGGCCCAGCCGTGCCTGTCCACGATCTCCCGCTCCAGGATGGGGATCATGGCATAGCCGCCGCCGAAGGTCATGACCCCGACGCGGGCAAAGGCCAGAAAGAGCTGCCACAAAAGCTTCATCTTTTCAACGTCTCCGCATAGGCTTTATATTTCTCGATTTTGGCGTCGCACTCCTCGCTGCTGCTGCCGCGCACCAGAAGATAGATCTTGATCTTCGGCTCGGTGCCGGAGGGGCGGACGATGAAGTCGCTGCCGTCGGCAAGCTCAAAATACAGGACGTTGGAGCCGGCAAAGGACGTGGTGCCCACCTTGCCGAGGCCCGCCACGCTGATGCTGCCGTCGGCATAGTCGCGGGTGCGCAGGACC
Source organism: Oscillospiraceae bacterium (assembly GCA_902761635.1). GTDB lineage: Bacteria > Bacillota > Clostridia > Oscillospirales > Oscillospiraceae > Limivicinus. The sequence continues at coordinate 38,253 of CACWLG010000007.1, read as the reverse complement.
TCCTGCCCGCCGATCTCCTTCGGGGGATTTTTGCGCAGCTGCTCCATCAGGTCCTTCATTTTCTGCAGCCCGTCGAGCCCGGGCATGACGAGGTTCATGGTGTACTCCTTGAACCAGCCGTATTTCTCATACAGGGCGTTCATCGCGTCCACCAGGGTCATGCCCTTCTCGTGGTAGTACGCCGCCATCTCCGCCACCATCATGGCGGCGGTGACCGCGTCCTTGTCGCGCACATACTCGCCCATCATGTAGCCGTAGCTCTCCTCGTAGGCGAAGAGATAGGTATAGCTGTCGGAAGCCTCCCAGGAGGCCACGCGCTCGGCCATGTACTTAAAGCCGGTGAAGGTATCCTCATAATGGACGCCGTTTGCCTCGCAGACGGCACGAGCCATGTTGGTGGTCACGATGGAGGACACGACGCCCGGGTTTTCCGGCATGGTGCCGGTCCTCCGGCGGGCGTTGATGATATAGTCGATGAGCAGCACGCCGAGCTGGTTGCCGGTGATGGGGACATAGTTATCCCCCTCGCGGACCATGGTGCCGATGCGGTCGGAGTCCGGGTCGGTGCCGATGATGAGATCGCTGTCCACTTCCTCTGCGAGCTTCACCGCGAGCTCAAAGCCCTCGGGATTTTCGGGGTTGGGGCTTTCCACCGTGGGGAAGGCGCCGTCGATGACCATCTGCTCCTGCACGGGGTAGATGTGCTTGATGCCGAGGCGCCGCAGCGCCTCCGGGACCAGCTTGTAGCCGCAGCCGTGGAAGGGGGTATAGACGATTTTGAAATCGTCGGCGACCTCCCGGACGACCTCCTTGTCGATGGCCTGGTCCAGCACGCGCTCAAGGAAGGCCTCGTCCGTCTCATCGCCTATGATCTCGATTTTTCCCTCGGCCAGGGCCTTATCAAATTCACAGGTCTTGAAGCCGTTGAAGATGTCGATGGCCTGCATCTGCCTGGCGATGGCGTCCGCCTTCTGAGGCGGGAGCTGGGCCCCGTCGGACCAGTAGACCTTGTAGCCGTTATACTCCTTGGGGTTGTGGCTCGCGGTGATGTTGAGGCCGGCGGTGGCGCCGTAATAGCGCACGGCAAAGCTCAGCTCCGGCGTGGGGTGCAGCGAATCGAACAGGCGCACATGGATGCCGTTGGCAGCCATGACGCAGGCGGCCTCCCTGGCAAACAGCGTGCCGTTCATGCGGCAGTCGTGGTCAATGATGATGCCGCTGCGCTTTGCCTCCTCCCCCTCGGCGGAAATGACGTTGGCAAAGGCCTGGGTGGCGTGGCGGATCACATGGATGTTCATGTGGTGCAGGCCAAGCTTCATCGTGCCGCGCAGGCCCGCGGTGCCGAACTCCAGCGGGGCGTAGAAGCGGCTCTCGATCTCCTTCTCATCGTCCCGGATGGCGTTGAGCTCTTCCCATTCCGCCTCGCTGAGCGCGGGGCTGTTGAGCCAGTGCTCATATTCTTCCTTATATGTTCTTGACATAGTGATCTCCTTTCCTTCGGATTTTCCGTTTTTCAAAGCCTCAGCTTTCCATGTCATAGTCGCCCTTGTATGCGCAGAGGGCGGCGGCGTCCTCTGCCATGCTCTTCGGGACATAGATATCGGTGCCCTGCCCGCTGATGCCGAGGATGAGCTTGCCGAAGCTCCCGTCCCCGGGGTAGACCGTCAGGCAGGGAATGCCGCAGGCCTCCAGCATGTTCACTGTCAGCTCGTCGTACAGGTTGATGTTCTCCGCCGTGCCGAGACGCACCGGCTCCTCCGGCAGTCCGTTTTCGTCCTTGGGCCAGCGCTCATAGAGCTCTCCCCGGATCACCCGGCTCCAATCTCCGATTTCCGACATAGGTGCAGACCTCCTTTTGTTTTGCAGAATATCCGTTTCATACCGTCCGGATTGTTATTTTTATCAGTATACCATTTTGACGCCGTTCTTTCAAGCGCTGCTCATTTATGATACCTTGATCCCTCGTTTATCTTAAATCCGCGGTAGAGCTGCTCGATGAGCATGACGCGGGCCAGGTGGTGGGGAAAGGTCATCTCGGACATGCTGAGCCTCTTGTCCGCGCGCTGCTTGACCGCAGGAGAAAGCCCGAAGGAGCCGCCGATGACAAAGCAGAGCCGCGGTTTCCCGGAGCTCTCGCGCGCGGCGATGAGCGCCGCCATGCCCTCGCTCGGCATCTGCTTTCCCTCCACGCAGAGGGCCACGAGATATGCGTCCGCCGGGACGGCCTTCAGGATCTCCTGCCCCTCCCGCTCGAGGGCGGCGTCGATCTCCTTCTGCGCGGGTCTTTCCCCGAGGCGCTGCTCCGGGATCTCCGCCAGCTCCAGACGGCAGAAGGTCTGCAGGCGCTTCTGGTATTCGGCAAAGGCGTCGATATAGAATTTTTCCCGCATCCGTCCGACGCAGATGAGCTTTACATTGAGCATGCGCTGCGCTCCTTTACCTCCACGCTCAGGCAGCCCCAGGGCGGCGCGCAGTAAAGCCGCGCATTGCTCCCCCGCAGCAGGCGCCCCGTCTCCGTCATGGCAAGCTCCGGCCGGTTGTTCTCCCGGCTGATGTGGCCGAGGATCACGGTTTCGGTCCCGTGCGCCACCAGCTTTTCGGCAAGCGCGGCGCAGTCGGTGTTGGAGAGGTGGCCGCGCCCGGAGAGGATGCGCCGCTTGAGCTGAACGGGATAGGGCCCGTCGGCCAGCATCCTGAGATCGTGATTGGACTCAATGAGCACCGTGTCCGCGCCGAGAAGCCCGTCGAGCACCTCGTCCGTCACATGGCCCATGTCGGTGGCAAGGGCGAAGACGCCCCGGCCCTCCACGCGGTAGCCCACACTCTCGTCCGTGTCGTGGGGCGTGTGAAAGGCCTGGACCGTGAGCCGGCCGATACGGAAATCCGCCCCGGTCGGGATCACGTTCATCCGCTCCCCGGCCTCCGGCAGCATGCCGCACAGCCGCGCCGCCACGGTATGCGGCGCGTAGAGCGGCAGCTCACAGTGCTTGAGCAGCATTTTGAGCCCGGAAACATGATCGGAGTGCTCATGCGTGATGAGCACTCCGCCGATATCCTGTATGTCCAGGCCTGCCGCGTGCAGGGAGGAGAGCACCCTGCGCATGGAGATTCCGGCGTCGATCAGAAGGTGGGTATCCCGGTCTGAAAGCAGCATGCAGTTGCCGCCGGAGCCGCTGGCAAAAACCTTAATATTCATCAGCCAATGGAGAGGATCTTCTCTCTGCCGCTCTTCTCCTCCGGCTCATCCACAATGCGGATGTCCGCGCCGAGGGCGTTGAGCTTGCCCACAAAGTTTTCGTATCCGCGCTCGATAAAGCGCACATCCTCCACCACGGTCGTCCCCGTGGCGCACATGCCGGCGATGACCATCGCCGCGCCGGCCCGCAGATCGCAGGCCATGACGGGCGCGCCGCTGAGGCGCTTGCCGCCCTCGACCACGGCGACTCTGCCGTCCACCTGGATCTCGGCGCCCATCTTTCTCAGTTCGTTTACGTACTTAAAGCGGTTATCGTATACGCCCTCCGTCACGACGGAGGTGCCGTTTGCCACGCACAGCAGCGCGCACATGGGCGGCTGCATATCCGTGGGAAAGCCCGGATAGGGCAGGGTCTTCACATTGATCCTGCGCAGGGCGCTGGCCCCCTTGACAAGCACGGCGTCCCCGTATTCCTGGACGATGGTGCCCGTCTCTCTGAGCTTTGCGCTGATGCACTCGAGATGGCGGGGAATGACGTTTTTGATGAGCACCTCGCCCCCGGTGGCGGCGGCGGCGACCATGTAGGTGCCGGCCTCGATCTGGTCGGGTATGAGGGCGTAGCTGCCGCCGTGAAGCCGGTCAACGCCGTTGATCTTCACGGTGTCGGTGCCGGCGCCGCGGATATCCGCGCCCATGGAGTTGAGGAAGTTGGCGAGGTCCACGATATGCGGCTCACGCGCGGCGTTCTCGATGATGGTCCGGCCCTGGGCCAGGGTCGCGGCGAGGATGATGTTCATCGTCGCGCCGACGGAGACCTTGTCGAGATAGATCCTCGCGCCGTGGAGTTTCCCGTCGCGGGAGTCGGCATAGATGAAGCCGGACTTGATGTCGATGTCCGCGCCGAGGGCGTTCATGCCCTTGATGTGCTGGTCGATGGGGCGCACGCCGAAGTTGCAGCCGCCGGGCATCGTCGTCTTGGCATGGCCGAAGCGGCCCAGCATCGCGCCGATCAGATAGTACGAGGCGCGGATCTTGCGCATCAGGTCATAGGGCGCATCCTGCATCCACACGTCCGTACAGTCGATCTCCACCGTCGAGCGGTTGAGGTACCGGATCTTCGCCCCCAGCTCCTTGAGGATGGTCAGCAGCATTTCCGTGTCGCTGATCTGGGGCATGTTCTCTATCACACAAACGCCGTCGACCATCAGTGCTGCCGGGATAATGGCGACCGCGGCATTTTTCGCGCCGCTGATCTCTACCTCGCCGTGCAGGGTGGTCCCGCCGTTGATCACATATTTCTCCACGTTGTACACCTTCCGTATCTTGGCTCCTGCCCTCGTCGTGGGCCGCCAGTTTGCGATTCTACCATATCTGTGCGCATGTAGCAAGTCTTTTATTCTCACGGCGGCAGAGCGGCCGCGTCAGATAATGCCCTTCACGCCAGTCCGGCTGCGGGTTTCCGGTCTTCCGCAAGCCTTGCCGCGCGGGCGTTTGTCACTTCAGATACAGCTTTGCCTTGGAGACGGCGATCACAGTCTTTGCGTCGATGATCTCATTGCGCATGACCATGCCGAGGAGCTCGTCAAAGGGCATTTTCTCCACGTTCAGAAACTCCCCCTCGTCCAGGTGGCTTTTTCCCTTGTGCAGGCCGCGCGCCAGGTACACATGGATGATCTCGTCGGTATAGCCGGGAGAGGTGTAGCAGCAGCCGAGGTCGATGTATTCATCGGCGCTGAAGCCCGTCTCCTCGGAAAGCTCGCGCCTGGCCGTGTCGAGATGATCGTCGTGGTGGTCGATCTTTCCCGCGGGGATCTCCAGTGTCGGTGCGCCTACGGGATAGCGGAACTGCCGCACCATGTAGACGTTCCCGTCCTCATCCAAGGGCAGCACCCCCACGCCGCCGGGGTGATGCACGACCTCGCGCAGGGTCTGTTTGCCGTCACACAGCTCCACCTTGTCCAGCGTAACGCTGATGATCACACCGTTATATTTCTCTTCACCGCTGATCCTCTTCTCGGTCAGATCCATTGCAGGCCTCTTTCTCCGTGCCGGAGCACGGCAAGTAATTCTCATCAATGTGGTTGCATTAATTTGATTGACATAATCCGTTCCTTCTGAGTATACCACACGCTTTTTACAATTACCAGTTTTTTTCCGTGGAATTTCAAAATATTTTTGCTTATAATCGCGTTAAAGAGGCTTTTCCGTATCGAAAAAGTTATTATATGGAGGCGTTATTTTTCAAGATGGTTACAATGTGTGTATCGAGGGACAGCCTGGCCTTGCTGCTGACGGAGGAGGAGCTGGGCGATGTGCGCAGCGCGGTGCGCCTGAGCCTGGAGAGCGCAGGTCTGGAGCCCTGGCATGATCTGGAGGCGGAGCTCTACGGCCGGGGCGACGGCGCCCTGCTGCTTGCGCGGCCGAGGACGCCGCTCCTCAGCCGCCCGCGCTTCCGGCGGCGCCGCTGGCTCTGTTGACGGGACGGCACATGCAATGGTTTACAAATTTTTCTTTTCTTCCGGCGCGTATTGTGGTATACTCTATTCCACGCCGCAGGAAACCGGAAGGAAGTGAGCACCGTGCCGAAGCAGACGGGGACCAAGCAGATCACCCAGAACCGCAAGGCCTTTCATGAATACTTTGTGCTGGAGCGCTTTGAAGCCGGGATCGAGCTGTTCGGGACCGAGGTCAAGTCCATCCGCGCCGGGCAGGTGAATCTGAAGGATTCCTTCTGCACCATCAAGGATGGGGAGCTCTTTGCCCGCGGCATGCACATCAGCCCTTATGAGCACGGCAACATTTTCAACCGCGACCCCATGCGCCCCAAGCGTCTGCTGATGCACAAGCGGGAGATCCTGAAGCTCCAGAGCCGCGTCATGCAGGACGGCGTCGCGCTGGTGCCGCTGTCACTGTATTTTAAGGACAGCCGCGTGAAGATGGAGCTGGGCCTGTGCAAGGGCAAAAAGCTGCACGACAAGCGCGACAGCGCGGCTGACCGCGAGGCCAGGCGTGATATAGACAGAGCCATGAAAGAGAGGAACTACCGATGAGCAATCCTATCGTAACGATCGAAATGGAAGACGGCGGCGTCATGAAGGCCGAGCTCTATCCCGACATCGCCCCCAACACCGTCAACAACTTCATCTCCCTTGTCAAGCAGGGCTTCTATGACGGCGTGATTTTCCACCGCGTCATCCCCGGCTTCATGATTCAGGGCGGCGACCCCAAGGGCGTCGGCACCGGCGGCCCCGGCTACACCATCCACGGCGAGTTTTCCGCCAACGGCTTCAAGAACGATCTGGTGCACAAGCGCGGCGTTCTCTCCATGGCCCGCACCATGGCTCCCAACTCCGCCGGCAGCCAGTTCTTCATCATGCACGAGGACTCCCCCCATCTCGACGGGCAGTACGCGGCCTTCGGCAAGCTCATTGAGGGCGAGGATGTCGTGGACAAAATCTGCGCGGTGCGCACCGACTACAATGACAAGCCCCGCACGCCCCAGGTCATGAAGAAGGTCACGGTCGACACCTTCGGCGTGGAGTACCCGGAGCCGGTCAAGGAATAAGCCCTTTACAGCGGGCTGATCAGGGGATCAGCCCCTACAGATCAGATTCTCAGCGTTCTTACCCGTTCTCCAGCCGATCCGAAGCCCCAGCGCTTCGGATCGGAAAGGAAGACGAATCCCATTGTTTTTCCTCGTCTCCCCAACTCGAAGCCCAGCAAAGCGGGTTCGAGCTGGTAAGGAAGAAGGAGTTTTTCCGCGTTCTTTACGAACGCGAAGCATCGACTTCGCGTTCGAGAGGAAGACGAATACCATTGTTTTTCCTCGTCTCCCCAACTCGAAGCCCAGCAAAGCGGGTTCGAGTTGGTAAGGAAGAAGGAGGCAATGGATATGGAGCTTTCCCGGCTCTTACGGAAACCGGGGAAGCGGAATGGAATTGCCTTCTTCTGACGTCGAGGGGGTGTAACGGTTTCGACGGGGGCGTGGAGGCAGGAATAGCGGGCGGATGCGCCTGACATCCTTAAAACGGGCAAACCTTTATAAATTAAAGAACACTACTGATAGAGTTCTCCTCGCTGCTTAATTAGCGAGCGTTGCGCCCGGGAGTACCACGGCCCGGGATGCAGCGTCGATGAGTGGTGAACGTGAGCACGCAAAGCTTTGCGCGTGCCATGCATCATGAAGCTACCAAGTCCCTGAGGGTGACGATTCCCGCTCGGACGAGGGAATGCAAACAATCGTCTGCGCCCGGAGAAGTTCCTGTTAAAGTGCTTTCGGACAGGGGTTCAACTCCCCTCACCTCCACCAATAATACAATCCCCGGCCTTTTGGGCCGGGGATTGTATTATTTATCAGGCGTGAGGGGAGTTGAATCTTGATCGCACAGCCCGGTGGGCTGTGCATGAATCAGTGCGCACACTGGTTCATTCCTCTATTTCTTTTCCGCGTCTCCCGCAAGCGGTAAAGAAATGCTTGCAATCTCCCCTCACCTCCACCAAAAACGCGGTCCCCGGCCTTATGGCCGGGGATCGTGTTTTTTTCCGGCACGAGCCTCTGTACGTATGCGGTTGAACAGCTGTGTACCGAACGGTATGCACGGTGGTGTGTGCGGTCGGGGCCGGTTCAGCCCCTCCTGCCCGATTTCCCACGAGGCCTTGAGAAAGCAGGGCAATGACCTCGAACGGTCTTGAATTATTGACCGATTTTGTATATAATGTGTACAAAGTCGAATATACTCAGAGAAAAATCAAAAAATACTGTTAGGAGGAAAGGACATGAAGAAAATACTCTCGGTTATTCTGGCGGCGGCGCTGCTGATTTCCCTGTCGGCGCCGGTCTTCGCGGAAGACAAGCTCCCCACGAAGTGGGATCTGACGGTCATCTATCCGAGTGCGGAGGAATGGCAGAAGGACTATGACAAGGTCATGGACATGCTGAACGAGTATGAACGGTTCCGCGGAACGCTGAACAACGCACAGGGGATCAGGGACTATTTGCAGTTTGCTTATTTCACGGAGCTCACCCGGCTGCAGAATAAGCTCGTGGAATACGCGTACCTGGGCAGCAGCCTGGACGCCACGGATCCTGTGTTCGCGGAGATGAATGCCAGGCTGAGCACTATGAACGCGCGGGAAGGCCAGCTTACCGCGTTTGCGATCCCCGAGATCTTTTCGCTGCCCCTGGAGGAGCGCGAGGCCATCTTCGCCGATCCGCTGTTTCGGGACTATACCTACGCCGTGAAGGATTTCACCGATCCCGACAAGCAGCCCCTGGGCGAAGAGGCGGCCGGGACGGCGGCGACGCTTTCCATGGCCCTGGGATATCCGGCTGAGGTCTTTCAGCGCATGGTATATGTGGAGATGCCCTACCTGAAGATCACCATGCCCGACGGCACGGAGCGGGAAGTGAACGATCAGACCTTTGATGATATACTCTATTCGGACGAATACTCCGATGAATTCAAGGCAGAGGCGACGCGCCTGTATTACGGCAGAGCGATCCCCTATATCAGCACGCTGGCAAAGCTGCTGGAGGGCAACGCGAAGGCGGCCTATGCCAACGCCCTGCTGAATCACCACGAGACCACCCTGGAGGCTGCGCTGGACGCCTACGATGTGGACCCGCGCGTGTACGATCTGCTGGTCGAGGCGGCACACGAGGGCGCCGCCGACAATCAAAGATACCTGAAAACCCATGCCAGAGGACTGGGGCTTGAAAAGCTGCATTCCTACGACATGTATGACTATGTCTCGGACTTTGACCCGGGCAAGACGTCCTATGACGACGCCGTGGATGAGGTAACGGAAGCGCTGGGCATCCTGGGCGAAGAGTATATCAAGACCTTCCGCTCCATCATCGAAAGCGGCCAGGTGGACGTCTATCCCTCCGATACCAAGACGACGGGGGCCTTTGAATACGCCCGCAGCTATGATTTCCTGCCCTGGGTGCTGTTCAACTACAACGGCATGTCCGATGATATCAGCACCATCGCCCACGAGCTGGGCCACGCGGTCTATGAGGCGCTGACAACGGCCAATCAGCCCGTCCAGTACCGCAGCCCCACGATCTTCACCCACGAAGTTGCCTCCACCACCAACGAGCTGCTCTATTACAGCTACAAAATGCAGAACGCGCAGAGCGATGACGAGCGCCTGTATTACCTTGAAAATATGCTGTCCAGGTTTGAAACCAACTTCTTCTCGCAGATGTTCTTCGCGGAATTTGAGGACTGGTTCTATCAGATCGTTGAGGACGGCGGCGCGCTGGATCCGGAAGCGATGAGCGAGAAATACGCGGCCCTGTTCGATGTCTATGATGGGGGCGAGATTCTCCGCGTCGAGGAAAACAAGTACCGCTGGGCGACCGTTCCCCACTTCTACTATGTGTACTATGTCTACCAGTACGCAAGCTCCGTCTGCTATGCCGCCTCCATCGCCGAGCGCATCGTAAACGGCGAGGAGGGCGCGGTGGAGGACTACCTGGCGTTCCTGAAGGCCGGGCGGAGCGGCGATCCGCAGACGCTGCTCTCCATCGCCGGGATCGACCCGCTGGATGAGAACACCTATCGGGAGGGCCTTGCCTTCTTCTCGGGCCTTGTGGACGAGTATGAGCGTCTGGTGGACGCGAAGCTCGCGGCGGATGCAGCGGCCTGAGCGCAGCCGCAGGGGACCGCGTCTTTTCTATTGCCACCTGCCGCCTGCTATGGTATTATAAAATATATACCTGCCGCGTGCAGGAGCGTACCTGCGTTTTTCAAAAACAAAGGGGGGAAGAGACATGGGTGTGCCTGACCGGAAATGGGCAAAACGCCTGCTTGACAATACGTCCAAGGGCTTGCTCGGCATGCACGTGTTTATGGCGTTCTACTATGTCACCTGGTCTGTACTGCCGATGTTCTGCGTGAACGCGGTCTGCGCGCTCATAAACGTGATCGGTCTGCTGCTGATGCGCAGGGGGATGATCCGCACCCAGATTTTTCTGCTCTATCTCTCGGAATTTGTGCATATCGCCGCCTCCGTGATCCTGCTGGGCTGGAGCGCCGGTTTTCTGCTCCCGCTTGTCGGGCTGACATGCATGATCTTTCTCGCGGAGTTTCTGGGCCGTCTGCTGAAGCTGCCGTATATGCGGGCTCTCCCCTTCGGCCTTGTAAACCTCGCGCTCTATGTGCTGGCCTTCCCGCGCTTCTTCCATCAGGCCGGGCTGCTTGCGTATTCACAGTCTTCGGTGTTCGTCATCCAGCTTGTGTGGAGCGGATGCGTTTTCGCCCTGCTCACTATGGGGATGCACGCGGTCATGTATCTGACCACCATCTCCCAGCACAGCCTGACCAGTAAAGCCGAGACCGACGAGCTGACCGGGCTCATCAACCGCGCAGGCTATGACCGCCTGCTCGAGGAGATCGACCCGAACGACACCATCCTCCTGCTTGTGGACACCGACAGATTCAAGGGCATCAACGATCACTTCGGTCACGACACGGGCGACCGGGTCCTGCAGAAGATCGCCAATTCCCTGCTCGCGAACTTCCGGCAGGATGACTGTGTCTGCCGCATCGGCGGCGATGAATTTGCTGTCCTGATGTGCAACACCGGAACGCTGGAGAATGAAAAGCTCCATGACAAGGTCCGCTACATCAACCGCGAGCTTGCCGCGTCGGCCGCCGATGAGCTGCCCACGGTCTCTGTCAGCGTCGGGGTTGCCCGCGGCGCCGACGCCGCAGACTGGAAGGAGCTCTTCAAGCAGGCGGACGCCGCTCTGTATCAGGTCAAGAAGGCCGGCGGGCGCGGCTGCCGCATCCACGGGGAAACCTGAAAAATGCCCTCGATCAAAGCGGGCGGATTCACAGCGATTGCTGCGAATCCGCCCGCTTTTCATATACGAAAGCATTGGCTGATTTGGCGGGTCCCGTCAGGGGTACAGGCCCAGGGCCACGAGCAGGGCATGATCCTCCAGATCCTGCTGCTCCTTCTGGTAATTGCCGAATTTGGGCTTGCCGCTCGAATCAAAGACGGCGTAGTTGCTGTTGTGGTCCTCAAAGGTCGTGCTCCTGTCGCTGGCGTTATAGAACATCGTGCCGGTCTGGTCGATGTAGAAGATGCTGCCGCTCAGGTCCTGATAGACATAGGCGTCGATCTTGTCGTCCCAGATCCCGCCGCCGCAGTAGGGGCAGGTGAGCATGCTGCGGAAGACCTCCTCCCCGCAGTAGGGGCAGCGCAGGATCCTGTTGTTGACCTTCTCGCCATTGGCATTGGTCCCGGCCCCGGGGACCGCGGTGACCTTGAGGCGGGCCTGCTCGGTCGCGGTGGAGGCATCCTCATTCGTAAAGGTGCAGAAAAAGCTCCAGCCGCTCATGTCGATATTCAGGTTCGTGATGGTGAGGGTCGTGTCGTTGTCCCCTGTCACCGTCGAATCCGGGAAGGTTTCACGGAAGGTTTTCAGATCAATCTTACGCCCGCTGGGCGACACGGCGGTCCACTCCAGCGTGGTCCACTTGTCGGCATGGGTGACAAACACGGCGCTCTCCCCCGCGTAATGCCCTTCTCCGCCGGGCTGCTTGGTGATTACCGGCGCATAGGCCGGGACGGCCGGGGTCGGCGACGGGGCCGGGATCGGCGTGGCGGAGGGAGCCGCCGGCGTCGCAGTCGCGGCTGCGGGCGTCGGAGCCGGGCTCGCCGTCCCTCTCAGGATAGGAGCCGGGGTCTCGATCGGAGCAAACGTCGGCGTGGGAGCCGCGCTCGGCGATGCGGAGGCCGCCGGAGTCGGGGTCGGCGACGGGGCCGCCGTCTGCGTGGGAGCCGGGGCGAACACGGCAGTCGCCGTGGGCGAGGGCGTGGGCGAGGGCGCGGGCGTGGCTTCGGTTTTGTTCTTTTTACCGCACGCTGCAAGCGGCAGCATCAGCAGGAGCGCAAGCAGCAAACAGAGTTTTTTTGTCCTCATATGGGATCGTCCTTATCTGAGATCAGGTTCAGCCTGCGATGTTTCCGAGATAGTCCATCGACCCGTCGGCGTAGATCCTCCAGATATCGCCGGCATCGTCGACCACGTCCCGATACGCTTCGGCATAGCTGTAATCGACGCCGTCGGCATTGATGTACTCACCGCACACGGGGCAGATGGCCACATTGCTGGCAACGGTGCTGCCGCAGATCGGGCAGCTGATATTGGTCACGGGCGGGACGATCACGTTCTGGTTCGGGGTCTGGGCCTTGGGGCCGAGGACACGCAGCGCGACGCTGTTGGTGCTGGTCGTGGAGCCCATGTTGTCAAAGGTGCAGTAGAAGGTCCAGCCGTTCATATCCATATTGATGTTGTTGATGGTGAGCGAGCCGGACGTGTCCCCGACGGTGGAGCAGTTGGGGAAGGTGTTGCGGAAGGTCTGCATGTCCATTTCCATGCCGTTGGGCGCGACCGCGGTCCAGTTTGCGGCGGTAAAGGGGTTGGCGTTGGCAATGAACAGGGCGCTTTCACCGACATAATGGGACTCCCCGGTGGGCTGCTTGGAGATGACCGGCGCGGGGGCCATGGGCGTCGGCACAGGCGTGGGGGCCGGAGTCGGCGCAGGTGTGGGAGCCGGGGTCGGCGTCGGCTTCGGGGTCGGCGTCGGGGTCGGCGTGGGAGCCGGGGTCGGCGTCGCCGGCGCCAGCGTGGGCGCGAGCGTCGGCAGCGGGGTCGCCGGTGCGGGCGTTGGCGCGGGTTTGCTGCCGCCGACAATGCTCTTGATCTGGCTGCATGCGCTGAGAGACAGCATCAGCAGTACCGCAAGCACGATACCGAGTATTCTTTTCTTCATCATGGAACGACCTCCTTCATCCGATTGTCTTCCATTGGGTCTGCGCCCGAAAGGGCTCAGTCTCCATGATAAGCTTTACATAATTCCATGTGTATTGTACCATAGATCGGTACGTGAAATCAATGGTTATTTTTTGTCCCCAGGATGGCCGCAATGTGAACAGGCCGCCGAATGCACGCGGCCTGCGCGGTCCGTACAGCGGCAAAGAGCGCGCTGCAAAATGCGCTGTCATTGCAGGACCGGTCCGCAAACTGGTCGCGGCAATCCGTTTCCCCATGAAAAGAGGACGGATTCCCACACCAGTGATATCGGTCATCGGTTCGGAATGACAGGGTTCAGCATTTTGCAGCGCGCCCATGTTCTGCCGGGTGCCTTACGCCTGCATGGTCACGGTCAGCTCGCCGATCGTGTCCTCGCGCACGGTGAGCACGTCCCCCGCCTGCAGCCAGTCGCGCTCGCCCTCGGGTCTGCCGAGAATGACGCCCGACGGCGTGCCGGTCAGGATCACGTCCCCCGGCTCCAGCGTGCAGCAGCCGGACAGGAAGCTCACGAGGGTCGGGATATCGTGGATCATATCCGTGCTCCAGCCCTCCTGCCGCTTCTCCCCGTTCTTGAAGCCGGTCAGGTGCATGTCTCTGTAGGACAGGCTGTCCGCAGTCACGATGCAGGGCCCCAGGGGGCAGAAGGTGTCACAGGTCTTGCCGGGCACCCACTGGCTTGTGGCCTTCTGCAGGTCGCGCGCGCTGATGTCGTTTGCCAGGGTATAGCCGAAGATGTATTCCTCCGCCTCCTCCGGCTTGATGTAGGCGGCGCGCTTGCCGATCACGATGACGATCTCCGCCTCGTAATCATGCATCGTCGAACTGCGGTTGAGGCGCACGACGCCCCGGTGGGGGGCCAGGGTGTTGCGGAATTTGCCAAAGATGGTGGGACTGCCGGCGGCGGTAAAGCTGCCGCGGGTCTCCTCGATATGGGCGCGGTAGTTCACGCCGGCGCAGAGGATCTTCTCCGGATCGTCCACCACGGGGGCATAGGTGATCTGCGACTCATCCAGGCAGGAGTCGGCCCCGGTCAGCAGCTTTTCCAGAAGCGGCAGGGCTTTCTCCCGGCCCATGCGGATGGCCTCCATCATGCTCTGCGGCGCGTCGGCTCCGGTTTTCTTTTGAAGCTCAGTGGCGTCGATCACCCCGCGCCCGGTCAGGATGCCGAGGTGGAGCTGACCGTCCACGAGCATATTGATCAGTTTCATAAGCAGCACGCTCCTTTTCACGCAAAACCGCGCCTTCGGTGCCGGAGGAAACGTCCGTCCGAAGGCGCGATGCCGATTATTTTCCGATGACCTGTTCGGACATGACACTGGCTTCGATGCGCTCGGCCAGAGGCGCGTTGGCGTATTGAGACGGCTCGGGCATGGGCAGGCTCTGCATGTATTCGTGCATTGCCTCTGCCACGCGCTTGCCGGTGGCAACCGCCTCCACGACGGTGCTGGCGCCGTGGGCCACGTCGCCTGCCGCGAAGACGCCGGGACGGGAGGTGTGGCCGTTCTCATCCACGGTCAGGATACCGGTGCGATCCTTCTCCAGGTCCTTGGTCGTGTTGAGGATGTTGCTGCCGAGCTGCTGGCTGACGGCGACGATGACGCCGGTGCAGGGGTAGAGCTTTTCCGTGCCGGGCACGGGATGGAGTTTGCCCTCCTCGTCAAACTCGTTGTCGGCAAAGACGACGCCGTCCTCCCGGATCTCCAGCGGGCTCTTCATCATCTCGAATTTCACGCCCTCGAGCTTGGCGTAGCTGGACTCGTAATCGCTCGCGGCGATCTTGTCGCGGCGGTTGAAGACCGTGACATAGTGCGCGCCCTGTCGGATGGCGGTGCGCGCGCAGTCCATGGCGGAGTTGCCCGAGCCGATGACGATCACGCGCTCGCCCAGGCGGAAGGCGCCGGGGCTTGCCAGGTAGTTGATGGCGAAGGCCACATGGCCCAGGGTCTCGCCCTTGATGTGCAGGGTCCTGGGACGCCAGAGGCCCGCGCCGACGAAGATGCTCTGATACCCGTCGCGGAAGAGGTCGTCAAGTCCGATGGCGCCGCCGATGGTGGTGTTGGGGCGGAACTTGATGCCCTTGAGCTCCAGGTGGCGATAGGCGATGTCGTCAAGCACGGAGTCGGGAAGCCGGAAGTCGGGGATGCCGTAGCGCATGACGCCGCCGATCTTGTCCTTGCTGTCAAAGATCGTGACCTGATAGCCGTAGCGGGCCAGGATAATGGCGATGGTGAGGCCGGAGGGGCCGGCGCCGATGATGGCGACCTTGCGCCCGTTGGAGGGGGCGGGGCCGGCCTTCATCTGGTTTGCGTAGGTGGTGGAGATATAGTTCTCGATGATGGAAAAATGCACCGGCACATCCTTGATGCCGCGGATGCAGTGCCCCTCGCACTGCTTTTCGTGGTTGCAGACGATGGAGCAGACAGTGGTGAGGGGGTTGTTCTCAAAGAGCATCCAGCCCGCCTCGTTCAGCTTGCCGTCCTTCAAAAGCCGGATGACCTCCGGGATGTTGGTGTGAATCGGGCAGCCCTCACGGCATCTCGGCTTTTTGCAGCCGAGGCAGCGATTGGCTTCTTCCATGACATGCAATGCCATAGCGTTCTTTCTCCTCTTACAGTGTTACGCCGTCTTTGAAGATGGCGATTTCGCGCGCGCCGCGCTCTTCGGCGTGGGTCTTTTTGCCGCTGGCGATCTCGAGCACGAAGTCCAGGAGTCTGTCGCCCGCGTGGTCCAGATCCTCGCCCTGAGCCACCGTACCGGCATTGAAGTCGATCCAGTTGCCCTTCTTCTCAAAGAGGGCGGTGTTGGTGGAGATCTTCACCGTGGGAGCCGGGGCGCCGAAGGGGGTGCCGCGCCCGGTGGTGAAGAGGATGATATGCGCGCCTGCGGCGGTGAGGTCGGTTGCGGAGACCAGGTCGTTGCCCGGGCCGGAGAGCAGATTGAGCCCCTTCTTGCGCACAGGCTCGGCATACTCCAGCACGTCCACGATCTGGGCGCTGCCGCCCTTCTGCACACAGCCGCAGGACTTGTCCTCAAGCGTGGTGATGCCGCCGGCCTTGTTGCCGGGGCTGGGGTTTTCGTAGACCACCTGGCCGTGGCTGACAAAATAATCCTTGAAGTTGTTGACCATCTTCACGGCCTTGTCAAAGACCTCCGCGTCCATGCAGCGGGAGAAGAGGATGTTCTCGGCGCCGAACATTTCGGGCACCTCGGTCAGGACCGTGGAGCCGCCGAGGGCGGTGAGACGGTCGGAGAAGCGGCCGACGGTGGGGTTTGCGGTGATGCCGGAAAGCCCGTCCGAGCCGCCGCACTTCATGCCGACGACAAGCTCCGAGGCGGGAAGCTCCTCGCGCTTAAACCGGGAAGCGTAGTCCGCGAGCTCCTTGAGAAGCTTTGCGCCCGCTTCATACTCGTCCTCCACCTGCTGGCAGACGAGGAATTTGACACGCTGATCGTCCCACTCGCCGAGCTCTTCCTTGAACTGGTCCTGGGTCAGGTTTTCGCAGCCGAGGCTCAGCACCAGCACGCCGCCCGCATTGGGATGGCGCACCAGGGCGGCCAGGAGCTTGCGGGTCTGGGCATGGTCACCGCCCATCTGGCTGCAGCCGTAGGGGTGCGAGAAGGTGAGCAGGCCGTCGATGCTGCCCTTGACGAGGTGCTGGTTGTCCTGCACGAGCTTTGCCGCAATGCTGTTGACGCAGCCGACGGTGGGGATGATCCAGATCTCGTTTCTGACGGCGGCGCGGCCGTCGCTTCGACGGTAGCCCATAAAGGTCCTGGGGCTGACCGCGGGCTTGTCATAGACCTTGTGGCTGTAGGTATACTCCGCCGATTCGCTCAGTCCCGTGCGGACGTTGTGGACATGCGCCCACGCGCCGGCGGGGATCTCCGCTTTCGCAAGGCCGATGGGATTGCCGTACTTGATGACGGGCTGTCCCTCCGGGATCGTGCGGATGGCCATCTTGTGCCCGCGCGCGATATCCTCGGAGGCGGTCACCGTGAAATCGGCGCTCATGAGCGTTTCGCCCTTGCGGATATCCTCCAGCGCTACGACGACATTGTCATCGGGGTGGATACGGATCCATTTCATTTGAGGCAGTCCTCCATGGCCTTGTACATGCCTTCCTTTTCAATGCGCTCGAGATCGGCCGCGACAGCCTCCTCAAAGCCGGGGATCTCGGCAAGCGCGTCGCCCCAGAGCGCCTTGTTGTTGATGACGGCATGGGCCAGGGCCTTGCAGTCGTCGTTCTTATGGTCCTCAAAGAAGGCGAGGACCCAGGGATCGTCGCTCACTTCATAGGCCACGCCGTCTCTCACGCCCTGGTGATAGAAGGCGATGAAGGCCGCGATGGAGAAGGTCAGGCACTGGGGCAGCTTCTCCAGGCGCTTGTAATACTCGGTCACGCTCGGCATGACGCGGGCCTTCCACTTGGAGGCAGAGTTGAGCGCGATGCTGAGGAGCTGATGGTCGATGTAGGGGTTATCAAAGCGGTCGATGACGGAGCCTGCGAAGCTCTCCAGCTCGTCCTTCGGCAGGTCGAGGGTGGGAATGATCTCCTCAAACATGGCCTTGTTGAGGTAGGCGCGGATGGCCTTGTCCTGCATGCAGTCGCGCACGATGTCCTTGCCGGCGAGATAGGCGCCGAGGACCATGGAGGTGTGCGCGCCGTTGAGGATGCGCACCTTGCGCTGCTTGTAGGGCGTCACGTCGTCCACGACCTGGATGGGAAGGCCGGCCTTCTCGAACGGGAACTCGGCCTTGATGGACTGCGGCCCCTCGATGACCCAGGCGGCAAAGACCTCGCCGGTGTCGATGAGCTGGTCCTCGTAGCCCCACTTCTCCCACAGGGCGGGAGCCTCTGCCTTCGCGCCGCCGGTGACGATGCGGTCGACCAGGGTGGAGCAGAAGATATTGTCGTTGTTGACCCACTGGCAGAAGCTGTCTTCCAGGGCCCAGAGCTTGATGTATTCGTTGACGCAGCGCTTGAGCTCGTCGCCGTTGTGGTCGATCAGCTCGCAGGAGAGGATGATGAAGCCCTTGAGGCCGGTCTTCCAGCGCTCATAGAGCATGGCGGTGAGCTTGGCGGGGAAGCTGGAGGGAGGCGCATCATCAGCCTTGCAGGCGGGATCGAAGGCGATGCCGGCCTCGGTGGTGTTGGAGACGATGAAGCGCATCTCGGGATTGTGCATGCATTCAAGCATCTTGTCCCAGTCGCGCTTGGGGTCGAGGCAGCGGGAAACGCAGGAGATGATGCGGGTGCGCTCCACAGGCTTGCCGTTGTCGCGGCCGCGGAGGATCAGGGTATAGAGCCCGTCCTGCTCCTGGAAGCGGTCGGCGGCGTCGGGATGGCCGCCGCGGGGCTGGCACACGACGACCTTGGCGTCGAAGCCGGCCTTCTCGTTCATCTGGTCGATAAAGTCCTCCACGAATGCGCGCAGGAAGTTGCCCTCGCCGAACTGGAACACGCGCTCGGGCGCCTCACGCAGGAGGTATCCTTTATAG
The DNA here is from genome assembly GCA_902761635.1 of Oscillospiraceae bacterium. Taxonomy (GTDB): domain Bacteria; phylum Bacillota; class Clostridia; order Oscillospirales; family Oscillospiraceae; genus Limivicinus. The sequence goes on along the minus strand of CACWLG010000007.1, from coordinate 19,725 downwards.
CCCTGCTGGTCCAGGGTTTTATAGCTCAGTCTGTCCATGGTAATCTACCCCTTTTCAGATTAAAATTGAAGGATATTGCAGATCGCAGGGGTCGATCCCCAGATCGACCCGATCCCCGTTTCATCGTGCAGGCAATTGGGTTTCGGGCTGATGAGGGCATCAGCCCCTACGAAGCACAGGTTTTCTATTGTTTGCCAGGAATCACAGTCCGAAGTAGCGCTCGGCGTTCTTGAAGCTCACGCCCTCGACGATGCGCTTGAGGTACTCGTCGTTGTTGGGATACTCGCCGTTTTCCACCCAGGTGCCGATGAGGTTGCAGAGGATGCGGCGGAAGTAATCGTGGCGGGCATAGCTCAGGAAGGAGCGGGAGTCGGTCAGCATGCCGACAAAGTTGCCGAGCAGGCCGAGGTTTGCAAGCGACCGCATCTGGTTTTCCATGCCGCTCTTGGTGTCCATGAACCACCAGGCAGAGCCGAGCTGGATCTTGCCGGGGATCTCGTCGGACTGGAAGCAGCCGCACATGGTGGCCAGCATATCGTTGTCCACGCCGTTGAGGGAGTAAAGGATGGTCTTCGGGCACTCGCCGGTCATGTCGAGCGCAGAGAGGAAGCGGGCAATATCCGCGCCGCAGGTCGTCTGCGCGATCATGTCCACGCCGGTATCGGGGCCGAGCTTGGCATAGATGCGCTCATTGGCGTTGCGGTAGCAGGAATAGTGCAGCTGCATGGCGATATTGAGGCGGTGGTAGGCGCGGCCCAGGCACATGAGAATGGCAGTCTGGTACTTTTCGGCCTCCTCCACGCTGACCTCGCCGCCGGCCATGACCTTGGCAAAGGCGGCCTGCGCCTCCCCGGCGGGGGCGGGACGGAAGGGGATGTAGTCCAGGCCGTGGTCGCTTGCGCGGCAGCCGAGACTGGCGAAGAACTCCAGGCGCTCGACCAGGGCGGCGCAGACCTCATCCACAGTCTTGAGCTCCTTCTTGCCGACGGAGGCGGCGAGCTTGCCGATGTAGTCGGCAAAGCCGGGCTTGCTGATGTTGATGGCCTTGTCGGGGCGGAAGGAGGGGCAGACCTTGACCTTGATGGTGGGGTCGGCCGCGATCTTCTCATGCCACTCCAGGGAGTCGATGGGATCGTCGGTGGTGCCGATGAAGGCGACGTTTGCCTTCTCGATGATGCCGCGCACGGTCATGGACGGGTCATTCTGCAGCTTGTCGTTGCAGAAGTCCCAGGCTTCCTTGGCGGTCTCGGGCGTCAGGGGCTTGTTGAAGCCGAAGAACTGCCGCAGCTCCAGGTTGCACCAGTGGTACATGGGGTTGCCGATGGCCATCTGCAGGGCGTCGACAAACTTGAGATAGCGCTCATAGGCGGGCTTGTCGCCGGTGACGTAGTCCTCGCTGACGCCGTTGGAGCGCATCACGCGCCACTTGTAGTGGTCGCCGAAGTAGCTGCCGTCGGGGTTTTTGCCGCCGAGCCAGACCTCGACGAGGTTGTTGAAGCGGCGGTTTTCATAGATTTCCCGGGGAGAGATGTGGCAGTGGTAGTCGGACAGGGGCTGCGGCGCCGCGTAGTCATGGAACAGGTGGCGGGCCGTCTCGGTCTCCAGCAGGAAATCCTTATCCATAAATTCTCTCATTGGAATCACCTCTTGATATCATAGTCCATATTCATCAGCGCGCGGATGCTCTTGGCATCATCGGTGATGTTGGCGTCGCCGTGGATGGTATGCTTGAGAACGGAGCTCGCCACGGCGAAGTTGACCATCTCCATGGGCCTGTAGTCGTTCATCATGGCGTAGATCAGACCGCTGGCAAAGGCGTCGCCGCCGCCGACACGGTCAAGGATGTTGAAGGTAAAGAGCTTGCTCTCGAAGGTGTGGCCCTGATACCACATGTAGGCCATGAGGCTGTTTTCGCTGCCGGAGTGGGCATAGCGCACATGGCGCGCGATGCACTTGATGTTCGGCCAGCGCCGGACGAAGGCCTGGAAAATCTCGTCCTGCTGCTCATAGCTCGGCTGCAGGGGCACGCCGTCCTTGAGATCGCCGCGGCTGTGGTCGTCCTCGTCCCGCCAGAGATGGTAGGGCTCGATACCGAAGAGCACGTCCACATAGGGCAGGCACTGTGTACAGAAGTCGCGGGCCTCGTCCCAGGTCCAGAGGCGGGAGCGGAAGTTGCCGTCAAAGCTCACGGTGAGCCCCAGCTTCTTTGCCTTCCTGATGCACGCGAGGATGAAGTCGGCACAGCTCGGTGACAGGGCCGGTGTGATGCCGCTCAAATGCAGCCAGTTGAAGCCCGTGAGCAGGCTGTCCAGATCCACCTTGGAGAAGTCATACTCCGTGATGGCGCTGTGCTTGCGGTCATAGGTCACCTTGCTCGGGCGGATGCCGTAGCCGGTCTCCAGATAGTAGGTGCCGAGGCGGTGGGTCGGGGTCTCCTCCGGCGTGGAGAGGATCACGGGCGTGCAGTGCACATCGTTCGAGCGCAGCATGCGCACGGCGCTTTTGCCGAGGGAGTTGTTGGGCACGACAGAGAAGAAGGTGCTGTCGATGCCGAGGTTCGCCAGGGCGAGAGCGATGTTTGCTTCGCTCCCGCCGTAGCTTGCCTCGAAGCTCGTCGCGACCCGGATCTTCTCATAGTTCGGCGGGGTCAGGCGGAGCATGATCTCGCCGAAGGTGATGAACTTCTGCGACGTGACGTCGGGCAGAAGCGGATTGCGGTGCTCCATGGGGTTTAACGCTTTACGCGCGCGCCGGCGCCGCCCATGATGGCCTCGACCTCATTGACGGAAGCCATGGAGGTGTCGCCCGGGGTGGTCATGGCGAGAGCGCCGTGGGCTGCGCCGTAGTTGACAGCCTTGAGCGCGTCGCCCGTGGTCATCAGGCCGTACACGAGGCCGGAGGCGAAGGAGTCGCCGCCGCCGACGCGGTCCATGATCTCCAGGCCGTTATACTCGTTGGACTGCCAGATCTCGCCGTCGGCCCAGCAGATGGCCTTCCAGTCGTTGACGGTGGCGGTCTTCACGGTTCTGAGGGTGGTGGCCACGACCTTGAAGTTGGGATAGGTCTCGGCGGCCTTGCCGATCATCTTCTTGTAGCCGTCGATGTTGAGTTCCTTGAGGTTTGCGTCGTTGCCCTCGATCTCGAAGCCGAGGCAGGCGGTGAAGTCCTCCTCGTTGCCGATCATGACGTCGACATACTTGGCGACCTCACGGTTGACCTCGCGGGCCTTGTCCAGGCCGCCGATGGCGCTCCACATGGAGGGACGGTAGTTGAGGTCGTAGGAGACGACGGTGCCGTACTTCTTGGCGGTCTTGCAGGCGGCGATAACGGTCTCGCAGGCCTGCTCGGAGAGGGCCGCGTAGATGCCGCCGGTGTGCAGCCAGCGCACGCCGAGCTTGCCGAAGATGTACTCGAAATCAAAGTCCGCGGGCGTGGCCTGGGAGATGGCGGTGTTGGCACGGTCGGAGCAGCCGACAGCGCCGCGGATGCCGAAGCCGCGCTCGGTGAAGTTGATGCCGTTGCGGCAGATGCGGCCGATACCGTCGGTCTTCTTCCAGTAGATGAGATCGGTGTTCACGCCGCCCTGCTCGATGAAGTCGCGCATGAGCTTGCCGACCTCGTTGTCGGCGAAGGCGGTGATGACGGCGGTGTCCATGCCAAAGCACTTGTGCAGACCGCGGATGACGTTATACTCGCCGCCGCCTTCCCAGGCACGGAAGGAGCGCGCGGTGCGGATACGGCCCTCGCCCGGGTCCAGGCGGAGCATGACCTCGCCGAGGGATACGGCGTCAAAACGGCAGTCTTTCTTCGGACGCAGATTCAGTTCCATGTTAATCAATCCTCCTAAAAAATATAACAGGTGTTCTATAAACGATTATTTACGTGCTTCTTCGACGATCTCTCTGGACTTCTTGCACAGGTCGATGATCTCATCCCACTTGTTGTTGTCGATGAGATCGGCGGTGACCATGTAGCTGCCGCCGCAGGCTGCGATCACGGGAGCGGAGATGTACTCCTTGAGGTTTTTCAGGCTGATGCCGCCGGTGGGCATGACCTTGAACTGGGGGAAGGGCGCGGACAGAGCCTTGATCTTGGCAAGGCCGCCGGACTGCTCGGCCGGGAAGAACTTAATCAGCTCCAGGCCGAACTTGAGCGCCTGATGGTACTCGGAAGCGGTGGTGCAGCCGGGGAAGATGGGGATGTTCTTCTCCTGGGCGTAGGCGACAAGCTCCGGATCAAAGCCGGGGGTGACGATGAAGTCGCCGCCCGCAGCGATCACGGCGTCGATGTGCGCGGTGGTGGTGACGGTGCCGGCGCCGACCAGCATGTCGGGGCAGGCCTCCTTCATGAGCTTGATGGCCTTATCAGCGCCGGCAGCGCGGAAGGTGACCTCCGCCACGGGCACGCCGCCCGCGCACAGGGCCTTGGCGAGACCCACCGCATCGCGCTCGGGGTGGTTGAGCTTGATGACCGGCACAACGCCGATGTCGCTGATCTTCTGGTTCATGGCATTCATGGGGTATTCCTCCTCAGTTCAATTTTGTATGTTGCAACAGTGTTCGATGAATACGCCTTCCCCCTCGAGAGGAAGGTGGATCGTGATCCACGGTGTAAAGCGGTGGAATCTGCTGCCCGCGCTTACGCCGTGGGCCAATCCGTACAGGCAGGCAGAATCTGCGCGGGTCGATCCGGGGATCGCCTCCTGCGGGCCGGTGCGGGCTCGGGTTACCGCGTTCAAGCCCTCATGGCACAAACCCGAACCGGGCGTTCAGCCAGGTCTGACAGAGCTCCATCCAGCGCGCGGCGGCGGGATAAGGTGTCTCCACCTCCTGATTGCAGACGGAAATGCCGTGGGCGCCGCCGGAGAAGAGGTGGCACTCATAGTCCGCCTTCGCCCGCTGCATGGCGGCGGTGAGCAGGAGGGTATTTTCCACCGGGACAGACTCATCTCCGGTGCAGTGCCAGATGAAGGTGGGCGGCATGTGGGGCGTGACCTGGTTTTCGAGGCTCAAAAGCGCCCGCAGCTTTTCGTCGCCGCCTGTCACATGCTCGATGGACTCCTCATGCCGGAACGCGCCCGTCGTGATCACGGGGTAGCACAGTACCGCCGCGTCCGGGCGGCAGTCCTCCGGAAGCCCCAGCTCCGGTCGGTGCCAGAGCACGGCGAGACTTGCGGCGAGGTGCCCCCCGGCGGAGAAGCCGAGGACCGCGATATGCTCCGGCTCGATGTGCCACTCCCCCGCTCTCCGGCGGATGATGCGCACCGCCTCGGCAAGCTCCCGCAGGGGGCGCAGCTCCCCCGCCCGCTCCCCGACCGAGTACTCGATCAGGAAGGTGTGATAGCCCATGGCCAGAAAGCGCAGGGCCACGGGGTCCTTCTCCCGCGGAGAGAGCCAGCGGTAGGCGCCGCCGGCACAGATGACAATGGCGGGGCGTTTTTTATGCGCGACGAGCCGATCATGGTCGTCCTGGAGGTAACCTATGACCGGCGCGTCGTGCGCAGCAAACCTGCAGATATTCACTTAGGGCTGTTTGCCGATGTAGGCGAGGATGCCGCCGTCCACATACAGGATGTGGCCGTTGACAAAGTTGGAAGCATCGGAAGCGAGGAAGACGGCGGGGCCCATCAGGTCCTCGGCCTCGCCCCAGCGGGCAGCGGGGGTCTTGGCGACGATGAACTGATCGAAGGGATGACGGCTGCCGTCGGGCTGGCGCTCACGCAGGGGCGCGGTCTGGCTGGTGGCAATGTAGCCGGGGCCGATGCCGTTGCACTGGATGTTGTATTCGCCGTACTCGGAGCAGATGTTTTTTGTCAGCATTTTCAGACCGCCCTTGGCGGCGGCGTAGGCGGAGACCGTCTCACGGCCGAGTTCGCTCATCATGGAGCAGATGTTGATGATCTTGCCGTGGCCCTTCTCGATCATGCCGGGAATGACGGCCTTGGAGACGATGAAGGGGGCGTTCAGGTCGACGTCGATGACCTTGCGGAAATCCTCCGCGCTCATCTCGAGCATGGGGATGCGCTTGATGATGCCGGCGTTGTTCACCAGAATGTCGATGATGCCGACTTCTTCCTTGATCTGCGCTACGAGAGCCTTGACGGCCTCCTCGTCGCAGACATCGCAGACGTAACCGTGGGCGTCAATTCCTTTGGCCTTGTAGGCGTCGATCGCCTTGACCCTGGAGCTCTCACTGGAGCAGTTGAAGCAGATCGTCGCGCCGCAGCCGGCAAACGCCTCGGCGATCGCCATGCCGATGCCATGGGAGGCGCCGGTGATGAGGGCTACTTTGCCTTCCAGAGAGAATTTGTTCATCATGTCCATGTTAATCAGTCCTCCAATTATAAATTCAAAAGATTTTTCTTACTTCAGCTTCTCGGTGGGGATATTGTCCATGTCGTCGAACTCCTGGTTCTCGCCGCCCATGGCCCAGATAAAGGTATAGTTTGAGGTGCCGGCGCCGGAGTGGATCGACCAGGAGGGGGAGATGACCGCCTGCTCGTTCTGCATGACGATGTGGCGGGTCTCCTGGCCCTGGCCCATCATGTGGAAGACCACCTGATGCTCGGGCACTTCAAAGTACATGTAGATCTCCATGCGCCGCTCATGCGTGTGGGCGGGCATGGTGTTCCAGACGCTGCCGGGCTCCAGGACGGTCATGCCCATGGAAAGCTGGCAGGTCTTCAAAACAGCAGGGTGGATGAACTGGTTGATGGTGCGCTTGTTGGAGGTCTCCATTTCGCCGGTGGGGCGCTTGTTGGCGTCGGCAAGCTTGAGAAGCCGGGTCTCATAGCTGCGGTGGGCCGGGGCGGAGACCATGTAGAACTTCGCGGGGCAGGCGGGATCGGCGCTTGCGAAGAGCACTTCCTTCGCGCCCATGGTGATGTACAGGCAGTCCTTGTAGCCGAGCTCGTAGACCTTGCCGTCCACGCGGATGGAGCCTGCGCCGCCGATGTTGAAGATGCCGATCTCACGGCGCTCGAGGAAATACTTCGTGCCGAAGTTTGCCCAGATGTCGATGCCCTTGTCGATGGACACGGTTTCGTGCACGGGCATGCAGCCGAGGGTGACCATACGGTCGACATGGCTGTAGACAGCAACTACACTGTCTGCCTCATAGAGGTTCTCGATCAGAAACTCTCTGCGCAGCTCCTCCGTGGTGTAGCGCTTTACGTCATTCGGGCTTGCGGAATAGCGGATATCCATGCTGCTCCTCCTTACTTGATGACCATCTCGGTCGCGCCGTCAAAGAGATAGACACTCTCATAGGGGATCGAGAAGACGATCCTGGTGTCGACCTCGGGCGTGTCATGCGGGTCGACCTTCAGGATGGCGTTCTGCTCCTGCATCTTGATGTAGACGTTGGTATTGTCGCCCAGCATCTCCGTGAGCTCCACGTCCGCGTCCATCACATAGGCCTCCTTGTGCTCACCGAGCTTGACGGACTCGGGGCGGAAGCCGAAGACGATCTCCTTGCCCTCCCAGGAGCCCAGCTTCTTGCCGAGCTTGGGAGCCAGATCCAGATCCTTGCCGCCGATGCGGACCTTGCCGCTCTTGACGGTCGAACGCACGAAGTTCATGGGCGGCTCGCCGATGAAGCCCGCGACGAAGACGTTCACAGGGTCAAAGTACAGCTCGCGCGGGGTGCCCACCTGCTGGACATAGCCGTCCTTCATGCAGACGATACGGTCGGCCATGGTCATGGCCTCGGTCTGGTCATGGGTGACGTAGATGGTGGTGGCGCCGGTCTCGCGGTGGATCTGGGTGATCTCGGAGCGCATGGTGACGCGCTGCTTGGCGTCGAGGTTGGAAAGCGGTTCGTCCATCAGGAAGATGCCCACCTTGCGGATCAGGGCGCGGCCGATGGCCACGCGCTGGCGCTGGCCGCCGGACAGCGCTCTCGGCAGACGGTCCAGATAGTCCGTCAGGCCCAGGATGCGGGCGGTGTTGCGCACCTTCTCGTCGATATAGTCATCGTCTGCGCCCTGCAGCTCCAGGCCGAAGGCGATGTTGTCATAGACGCTCATCTGGGGATAGAGCGCATAGCTCTGGAACACCATCGCCACGCCGCGCTCACGCGGGCCCTGCTCATTGGCGCGCTTGCCGTTGATCAGGAATTCACCGTTGCTGATGTCCTCAAGACCGGCGATCATACGCAGGGTCGTCGACTTGCCGCACCCGGAGGGGCCGACGAAGACGATAAACTCGCCCTTCTCCATGTCGAGATTGAAATTGTGGACTGCGTGGTAGCCATTCGGATAGATCTTGTTGATGTTTTTCAGCGTAAGGTATGCCATTTTTTATCCCCCTTGATCGTGTAAGAATACATTGATATGGACAAAACGGATAATGTTTGCTAAGATGGACTGCGAGAGGAGCGCGGTTGTCTATGAATGAAATCATCTACGCAGGTAAACACTTGATAACTTTTTCGGTTTCCCGGCATGCGCACAGCAGTTGGGAGTTCATCTACTGCACCAGCGGAAGCGGGCGCCTGATCTTTGACGGCGGCGAGATCACCTATCAGGCCGGAGACGTGATCGCTATCCCGCCCCTTCTTTATCATCAGAACGAGAGCGTTTCGGGCTTTACCAACATCCACCTGAATATACGCGACGCCGCACTGAACCTGAAGGTCCCCACCCTGATCCGGGATGACGGCAACCATTTCATTCTGGATGCCTTCACCGCGGCCTTTTATCACTTCGGCCTGAATCCGGGTCGGCAGACCATGGTTCTCTCCGCCTACGCAAACCTCATCGTGGGACTCATCCTCGACGGGCTGAACGCGCCGCTGCGCAATCCCATTGTCGACGAGATCATGAACAGCATCGTCCTGAGTTACCCCGACGAGAACTTCGAGCTGGACCAGTACCTGCGCTCGCTGCATTTCAACTACGACTATCTGCGCAAGCTCTTTAAGCGCGAGGTCGGGGTGACGCCGCACCAGTTTCTGGTGGACACCCGCCTGCAGGCCGCGGCGGAGCGCCTTGCCGGTTCGGAGGGAAGAGTCGTCAACATCTCCGATGTGGCGCACCTGTGCGGTTTTCGGGAGCCGCTGTATTTCTCCAAGGTCTTCCGGAAGAAATACGGCATGTCCCCCTCCCATTTTCAGGCGCGCATACTCGAGCAGCAGACGGCGGTCCCGGACGGGCAGAGCATCAAAATCAGCCCTGCGGCAGACGCTTGATCTCCGTATAGCACAGCACGAAGGGAGCCACGCCCTTGGCGTCGTTCTCCACCACCGGCTCGGAGATGTAGTATTCGTAGGAGCCGTCCCGCCGCCGGTTATCCTCCGGCCCGAGACCCGCCACAAGGCAGATGCCGCCGAGATTCAGCTCCCCGTCCGTGAAGGACAGATATTTTTTCACGATGCCGCGGAAGGTCTTCTCGCCCTGCGCGGCATATTTTTTGTCCAGGATGCCGAGCCTTGCGCCCTTGAGCATGGCGTAGGCCAGCATGCTGCTGCCGCTGGTCTCGAGGTAGTTGCCCTCGCGGCCGCCCTGATCGGGGACCTGCCAGTAAAGGCCGGTCTCGGGATCGGCATACAGCTCAACGCCTGCCATGAGCTCCCGGAAGATCTCCTCCAGGCGGCGCTTCGCCTCCCCTGCGGGGAGAATGTCGCAGAGGTCGGCCAGCGCCACGGCATACCAGCCGATGCTCCTGAGCCAGAAGTTTTTGGAAAGCCCGGTCACCGGGTCTGCCCAGAAGGCCTTGCGGCTTGCGTCATAGCCGTGATAGCAGAGCTTTTTGTTTTCATCGAACATGTGCCTGCGCACATTCTCGATCTGGGCCAGGATATCGCCATAGTCCCCGTCCCCGAAGGTCTTCACATACAGGGCATAGAAGGGCTGGGCCATATACAGGCCGTCCAGCCACACCTGGTTGGGGTAGATGGCCTTGTGCCAGAAGTTCCCCTCGAAGGTGCGCGGCTGCTCCCGGATCTGCTGAAACAGGGTTTCGGCAGCTTTTTTATATTTTTCCTTGCCGGTCTTCTCATAGAGCGTGAAGAGGACACGGCCCTCGTTGATATCGTCCAGATTGTACTTGCTGCGCTCATAGGTGCGAATGCTGCCGTCGTCCATCACGAACCAGTCGATAAAGCCCTCGGCAAAGTCAAAGTAGCGCGCATCGCCGGTAATCTCGCTCATGGCAAGCAGGGCCGTGATCATGCAGCCGTCGATATAGTTCCAGGAGGCAGGCCTGCCCTCGCGCACGCTCTCGATGTTCCAGGCCGTGCAGGAGGGAGAGGATTTCTCGATCAGACTCAGGACATATGCGTCAATTTTTTCGTACATGTTCAGCCCTCACAAAAGTGTTCTTTTTCCAGTTTCTCATAGTGATCCGCCAGCAGGGCTTCGCCTTCGGCGCCGTCGATGCGCACGTCCCTGAGGCAAATGTGCCGGACGTTATCAAAGTACATGCCGAGGCGGCAGCGCTCCCTGGCGAAGTTTTCCATGATGGGGATGCCGGGCCTGGCGTCAGGCGAGAAGCTGACGGAGACATTCTCAAAGCTGACCTCGCCGATCGGGGCCTCCGGCAGGCCGTCGATATAGCAGGCTGCGACCTCTGCGCCGGTGCAGGTGAGATTTGTGAAGCGGAAGGCGCCCATGTAGGGCGTCCGGTCATCCACCGGCAGATGCTCGCGCGACCAGACATACTCGCTCTCACGGTCGGGGTCGCAGCAGTTGTACCAGAGATTGATGGCGACGGGAGTCAGCACGCCCTCCATGCGGATGTTGTCAAAGCGCACCCCGTCGATGCGGCAGTTTTTGCCGCGCCCGCGGCGGCTCTTGATGCGCAGGCCCCGGTCCGTGCCCCGGAAGAAGCACTGCGAAACGGTCAGATCCCGCACGCCGGCGCCGATCTCGCTGCCGAGGGTGATGGCACCGTGGCCGAACTCCATGAGGCAGTTGTGGATCGTGTGGCGTATGGCGGGCTGATTGAACTCCCGGCCGATGTCGATCTTGCCGGACTTGATGGCGATGCAGTCGTCCCCCACCGTGAAGCGGCAGCCGATGATCTGCACATCCGTGCAGCACTCGGGGTCCAGCGCGTCGGTGTTGGGGCTGTGCTTCGGGGCCGAAATCAAAAGATCAAAGAAGCCGAGATTTTCAGAGAAGTAGGGGTGGATCTGCCAGGAGGCGGCGTTGCAGGCGTGGATGCCGTGCACGCGCACATCCTTGCAGCGGTTGAAGAACAGAAGCCGGGGCCTGCCGGTCGGGTAGGTGTGGAAGCTCGTCCAGAAATCCGTGTTCTGGGCGTTTCCGTCCACCGTGCCGGGGCCGATGATGGTGATGTCCTCGGCATACTGCGCGGTGAGCAGGGACTGGTAAACGGGGATGGCGTTACCCTCCCAGGTCCCGAAGTGTACGCGCTGTCCGTCCGCTGCCTCCACCACGCCGGGGAGGATGTTGTAGGCGTTCCGGTCCGTCCAGCCGAGAAGAGTCGCGCCCGCGCAAAATTCCAGGGTGATATGGCTCTTGAGAAACTGGGGCCGGGTGAGGTAGGTGCCCGCCGGGAAAAGCAGGCGGCTGTCGGGAGGCAGGCAGCCGATGGCGCTGCGAATGGCCTCCGTATCGTCCTGCACGCCGTCGCCCGCCGCGCCGAAATCGCGCACGTTCAGGCAGCAGCGCTCAGCACTTGTATGAAAGCGCAGCGCCCCTTCGATGCTCGCGCCCTGCACACGCACTTCATAGTCCGTGTCGGGCTGCAGGGAGTAGAGGGAGAACACATTGCTTTCGCATTCATATTGCTCCTGACCGTTCAGGAGGACCTTAAATTTCTCCGGCGCGTAATAGGGCAGGCTGTTTTCAAGCTCAAAGCAGGCGGAGCTTGCGCCGGAGAAAAGAAGTTTCACATTCATATCCGATCATTTCCCTTTCGCGTTATTCATGGCATCCGTGACGATCTGCCGCAGGGTGCGCTTGATGGTGATAAACAGGAGGTCAAACGCCGTATAGACGACGCCGAACAGGATGGGTCCGACGCCGAGCGTGAGACCGCTGCCGCCCGAGGCGGCGGAAAGGGTCAGATTGAGCAGGGTGTAGAACATGTTCGTGCAGTAAAGCAGGAGCATGGCATAGAAGATATTGAGGAAGAAGGTGTAATAGCGCTTTTGCGGAAACATCATCCAGCGGTCGTTCTCGCCTTCGGTTTTCGCATAATAGCGCAGGATGTTGTTGGTGATGACGTCGGTCACGACGCCGAGAGCGATGGAGAAAATGAGCAGCAGGTCGAGCCTGTCGCGCACATAGGAGCTCAGGCCCCAGAAAATGAAGAAGCAGACGGAGCCGGCAAACCAGATCTTGACGAGGATCACCTTGACCCAGTCGCTGATTTTAAGCTTCGGACCGGAGCGGTACTTGCGCAGCTCCTCCTCGGAATAGACGGGGGAATTGCTCTCGTCCGCGTTGGCAAGATCGTCGGCCGCCTTGGTATGGAGCTTGTAGTAATCGGCGGTCGTCCGGCTGTCTTCGGGCGTCACGCGGCCGTTTTTTTTGCGTGCCATAGGTTTCCTCTTTTCGCTGCGGTAAATGGCGTTCCGTAGGGGCCGATGCCTTCATCGGCCCGCAGACAGGCATAGCTTGACCGGCGGGTCGATCCGGGGATCGACCCCTACGGGAAGGGAAAGGATTTAATCTTCGCCGGAGATATCAATGACGTCCATCTTGCCGTTGTCTTCAACCGTGATGGAGGTGTTGATCTTGCGCAGCATCTTGGTGTAGACAGGCAGCAGCAGGACCAGCACGGCACCGATGCTTTCGATGATCATATGGGTCTGCAGGACGTTGTAGGCCTTCGCGATGTAGAGCGTGGACAGGTCGATCACGATGGGATTGACCTCACGGTAGAGCGCAGTCTCGATCAGACGGCAGTAGTGCCAGTCGCAGTAGAGGATGATGGCGAACATCACGAACATCAGCGCGACCATCGGGATCACGGGCTTTTTGCGCTTCGGGAAGGCGTTGAGGAAGCAGACAAGGCTCAGCATGGAGAAGAGCATGGTGGCAAAGCCGCACAGGCCCATGCCGGGTCCCTGGATCTTGGCGGTGGTGTCGGAGATGTGGGTGAGGTTCAGGGAGTACTGGAAGAAGGCGATCAACAGGACCACCAGCGCGATGATGGCCGGCTGGCGCTTGAGGGCGACGAAGAAACGCCGCAGAAACTCAGGCATGCCGGAAGACTTTTTCTGGGCCTTGCTCATGCTTTCTCCCCCTTCCTGATGGCAACGCCGGTCTCTTTGTCAAAGAAGTGCTTGCGGGTGAAGGCGACGTTGACATTGTCACCCACCTCATAATCGAACCAGCCGCGCAGCTTCGCGGAGATTCTGTTGTTGTCGCCCACGTGGCCGTGAATCAGGGTGTTCATGCCGAGGTTCTCATTGGAGAAGACGTTCAGTGTGGCCTCGGTGCCCTCCTGCACGTCCTCGGGACGGACGCCGAGCTCGATGGTCTTGCCGGCGTAGGGGAGCAGAATGCCCTTCTCCTCCTCGGTGAGCTTGACCTTGAAGCCGCGGCCCTCGAGCAGGCCCTCGCGCACGGTGACGTCGAAGAAGTTCATGGGCGGCAGGCCGATGAAGCTTGCGACAAAGCGGTTTGCGGGAGCGTCATACAGCTCCAGCGGAGTGCCGACCTGCTGCACATGGCCCATGGACATGCACACGATGCGGTCTGCCAGGGTCAGCGCTTCGGTCTGGTCATGCGTGACGTAAAGCATGGTGGCCTGCAGGCGCTTGTGCAGCAGCAGGATCTCGCGGCGGGTCGCGCCGCGCAGCTTTGCGTCGAGGTTACTCAGCGGCTCGTCAAACAGGAAGACCTTGGGGTTGCGGACGATGGAGCGGCCCATGGCAACACGCTGGCGCTGGCCGCCGGAGAGCTGGCTGGGCTTTTTGTTGAGCTGACTCGTCAGGCCCAGGATCTCAGCCGCCGCGAGGACCTTCTTGTGGATGACGTTGGGGTTCTCCTTGCGCAGCGTCAGGGAGAAGGCCATGTTTTCGTAAATGGTCATGTGACCGTAGAGGGCGTAGTTCTGGAAAACCATCGCCATGTCGCGGTCCTTTGCCGGGGTCTGGGTGATATCCTTGCCGTCGAGCAGCAGATGGCCGGCGGAGATATCCTCAAGACCCGCGATCATGCGCAGGGTGGTGGATTTGCCGCAGCCGGAGGGGCCGACCAGCACGATCAGCTCGCCGTCCTTGACGTCAAGGTTGAAGTCGAAGACCGCCTGCACTTTATTGTCATAGATCTTGTCTACATGCTGAACATTCAGTTGTGCCATACGTTCTTCCCCTCCTTTATGCTGCGGCTTTCAGGCTGGCCAGGTGGTCCTTGAGCGCCTTGCTGCGGGTCATGCCGATGACTGCGCCGACGATCAGGCAGGCGGCGGAGAGAAGGAGATACAGCACGCAGCGGATAAACTGCGGGTTCTCCATCACGGTGACAGCCTTCTCCTGAATGATGACGGTGGAGTTGTGCGCCGTTACGGGATAGATGAAGATGCGGATGATCTGCCCGATGCCGAGCGCGATCATCAGATAGGAATAGGCGATCTTGTAGTTCTTGATGCCCTCGGAGCTGAGAAAGGCCGCGAGCAGGAAAATGAGGTTATACAGGATGGATGCGCCGATCAGGATGTTGTAGTACCAGGAGCCCACGTTGGACTCGTAGATGCTGATGAAAAAGAACACGTCGAAAAGGATCGACAGCAGCGCCAGGCCCGACGCCGTGGTGTTCTTGGTATAGCGCATGCGGTCTAAACGGATGTATTTTTCATCGTTCATGCCGCCGCCCCCTTTCTTCCAGCTTCAAGGAGCTTTTTCTCTTCGTTCATCAGAGCGATCTTCCAGATCGTGCAGGCAATGAGACCCAGGGACACGAGGATGGACAGGGCGAACACCGCATAGTGGACATCGAACCAGAAGGTGGACTCGGTGTAGTAGGTCTTCCAGAGGTCAGCGTGCTCCATGAGGGCCGCAAAGTCGATCATCAGGAAGCGGGCCTTGAAGGCCGTGATGTAGGCGTGGGATTCCCAGGCAACATAGAAGTTGGCAAGGGCAAAGGCGCCGACAGCGATAAAGTTGCCGACATAGTATCTGCGGCGGATATGCGTGTTCGTGATGAACAGCAGGCACGCCAGGAGGATCAGCACGATGGAGCAGTGAAGGAAATAGGAGTTCCAGCCCTGCATGTTGTAATAGACAATGGAGCCGTCCACGTCGGTCTGTGTAAGGTCGGCGGGGTTGCGCATCGTGGAATACAGGGTATCATAGAGATCGGTCATAATGCCAAGCGCATACAGGAAGATGATGACGCTCGACACAAGTGCCAGAAAGCAAAGGATCTTTTGCAGTGTTAACTGTTTCTTATACATGTTAGCCTCCCTGCTTCGGCTCGCGGCAGGCTGAGGGGAGCACCCTCAGCCCGGCCGCGGCCGTGAGAATCTGCGTTCACTTGCGATCAGGCGTTCCCGATCACTTGGCGTTGTAGTAGGCGAGCAGACGGTTCCAGGCGTCGGTCTTGAGCGCCAGGTACTGCTTGCCGCCCCATTCGGTTGCGACCTTGGTTGCGGAGGCCTCGGCATTGCCCATGCCCTCCTCAGCGTAGCCGGCAACGATCTCGTTGACGAAGATGTTCTCGCCGCCCTTGTTCTGGGAGTATCTGCCGTTGGCGGTGAGCTGGGTGTAGGTGTTGATCATGTCGTTCTCGGCCTTGGTGGTGGGCAGGACGGTCGGGACGGACATGTACCAGGGGTTCTCGGTAACGGCGAGCTCAGGATGCTTGAGGGTGCCAAGGGCGACAGCGTTGGAGATGTAGCCGGCGCCTTCGCGGCCGACATCGGTGGTGCACTGGAACTCGGGCGTAGTTGGTGTAGTTGCCGCTGGCCTTCTCCCACAGCTCTGCGCGGGTGGCGTCGGCGATCTCAGGCATCTCGGTGCCGTTGAACATGAAGGTGACATAGCTGCCGTCGGGATTGGTCTTGATGAAGGCGTCGGGACCGTAGCTCATGAGGATCATGCCCTTGGGAGAGTATGCGAAGTCGATGAGCTTGAGGGCTGCGTGGAGCTTGTCGTCATTGCCCTTGACGCCGGCGGAGCTGATGCCCCAGCCGTCGGTCTTGACGGAACGCCAGGACTCGGTGAAGCGCATGTAGTGGCCGCCCTCGGTGCCATCCTGCCAACGGGCCACGGGAACCATGACCGCCATGTACTTGCCGCCGTCATGCAGCACGTTCTGGCTGGGATCGTTGTAGAGGGTCTGGGTCTGGTTGTAGTCATAGTGCATGAAGCCGGAGTTGTTCTCGAGGTACTGCTTGGTCTTGCCGTCGGCGGTGTTCATGAAGTTGATGGAGATGAGGCCTTCCTTGGCGATGGCGTTCATACGCTCCATGGCCTCGTAGGACTCGGGATTCTGGCGGGCGTCCTTCAGGCTGCCGTCCACATCGAAGTAGAGGTAATCCTGGCGGGACTCGAGGCCGCGGATGCCGAAGAGGTGACCGGCAAAGCGCATCATGTCGACGCGGCGCTGGTTGTTGTCATCCTCGCGGGAGAACAGGCCCTGGATGGTGTCGGTGCCGTTGAGGGTCTGGGGATTGGCGACGACGCAGCGGAGCAGGGCGACGAGCTCGTCAGCGTCCCAGGCGGCGTTCTGGCCGCAGAAGAGCTTGGAGCGCTCGGTGCCGTAGTAGCCGTTGTATGCCTTGTCGATGTACTCGCGGAGCATGTTGACAGCGGCAGCGCCGTCCATGGAGCCGGCCTCGTTCATCTTGGCGACGATGTTGCCGGCGGCATCATAGTCCTTGGAGATGGTCTCAACGCCGGAGCCGTCGGGCTTCACAACGTCGATTTCGATCTTGCCGGAGGTGGGCATGTAGGGCTGGTAAACGGGAGCGGCGGTCTTGTTGGACTTTTCGGCCTTGAACTCGCCCTCGCCGTCGAGGAGCTTCTGGATCATGTCAACGCGCATGAGGGGCATACGCTCGATATCGTTGACACCGTCAAAGTAGGGGCTGAAGTAGATGGCGCCGGTGGAGGTGTTGCCGGTGATGGAGAGGCGGACGATGGGGTTGGCCTCGAGATAAGCCTTGAAGTTGGGCATCTGGTCGAGGTAGTCGCCGATGTTCACGACGACGCCCTGCTCGCCGTACTCGGTGAGCTTGGCAGCGGTGCCGGAGACCAGGTCCACGTCACCCATGCGCTCTTTCCAGTAGTCAAACTCGTTGTTGGCGGTGTTGCCCTGGTACTTGTCCTCGATCTTGATGCCGAGCTGCTTCTGAACCTCGACCCAGGTGGGCTTCAGGTCGCCGGCGTGGTAGGTCACGCCGTCAGCCAGGGTAACGCCCTCGCCTGCGACCTCAGCGTCCATGCTGAGACCGGTCTTGGTGGAGTTGTAGCCGGTGGCCATGCGCAGCACGGTGCCGTCGGCATAGCTCAGCTCAGCGGGAGCGGCGGGCTCGGCAGCGGGAGCCGCAGCGGCAGGCTCGGCAGCGGGAGCCTCGGCGGCGGGTGCGGCAGGAGCCTCGGTGGCAGCGGGCTTGGAATACTGGTCAACGTCGATCTTCTTTCCGCAGCCGCTGAGCAGGCCAACGCACATCACGAGTGCCAGCAGCAGTGCGATCATGGTTTTGCTGTTTTTCATAAATATCCTCCTCAAAATTGTGTACTGTGTAATAACCCGGCAGCGCCGGTGAAATTCCGGTGGATTACTCCTTCACGCCGCCGACGTTGGTGCCCTTGGCGAAGTATTTCTGAATGAAGGGGTAGATGATCAGGATGGGGACGATGGAGCAGACGATCAGCGCGTAGATCACGGAGTCGGAGGCGTAGGGCTGGTTCCAGCCGGCCATGGCCTCGGCGTCGGTGAACTCCTCCAGGCGCAGACGGATGAAGACCTGCAGCGGGTGCTCGTTGGAGTTGGAGATCATCTGGCGCGCCCAGAAGTAGCCGTTCCAGCGGGAGATGCCGAAGAACAGAGCCACGGTGGCGATGGTGGATTTGCACATGGGGAGGTAGACCTTGGTCAGCACCTGGAACTCGCTGGCGCCGTCGACGATGGCGGCCTCCTCGATCTCGCTGGGCACACCCTCAAAGGCGTTGCGCAGGAGGATGATGTTCATGGCGGCCATGCCCATGGCAATGACGACGAGCCACTTGTCATCCATGATGCCGATGGCGTTGAAGACCTGCTTGGTATCCAGGTAGTTTAAGTACTGCGGTACGATACCGGCGGCAAACCACATGGTGAAGACCAGGAAGAAGTTGAAGAACTTCCTGAACAGCAGGCGCTTCTTGGACAGGGCGTAGGCGCCGAGGATGGAGTAGAACAGCGCCCAGACCGTGCCGTAGAAGGTGATGAACAGGGTGTTGGAGTAGGCGTTCCAGAACATGTTGTCGTTGAACATGCGGCGGAACGCGTCAAACTGTACGTTCTTGGGGAAGAGCACGATCTGGCCGTACTCAACGGCGCTGCGGCCGCTGATGGCGGCAGAGATCGCGTACACGAAGGGGTAGAGGCAGGCCAGCGCGAAGATGGTCAGCAGCGTGTAGCTGATGATCTTAAAGATCAGCTCGGAGGCTTCAAGTTTTCTTTTCATCGCTGTCCCCTCCTTTTAATAGAGCGAAACATCCGACGCCTTGCGTGCGATGGTGTTGGCGCCGATAACCAGCAGCATGCCGACCACGTTGTTCATCATTTCGGCGGCGGAGGCGATGCCCTTGGCAGCGCCGGCCAGGCCGTAGCGCTGGGCGAAGGTGGAAACCACGTCAGCCGTCACATAGGTGTTGGTGTTGTAGAGCAGCAGTACCTTCTCATAGCCGATGTTCAGCAGGGAGCCGATACGGGTGATGAGCATGATGACGATGGTGGACAGAATGCTGGGAAGAACCACGTAACGCATCTGGGCCCATTTGCCGGCGCCGTCGATCTGTGCGGCCTCGTAGCTGGTGGGCGAGATGGCGATGATGGCGGCAAAGAAGACGATGCTGTCATAACCCGCGCTCTCCCAGATGCCGCTGATGATGTAGATGGGCCGGAAGTACTGGGGGTTATTGAGCATGCCGGAGTTTGCCACATCCTGGCTGATCCAGCCGAGCTTGGCAAGCGCCTGGGAGACGATGCCCATGCCGCTTGTCAGGGAGCCCTGCTTGACAAGCATCACGACCAGAGAGGTCATAACGACCGTGGACATGAACTTGGGCAGGTAGGTCAGAACCTGATAGACACTGCGGGCGATGTTGGACTTGATTTCGTTGAAGAACAGGGCCAGGATGATCGGCATGGGGAAGCCAAAGCACAGGCCGTAGAAGCTGAGGATGAAGGTGTTGCGCATGGCGCGCCAGAACTCGGCGGACAGATCGTCTCCGCCGACCAGCAGGCGCTTGAAGTACGAGAAGCCGGAGAACAGCTGCTGGGAGACCGGGAGCACCTCATCGGAGACCTTGAAGCAGCCAAGCAGCTCATACATGGGGAAATAACGCCAGAACAGGAACACTAAGAGCATGGGGATCAACATGAGGTAAAGCCGCCAATCCTTGAGGATCGACCGCCCGACGTGTAGCCAGTAGTGTTTTTCCACGTCGTCGCGGACGGCTTGCTCCGGGCTTTCTCGGTATAAGCCCGACGCTTCGTCGTAGATGAGAAAATCTGCTGCTTTTGATTTCATCAAAATCCTCCTTTTTCCTCTTCCGTCTTGTGAATGCGCAGAAGATAATGCTTTTGATTTTCAAAGA
>CACWLG010000006.1:35489-139120 GCA_902761635.1 Oscillospiraceae bacterium | reverse complement strand
CTGCTGACTCCGGTCGGGCTACGCCCTCCCTCCATCAACAGCTAACGCGCTCATCTTTCAAACTCAATCTCTTGGTCTCACATCATTGACAAACGTACAAGATGAAGTGAAGATCTTGATCGGGATGCTGCGAACACCAGCCCAAACGCTGTGTTATTCGCAATAGCCCCCGCCATGCTGCCGCAATACAGAGATGCCGTGGAAAGGCGTGTCCCAGAGAGACTTGAAGAAATATTTGACAGTGGGAGCCTGATTGCATATACTGAATGCGATCGAGCTTTCTTTTACGGAAATGATAACTGCAGAAAACATAAAAAAAGATCCTTGTAAGGGTGAATATCAGAGAATAAAAGAAATTGCGCAAAAAAAGAAGCTTGTCAGCGGCTTTGAGGCTTTTTCAAACCGGGAGCGGAAAGCCAAAAAGTCGAAGAATACCAACATTTTACGGAGAGGCTGAGCAATGAACATTCAAATATTCGGCAAAAGCAAATGCTTCGATACAAAAAAAGCAGAACGCTGGTTCAAGGAACGGCGAATCAAATACCAGTACATTGATATTCTAAAATATGGGATGAGCAGGGGAGAGCTTGCCAGCGTGAAAAATGCCGTGGGACTTGAGGCTATGGTCGATCCCACGGATCAGGACTATCCGCTGTTTCAATACCTTGCTGCGACAGAGGCTAAAATGGACAAGCTTTTTGAGGTTCCTTATCTCCTCAAAACACCCATTGTGCGTAACGGAAAGCAGGCCACGGTGGGCTATTGTCCGGAAACCTGGGAAAAATGGGAATAAAAAAAGACGCTCAATACATGAGCGCCTTTTTCGGATTAAAGAATCAGATCAGGTTGAGGATCAGGGTCAGCAGAACAAAAGCGAGAGCAAACCACTTGGTTGCCTTTGCCAGCTTTGCATCCAGCGTTTTGGCCTGTCCCTTGGAAAGGAAGGTATCAGCACCGCCGGAAATCGAACCGGAAAGACCGGCGCTCTTGCCGCTTTGCATAAGAACGATAACGGTCACGGCCAGGCCGGAGAGCACCTGAAGAATAGTGAAAACAATAGTAAGAGCAGACATGTATCTCGATCCTTTCGATTATTGTAAACTAAACAGCTTTTGAAGTATAACACAGCTCAATGGACATTTCAAGTGCTTTTTTCATTTTTGCCCAATATTTTGCGGTTTTTTTTGAAACGCTTTACAGATATGGCGCAAGCCGCTCCTCCCAGGTCTGCAGCAATCTGTCATAGGACCAGGCTGCATTGGCCGGACTTGTCGACGGCAGACAAACAGCGGTGCGCCCGGTCAGCGGTTCGCTGTATCTATGATAGATCTCCCAGGATTTTTTCCCATTGCAGAAGACTTGCCGGATCCCGGCTCCAGCAAAAATGGGGCCCAAATCATTTGGTATGACATGGTCAATGCTGGCGTCGGAGGAACCAGAAATCTCACAGCGGGCAATCGAATCCCACAGGGCGACGCCATGGGACAGCAGCAATTCCTTTTTCTCCGGGATTTCCTGCGGGACAGGGCAATGAAGGACGCCTGCGATTACACGCCAGAAGCGGTTCTGCGGGTGGCCGTAGAAAAAGCGCTGCTCCCTTGATTTGACGGAAGGGAAGGAGCCAAGAATCAGAATACGGGAGTCAGCATTATAAAGCGGGGGAAACGGGTGCACGATCTCTGTTCTCGGCATGGCTTCTGCCTCCTTTGTCCCGTTTTGCCTATTATACCGATCAGCTTCCGGAAAAGCAAGAATCTGTTGTTTGAGAGGCGAAAAGCAGATGACACTTTGTGTTAAAGAATTTAAAGAGTTGACGACAGACGAACTGTATCGGATCCTTAAACTGCGCGTGGACGTCTTTGTTGTGGAACAGCAGTGCCCTTATCCCGAACTGGACGGCTGCGATCAGAAAGCGGTACATGTGTGGCTGGAGGATGAAAACGGGATCGAAGCCTATCTGCGCGTCCTCGACAGGGGAATAAAAAGCGAATGGGTCACGATCGGGCGCGTGATTGCGGCAAAGCGCCGAGCAGGTCTGGGAACCAGGGTGCTGCAGGCGGGCATTCAAATCGCCAGGGAGTTTTTTCACGCGGATGCTGTCTATTTAGAGGCGCAGACTTATGCACGGGCGCTCTACGAAAAACAGGGCTTTCGCATGATCTCAGAGGAGTTTCTTGAGGATGGAATTGCCCATGTGAAAATGCTGCTTGAGCTGAATTAGAAACTGCGGAGAAGAGCGGCTGTGCCGGTTGACTGACACTGCATAGGAGATGACAGCTTTTTGTCTTTCCAGTTCTTGAAAACCGAAGCAATTAATGATAAAATAAGACAATTGTAAGTCAACAAATAGACGTACATATACAACTGAATGAATCGGAATTTCTTTGAGCTCAAAGTCATCCATCGGCACGATACGGCAGATTGTGGCAGATTATTCACGATTGAGGGCTTGAAGCCCTTCATTGGATGCAAAAAGAGACATCTATTCACTGTGCTTTGTTTTGTCCCGGCTCGGTCTATCACAATCCCAATCAAGCAATGAAATAGGTAGGAGTTTAAAATGCGAAGACTGATTTATACGCTTGTAATATTCATACTGATAGGCGGCATTGTTCTGACGTCCTATGCCCCAGACAGCATATCCACTGTATTTATCGTGATTATGGAGTTTATTGTGTTGGCCGGGGTGGTACTGGGCGTGCTGCCGGTTGTGCAGTATTACCATGCCTTTGAGACGGGACTGGCGAATATTGAACGGGCCCTTGAGGTTCAGACAAGCTCCACCTGGTCTGTCATGGTACAGATCGAAGACTTCTTTCATCAGCGTACTCTGGACGGCCTGTTTCGAGATTATCAGGAGAAGGTCCAGGTGCAGCGCGAATCCGGCCAGGCGCTTACGGATATTGAGGATTATATCAATGAGGACATTCTTGCCCTGCGCAGCTGGCAGAACGTGGTGCTCCAGATTCCCGGAACGCTGACCGGTCTCGGCATTCTCGGCACCTTCATCGGCCTGATCATCGGCATTCGCGGTATCGGCTTCAGCTCGGTGGAGATCGCTCTGACCAGCGTCCAGACGCTGCTCTCCGGTATTCAGGTTGCATTCTATACCTCCATCGCCGGCATGATTCTGTCGCTGCTGTTCAACATCATATATCGCATCTCCTGGAATATGCTGCGCCGGAACCTTGGCCTTTTTGTGGAGGAGTTTCACAAGAACGTCATCCCGCCTGTAGCCGACCAGATGCGTTACCGCGAACAGAAGGAGCTGAAACAGATCACCGAACTTCTGGAACGCCTGCCCAGGGGGCAGGGGTTCTCCGCCGCTTCCGGCCAGATTGGCGGTGCCGCGCATGCGGTCTCCGGCGGGAACGAGCAGATTCTCATGCCGCAGATCCTGGAAGGCCTGCGAAATGGCGAATTTGTATTCTACCTGCAGACCAAGCATGATTTGAACACCCGAAATATCATTGGCGGAGAAGCCCTTGTGCGCTGGAATCACGGCAAACTTGGCACAGTGTCACCGGCTGTGTTTATCCCCATCCTTGAAAACAATGGCTATATCACAAAGCTTGACCAGTATATCTGGGAGAGTGTTTTCGCAACCATACGCCGCTGGATTGACAACGGCATACGCCCGATGCCGCTTGCAATCAACGCCACCAAAACAGACATCCTGGCCATGGACCTTGCGGGCTTTCTGGAGGAAATGCTCAAGAAGTACCGCATTCCGCCCCGTTATCTGGAGGTGGAAATTGCAGAAAACGCATATCTCCAATCTCCGGAGTCTGTAATGGAGGCAGAGGAACGGCTGCGCCAGGATGGCTTCCGCGTAATCATGGACGGCTTCAACGGAGACTATATTTCTCTCAGCACCATCAATAAGCTCTCTGTCGATCTGCTGAAGCTGGATCTGCGCCGCTTTGACGGAAGACAGAACCAAGGGGCGCTCAACGCGGTTTTTGAGCAGGCAAGAAAAATCAACCTGAAAGTTGCGGTGGAGGGCATTGAGAACATGGAGCAGCTTACCATGCTGCGCAAATGCGCCTGCACGGAGGGCCAGGGCTTCTTCCTCTCAAAGCCCATGCCTGTGGATGAGTTTGAGAAGCAGATTTCTGGGGTAGGCAATAAATGAAGAAAAAAAGCAAGCAGCCCGAAAGTGAACTGAACTATTGGCAGCCTGCGTCGGATATGTTCAGCGCGCTGTTGCTGATCCTGATGCTTATCATTCTGCTGCTGTGTCTCTATCTTGTACATATACCCGACCACGATGAGGTTGACCCGTGGTATGGGGACGATCACGGCGGTGCAGGCGTTCCCACACCCACCATGACCGCTCAGCGGGATGACGATGGCGGCGGAGGAGGGTGGTCGCCCGTCCCGACCTTCGATATAATCCCCTCGCCGACGCCCACACCCACACCGACACCGACGGTTACGCCGACTCCCGATCTGCCGGGCAGCGGCGGCGGCAGCGGCGGCGGTGACGGCGGCGGCAACGGCCAGGGAGAAGGACCGGGAGATGATCCGGACCTGGGACGGAAATCCGCAGTCTATGTCATGCTGGTCGATGCGGAGACCGACCGTACCGTGAAGGAAGCCAGCGTACAGTTTGAACTGTACGGAGATAAGCATGCCCTGCAGATTCTGAACACCTATTATCCGGAACGCGTGTCCTTCCGGTTTTATGAGACAACGGAAGCAGGCACCTATTACTTCCCGGAGAAGCTGGCAGCCGGTACCTATGAGCTGCATGAGCTGACCGAGGCGGAAGGCTATGACGCCTCCGAAAACATTGAATTTGTGCTGAATGACATCTATGACTGGCCGGATCCCTATGTCGTGCGTGTTCCGGTCATGCCCTCAAAGAATGTCATCCGTGTGCAGATGGTGGACAGCGAAAACGGCGGGAAAATTCCCGGCGGCAGCTTTGACGTGGTTGCGGCCGAGAACATCATCACCGCTGACGGAACGCTGCGCTACCGTATCGGCCAGATCGTGGATGAAATCATCTGCGACGAGAACGGCCTCGGGGAAAGCGGGGAGCTGTACCTCGGCAACTATCTCCTGAGAGAACGGGAGATCCCGCAGTATTATGCGGGCATCCTCGAGGACATTGAGGTCCAGGTTGTCAAAAAATCCACAGTGATGCCCGCGCCGGAAACCGTTGCCTGCCCGCGCATCCGTATCCGTTTCTCGCTCAACGACGAGCTTTACCCCGAAAGTGGGATTGCCGGCGCGAAGTTTGAGATCCTGTCAGGACGCGGGGAACCGATCGAGCTTACAACCAACCAGAACGGCAAGTTCGTGCTTGACGCTGTGGAGAAGGGGACGACCTATCGCATCCGGCAGACAGAGGCTGTCGGCAATTATCGCATCACGCAGCCGGAGCTGCTTGTGCCGGTAGATGCTTTCGGCTATATGTCAGGTGAATGCGATACAACGGTCGAAGCTACCAACCGCATGATCCGTGTTCAGTTCGGTATTACCGATGAGTTCAGCGACATGCAGATCCCCGGCATCAACCTGGCGCTGTACTCTGACAGAAACGGGCTGATCTACACCTGGACCTCCTCGGGCAGTACAATGAATATGGAGTCGCTTGACCCCGGCGCCTATTATCTGCTCAAGGGCGGCGACAGAGAGACCCGATATGATGTGCGTGTGCTCGACAGTGCGGAGATCCAGACAATCAACCTGCGGGATTCCTATCTTGTACACTATATTATTTACGCGGTCCTGCTTGTTCTCGGTGTCATAGGACTGACGGTATTGATCGTTCATTTCGTGCGCAAACGGAAAAGGAAGAATACAGCTTCCGTGAACCAGACGTAAAAGGAGGTGCCTGCTCTTGCAAGGTACTGAATCAACACAAAACGGTGTAATACGGGTGCGGGTGAGTGACCTGCTCTTCGCCCTGCAGAAGCGTTGGATGATCATCGTGGCGCTGTCGCTGGTGGGACTGACCTTTGGCCTGATCCTCTCGGCCATGACCGTCGTGCGCAGCTCCTATCAGTCCTTCAATATCAGCGGCTCCTTCGCCGTTACATCGAAAAATCTGGACGGACAGTATGTCGGCGGCTACAACGCCCCGAATGTGAATGACTTTCACCTGGCGGAGGATATGGTGGACGCTGTGCGCTATGTGCTTCGCAGCGAGCGCGTGCTCACCGATGTCATCAACGAAAATGAGCTGCTTGGTTATACGGTTGCCCAGATCAGAAGCGCCATCACGGTCACACAGTATAACAGCACACAGATTCTGGAGATGAGGCTCACCTGGCGCAATGCCGAAGAGGGACTGGCCGTCTGGAACAGCATCCTTCAACACGCAAGCAATATTCTGCCCAAGACCCTGCAGCTTGGCTCCCTGGAGATCATCAATGAACCGGTTGCGGAGCTGGTCGGCGTGGTGGGCGGCGGCAACAACAAGGTCGTGCTGCTAACTCTGCTGGGCTTTGCTGCGGGCGTCGGCTTTGCTGTGGTGGAGCTGCTGATGCACCCGACACTCAACAATGTGCGCGATGTGGAGACGCTCTTTGGCCTGGAGACGATCGGCGTTATTCCGCGCGACAACGCATACTACAAGCGCAAAGACTCCATTATGACACGCGACGAGGTCGGCAATTCGCTTGTGGTGCAGAACTTCTCCGCTGCGGCCTATATCCTGCGCAACCGGCTGGGATCCAGAGAGGGGCACCAGTGCTTTTATGTGACCTCGGCAATCGCGGGGGAGGGTAAGACGACCGTGGCCGCAAACCTCGGCATCCAGCTTTCGGACATGGAACACAAAACGCTTCTGATCGACTTTGATACCCGCAACCCGAACCTTGGCGCGCTTTTCCTGAACAAGGTGGATTACGAGCACTCCCTCAATGCGCTCTACCGCGGCGATGTGACCACAGAGGAAGCCATCACTACACTCTCCGGCTATCTTGACCTCCTGCCTGCCGTGCTGGAGCATAATGCCATCAGCGTGGACAATATGCTGATTGAACTGGTTGAGAATCTTAAGCAGCGCTATGAATATGTGATCATGGACGCACCTCCTGTGGGCGAGGTTTCCGGCACATTGAGCCTTAATCAGGTTGCCGATTCGGTTCTTTTTGTCATCGGCTACGACCAGTCCTCTCTTCCGGAGATTCAAAGCACCCTTGAAAAACTGGATAAGTCCGGTACGCGTGTATTGGGATGCGTTGTCAACAATGTTGTCTCCGGCAAGGCGATCGGCATGACGCCGTCTATTGACGAGCGCAAGAAAAACATTTCCCAGAAGGCTGCCAAGAAGAAACAGGAGGAAGAAAAATACGGCTTTGACGACGACGGGAAAACGACGCCGGACGTCAAAATCGGCGCTGGCAAAGGCAAGAAAAAGAAAGAGAAAAAGGGCAGCCGTTTCAGCCGTCACAAGAGAGAAGAGCCGGCGGCGCCCGATAAAGAAAATCAGATCGAGACCGGTGAGCTGCCAAAACGGCGGAACATCTATGAGGATACCATAGAGAAAACGGAAGAGAAGCCTGAAGCGCCCACTACGCAGGAGACAATCACGGAGCTTGTGCGCATCGGTCTCAGCAATGACTGGGGAAGCAATCCGTCAGACGCTGTTCCTGACAACGCGGATGGGCAAAGTGAGGCGCAGCCGACTGCACCTGAAAACGCTGCGGATTATGAGGATGAGGCTGTCAGCACAGCTTATCGCGCTGAGGAAAGCGCGCCTCCCGAGGAACAGCCGGGCAGGATCCTGCTGCCTGAGAAAAGCGAGAAGATCCCGGAAGACAGCGAAGAACACCTGACAAGTGCAGAACACAAGAAGAACACACACACCGTCCATTCCGTCAGCTTCAGGCGGAGAACGACGCACACGACTGAGCAGTCCGCGCCTCCAGGACCGATCGTGATTCTCGACGAGAATGATGCGGCGGATACAGTCAATATGATCCCCAATCAGATAAGGGCAGAGGAGCCGGCAGAAGGAAGCAATGCAGAAGTGACAGATTCCCCGGCAGACCCTTGTGATGCGGCGGAGACTGTTTCCCCGGAGACGCCGGCATCTGAAACGGTGAAGCCTGCGGCCAAAACCGCACGACATGCCAAAAAGGGGAGTCTCCTGCTGTACATCCTGCTTGCGGTCCCGGTAACGGCCCTATGCCTGGGGCTGCTTCTGGCGGCAGCTCTCCTGTTTGCTGGCCTTTCTGCCGCAGGCTTTGCCTATGGTGCGAGCGGTTTGAGTGCCCTGCTGCATACTTATACGGAGCTTGCTGACAAGCTTGTCGCCGCCGGCCTTTCTCTGAGCGCTTTTGCCCTTGCCCTGCTGATGTTCTGGCTCGTATTTCGGACAGTTCTTGGGGCGATACCGTCCATGTTCCGCGCTGCGGTTTCGCGCGGACGTAAATACCGCGGCGAGGAGGTAGAGGAATGAAACAGTTTCGAAAAATCCTTTTGATCATCCTTGCAGCCGTTCTTGTGGCCGGCCTGGCCTTGGTTGTGGCAGGCTTTGTGCTCGGCGCACATCCGATGGAAATAGCACTGGAAATCTATCAGTCGCTTATCGCCCGCATACGTTTTGATTACTCGGGAATCCTCCCGAATCTTCAGACCACGGCAGCCCCTCTTGCCTGACAGGCGGGGCCGGTCGGGCTGCGATACATATTGTTTTGACGGAAAGGAGCCTGGAAAATGGGGCGAACCGGAACAATAGACAGCATGCAATTGCTGCTGATCGTAATTCTGCTTCTGTGCGGGTATTTTTATCTCTTTCAGGCGGTTGCCAAGCGCGCCTCAAGCCGCTCCTCCATCCCGATGCTTGCAGTTGTGCTGCTGGTGGTCTATCTGCTGATCTCCCTGCCGCTGGTTCTGATCATCAGTCAAATGGGCGGCTTAAGCTTCGTCTTTCTGGCACTGCTGATTCTGGCGGCTTTCTTTGGAGTTTTTGCCTTTTTTGTATTTATCGTCCGGCATTTTGGGGAGCTGAACAAAACCGCGCTGGTGATGTTTTTTCTCTATCTGCTGATGGTAAGCTATGTGACGGTCTTCTCCCGAAAAGGGCATGTGCAGACCGATATTCTGCTGAGCTTTGAATCCATAGAAGAGGCGATCAACCGACATTCTCTTGAGCCGCTGCAGCATCTGTGGCTGAATATTGCGATGTTTGTGCCGATCGGGGCGCTCTTTGCTGCGATCCATCCGCGGCTTGCCAAACTGAGTGTTGTGCTGCCGCTCGGTATGCTGCTGACGACCATCATCGAGACGACGCAGCTTCTGATGCGCAACGGCCAATGTGACCTGGAGGACATGGCTGCCAATACGCTGGGCGCCTGCGTGGGGCTTCTGCTGTTCAAGCTTGTTCGACGGATGAGCCCTTCAGATAACAACTGATACGATCCCTTGACAGAACGCTCTCCGTTTTCCCGGCAGAATTTGCGCCATGCTTTGCGATCACAGTCAGTAGGGAAGGAGGGGGAACCTTGACAAATCCAAATAACGAGAGGAAGCTTGAGACCGAGATCTTCTTTGAATTGGCGATCATATACAGCCTTTTGGTGTCACTCGGTTTCCCCGGAAACCTGACAAAGGTTGTGGGCGAATCCATGGAGACCATTCTCGAATACGGCGCTTTCGTGTTGGAGCTCGTCCTCATTATGTTCTCCAGCGGCGGCTCCTGGCAGGATGTTGAGCTGCTGCATCTGGACAGGAAATACTGGGTAATGTATCTGTTCGTGTTCTCCTGCTTCGGTATTTCCATGCTGGTCACTTTTGATAAGAAGGCGCAGATCATCACCTGCGTGCGCCTTGTGGTAACGATGCTGTTCGTGATCTGGCTTCAGGAGAGATACAGCCTGTTTAAGATCCTGCAAATGGTCTGTATTGCCCAGGGGGCATTTGTCCTGATAACGGTTTTCTTCATCATATGTTTTCCCGGCTATGGCTTTTCGGACGAGGAGGGACAGGCCCATGCGCTTGTCGGGCTTTTTCAGACAAAAAACGCCTGCGGCACCGAGCTCGATTTTGGAATCGTGATGACGGTTCTGTTGCTGCATGAAAAAAGAAAGCTACACAAGCGAGAGCTGAAATGGTGGATGCTTCTGTTTGTCCAGCTCGTCCTGCTTTTTATGTGCCAGGCAACCGGCGCTATCATCACGGTGGTCTTCGCCGTGCTCGCTATTTACCTGTTTAAGCCTGTCCGCGTACCGCTGGGGCTGATGTATATCACGGTCAATGTTGTTTTCCTGTTCTGTATGCTGGCGCTGATGCCTCTGTTTGAGGATATGCTGGTGGCAATGGGAAAGGACGCCACACTTACCGGGCGCATCCCGATCTGGCGGAGGGTCATCGACGTGATGATGGCGAACAGAACCATGACGGGCTTCGGCTATGGCATGTTCTGGCGAGACCCGACAGCCCTTTTGAAATTTCAGACAGGCTTCAGCATGCGAAAAAATCCCTTTATGGCCTCCCTCACAACCGGTGCGCATAACGTCATTCTGGAGACCTGGCTCAACTCCGGACTGCTGGGCCTGGCTGCGTTTTTCTATATGATGCTTTATTCCTTCCGCGACATGAACAGCCTGCAGGAGGATCAGTACCGATTCTGTACGGGAATTATGAGCTTCCTGACCATCAACGGACTGACAGAGCGCTGCCTGGGCGGAAACTTTGACTATAGAGTGGTGGCCTGTTTTATGGCTGCGGCTGTCGGCTGTCATGCCGCCGGCACGCGTAAACGCACCCTGGTGAACATCAGAAACACCGCGAGGCCGCAAAAAAAGCAAGCTGAAAACGCATTATAAAAAAGCAGAGGGGGCCGCCGGTGATGCCGGAAGACAATTCCGAAAAACGAAACAAGCTCCTGCATATGGCGCGCACGATGCTTGTCACGGGCATGGCCTATGTCGTTAACTACGGGATCACCCTGATTCTGACGCCGTATATCACAGGTACTGTCGGAACCGAGGCCTATGGTTTTGTAACGCTTGCCAAGCAATTTACTCAATATGCCACGATCGTGACCACGGCGCTGAATATCTATGCGGCACGCTACATCGGCCTGAGCTATCACAGGGGGGACATCGACCAGGCGAATCGTTATTATGCCTCAGTGTTCTGGGGAAATGTCTATCTGGGCTTTGCGCTGCTGACGCTGGCGCTGCTGATGACCTTTTTCCTGGATCGTCTGATCTCTGTCCCGACCCAACTTGTGGCGGACGTCAAGCTGCTGTTTGTTTTCTCCTTCATTGCCTTTTGGGTGACAACGGTTTTTTCCGTGTTCGGCTGTGCGGGATATGTACGCAACCGCATGGACTGGAAGGGCTGTTTCAAGCTGTTGTCCTATATCACGAACGCCCTGGTGCTGGTGGCGGCTTATCTGCTGCTCCCGGCCAGGGTCGCCTGGGTTGGACTCGGCACACTGAGCGCTGCGCTCGTTATTGCTCTGTCCGACCTCTGGATGAGCCGGAAGCTGCTGCCTGTGCTGCACATCGCCCGGGAGAATTACTCCTTTGCGGCAGTCAGGCTTCTGGTAATGGAGGGCTTCTGGGCCTCCTTTAATATGGTGGGTAATCTTCTCAACAGCGGGCTCGATCTGCTGGTGTGCAACCAGATGCTTTCCTCCCTCGCCATGGGCCAGCTCGCCATCGCAAAAACTGTGGACACCATTGTGCAGAGTCTCTATACTGTTGTGGATCAGGCGTTCATTCCGCACTTTCTCAAGACCTATGCCGAACGCGGAAAGGACGAGCTGCTGAAGGAACTGAAAATCTCGATGAAGGTTTCCGGCCTTTTGGCAAACGTCGCCTTTGCCGGATTTGTGGCGCTTGGGCAGGCCTTCTACCGGCTCTGGATACCGGGGGAGGACACGGAGCTGATCTACAGACTGACCGTCGTGACCATCATGACCTGTATCCCCAACGGTGCCATGCACCCGCTTTACTATATCTATACCCTCAAGCTGAAGCAGAAATTTCCCTGCTATGTCACTCTGCTTGGGGGACTTTTCAATGTTGCCGGTATGTACGTGCTTATCAGATATGCCCGCATGGGCGTCTATGCCGTGGCCTGGACGACGGTTGCGGTCATGAGTTTTATAAATTTTGTTTCCAATCCGCTGTATATGGCCCACGTGCTGGAGCTGCCGGCGGGGACCTTTTATCCGGATATAATCCGCAATGTGATTTCATGCGGTGTGATTACGGCCTGTCTCACTGGCCTGTCCCGCTTGTATACACCACATGGGTGGATTTCGCTGATTTTGTGCGCCGGCGTCTGCGGCGTCATCGGCACGGTGCTGCATGTGAGTCTTGCGTGCAGCAGGGAGCAGCAGAAAGCACTTGTACAGCTTATAAAAAGATAGTCTGACGGAGGAAAAACTGTGAAGTCTTTTCAGAAGAAGGATGAACGCCTGCGGGTCTTGATGGTAGAACATCACTCTCCCGGCAATCGCTATGTGTTGGAGCTTGCGCGAGAGATGAAAAAGGAGTGCGACCTGACCATTTTCTGTGATATGCGCAGCGATCTGCAGGAGGAGGGGATCCGGTGGAAACGGCGCTTTTATAACGGCGGCAAGGGCAAAGCTGCCGCGGTGCTGGAATACGGACGCACGCTTCTGGAGCTGGAGCATGAGATACGCTGCGGGCATTATGACGTGCTGCACATTCAAAGCTTTAAGAAGGCCTCGGCGGAGATGAGGCTCTATGAGCAGACACGCCGGTATTACCGCATGCTCGTCATGACGGTACACAATGTGCTCCCGCACGAACCTGCCCCCGGCGACGCCGAGCTCTACGGGCGTTTCTATCGCGCCTGCGATCTGCTGATCGTACACAACGACGCCTCCAGGCAGGAGCTGAAGGAGAGATTCAACATCCCGGACGGGAAAATCCGCGTAATCCCGCGTGGACTGTACACCACTTACCGTATAGACGAGGACGCCAGGGACAAGGATGAGCGCGTGCATTTTCTCAATTTCGGGCGAATCCGCCCCTATAAGGGCGTGGATATCCTGCTCAAGGCGATCTCCCTGATGGAGGAAAAGGACCGGGCCCGCTGCCGCTTCGTGATCCGGGGCGAGCAGTACCCCAAGCTCGACCCGACGGATTATGCCGCGCTGATCCGCGAATACAATATCGGCGATTGTGTGGAGTTTGACAACACCCGCGTCCCGGAGGAGGAAATCCCGAAGCTCATCGGCAATGCGGACTTCCTGCTTTTTCCCTATCGGAAAATCTATGGCAGCGGCGTACTGCTCATGTCCTATACCTACGGCATTCCCGTTGTGGCAAGTGATGTACCCACCTTCGTGGAGGGGACTGACGGCGGCAAGGCCGGCATCCTTTTTGCGTCCGAGGATCCCGTGGCGATGAAGAATGCGCTGCTGCAGGCCATGGCCACCACCCCGGCGCAGAGGAAAGCCTTCAAGGAGGCTATAAACGCCATCGTCGCCGAGCGGCACAACTGGAAGACCACCGCCCATCAGACCGTGACAGCCTTCCGACAGTTTCTGGATACCGACAAGACAGGCGTACAGTATCCGAAATTTGATCTGCAGGCGATTGATCAGCTCCTGACCGAATGTGCGGACGCAAGGTATGATGCCTTTCTGAAGAACGGTCACGCAAATCCCGGCAGCAACGGCCCCTACGGCTGTACCGATACACCGGTGCGCAATACCGCCCATTGGCTGATCATATATGCTTACCTGTGGAAAACCAAAGGGGAGGAAAAATACCGCACGCTGGCCCTGCGCTTTGCCCGGTATCTTCTGGAGGAGCAGGAGAGGAGCAGCTCCGGCGCGATTGCCTGTGTGGTGCACGGGGCTTCGGACCACCTGAACGGCCTGATCGGTCAGGCCTGGACGATCGAGGCGTTGGTATATGCCTATGAAACCATTGGAGAGGAAGCTTATCTGGACTGCGCGGCGGCAATTTTCCA
This sequence comes from Oscillospiraceae bacterium, assembly GCA_902761635.1. GTDB lineage: Bacteria > Bacillota > Clostridia > Oscillospirales > Oscillospiraceae > Limivicinus. Next base: position 125,197 of record CACWLG010000006.1, on the reverse strand, counting down.
CTCGCAGCGCTTTGATGTGAAGACCGGCTTCTGGAAGCGCGTGGAACCAGACGGGACTGTGCTGAGCTATGACTGCACCCTCAACCATCAGGTGTGGTTCGCACTCAGCGGTCTGCTGCTTCTGCGGCATCGGGAGGACGCGGAGATCCGCCGTCAGACCGAACGGCATCTGAAGCTTCTGGAAAAAGAGTATTTCGGCGTGCATAACAACGGGCTTATCCGGCATTTCGGTGCAATGAAACGTCCGCGCAAGGCATTTATCAGCCTCTATGCCAAGCAATATGTGAAGTATGCGGGACTGCGCATGAAAATCTTCAGACCGCAGAAGGTGGATATCCTGACCCAGGAGGAGGGATACCATCTCTTTGAACTCTTCGGCTATGCGCACATCAGACAGCTTCGACCGGATTACCGCCTGTTTCGCCGCAGGGATTTCAATAAAGCCCTGGCCTATGACCGGGATCTCGATACCCTTAACCGGCGTCTCGGCACAGACAGACCGGAGACGATGAACAAATACGCCTATAGCTACAATTCCCCGGCGTATGAGCTGCCGTTTATCGACCTGATGTTTTACGGTATGCCGGAGGAACAGAAGGTTCAAAAGCTTCTTGAGCTGCAAAAGTCACTCTGTTATGACGAGCGGACCAAACGCATGGATCGCCATAACGCCGACCCCGAAACACTGACGGCAAGGCTCTATGAGCTCGTTTGCTTCTGCGACTGCTGTCGGGGAAAAGAATCATAAAACGAGGCGGCCCGTCCGCCCGGAAAGAAAAACTATGAAGCAAAAACTCGGAAAAATCTATACCGGCTCTCCGACCGGCCTGATGCTTCTCCTGTTTGCATCGCTCTTTTCGGCGGTGAGTGTGTGCGTATTCGTCTTTGTACGCGCACAGGAAAGCATCACGCAGTATCAGAATGCGGGAGAGGGTGCCCTTTTACGTGACGCGCTGAACGGGACACCGGTGCTGCTCATCGTGCTGCTGACTGCTGCGGCATATCTGCTGCTCTCCCGCTGTGTCTCCCGCATCAGCATTCCCGGCCTGATCGTCGGACTGGCGCTCGGCTTTAACATGCTGGTCAGCCTCAGCATGGAGCACACCGAACTGCATGAAATCTTCCTGCCGGGCGGCTTGAAGATCAATCTGCTGGTATTGTTCGGTTTTACGTGCATGTGTACAATGGGGACGGAGACCGTTTTTCACTTCTGTGACAAAGCGGCAAATGCCGTCAACCAACGGGATGAGGCGACTTCGCGCGAGAACAGACGGCATTTTTTGATTGCCTTTTTACTAATCGTACTTTGCTGGATACCGGGACTGTATTATTGCTGCCCCGGTTCCGCCATGGCCGATACCCTCAATCAGATCCGCTCCGTTGCCGGACCGGAAGGAATCACCGCCGCACCCCCCATTCTCTCCACACTGGTGTTCGGGTATCTCTATCAGTTCGGCCTTGCTGTCGGGAACGAAGGGCTGGGGCTGTCCCTGTCCGTAATCGCGCAGGTGCTGCTCAACGGTCTGGCCATGGCGTTTGTTGCGGAGGAGTGTTTTCGCTATACCCGTTCACGGAAGCTTTATATCGTCTGTATTCTGTTTTTCGGCATCAATCCTGTGTGGCAGAACGCGATGCAGCTGATTGTGACGGACGTGTTACACACGGGCTGTTTTCTGCTCTTCTTCATCCACTATCTTCGCTGCATACAGGAACCGAAAAAAAGCCTGTCCAATGTGATCCTGCTGGGTATTCTTGTTCTGGCCATTTCTTTTACCCGGCGCGCGGCATGTTTTATCGGCATCATCAGCCTTGTGATCGTCGCTTTTGTCCACTGGAAAAAGTACTTTCTCCCGTATGTATTCTGCCTGATTTCTGTCGTGGGCATTTTTACATTCTGCAATCAGGTCGTCTATCCGGCGCTTGACATACAGCCGGAATGGGAATCTGAAATCTGCAGCATGCAGTTTCAGCAGACAGCCCTGTACTGCCGGACTTACCAGAATGAGATGTCGGACAAGGAAAAGCAGATTATCAACACAACGCTGGACTTCGATACGATCGTGCGGGAATATAACCCGATGATTTCGGACGCGGTGAAGCTTAGCTACCATGGCACCGGCGAGGATCATCGGGAATTCTGGGATCTGTATTGGAAAATGTTCCTGCGGCATCCGGGCATCTTTCTGAAAGCAATCGTGATGGACAGCTTTGAGCACATGAACCCCTGGTTCGATTCCCCTCAACTGCGTGTCTATATCCCGGACATTGACGACAAGCTTCAGGTCGGCTATGCGCATGAGAATGCTTATGATATTTGTGACTACTGGAATGGCTGGCTGAAGGTTCCTGCGGCAAGGCTCTTCATCGGCACAGGCCTTTATATGTGGCTGTGCGCTGTCGCCTTCGGCTATACCGCCAAAAAGCGTTCACTGCTCTCTCTTCTCGGGCAGGTCCCGGTGGTCATTCTCTTTCTCGGCCTGTTTATGAGCCATGTCAACGGTGAAATCCGCTGCGGCTACCCCCTGACTGCGGTTACTCCGCTGGTTTATGGATGGATGCTGTATGCCGTAGCCCGGAAAGAAAAGCTGCAGGCGGAAAAAAACCGTATCCGCGCGGAAAAGGATGCGCTGGCCGCGGCCAAAAGGAAGCAGGCCCAGAGTCTTTCCGGGGACATTCTGATCGTCGACAGCGAAGAGGCCACCGAGGATGACCTGCCGCAGGAGCTGCCGGAAGGCTTTGATCCTGAAAAGGTTACACCTGATCTGCCGCCGGCAGAGAAGACACGCTTCAAACGGGCCTACAAGCCCGGCACGGTGCTCAGCTTTATCACACGCTATATTCCGGTTCCCGCAAGCCCCAAGACGTATCTGGACGTACTGAAGGTCCTGGCCATTTATCTGGTGCTCTGGAACCACACCAGTAATGGCTTTGCGCTCTTTAATAGAGTTCTTGACATGCCGCAGCATCTGCTGTATCTGTGTGTCTCTCTCTTTGACAAGATTGCGGTGCCCCTGTTTTTCATGGCCTCCGGCGCCCTGCTTCTGGGGCGGGAGGAGAGCTGGCGCACGATCCTGACTCGCCGTGTAAAGCGCTTTGTGATGATCCTGCTGGTGGTTTCCATCATCAACTATGTCTACTACTATAATCAGGATAAGAATTTTTCGATCTATGACTTTCTCGTACGGCTTTATACGGGGAATGTCATGACGCCGCTGTGGTATCTCTATACATATCTTGCCCTGCTCCTGACGCTGCCGTTCCTGCGCAAGCTTGCCAGGTGTATGCGGGAGCAGGATTACCTCTGGCTGCTGGGGCTGTACCTGCTGACACAGCTCATCAGTGTGGCAGACTATTTCTGGTTCCACGGATCGCAGACGCACAGCTGGGATTTTGTTCTCTTTACCAGCCAGAATTACGTGCTTTTTACACTCTTCGGCTTCTACATTGATCGTACCATGAAGCCGGAGCGCATCAATCTGGAGAATTTTGCGATCCTTGTCATGCTCAGCGTGCTTGCCATCGGCGCTGGCTATATGCTTACCGAGTGGAAGATGGCCTATGTGGGACAATGGTCGGAAGCGGAATCACAGACCTTTATGAATACCTTCGTTGCCATTCCGAGCATCACTGTGTTCTATGCGGCAAAGGCCTGGTTCAGGCGTCATCCTGTCTCCGGGACAACGGCGGCGGTCTGGTCGCTCCTATCCACCGGTACCTTCGGCACCTATCTTTTCGAACGCTACTGGCGTGATACGGCATGGTTCGCCTATGAATTTGCATCCAGGAAGCTTGGCCCTTTCACAAGCTCCTTTGTCCATGTCTTTGTTGCCTGCGCGCTCGGCATCCTGGCAACGCTTGCCTATAAGCTCGTGACATCCATGCTGAAGTCGTTCTTTACAAATCCGAAAATACTGCGCCGGAAGAATAAGAAAACGCCGTTTGTGTACAAAGTGCCGAAAGAGGATATTTCCGATCTGGAAGAAATTGAGACCCTGCTTGTGGGCAATGCACAGCGCAGCACCGATCCACAGGTAAGAAAGGACAGCTAAGAATGAAGCTCGCAATTCTCTGCACGATGATGAAGCGCTTCGGGATCAAGGGCTTTTATAACAGCCAGGAAATCGGTCTGGGCCGTGCGCTGTCTGAGATGGGACATACCGTGATGATCTACAAGGGCGTCAAGGACAAAAAGCAGGTGGAAACTGTTCAGCTCAATGAGCGCCTGACGGTGCGCTACCTGTGGATGCCGTACTTCGTAGCCCATGGCTGGATGCCGACGGGCTGGATCGACAGGGATCTGGACGGGCTGTTTGTCTTTTCCGATCAGCAGATCTTCCTGCCGCATGTGGAAGCCTTCTGCAGGAAAAACGGCATTGTCTTTGTCCCCTATGTCGGCACAACCTACAGTCTTTATGTGCATACCCTGCGTGGGTGGATCATGGATACGATCTTTGCCCATACAACGCTGCGAATCTATAAGCGGCGGCCGGTCCTCGCCAAGACCGAAGCGGCTGAAAAGGAGCTGACGGATCTCGGCGTGGACCCCAGCCTCATCTCCATCGCGCCGGTGGGCCTGGATGTTGGTGTACTGAATAAGGACTTTCTCTCGGCTGACCGGTCGGCGCTGAAAAAAGAACTGGGCTTTGCGGCGGATGATGTGATCCTGTGCACCGTTGCACGGCTGGAGGATGACAAGAGGCCCCTTGATCTGCTGAAGCTTTTCCGGAATGTACAGGATAAGAAACAGTTTCGCCTCCTGATTGTGGGCAAGGGGCAGCTCCGTCAGCAGATGGACGAGAAGATCCGCGAATATGGCATCGGAGATAAGGTCAAAATCCTGGACCGTGTGCCTTATGCGGATATGTGGAGGATCTACACAGCCGCGGACTATTTCCTGAATCTGAGCAAGGTGGAAATATTCGGGATGGCGATCATGGAGGCTGTATACTATCACACCTCCGTGGCAGCCATCCGGGCTGTTGGGCCTTCGCTGACCCTCAAAAACATGCGCGGCCACTGCCTGTGTGATACCGATGCGGATATCGAGCGCTGGATCACCGGCCCCTATCCCAATGAGGAAGAGCTTGCGGAGAGCGCCGGAAAGGTGGTAGAGGACTTCTCCTGGAAGCCATGCGCCCGGGCCTTTATCCGGGAGATTGAAAATCAGAGAAGTTGATTGCAGCCTGAATACGGGCAAAGAAGGAGAAAAAATGTGCGGAATCTGTGGCTTTTATGATCCGAACCACCGGCAGCGGGACGGTGCGGCGCTTCTCGGGAAAATGAACGCGGCGCAGAAGCACCGCGGCCCGGATGATGAGGGCGTTTATCTCGACGGCCCGGTCGGACTCGGCCATGTACGTCTGTCGATCCTCGATCTTTCAAGTGCAGGACACCAGCCTATGCTGGGCGGTGATCGCTATGCCCTCGTCTTCAACGGGGAAATCTACAATTACATTGAACTTCGGCAGGAGCTCGAGCAGGCGGGATACCGGTTCACCACAGCCACGGATACGGAGGTGGTGCTTGCCGCCTATGACCACTGGGGGGAGGAGTGCCAGAATCGCTTCAACGGCTTCTGGGCAATAGCCCTCTATGACAATCAGACGCAGGTTCTTTTCCTCTCCCGCGACCGTTACGGCGTCAAGCCCCTGTATTATACGGAAAAACCGGGCTATTTTCTCTTCGCCTCCGAGATCAAGACCCTGCTGCAGGACAACAATGTCCCGCGTATCGCGAACGACAAGGTCATATTTGATTATCTGGTGAATGGCTTTGTGGACTGCACGGCGGAGACCTTCTTTGACGGTATCCTGCGCCTGGAGGCCGGTTGCTCCCTGCGGCTGGAGCAGGACGGCAAAAAAACACATCGCCGCTATTATACCCTGCCTTATAAAGAGACACTGATCGGCGAAGCGGGCGAGCAGGAGACGGAGGCGTTTCGGCATCTTTTCCGGCAGTCTGTGCGTCTGCGCCTGCGCGCGGATGTGCCGGTGGGGAGCTGCCTGTCCGGCGGCCTCGATTCCTCGGCTATCGTGTGTGAGAGCAGCAGACAGCTTCGGGAGCAGGGGGCAAAGCAGATGCAGAAAACCTTTTCTTCCTGCTACCAGGGCGATCCCAATGACGAGCGCGCTTATATCGACGCAGTGGTACGGCAGACAGGCGCAGAGGCACATTATACCTACCCCACCGGGGATACACTCTTCCAGGACCTGGATCATCTGATCTATACACAGGATGAGCCGTTTGTTTCCACCAGCATGTATGCCTCTTACTGCGTGATGAAACTGGCCCATGAAAACAACACAAAGGTCCTGCTGGACGGCCAGGGAGCGGATGAGATCCTGTGCGGTTATCGCAAGGCGCGTGTCTACTACATCAAGCGCCTCCTCTCCGCCGGAAAACTGGCTCTTGCTGCAAAGGAGATCGTCCGGTATCTGCCCTATATGCGCAAGGGCAAAAACGTGTCACTGCTTGCAGACCTCAATATGATGCGGCAGTTTCTCGGCAAGTCCAGCAGCGGGGACATTCGTCATCGCTATCTGGAAGGCCAGTTTGCAAAGCGCCGGCTCACCAACAGCTATGCCGATAACGAACGCTTTCTGCTCAACGACTTTGACCGCATCGTGCTCCCGGCGCTGCTGCGCTATGTGGACCGTAATTCCATGGCCTTCTCCATTGAGGACCGCCTGCCGTTTCTGGACTACCGGCTGGTGGAATACGCAATGAGTCTTCCCCTCAATGCCAAGATCAGCGACGGCTATTCCAAAGCCATCATGCGCAGGGCACTGGATATGCCGGAGCCGATTCGCAGGCGCCGGGACAAGATCGGCTTCTATACGCCTGAAAACTCCTGGATGGCTGCCCACAGCGCGGAATACCGCGCCGTGTTCACTTCACCTGACTTTCGGGCGCGCCGCTACATAGATCCGGAAAAGGTTGCCGCCGATTGGGACAGTCTCACCCGCGGCAAGGATGATATCGGTCTGTTCCGCTATATCTGTCTGGAAAAGTGGATGCGAATATTTGATGTGCAAACAGCATGAAAAACGGAGAGTAAGCAATGGAAAAGAAGAGAAAGATCCTGATCATTGTTGAAAATCTGCCCGTCCCCTTCGACACCCGCGTCTGGCAGGAGGCTACGACCCTGGCTGCCAATGGCTATACGGTTTCGGTAATCTGCCCGGTGGGAAAGGGCTATACCAAAGAGGAAGAAACGCTGGAGGGCGTGCATATCTTCCGCCACAGGCTGCCCCCGGAGGGGAACGGGGCCATCGGATATTTTCGTGAATACGGCACAGCACTCAAGGAGGAACTGCGCCTTGCAAAAAAAATATACCGGGAGATCGGCTTCGATGTGATCCACGGCTGCAACCCGCCGGATGATATTTATCTCGTGGCCTCCTATTTTAAAAAATACGGTGTCCGCTATGTGTTCGATCATCACGATATCTGCCCTGAGCTCTTCGAGGCGAAATTCGGCAGCGCAAAAGGGCTGCTGTATAAGAGTCAGGTCTGGCTGGAGCGGCAGACCTATCGCCACTGTACGTTTGCCTTCGTCACGAATGAGAGCTATCGGAAAATCGCCATCGAGCGGGACCATATGCCGCCGGAAAAGGTCATCGTTCTGCGAAGCGGACCCAGACTCGAACGCATGCGCATTCTGCCGCCTGACCCGTCCATCCGCCGCGGCTATCCCTGCATGGTGGGCTATGTGGGGGTGATCGGGCAGCAGGAGGGCATCGAGTATATCCTGCAGGCAGCACAGTATATCAAAGCTCATGAGAACAATATCTTCTGGGGCATTATCGGGGGCGGCCCGCATTGCGAGGCGCTGAAAAAGCAGGCCCATGAGATGGGGCTGGACGACTGCGTGGAGTTCACCGGACGTGTGGATGACGAGACGATGCTTCGATACCTCAACACAGCCGATGTCTGCGTCAACAGCGACACCTGCAACGCAATGAACGACAAGAGCACCATGAACAAGGTCCTCGAGTATATGGCGCTTGGCAAGCCCATCGTGCAGTTTGACCTGACCGAGGGGCGTTTCTCGGCACAGGAGGCATCGCTCTATGCCAGGCGAAATGATGCAGTGGACATGGCCCGAAAGATACAGGAGCTCATGGCAGATCCGGAAAAAAGAGAGTATATGGGGCATTACGGCCGCAATCGCATCCTGAACGATCTGTGCTGGGACAAAACCAGTCAGGCACTGTTGGAAGGCTATGAGAAGTTCTTTACCGGCCAATTTGATTAAGGCAAAAGCCGCAGGACTGTGAAAAACGCATTCACAGTCCTGCGGCTTAGTTTATGTCCTCCTGCTGGCTGCGGTACCACTGTTCAGCCATCAGAATGTTAAAGGTGAGTTGGTGCTTCTTGCGGTTTTTCTGAAAGTATTCCCAAACGGCCTGTACTGTCTTGCCGTCAAGCCATCCGTCGCGAACAAGGTGGCTGTGCTCCAGCAGCTCCTTTGTGTATTCATAGGTGCTGCCCTCCAGGAGCCATTTCCGCAGCGGTACATAAAAGCCCTGCTTCGGACGTTCAAGCATGTTCTTCGGCACATACTGATACAGCAGGTCCCGCAGAATACGCTTGCTGACGCCGTTGGAATACTTGAAGCTGTCAGGCAATGTCCAGGCAAATTCCAGCAAGTCCCGGTCCAGCATGGGAATACGGCTTTCAAGCGACACCGCCATACTGGCCCGATCGACCTTATAGAGAATGTCGTCCGGGAAATAATATTCCATGTCTGCCAGCTGCATGGAAGCATAGGGACTGTCAAGCTTTGCCTTCACTTCCTCAAGCGGTGGGAGACAAGCGCCGGGGACCAGACTCAGTACTTCAATATCACGCCGGTACTGGATCATCTCACGTACCTGATTGATATTTTCTGCACGCATACAGGAGGCGGCCTTGTAGCAGAAGGGCTTTTCCGTCAGGCCCAGCTTGTTCAGCAGATCAGCGGCCGGATGCCGCAGAAATGCCGGAACTCTGCGGACCTTCCTCCAGAGCTTCGGCGTCTCCCAGTAGCGCTCGTAACCGCAAAAGAGCTCGTCCCCCGCATCACCGCTGAGCGAGACCGTAACCTTTGAACGGGCGAGCTTACTGACAAAGCAGGTGGAGATCACTGAGGAATCACTCAGCGGCTCGGAGAAATAATAGGGGAGGGAGGGGATCAGCTCCTGCATCTCCCGCTCTGTAAGGATGAGCTCCGTGTGGTCCGTACCGAGATGCGCGGCAATCTCCGCGGCAAAGCGGGATTCATCGATCTTTGGATCGTCATATCCGATGGTGAAGGTCTTGACCGGGCGGTCAGAGAGCTTTTGCATGATCGACACCACAAGCGGACTGTCGATTCCGCCGGACAGGAAGGCACCGACCGGCACATCTGCCACCATCTGCCCGCGGATGGATGCGGTCAGCAGCTCTTCCAGTTGTTCCTTTGCCTCTGTGTAGCTTCCGGTAAAAGGACATGCCTGCCCATGAAGCGCGGTCTCCACAAGGGACCAATAGGGAGAGATATCCCAGGCTTTGAAAGGCTCATGCAGTGTGAGGATACACCCGGCCGGAAGCTTAAAGATCCCCTTGTAAATGGAGGAAGGCGCGGGGACATATTTGTACATGAGGAAAGCTGCCAACGCATCCCGGTCGATTTCGGGGCGAAAGCCGGGGACGCACAGAAACAGCGCCAGATCGGACGCAAAGGTAAAAAAGGGCTTGCCGAATTCATCGTGCGCCATGCCGTAATAAAGGGGCTTTTCTCCGGCACGGTCGCGGGCAAGCTGCAGGACCTTCTCCTGCCGATCATAGACAGCCAGTGCAAACATGCCCTTTGAGAGCCGAAGCGTCTCTTCAAGGCCATAGGCTTCAATCGCTTCCAGCAGGATCTCCGTGTCGGAATGACCGCGAAAATCGGAAACACAGCCCTCATCCAAAAGCATGTCCCGCAGCTCAGAGGCGTTGTAAATCTCGCCGTTATAGCTGAGCACATAGCGCCCCGAGGCTGAGAGCATCGGCTGAGAGCCGGCAGAGGACAGGTCCAGGATCGACAGGCGCCGATGTCCCAGCGTCCAGCCGGACTGATCGTCAAACCAGAAGCCTTCGGCATCCGGCCCGCGATGACGCATCCGGTCTGTCATGGCACGGATGAGCGCGCGTCGGTCTATTCTGCTGTTGCATAAGCCGGCAATGCCACACATAAATCAATACCTCTCTGTGTTTATTGGAACGGATAATCAGTATTCCGTCGTAACCATGTCGCGCTCAATGGGCTTGTCCTGGGCGGGATTGCAGTTGATATTTGCCCAACTGATGCCCTCATAGTTTCCCTCGTAATCCAGCTCATTAAACTGTCTCACAAGGTCCACGATGCACTTGTCGGGATAACGCGCAGGCAGATCGGCATATTCTTTTTCCTTGTTCGTGATAACCAGCACGTCACTCGCCATGCAGACCGCATCCAGATCATCGGAGATGATCTGATGCAGATGGGGCAGCTTTGCCTGAATGAAGTCGGCATTGGTGCCCGTGAGCTGGGAAAGGCGCACATTGCGGTCATAGATGCGCATGCTGTAGCCCTTGCCATAGAGCACCTCAATCACATCCACAATGGGGCTGTTGCGCAGATCGTCCGTTCCGGCCTTGAAGCTCAGGCCGAGAATACCCACATTGCGGCGTCCCTTGCTCTCAATGATCTCCACGGCAGTCCTTTTCTGAATCTCATTGGACTGGTCGATGCTGTTGATCACGGGTACATCGACGTACAGGTCGTGGGCCAGCGTGCGCAGGGCCTTGGAATCTTTGGGCAGGCAGGAGCCGCCGTAGGCAAAGCCGGGCTTGAAATAATAGGGGGAAATGTTGAGCTGCTTATCCTTGCAGAAAATCTCCATGACCTTATGGCTGTCAATATCCAGCTGCTTGCAGATATTTCCGACCTCGTTGCCGAAGACGATCTTGAGGGCATGAAAAGTGTTGTTCACGTACTTCATGATTTCGGCCACGCGGATATCCGTGCATACGAATTCAGCGGGGATATCCTTATAGATTTCACGGAAAACAGCTTCGGCCTTTTCACTGTCAGTGCCGATGAGCGTGATGGGGGGATGCATATAATCCTGGACAGAGGTACCCTCACGCAGAAATTCAGGGTTGGATACGACCGTAAAGTCCACATTGCGCTCTTTGCCTGAGGCCTCGGTGATGATCTCGCCGACCTTCTGGTTCGTGCCGGGGAGAACGGTACTGCGGATGGCGACAATGTGGAAGCTGTCCTTTTCACGGATGCCTTCCCCGATCTGCCGGGCAACCCTGTAAATGTAATCGAGATTCAGGTGTCCGTCTTTGCTGCTGGGCGTACCGACACAGATGAAGGAGACATCTGTATTTTTCACGGCGTATCTGTAATCCGTGGTCGCCTCCAACATTCCGCGTTCATGTGCCTCTTTGACCAGCTCCTCAATGTCCGCCTCAATAATGGTGGGCTTGCCCGCATTGATGAGGTCGACCTTTCCCTGGGTGTGGTTAACACCGATCACATGATGCCCAAGCTTAGCGAGACATGCAGCGCCGACACAGCCTACATATCCCAAACCGAAAATGCTGATATTCATTCCAGAATTCTCCTTATTTTTACAAACTGTATTGCGTAAAACGCAAAAAAGTGCCCGTATATGTCAAGGCAGATTGACAAGCATATCTATTATATCATGCTTTGCCTGACCAGACAATAACTGCATGGCAAAAAAAGTATGATGGAATCGTTCTTAGTCCGGCAAGCACGGCGAGAAAGCTTTACTTTTGCGGCAAATAGAGGTAAAATAAATCAATACATTCAGTGAGAGGATGCGCCCTGAAAACGATGATTCTGTCAAGCAAGCAGCTTCGTATAAAGAAGCTGAAAGAGCTGATTGCCGTCACACTGAGCTCCTTCGTGATCCTGCTGCTCTGCGGTGCCGGCATAGAGACCGGCGCGCAGACCGGGAGCGTCTTTGAGGCGGAACAGGCGCTTATCCTGGGGGGCAGTCAGATTGTCGGGGACGAGAACGCCTCCGGCGGAAAAGCGGTGCTTGTCTATGCAAAGCCCGAGGAGGGGGTTGCCTTTCAGGTGGATATCGCCCAGGACGGCGTATACGATCTGGTTTTCACCGGGAAAGGGTTCGAGCATGACAAGCTGGATTACGTATTTGTAGACGGTTGGCAAATCAGTGAATTGCGCCTGCCGGAAGATGGAGAATACGGCACACGGGTGATCCCGAAAACGCCCTTGAGCGCAGGCAGCCATGAGATCAGCGTGCGTGTACGGCGCGGCAACTTTTATCTGGACAGTCTCACCGTCATTCCGACGGAGCCAATCCCTGAAAGCTTCTACAATGTAAGTCCCACGCTTACCAACCCCAAGGCAACCGAGGAGACGAAGGAGCTCTTCCACCTCTTATGCGATTGCTACGGACGCTATACCCTCTCCGGTCAGCACTGTCCCGGCGGCCTCAACGGAGAGGAGATACAGGCAATCTATTCTGTCACCGGGGAATACCCGGCCATTTTGAGCATGGATATCCGGGATTATTCCGAGAGCAGAACGTATTTCGGCGCGGTGGGAAACTCCATCGAGCACGCCCTGGAGTATCACCGGGCGGGCGGCATCGTGAGTTTTTGCTGGCACTGGAATGCCCCGGCGCAGACTATTCTGCCCAGCGGAGAGAAGGGGAGCGACCCAGCCTGGCATCAGGGCTATCGGGAGAAAAACAGTTTCTTTAACATCCTGCGGGTCATGCACGGGGATGAGCCGGACCTGAAAAGAGCGCTGGACATGGACATTCAGGCTGTTGCCGCTCAGCTCAAGCGTCTGGAGGAGGAGGGGGTGCCCGTCCTGTGGCGCCCGCTGCATGAGGCCTCCGGCGGCTGGTTCTGGTGGGGAGCTGACGGTCCGGATGCCTTCAAACAGCTCTGGATCTATCTTTATAAAACGCTCACCGAGGTTTACCGCTGCAACAACCTGATCTGGATATGCACCTGTCTGGACCCCGAATGGTATCCGGGGGATGCCTATGTCGATATTCTGGGGGATGACATCTATACGCTGCCCCGGCAGTACGGACCTCAGATCCGAAACTTCCTGGCACTCAGAGACTGCTCCCCGGCCGGGCGCATGCTGGCCCTGACCGAGACCGGCGTCCTGCCGGATGTGGAGCGGTGCTTTGCCGCAAATATACGCTGGTCCTGGTTCTGCGGATGGGAGTATGATTATGTAGTGAAGGACGGTGCTTATTCTTCGGAATACACCGAGGAAGACATGCTCCGAAAAATCTATGGGAGTGAGCACGTCCTTAACCTTGACGATCTCAAGCAATTTCGAAACTGAACATACAGGGAGAGAACCCATGAATATCGTTCTTTTATCTGGCGGTTCGGGCAAGCGCCTCTGGCCGCTGTCCAATGAAGTACGCTCCAAGCAGTTTATCAAAATATTCCGGAAGCCCATGACACGGGAGGGCGATCCGGACACGTATGAGTCCATGGTGCAGCGGGTGTACCGTCAGATCAGAAGTGTGGACCCCAATGCCTTTGTGACGGTCGCAACTTCAAAGTCACAGGTCTCCGCCATTCATAATCAGCTCGGCGAAGTGGGCATCTCCGTGGAGCCCTGCCGCCGCGATACCTTTCCCGCAATAGCGCTGGCAACGGCATACCTCCATGATGTAATCGGTCTGCCCGCGGAAGAGGCTGTTGTGGTCTGCCCGGTGGATCCCTATGTGGATATCGATTATTTCCGATGTGTCGAGCGCCTGTATGAGGCGGCCCAGCAGGGGAGAAACAAGCTCACGCTCATGGGCATTGAACCGACATATCCCTCGGAAAAATACGGCTATATCAAGCCCGACGGCAAGGGAGGCTATACCTTTACCGAAAAGCCGGACAGGAAGAAGGCGGAGGAATATATCGCTGCAGGCGCACTTTGGAACGGGGGCGTGTTTGCTTTCAGGCTCTCCTATGTGCTGGATAAGGCAAAGGAGCTTCTAGGCGCGTCAGATTATACGGCACTTTTTCACAACTATGACGGGCTTCGGAAAATCTCCTTTGATTACGCGGTGGTGGAGCAGGAGACCGATATCGAAGTCGTGCGCTATGTCGGGACCTGGAAGGATATCGGGACTTGGAATACCTTTACAGAGGCGATGGAGGATCAAATAATCGGCCGCGGCATGATCGGTGACGGCTGTGAGGGCGTACATATCGTCAACAACCTCAACCTGCCCATTCTTGCCATGGGACTCAAGGATACGGTAATCGCTGCAGGCCCCGATGGCATTCTGGTTTCGTCCGGGGAGGCGTCAGACAGGATAAAGCCCTATGTGGAAAAACTCGACCAGCAGATCATGTTTGCGGAAAAAAGCTGGGGCAGGTATCATGTATTGGATGTACAGGATCATTCCATGACTATCCTTGCCACCCTGAATCCAGGCCAGCATATGAGCTATCACAGCCATGAACACCGTGACGAGGTATGGACGGTGATCCGCGGCTCGGGCAAAACCATCGTGGACGGGATGGAGCAGCAGATCCGCATCGGGGATGTGATCACCATGGAGGCGGGCTCCCGGCATACGGTGATTGCCGGGAATGATGGCCTGCAGCTCATTGAGGTGCAGATCGGCAGCGAGATCAGCGCTGCGGACAAGCACAAATATGAACTATGAACACGCCTTTTCTGCTTGAGCCAGCGGGCAAGGACTATCTCTGGGGCGGCTCAAGGCTGAATGACGATTTCGGAAAGAAAATCGCGCTGTCCCCACTCGCCGAGACCTGGGAGTGCAGTACCCATCCGGACGGGGAGTCCCGTGTAAACGGAGAACGGTTCCGTCTTGTTCTGGCAAGGCATCCGGAATGGCTCGGCAGCCACCCATTGAAAATCACCGGAGGAAAGGCAGAGCTGCCCGTCCTCATCAAGCTCATTGATGCGCGGCAGGATCTTTCCGTGCAGGTACACCCGGACGATGCCTATGCGCTGGAAAAGGAAGGCTGCCTCGGAAAAACGGAGATGTGGTATGTGCTGGCAGCAAAGCCCGGGGCCAGGCTGGTTTACGGATTTGATCAGGATGTTACGGAGGCTCGGGTACGGCGGGCAATCCGAAACGGGAAGCTCGACATGCTCTTAAACCATATCTCGGTGAAGAAGGATGATCTTTTCTTTATTGAAGCCGGGACAGTGCACGCCCTGGGGGCCGGCTGCGTCGTTGCGGAAATCCAGGAAAGCTCCAACATTACCTATCGTCTGTATGACTATGATCGCGTGGGACAAGACGGAAAGAAACGAGCGCTGCATATTGACAAGGCCATGCAGGTGGCACGGCTTCAATCATCGGCAGTCCCGCGCCAGCCGATGCGTGTACTCCGCTATCGGGGCGGCTGGGCATCGGAGCTTTTGACGCGCTGCCGCTATTTCCAGGTAGAGCGGGTACTGCTGAACACGGAAATCCACCGGGAACTTGTCCGTTTCCAAACCGGTACAGATTCCTTTCATGCACTGTTGTGTGTAGAAGGCTGCGGCAGCTTCAGCGGTAAGGGGTTTATGCTGAATTTCTTTAAGGGCGACTGCATCTTTGTTCCGGCGGACAGCATCCCGCTTAAACTGCATGGCAAGGCACAGCTCCTGGATGTGAGCTGTTGAGACGAAAGAGGTGCAGCACATGGACCATAAAACAGAATACGAACGCTGGCTCATAGAGGTGCAGGACGAAGAACTCCTCAAAGAGCTCCGGAGTATGAAAGACGCAGAGATCGAGGATGCGTTCTATCGCCATCTTGCCTTCGGGACCGGAGGCCTGCGCGGCACGCTCGGGGCGGGCACAAACCGTATGAACACCTATGTGGTGGCACGGGCAAGCCTGGGCCTGGCACACTATATCGGGCGCGGCGGCAGTGTGGTGATCGGCTATGACAGTCGGCTGAAAAGCAGTGTGTTTGCCAGGACCGCCGCCTGCGTTTTCGCTGCTGCAGGGTTAAAGGCACACATCTGGCCGGAGCTTCTGCCTGTGCCCACTGTGTCTTATGCGGTGCGTCAATTGAAGGCGTCTGCGGGCGTGATGATTACCGCCAGCCATAATCCGGCTCAATACAACGGCTATAAGGTCTATGGCCCTGATGGATGCCAGATCACCACAGAAGCTGCCGCTGAGGTCTTAAAGGAGATCAGCAGCCTTGACCTCTTCAAAAATACCTGTTCGATTGCCTTTGAGCAAGGACTGCGGGACGGCAGCATCACGTATATCGACGACAGCGTGCTCACGGCATACCTGCAGGAGATTCGAGGACAGAGCGTTCTGTACGGAGATGCAATCGACCGAAACGTCGCCATCGTCTATACACCGCTCAACGGCACCGGCCTGAAGCCCGTGACGTGTGCGCTGAGGGACGCCGGTTTTCAGAATATCACAGTTGTCGAAGAGCAGCGAAAACCGGACGGACATTTCCCCACCTGTCCGTACCCGAATCCCGAGATCCGGGAGGCGATGGAGCTGGGACTGAAAACCTGCGCGCGCGTACATGCAGACCTTCTTCTTGCCACCGACCCTGACTGCGACCGCTGCGGCATCGCCGTGCGTGGGAGGGATGGGGCATATCAGCTTCTGACAGGTAATGAGGTGGGACTTCTGCTGCTCGACTATATCTGTTCCCAGCGTATAAGGCACGGAAAAATGCCTGCTCATCCTGTCTTTGTCAAGACCATCGTTACGATGGATCTGGCGGAAAAGATCGCAGCGCATTACGGCGTTGAGACCGTGAACGTCCTCACCGGATTCAAGTTTATCGGTGAGGTCATCGGAAAATTGGAGAATGAACAGAATTTCATCTGCGGCTTTGAAGAGAGCTACGGCTATCTCACCGGCAGCTATGTTCGGGACAAGGACGGCGTGAACGCGGCTTTCATGATTGCGGAGATGTTTGCCTTCTACAAGACCCGGGGAGTTAGTCTGACGGAAAAGCTTACCGATATTTACCGCAGTTATGGATACTGTCTGAACACTCTCCGCACGTATTCCTTTCCCGGAAGTGCAGGCATGGAGAAAATGGCGGAGATTATGGCTGCCTTTCACCGGGGATTGGAGACGATCGGCGGGGAAAGGGTTCTCGGCACCGAGGATTTCAGCCTCGGACTCAATGGGTTGCCGAAGTCCGAAGTACTCAAGTTCCGGCTGGAAAACGCTTCGGTGGTCGTGCGTCCCTCCGGCACGGAGCCGAAGCTTAAGACCTATTTCTCCGTCACAGCGGATAAGCGGCAGCAGGCAGAGCTGATCGAAAAGCGCCTTGCTGCCGACCTGGAGAAGAGATTCTGACTACAGAGACAAAGGGCGTAACAGATATGAACGATTATAAATTTCAGAAAGTCCTCTCTCCGCTGCAGGCCTGGTCCTACGCTTACGGCTGCATCATGTGCTGGGGCGCCTTTGTTATGACAGCAACGATGTTCCTGCCCCAGGGCGGCGTTGCCGGCTCCCTGCTGACCTATCCGGTGGGCGGCTTCTTTATTATTCTTATCGCTATGAATTATTACTATCTCTCCTCCCTGTGTCCGGGAAACGGCGGGATTTTCTATCTGCTTCAGAACACCATGGGACGAGGCCACGCCTTTGCCGCTTCCTGGGCCATCTGCTTTGCCCATCTGCTCATCATCCCCCTGAACACCCGTGCTCTTGCACAGTTGATCCGCGCACTGATGCTGGAGTATTTCCAAGTGGAATATCACGCTCTGCTCCCTGGGACGAAGGTCCTGGTCGTAGATTTCTTTATGATTTTTCTGACCCTGATCTGTTTTGCCTATGTGAATTTCAAGGGTATTCGTGTGAGTGCCGGCATTCAGACGACAGGGGCTGTGATTCTGGCTGCAGGGATTATCCTGATGTTTTTCATGGCATTGTTCTCCGGTGTTAACATTCGGGAGAAAATGACCCCTGCTTTCTATCCCGGCAGCAATCCTGTCGTCTCCTTTATGCTGATTTTTATTATGATCCCGTGGGCTTTTGTGGGCTTTGATTCTGCCCCCGCCCTCTCCCGGGAGGCGGCCTTCTCCAAGAAAACGCTGGGAAAAATCATGATCATAGCGATTTTGTTCGGCACCTTCAGTTATATGTCCCACATTGTGATTACGCTTCTTGGCGCGCCCCAGCCCTGGCCGGAATACGTGCACAATATCGGCGGCGGACTGGAGAGCATCGCGGTGGTGGCCGCCATCCGCAGGCTGTACGGTACAGGAGGGTTGATCCTTGCGCTTATTACACTCCTTGGCGGCATTATAACCGGTGTTAACGGCAGCATTGCCAATGTGAGCCGCCTGTTTTATACCATGTCCCGCAGCAATTCTCTTTTTCCCGTTCTTGGCAAAACCAATGATAAAGGCGTGCCGGACAGGGCCATCAATTCCGCGGTCATCGCCTCCCTGGTGCTGGTGCTCATCTCAACAACCTTCAATACGGTCGAGATGGTAGCTTCTATCTGCACTGCTTTCGGATATGGCTACTGCTCTCTTTCTGCCCTTCTCAACGCAAGAAAACGGGGAAACAGGCGATATTTGTTTACGGGGGCAGCAGGTCTGCTCGTCTGCATATTTTGGCTGGTGTTCCTGTCCATACCGATTTTACCCATCCAATCCTTTTTGAGCGCAAAGCTCTATGTCAGCCTTGGCGTCTGGGTATTTATCGGCATATGGGGATACGCGATTACCTGCCGTAAGCCCGACACCATTTTGGATACATGAGCGCTTTTATGCGGTCGTATGGAAGAATCCACGAAGTGATACGCTTGAAAGAGTTTCAGCCTTAGTATACGCAGAGAGGAAGTGAAGCATTTTGCATCGGCGAGGGGAGGATAATGTCTTACGGCATTTGGATTTTACCGTTATTGATATTCTTTTGATGCAGCTTAGCTTCATGCTCATGTATTGGGCGACCGGGCACAGGGGTATCATCTACCTGGATCCGGTATACCGAATCCAGGCCATTGTTTTCTTCAGCGGTCAGATGGCGCTGGGGCTTTTTTCGGATTGCTATAACGGTATCCTTATCAGGGACATGCATGAGGAGTTCATTATCATGCTGCGCTACGTCTTTGAGGTGTGGCTTTTGTGCGGCGTGTTTGTGATCCTTGCAAATATTGAGGCGAAGCTGCCGCAGCTATTGATGGCCACACTTTTCTACTTTGACCTGGCATTTTTTGGGCGGAAGCTAAACAAGCTCCTGCACCGAAGAAGAAAGCCTGCCCGGCGGCATGTACTCGTGGTAACCTCCAGCGACCAGGTGAGAAGGGCCATACGCAAAATCAATCACAGTGTTGTTGCCGATGATCATGAGATCACGGGAATCTGTCTTACTGACGATGCCGAGCTCGGTCAGTTTTCTGATTTGAGGATCCCGGTTCTTTACATAACAGATCCAAACCTGCTGCCGACACTGACAACCTGGTGGATCGACGATGTATTCGTCCTCAGTACCGAAAAGGGCGGTTATCCCAAGGAACTGATGGAGGACTTTCTCACCATGGGCATGACCATCCATTACAGTCTATCGGTTCTGGATGATTTCAATTATGCCAAGACAGATGTGGACAGGCTCGGCGAGTATAAGGTTATCACCAACTCCACCCACTTCATTACCGACCGTGCCGCTTTCTTGAAGCGCAGTATGGATATACTGGGCGGCCTTGCGGGCAGCTTTGTCACGATCCTGCTGGCGTTCGTGATTGGCCCCGTCATTTATATAAAATCTCCCGGGCCCATCTTCTTCAAGCAGAAGCGCGTCGGACTTAATGGCAAGCTTTTTTATATGTACAAATTCCGCAGTATGTATCTGGACGCTGAGGAGCGTAAGGCGGAGCTGCTGGCGCAGAACAAGATCAAGGACGGAATGATGTTTAAGATGGATGATGATCCGCGCATCATCGGCAGTGAGAAAAAGGGAAAAGACGGCAAGCCAAAGGGGATCGGCAACTTTATCCGCAACACCAGCATAGATGAGTTTCCGCAGTTTTTCAATGTCCTCAAGGGGGACATGAGTCTTGTCGGTACCCGTCCGCCAACTATTGACGAGTGGAACAACTATGCCCCGCGTCATCGGGCCCGCATGGCGGTCAAGCCCGGCATAACCGGCATGTGGCAGGTAAGCGGGCGCAGTAAGATCACAGATTTTGAGCAGGTCGTGGCCCTGGACAAAAAATATCTGGAAAACTGGTCACCGCTGCTCGATATCCGTATCCTTTTAAAAACGGTCAAGGTTGTTCTGAACCATGACGGCGCATCGTGAACCGGGTATATACGCCAATAACCCGCACTGTCAAACGGGACACAGAGAGCTTAGGGATGCCCGCTTGCAAAACGGCAGGGCTGATGCTATAATACAATTTGTATGTTGTTTGATACAAAACGGTTAATCGTTCGGATCTTTTGATCCGTCGACTGTTCTTTTAGGAGAGAAGCATGTCATCCAATAAAATTGCAAGAATCAATGACGATATTCAGCGTGTTATTTCCGCCAAGCTGCGGGATATCAAAGATCCGCGTGTGCAGCAGGGTATGATCAGCGTCACCCGTGTTGAGACAACGGGAGACCTGCGTTACAGTAAAATCTGGCTCTCCGTGATGGGCCTGAAAGATGAGAAAGAATTTCGCCGCGGCATCAAATCCGCCGGCGGCTGGCTGCGCCATGAGCTTGGGACTGTACTGAATCTGCGTTATACGCCCGAGCTGGTTTTTGAGCTGGATCACAGCATCGAATACGGGGCGCATATTAATGAGGTGATCAATTCCCTGGACATCAGACAGGATGGGGATGCAGATGATGGACTATGAAAGCTGCGCAAAGCTCCTGCTGACGCATGAGGATATCCTGATCCTTACGCACATGAATCCGGACGGGGACACGGCCTCCTGCGCTGCGGCGCTGTGCAGTGCGCTGCGGCGCGGCGGACGCAGAGCGTACGTTTTCCCAAATCCCCAGATGGGGCGAAAGCTGCGTCCGTATTGCGAGAAATACTATGCGCCTGCCGGCTTTAAGGCAAAGTATGTCGTTTCAGTCGATATTGCGGATGAAAAACTATTCTGCCTGGGTTATGATGGAAAGGTTGACCTGTGTATCGACCACCATCCCTCCAATACGCATTTTGCGGAGAAGAACTTTGTTGAGGATGAAAAAGCTTCCTGCGCACAGATTATTATGGGTATTATCCTCAGCATGAATGCCGATCTCACGCAGGAGGAGGCGACCGTTCTTTACATCGGCCTTTCCACGGACACCGGCTGCTTCCAGTATAACAACACGGATGCGGAAGCCTTTGAGGCAGCTGCCGAGCTGATGCGCTGCGGCGCTGATAATCGGGGCGTGAATACCGTGTTTTTCCGCAAGGTGTCGTCGGCCCGTCTCAAACTGGAGAGTATGATATACGATACCATGCGCTTTTATCGGGGAGGCCGGATCGCTGTGGCAACCGTGACGCAGGATATGCTTCGCAGAACGGGCGCAGTGGAGGATGATCTGGATGATCTGGCAGGGCTTGCCGGACGCTCTGAAAAGAGCCTTGTCAACATTACCATCCGGGAGAAGGAGAATGGGTGCTGCCGCGTATCCGTGCGATCCTTCCCCGGCGTTAACAGCAGCGATATCTGCAAGGTCTTCGGCGGCGGCGGACATGCCGCGGCAGCGGGCTGCACCATAGAAGGTACGCCGGAGCATGTGCGTGATCTTCTTGTCGGCGTGGTGGAAGAGGTCTGGAAATGAACGGTATCCTCCTCATAGATAAGGAGCAGGGCTGGACCAGCAATGACGTGGTTATCAAACTCAAGGGTATCCTGCATGAGCGGCGTATCGGTCATTCCGGCACTCTCGATCCTATGGCCACCGGCCTTCTCGTGATATTCGTCGGAAGGGCGACCCGGGCTGTGGAATTTGCTGAGCATGACAGAAAGCGTTATCTTGCCCGCCTGCGGCCGGGTATTGTTACCGACACGCAGGACATTACAGGAAACATTCTGGAACAGAAGCAGGTTTCTGTCAGCAAGACAGAGCTGGCCACCGCACTTGATCGCTTTCGCGGGGAGCAGCAGCAGATCCCTCCCATGTATTCCGCGATCCGCGTCGGGGGAAAACGCCTGTATGAAATAGCCAGAAAAGGCGGAGAAGTCCAGCGCGCGCCGCGTCCCATCACGATCCATGAGCTTCGGCTCCTCGGAAAGGATGGGGAGGACTGGCTGCTGGACGTTAGCTGCTCTAAAGGCACCTATATCCGCACGCTCTGCCACGATATCGGTCAAAGCCTCGGCTGCGGCGCATGCATGAGCGCGCTGCGGCGGACAGAGGCAGGGAACTTCTCCGTTGACGATGCCCTCCGGGTTGCGGATGTGCAGCGGCTTCGGGACGAAGGAAAGATTGAGAACAGCCTCCTCCCGGTGGACAGCCTTTTTTCCCGGGAAATGTCCTGCACAGCAACGGAAAGTGAAATACGCCGTATTTATTGCGGATCGGAATATCCGACAGCGTACGGAGATGGTGTATACCGCGTATATGATCGTGACGGCAAATTTCTCATGCTCGGCAGAGCGGAAGCCGGGATCATGAAGACCATAAAAAGTTTTTTTGAGGTATGAAGGCTTATGTCACAATTGAAGCGCACCATTGCGCTGGGCTTTTTTGACGGAGTCCATATCGGGCATGGTGCACTGCTCAACAAGACGAAGGCGCGTGCTCGGGAGCTGGGCGCGGTCCCTTCCGTTCTATCCTTTGATGTACACCCGGATAAGCTTGTCTTCGGCAAAGATGTGCCGCTGATCAACAGCGCTATCAGCCGTGAGGAAATCATTCGCCGCTGCTATGGGATCAACGATGTGGTGTTCATTCATTTTAACCGGCACACCATGCTTATGCCGTGGCAGGAGTTTGCCGACAACATTATTGATGAGCTGGGCCTTGTATGGATCGTGGTTGGACATGATTTCTGCTTCGGTTATCAGGGGAAAGGGACAGCGGTGAAGCTAAAGGAATACTGTGCCGAAAAAAACATCGGCTGCGATATCATCGAACCGGTGTGTCTGGACGGCAGGATTGTAAGCTCCACTTATATTCGCACGCTGATAGCGGACGGCGATATGGAGCAGGCGGCCCGTTTCCTGGGTCATCCGCATACACTCCAGGATACCGTACATTCCGGCTACCACTTGGGAACCAGGCTCGGTGCCCCGACAATCAATATGCGCTTTCCGGACGGTGTTATCGTACCGCGGCACGGTGTATACGCGGCAAAGGTTTACCTGGAGGACGGATCGGAGCATATCGCGGTGGCAAATGTGGGCGTAAGACCGACCGTGAGTGCGGATCAGTGTGTCAACGTGGAGACACATTTGATCGAATTTTCCGGCAATCTATATGGGCGCCAGGCCCGTGTGGAGTTTTATAAATTTCTTCGACCGGAGCGAAAATTTCCCGACTATGAAGAACTATCCCGACAGATCAGACAGGATGCCGATGAGGCCAGAGTCTATTTTCGGCAGAGCTCAGCATATGAATATGTTCAGACTTGATGCAGAGAGGAGAAAACCATGAGCAACAATCAAACTGCAGAATACAATGCAAAGCCCGTCAAAAAGCGCCGTTCCCTGTGGTGGCTCTGGCTCATATTGATTCTGGTGGCTTTTGCCGGGGGAATCATTGCAGGGCTGAAGCTGAATACCTTGCCGCTGCCGATGCAGGTGAAAGAAAAACTGTATCCGGTGATCGAGTCCTATATTCCCGGCGGAACTACATTGCATTTACCGCATTTGCCGACTGCAGCGCCTGAGGCGACGGCTGTCCCTGCGCAGACTTCGACTCCCGACTCTGCTGAGGCCCCGGAAGCAGTTCCCGACGCTGCTCCTGCACAGGAAGCTGTGGTCGCTCCGGAAGTGACGCCGTTTCCCGCATCCGAACCCGAAACATCCTTTGAGCCGTTGACTGCCGCAGATTCAAATACAGTGACGGCTCCTGCGGGTGAATCCGTCCCTGCCGCCGAAGCATCACCTGCGCCCAAGAACACGGTCGAGATGATGCCTGCTGTGACAGAAACAAACGCATTTGAAAGCAGCGCTCCGTCAAAATACATCGGCGTCGACAACGCTCTCCGAATCGCCCTTGAACACGCAGAGCACGCCAAAGAAGAAGTCGAAGTTGACGGCGTATATCGTACAAAAAACGATGATGGTGAAGCTGTATATAATGTCAGCTTTCATATCGGAGAGATTCTCTACGACTACGTGCTTGATGCATTCAGCGGAGAGATCCTGAGCTGGAAGATGTCCGGGATGAGCGCTTCTGAAACTCTGACTTTCGCAGCTGATTTTCATGGCAATGACCAGACGGAGGCAGAAGCTGGCGCCGCGCCGGAAATGATCAGCGATGAACAGGCCAGAGAGCATGCTTACGCGCATGCCGGTGTAAAAGCGGCAGATGTACTGCGAAGCAGTGTCGAGCTTGAGCAGAGCAACGATAAGGCTTGTTACCATGTGGTATTCAGAATCACAGACCGCAGATTTGATTACAGCGTTGATGCCTATACCGGCGAGATCCTGAGCTTTGAACTTCGATAAAGGGAAGAGAGACCGCTTTTGTTCAAATCAAAGCGGTCTCTCTTCTTTGAAAAGCCCGCCGCCTTTTGATTTGCATCATAAAGGCGGCGGGCTTACTCTCACTGTATTATAAATCCAGGCAGGTTCAGAGGAAAACTCAGCCGCGCATGGAAATCAGCTTGTTCTTCAGTTCGCCTTCGATCTGGGCAAGCTCCTGCTCGGCCTGCTGGCGCTTGGCACGGCCTTCGTCCTGAATCTGACGCACCTCGTCCAGCGTCTGGATCAGTTCAAGATTGGTCTTCTTGAGCGTCTCAATATCGACAATGCCGCGTTCAGCTTCTTTGGCGATATTGACGCTGCCCTGGTGCAGCGCTTCGGCATTTTTCATCAGCAGGGAATTGGTAACATCGGTCACCTCACGCTGGGCTTTCATGGCCTGGTCAGAGTGGTACTGGGAAAGGGCAAGCACCATCTGGCTTTTCCACAGGGGAATGGTGTTCATGATGGAGGAACGGATCTTCTCCGCCATCAGGCTGTCGTTATTCTGGATCATACGGATCTGCGGGGCCATCTGCACGGAGATGGTGCGTGTCAGCTCCAGATCGTGTATTTTTTTCTCGAAACGGCCGATCATATTGGAGAAATCATTCGCTGCCTGCGCATCCTCGGGCAGGCCTGTCTCAAGCGCCTTCGCTTTGTACTTGGGAAGCTCTTCATTGCGAAGCTGCTCGATGCGGAGCTTGCCGGCCAGGATATACATTGTCAGCTCTTTGAGGTACTCCTGGTTTTTGTCATACATCTTGTCCATCAGGCTGATATCCTTCATCAGCGTGATTTCGTGCTTCTCAAGAGAATCGACGATGTTGTCCACGTTGGTCTCAGCCTTGTCGTAGGAGGCCTTCAACTCTGCAATGCTCTGGGTGGATTTCTTAAACAGGCCCCTCAGGCCCTTCTTCTGCTCACCGTCAAAATTCAAGCCCTTGAGCTCCACGACCAGATCGCCAAGCATATTGCCGACCTCGCCAAGATCCTTGGTGCGCACGGTGCCGAGAGCAGCGCCGGAAAAATCAGAGATGTTTTTCTGGGCGTTGCTGCCGTAATGCATGACCTGCTCGGTGTTCATGATGTCGATCTTCTCTGCAAAGTTGCGGACCGCGGCCTGCTCGGCAGGAGAGAGGCTGTTCAGATCGTATTCCTTTGCAGCGATTTCTTCCGTCTTTTCTTCCTTGGCTTCCTCCTTGGGGGCCACCTCAACAGCGGCGGCAGTCGCGGCAGGGGTCGGGTCCAGGGTCAGGGAGGGGATATGGCTCTCTTCGTTCATGCTGTCTGCATCCTTTCTGTCAAATATCAAAATCCTTATTGCCGGAGAGACCCTCTCTGGCAAGCATGGTGTTCATGACTTCAATGTCCGTCTCAATATCCAGTGCCTGGTCTTCAAACAGGGAGTCCAGACGCTTTTTATAGGCCTCAATCGCGGCATCGAGCATCTCGTTGATGTTCTTCATGCTCTTGTCCAGATTCTCTCCCTCGATCCCCTGCGAGCTCATTCGGTCATAGGCGTTGAGAAGCTTGATGGTTGTGGGGAGATAATAGTTCATGAACTTCCGGATCTGGGGGATATCAGACGGATCGGCAATGGCGTCCTGTGTGATCTTGTCTGTTATGCGCATGAGCTCATTGATTTTCTGGCGCACTACAGGATCCTTGATCGACATGTACAGACGGCCCATCTCACTCAGCGCACGGTTCCCTTCCTGAATGATAGGGTCGATTTCGGGACCGTAGCTCTTCTTTGCGGAAGCGGTAGTCCTGGTCGCCGGTTTCTTGTCGGCCTGGCTGCGCTGTTCGCGCTCAAGCTTCCTTTCCTGCCTTTTTGCCCGGGCCCGCATAAACAGGGCGGCAATCCCACCGGCGGCAACGGCGGCAGTAAGCACGATCAGAAAGTAAATAACGCTTGTCCAGCCCATCAGGGCGGCCAGCACCCAGAGGCCGACATATCCGCCGACACCCAGCGCCACCCACAGTCCGGTGTTGCTTTTCTTTTTCAATGCATCGTACCCCCGTTCAAATTCATTCATTGTATTTTATCGCTAATTCCCGGGCACGTCAAGTGGAGAAAGCACCAGAGGACGTAAGTTATAACAAGCAAGAGTCAAGTTGTTAAATCATTGAAAACAATATATTTCCCTGCGAAAATCTCTTGCAAATAGCAAAAAAAAGAAGTATAATAACTTAGTTTGTACTGAATTAAGGATGGAATGACATCATGATCAAAATTGCGCCGTCCATTTTATCGGCAAACTTCTGCCAGTTGGGGGCAGAAGTATCGGAAATCGCGGCTGCCGGAGCAGACTGGCTGCATGTCGATGTGATGGATGGGCTGTTTGTGCCGAATATCTCCGTCGGCTTTCCTGTAATCAAATCCCTGCGGCAAAGTACAGCGATGTTTCTTGATGTTCACCTGATGATCGAAAAGCCTCTGCGCTATGCAGATCGTTTCTGTCAAGCCGGTGCTGATCTCGTGAATGTCCACGTGGAGGCCGATACGGAGGAAAACATCCGTGCGGCTCTTGAGGTGGTCCGGGGACAGGGAAAAAAGACCGGTGTGACCCTCAAGCCGCACACACCGGCAGAGGCGATCCTGCCTTTTGTCGACTGTGTGGATCTTGTGCTGGTCATGACGGTAGAGCCGGGATTTGGCGGTCAGCGCTTTATGGAAGACCAGCTTCCGAAAATTTCGCGCGTCCGGGAGATCCTTTCGCAATATGCTCCTGGCTGTGATCTGGAGGTTGACGGCGGTGTCGATGAACATACAGCCCCGCTCTGCGTGCAGGCCGGCGCGAACGTGCTTGTGGCCGGCAGCGCCGTATTCGGGAAGGCAGACCGCGCAGCCGCCATCCATTCCATCCGTCATAATCCGTAAAGACTTGAGGAAATCGGTATGTCATTTTTCCCTGCATCTCTGGACAATCTTGTGGATCGCTTTGCTTCTCTGCCTGGCATCGGCAGGAAGAGTGCCCAGCGCCTTGCCTTTTACATCCTGTCTCTGCCCGACAGTGAGGCGAAAGCTTTTGCTGATGCGATCCTTGACGCAAAGCGCAATGTGCACTGCTGCCGTATCTGTCAGAACCTGACGGAAGGGGAGATCTGCTCTGTCTGTGCGAGTCCTGCCCGCGATAAGAGCACCATTTGTGTCGTGTCGGAGCCGCGGGATGTG
Organism: Oscillospiraceae bacterium; assembly: GCA_902761635.1. Classification (GTDB taxonomy): domain Bacteria; phylum Bacillota; class Clostridia; order Oscillospirales; family Oscillospiraceae; genus Limivicinus. The sequence goes on along the minus strand of CACWLG010000006.1, from coordinate 97,403 downwards.
CTCAGCATCGAACGAGGCCGGGAGTATAACGGCACCTATCATGTGCTCCACGGTGTGCTGAGCCCGATGGGTCATGTGGGACCGGACGATATCCGGATCAAGGAGCTGCTGGTGCGTGTGGCAGAAAACGATGTGGAAGAGGTCATTATGGCCACAAACCCCGACACGGAGGGGGAGGCCACGGCAATGTATATCTCCCGTCTTCTGAAGCCCTTCGGTGTGAAGACCACACGCCTGGCCTACGGGATTCCGGTGGGCTCCAACCTGGAGTTCACGGATGACGCCACACTGAACCGCGCCATCGAAGGGCGCACCGAGATTTGATTAGTTTTTACTTTGGACGGTTATATTCTTTTTGTATTATTCTGTTATTACATATTCAACCTGAATACATTTGATTGGAGAAGAAATGGTATCTAAGTTAAAAGTTATTCCCCTTGGCGGTCTTGGTGAGATCGGTAAAAATATGTATGCCTATGAGTTCGGCAACGACATCATCGTAGTCGACTGCGGCATGGGCTTCCCGGATGAGGATATGTACGGCATTGACAGCGTCTTTCCGGACATTTCCTATCTGCGGGCAAACCAGGAAAAGCTTCGCGGCATTATCCTCACCCATGGGCATGAGGATCATATCGGTGCGATTCCCTATGTCCTGCGGGAACTGGACGTGCCGATCTATACGCTGCCTCTGACTGCGGCGCTCATAGAGCTGAAGCTCGAAGAGCATGATCTGCTGTACAACACGCAGATCTTTACCAAGAAAACAGGGTCGAGTTTCCGGCTCGGGTGTTTCACCGTGGAATTTATCCACGTCAACCACTCGATTCCGGACTCTGCCGCTGTCGCGATTACAACACCTATCGGCACGGTGATCCACACCGGCGACTATAAGATCGACGTGACGCCGATCTCGGGCAAAATGATTGATCTTGTCCGCTTTGGTCAGTTCGGAAACGAGGGTGTGCTGGCGCTGATGGGAGAGTCCACCAATGTGGAGGTGCGCGGTCATTCCGACTCTGAGAGCAAGGTAGGGGAGAGCTTTGACAAGCTCTTTATGGGCTGTGACAAGCGTATCATTATCACAACCTTTGCCTCCAATGTGCATCGCCTGCAGCAGATCATCAATGTCGCCGCCAAGTATAAGCGCAAGGTGGGCATCACCGGCCGCAGCATGGAGAATGTCCTGCACGTGGCGAATGTCCTCGGCTACATGGATATCCCCGAGAACGTCATGGTGGATATTGAAAAGCTCAACAAGCTGCCGCGCAACCAGGCGGTCATCATCTCCACCGGCAGCCAGGGCGAGACCATGTCCGCCCTTTACCGCATGGCTTTCTCGGAGCATAAGCAGATCAATGTGGACGCCGGTGACCGCGTCATTATCTCCGCCTCCGCCATCCCCGGCAACGAGACTATGATCAGCCGTGTTATCGACGAGCTTTTCCACAAGGGTGCCGAGGTTATCTATGACCGCCATACGGATCTGCATGTAACAGGTCACGCCTGCCAGGAAGAGCTGAAAATGATGCTGGCGCTGACAAAGCCTAAATTTTTTGTTCCCATCCACGGAGAGCACCGTATGCTGGTCAAGCATGCAGAGCTTGCCAAGCGCATGGGCGTTTTGCCGAAGAATATTGTCATCACGGAAAACGGTGGTGTCATCGAGATCACAAAGAAGAGCATCAAGTGTGAAGCGAGTGTTCCTGCCGGTGCGATTCTGATCGACGGCAGCGGCGTCGGCGAAGTCGGCAGCGTTGTACTGCGTGACCGTCATAAGCTCGCAGAGGACGGCATGGTCGTTGTGGTGCTGCCCTATTCCACGCACGATCATCGGCTTATCTCCGAACCGCAGATCATTACCCGCGGCTTTATCTATGTCAAGGAAGCGGAGGAGCTGATGGAGGAGCTCAAGCGTGTTGCCATGGAATCTGCCGACACCTGTGCCGCCCAGAATATCAACGACTGGACCGCCATCAAAAACAAAGTGAAAAACAATATCTCCGGCTATCTGTACAAGACAACCCGCAGAAGCCCCATGATCCTGCCGGTCATTACCGAGATATGATCTCCATGGACATAAAAAGGCACAGGCTTTTTCGCCTGTGCCTTTTTATGTCCGCTTAAATCAGCCAAGATAGGGATCTTTGCTGAAGGGGGGATTGTACTGTGTATATCTGGGCTGGCTGAGAATGTAGTTTACGATCTGCTGAACAGCAACGGGGTCATAGCCGGCGGCGCGAAGTCTGTTGATGCGATCCTGGCCGTTGCCGTATTTTCCGTCGATCACGTCATACGCAACAGCAATATCGCTTTTTTGTCCTCCTGCGACAGCAAGCAGCGCATCATCGGTCAATCTATTCATCTGTATATCCTCCATATTCTTTATGCCTCATCTGAGGGTGTCTTGAGTATATCACATCAAAAGATGCTCTGTCCAGACATACAGGGCGGTATTAAGAAATCTTCAGGTCAGAAGCTGGAGATACCGTAGCTGTTGACCAGAGCATCCAGCTTGACACCGGATTTGCACAGCGGGCACTGGCTGGCCGGCAGGCACATATAACCTTCAAGCTGTTCGGAGCGGAAGATCGTTGTAATAGGGATGCCGGCGCATTCCTCCAGGCAGGAGAAAATGCTGCATGCCCCAAGGCAGGCGCCGCCGTAATAATGAATCGTCTGGATCGCGCTCTGCACGGTGCCGCCGGTGGTGACGGAGGCTGCCAGCACGAGGACGCGGCGGTTGCGGATCAGGTGCGCGGTGTTTTCACGGAAGATCATCTGTCCGGCCGAGGTGTACTCCGGCGTTACGACATACATGGTGTTATGCTCATTGGTGGTGCGGATGCCCGCAGCGGTCATCTCTTCCGCAAGACAGGCGCCCAGTACCTCAGTCCCGTCCAGGCAGAGTACGGTGTCAATGATCAGAGAGTGATTCAGCTTCATGACCAGCTCCTGTGCTGCCTGACGAGCTTCCGCAAGGCGGTGCTTGGTGTAGGTCATGTCGATGTAGTAATTGATATGGCTGTGGTTGGTGGCAAAGTGCCCCTTTGCGATACGCAGGGGGATTCGGCTGTACTCGCTGTGGAAATGAATTGTCGGAATAACCATGGTGTCACGCTCCCTTTCTAAATAATAAGCGATATTCGCAAAAGCTTTGGCTTTTTCCTGAAACGGGGAGGCGGCCTGATCAATCAGGCGTTGAGGGCACGAATGATCTCGGGCAGCTTCTCATCTACAACGTCGTTGTCAAGCTGGCAGGTGCCGGCATTGTGATGCCCGCCGCCGCCATACTTGAGGCAGAGCTCGCCGATATCCACGTTGGAGCCCTTGTTGACGATGGACTTGCCGATCATGACGGCGGTGTTCTGCTTACGGAAGCCCCAGGCCACATGGACGGAGATCTGCGTTTCGGGGAAGAGGGCATAGATCATAAAGCGGTTGCCGGCATGGATGACCTCTTCATTTCTCAGATCCAGCACAACCACCTTGTCATAAACCTTCGCAATACGCAGGAGCTGTTTCTTAAACTCCTCCGCCTCCTCGAAATAGAGATCGACGCGCTCTTTCACATCGGGCAGCTGAAGGATCTCCTCAATATTGTGGTTGAGGCAGTAGTCGATCAGCTCCATCATCAGATCGTAGTTGGAGATGCGGAAATTGTGGAAGCGGCCAAGGCCCGTACGCGCATCCATCAGGTAGTGCAGCAGGACCCAGTCCTTCGGGTTCAGGATCTCATCCATCGTGAAATCTGCGCTGTCGCCCTTGTCCACGGCATTCATCAGATCGTCAGAGATGCCCGGGAAGGATTCTTTACCGCCGTAGTAGTCATAAACAACGCGGGCAGCGCTGCGGGCTTTGGGATCAATGATCAGCTTGCCGTTGGTCTCGGTGGCCTTGAGACGGTCCACCTCAGACTCATGATGGTCAAAGGCAATGGATACTCTGGGATCGTAGGGCAGATTCGTTGTGATATCATTTTTGGACAGTTCGATCTTCCCATCCTGCACATCCTTGGGATGCACGAACTTGATTTCATCGATCAGCTTCAGTTCCTTGAGCATCATGGCGCAGGCCAGACCGTCAAAATCGCTTCTCGTGACAAGTCTTCTTACTTGCTGTTCCATTTCGGGACCTCCTGATTTGCTTTCTTTTTTTGGTTTTATCCATTATATCACAGGCCCCACGCCCTCTGCAATCGCTTTTGTAAAGAAAATCTGTCATTCCACGTGAGAAATGAAAAGCAAATATACTTGACAAACCAAGTAAACTGCGATTAATATTAATACTATTGTATTTTTCTTTATATGACGGGAGACGGGATCTTTGCTTGACATGATGATCGACTGCGCGCTGGATGCGCTGAAGGATGGCGCTTTGAGCATACCAATCCTTTTTATTGCCTATTACCTGATGGAGCTGCTGGAGCGCAGCAAGCGCCTGGATGAATCCATCCTGCATGCCTATTCGGCCAAAGCGGGTCCCGCAATCGGAGGCCTGCTGGGTGTGGTGCCGCAATGCGGCATCTCCGGCGCGGCGGCGACGCTGTTTTCGACCGGTGCCATCACGGCAGGCACCATGCTGGCCGTCTTCTTTGCCACCTCGGATGAGATGCTTCCGATCATGCTCTCCTCCATCACGGAGACAAATGGTCTCGGCCTTGGCCGGATTTTCGGCATCGTCGCCTTCAAAGCCGGCTTCGGCATTGTGCTGGGTTATCTGGCAGATTTTCTGTTTGGCCGCTTCTTTGCCCGCAAGAATATTCATTCCTTCTGTGAGCGCGAGCACTGCGAGTGCGAGGAGGAAGAGGGGAGTGCCCTGCATTCTGCCCTGATTCATACCCTGAAGATCGCCGGAATGCTGATCATTGTGACCTTCCTGCTGAACCTGATCCTGGCAAATGTGGAACCGGAAAAGCTTTCCGGCACGATCCTGGCGCAGCCTGTTCTCGGCGCGATGCTGCTGGCGCTGCTTGGCCTGATCCCGAACTGCTCTGTCTCGGTGATCCTGACGCGCGCCTTCCTTTCCGGGATCATCGGCCTCGGCGGCCTCTTCGCGGGCCTGCTTTCCAACGCGGGCATTGGCATGCTGGTGCTCTTTCGCAGCAACCGGGACATGCGTGAAAATTTTGCCGTAGTCGGCATCAGCTATTTGTTCTCCGCCCTGAGCGGGATTTTGATCGGACTGCTCCTGTAATGCGGTGCTGGCAGAAAGCTTTGACGCAAACATAAAAGGGGAGATACGCGAATGAAAAAGGACAGTCAGGATTCCTCCGGATTTGTACTGCTGGCGGATTACGTTCCGCACATTGTACAGGAGATCCGCTATTATTCTACCTATAATTTCATCGGGGACCGTATTGACGGTTATGAGCAGCCGATTGCCCTGCTGACAAAGGAAGCCGCAAGAGCGCTGAAATCAGTCAGCAACGAGATGATCGTCAAGGGTTACCGTCTGAAAATTTACGACGCCTACCGGCCTGATACGGCGGTCAAGCACTTCCTCCTCTGGGGGATCGAAGATACCGATGTGCGGATGAAGCCCTATTTTTATCCGGAGGTAGAAAAGCAGGCACTTTTTTCTGAGGGCTATATCGCCAGGCGCTCCAGCCACAGCCGCGGCAGCACGGTGGACCTGACCCTGCTGGATATGAGCACCGGCAAGGAGCTTGATATGGGCAGTCCCTTTGATTTCTTCGGGAAAATCTCACATCCAGACTATCGCGGCATCACCGAGGAGCAATATGATAATCGCATGTTCCTGCGCAGCGCCATGATTCGCAGCGGCTTTGAACCGATTGCGTGCGAGTGGTGGCACTTCACCCTGCGGGATGAGCCGTATCCCGACAGTTACTTCAGCTTCCCGGTTTCCAAGGATTCTTTAAGATAATATAAGCAAAAAACACTTGACACTTTAAATCGTTAGTGTTACCATATACCCATAAACCAAGGAGCGGGAAGAGTAATCCGCAGGCTGTTCCTTTTCAGAGAGCTGCTGTATGGTGCGAGGCAGCAGGGAATGCGCGGATGAATGGACCCGTGAGGGCAAACAGAACGGGGGATTTCCCCTCAGTATGGGCGACGGAGCCGGCGATCCGTTATCATAGGGCCGACGTGTGACTGCACGTTAGAGAGGGCGCATCTGCGCCAAGCCGGGTGGTACCGCAGGAGCTTTGCTCTTGTCCCTGCATTTTGCAGAGGCAAGGGCTTTTGTTTTGCCTCTGACATTATCGAAAAGGAGCGATCCCCATGTCCGAAAACAACATTCCCTACAAAACCTATCTGAATGAAAACGAAATTCCGAAAGCCTGGTACAATCTTCGGGCCGATATGAAGACGAAGCCGGCGCCGCTTCTCAATCCCGGCACCGGAAAACCCCTCACGGCGGAGGAGCTCACGCCCATCTTCTGTGAGGAGCTGGTCAGACAGGAGCTGGACAACGACACCGCATATTTCCCCATCCCGCAGGATATCGTGGACTTTTACAAAATGTACCGCCCATCGCCCCTGGTGCGCGCCTACTGCCTGGAGAAGGTGCTGGACACGCCGGCGAAGATCTATTATAAATTTGAGGGCAATAACACCTCGGGCAGCCATAAGCTCAACTCCGCCATTGCCCAGGCCTATTATGCCAAGCAGCAGGGGCTCAAGGGCGTCACCACCGAGACCGGAGCCGGACAGTGGGGTACGGCTCTTTCCATGGCCTGTGCCTACCTGGGCCTGGACTGCAAGGTCTTCATGGTCAAGGTAAGCTATGAGCAGAAGCCCTTCCGCCGGGAGGTCATGCGCACCTATGGCGCCAGCGTGACGCCGTCCCCCTCTGCTGAGACGGCGGTAGGAAGAAAGATCCTTGCCGAGCATCCCGGAACCACCGGTTCCCTCGGCTGCGCGATCTCCGAGGCGGTAGAGGTTGCCACCCAAACCCCGGGCTACCGCTACGTACTGGGGAGTGTTCTCAACCAGGTCCTGCTGCATCAGAGCATCATCGGCCTTGAGGCGAAAGCGGCCTTTGACAAAATCGGCGTCAAGCCTGACATCATCATCGGCTGCGCCGGCGGCGGCTCCAATTTGGGCGGCTTGATTTCTCCCTTCATGGGCGAGAAGCTCCGGGGCGAGGCTGACTACCGCATTATCGCTGTGGAGCCGGCTTCCTGCCCGAGCTTTACGCGCGGCAGGTTCGCTTATGACTTCTGCGACACCGGCATGATTTGCCCGCTTGCCAAAATGTATACGCTGGGCAGCGGCTTTATTCCCTCACCGAACCACGCGGGCGGCCTGCGTTTCCACGGCATGTCCACGATCCTCAGCCAGCTCTATCACGACGGCCTCATGGAGGCTCGCGCGGTGGAACAGACCTCGGTCTTTGAGGCAGCGGAGCTGTTCGCCCGGTCGGAAGGCATCCTGCCCGCCCCGGAGAGCAGCCACGCCATCAGAGCGGCTATCGACGAGGCCATGCGCTGCAAAGAGACAGGGGAGGAGAAGAACATCCTCTTCGGCCTAACCGGCACCGGCTATTTCGACCTGACGGCGTATCAGAAGTATAATGACGGTGAGATGAGCGACTATATTCCCACTGATGCAGACCTGGAGCGCGGTTTTGCCGGCCTGCCAAAGGTCGAGGGATAAAACGATCGGAAAATAGTGAACATGACGGAAAGAAACAAACTGAGCGACAGCCTTCTTGAAGATGTGAACGGCGGTGTCGCGCGTCCAAAATATGTCAGCAGCTTTTTCTGCGAGAAATGCGGCAAGACCATCCATCTCAATGGAGTCTATGCAAAGGAAAAAGCGATCAAGGATCACGATCAAAAGGTACACAACGGGAAATAAACCGCACGCTCACAGTGAGACAGCGCCCCGCAACTGCGGGGCGCTGTTGTAATGATTGCTCCGGCAATGCATTATCCCCATGCAACAGGGCTGTACAGCTGGAGTAACAGGTTATTATCAGAAAGAACCGGTGTGGTGCCTGCCTTTCAGCTTCGGATCACCGGTGCCTGCCTGGTGGCGCATTTCAGTGAACATTTTCGTCGACTTGTCTGCCGGCACGGACTTATCCGTTTCCTCCAGGGGCGCGGCAGATTTTTCGCGGGACGCATTCTTTTTGAGCCATTTGAAAAGACACATCTTGTTCTCCTCCTTTGTACACGAAAGGCCTGGTATGTCAGTCAGCTGCGCATCGCGGCACGGCAATAGTAATTGAAGCTGCGCTCGCGTTCGAGCGTGCTGGGATCCATATGACCGGGATAGACCTCATAGTCACCCGGCAGCTCACAGATTTTTCGCAGAGATGCCAGCTCCTGCTGCATATCGCCGCCGGGCAAATCGGTTCTGCCGCAGCTTCCCTTAAAGAGGGTATCCCCGGTAAAAAGGGCGTCCTCACAGCGGAGGGTCACGCCGCCGGGGGTGTGGCCGGGCGTACCGATCACGTCAAAGCGCAGCCCTGCAGCCTCGATCATGTCACCATCGTCATAGCTTTTCCCGTTTTCCTTGAGCGTATAGGGCAAATGGGTGTCCACAGCATGGCGATAATCGTCCCGCTCGTTCATATACACGGCGGCACCGGTCTCTTCGGCGATGGTATCCACGGCGCCTACATGGTCATAATGACCGTGGGTCAGCAGGATGGCACGGCAGCGGAGATGATTTGACTCCATATAGTCCAGAATCGTATTCGATTCGTCGCCCGGATCAATGACGACGCATTCAAGCGAGCCTTCGTTGATGACTACGTAGCAGTTTGTTTCAAGCTGCCCAACGGGAATAGTTTTGATCAGCATGGCTTAAAGCTCCTTTGTGTCCAGAAGAATCGTTACGGGCCCATCGTTGATGGAGGCAACCTGCATGTCTGCGGCAAAGACGCCGGTTTCTACATGAAAGCCTCTGGCCCTGCATTCGCTGATCACCCGCTCGTAGAGGGGGATCGCGGTCTCAGGCCGTGCCGCTCTGGAAAACCCCGGGCGGCGGGATTTGCAGTCGGCAAACAGGGTAAACTGGCTGATGATCAAAAGCTCTGCGCCGGCGTCTGCGGGATTTACATTCATCTTTCCGTTTTCGTCTTCAAAGATGCGAAGGCCGCAGATTTTATCTGCGATTTTGAGCGCCTCTGCTTCTGTGTCCTCCTGGTGCACGCCCAGCAGAATGAGAAAGCCGGTGCCGATCTGCCCGACAGTTTTTCCCTCGATCTCCACCGAGGCGGAGCGCACACGTGTTAAAACAGCTCTCATACCGGATCCTTTCACATACCGTTTCTGGTGATATTGATAACGCCTGGGACAGAGGTCAGGCGGCTGATGATATATTTAAGCTCTGCGGCGTCCTTGACTTCCAGCGTGACAGTGACTACGCCGAAGTTGAGCCCGGTGGTGCGGGCGTTGAGTGAGTGGACCTTGGCATTGACGGAATTGAGCACTGTGGCCACATCCATGACCATGCCATTGCGGTCCTTGGCAGAGATCATAATTGTAGTCAGATAACTCTCAGAAATTTTGCCGGCCCAGGAAACCTGCACCCAACGGCCTGCATTCTCCGGCTGACTGAGAAGCTGCTGGCAATTGGTGCAGTCCCGCCGATGAATAGAGACGCCCTGGCCGCGGGTGATAAAGCCCATGATATCGTCGCCGGGCACAGGGGTGCAGCAGCGGGAGAATTTAACAAGGCAGTTGGAAAGGCCTTCTACCAGAATCCCATGGACCGCCTTGCCTTCCTTTTTGGGGGCATGGGTCTCGCGCCGCTCAGCCGCCTCGGAAACCTTGTCGAGGACAGTCTTTCGCTTCGGCTCCTGGTTTCTCATCTCATCGCGCAGACGGTTTGCCGCACGTGTGGCGGTGAGGCCGCCATAACCAACGGCGGCATACATGTCGTCCATGCAGGTGAAGGAAAAGCGCTTGAGGATCGGAGCGCAGATAGCCTCGTCGGTCACATCGTCAAGGGTAAGACCGTTGTGCTTGAGCTCGTCCTCCAGCATGGCGCGGCCGCGGATGATGTTTTCCTCTCGCCGTTCCTTCTTGAACCACTGCTTGATCTTGGTGCGGGCGGAGTTGCTCTTGGCGGTGTTCAGCCAGTCGCGGCTGGGGCCGGGGGCACTTTTGGAGGTGCGGATCTCCACAATGTCACCGTTTTGCAGCACATAGTCATAGGTGACAATGCGTCCGTTCACCTTGGCACCCACCATGTGGTTGCCGATGTCGGAGTGAATATTGTAGGCAAAGTCGATGGGAGTGGCACCCGCCGGAAGGTTGATAACGTCGCCCTTTGGTGAGAAGACAAACACCTCGTCGGCGAACATGTCCACCTTCATATTGTAGAAGAAATCAGAGGCATCCGACTCCTGCTGGCTCTCCAGCAGACGTCTGATCCAGGCGAAGGTGTTTTCGTCCCCCTCGCGCAGCACCGTGTTGGCGCTCGAGCCCATTTTGTATTTCCAGTGAGCCGCAACGCCGTACTCGGCAGTGTAGTGCATTTCCCAGGTACGGATCTGCACTTCAAAGGGAATGCCCTCAGAACCGATGACAGTGGTGTGTACGCTTTGGTACATGTTGGGCTTCGGGGTAGAGATGTAATCCTTGAAACGGCCGGGCACCGGCTTGAACATATCATGAATGATGCCCAGGACGTTGTAACAGTCGGGGATGGAATCGACAATCACGCGAAAAGCGCAAAGATCAAAGATGCCGTTGATGTCCAGCTTCTGCGCATACATCTTGCGATAGATGGAATAGACGTGCTTGATGCGGCAGTAAATGGTGCACTGTACCCCCTCTGCCGCCAGACGCGTCTGGATTTTATCCTTCATGCTGTCCATGAAGCGCTCCAATTCCGGCATGCGGCGATTCAGGTTGTCGGTGATCTCCTTATAGCCCTCGGGGTCCAGATACTGCAGCGACAGGTCCTCCAGCTCCCACTTGGCCCGCTGCATACCGAGACGGTGCGCAATGGGAGCATAGATCTCCATCGTCTCCAGGGATTTGCTTTTCTGCTTCGCGGGGGTCTGATAGGCCATGGTGCGCATGTTGTGGAGACGATCGGCAATTTTGATCAGGATGACACGGATATCCTTTGCCATGGCCAGCAGCATTTTTCGCAGGTTCTCGGCCTGCTCATCTTCCTTGCTGGTGTACTGTACGCGCGTGAGCTTGGTGACGCCCTCCACGATATCGGCAACCGCATTGCCGAACTGCCGCGCTATATCCTCGTGGGTAAGAGAGGTATCCTCAATCACGTCATGCAGCAGTGCAGCGATGATGGAATCTTCATCCAGGCCGATATCCACGCTGATGTCAGCGGCGGCGATGCAGTGCGTTACATAGGGTGAGCCGTCCCGGCGCTTCTGCCCGGAATGGGCTGTGCGCGCCATATCATAGGCGGCGCGAATACGGCTGAGATCCATATTCGGCGCGTTTTCCTTGATTTTCCTGACCAGGTCCTCGAACATTACGTCAGGATCAAGTACCATATTATTTCGTTCCTGCGTATCCATTCTCTTCCCCCATTTTACAGAAAACTGCGCAGACTGCGGATGAGCTGCGTTGCTTCAAGATCTGCCTTCCCGGATATTTTTGCCTGTCGCGCACTGAAAACCCCGCTGTCCGCGCCTGACAGAAGTCCGACCTCCCGCAGCACCATCAGGCAGAGACAGAATTTTTCAGGCTCCATGTCGGCGGGGCACTGAGAGACGACCGCGTGCGTGTCGCTGCCGACTGTGAAGCTCGGGCCCATGCTGCGCCAGATGCGCACGAAGTCGGCGCGCTCCGGGCAGTAGGGAGCTGCAGCCCAACAGGTTCCGGATTCCCCGCAGAGAATATTCTCACACAGTGCGCCGGGATCATGCGGACGCAATGCGGAGGTCACAAGCTGCACGGTGACGTTGCCGCGGTATTCGTTGATTTGGGGTGAAAAGGCCATATCAATCAGTTCTCCCTCATGTACGCCGGTAGAGGCGGCATTGTGGGAAAAAAAGATACACTCAAAATGCGCTCTGCCGAGACGAATGCGAAAACGCGTATGTTTTCCGCCGCCGACCTCACTGATCGATTCAAGCCGTACCCCGCTGACACACATGACGGGCTTGGGGTTGGCGTTTCCGTAAGGCTCCAAAAGGTCGAGGGACTTCACATTATCCAAGGACAGAAGCGCCGGGTCCGTGATCAGCAGGTCACACTGTACCTCAGGCTTCGGCTCCGGTTTATTTTTATAATAGTAATCTCTGAGCGCATTGCGAAAGTCGTCCAGCTTGTCCCGCCGCACATTCAGTCCTGCCGCAAGGGCATGGCCGCCGAAGCCAATGAGCTGATCAGAGCAGGCCGAGAGCGCCTCAAACAGATTAAAGCCGCCATAGCTGCGGCAGGAGCCTTTTCCCACATCGCCGTTGAGACAGACGATGATTGCGGGCAGGGAATACTGTTCGGCAAGACGCGAGGCAGCGATCCCGATCACTCCCTGGTGCCAGCTCTCACTGGCAAGAACGATCGGACCGTCCGGCGGCTGTTCCGCAAGCTGGGCATTGGCTTCTTTCCAAATCTCATTCTCAATGCTCTGACGTTTCCGGTTGAGCTCACAGAGCTCCCGTGCCAGAGAGGCGGCACTGTCCTCATCCCGGGTCAGGAGGAGCTTTGCCGCTATGGACGCCCTGCCGAGACGACCGGCGGCATTGAGGCGCGGAGCGAGGCTGAATCCGATGGAGGAGGCGTTAAGATGCGCCGGGTCCATGGAGGACTCCCGCAGCATGGCAGCGATGCCGGGCCTTGGATGCCGGGCGATCTGTTCGAGGCCCAGACGTACAAGGTAGCGGTTCTCATCCGTCAGAGGCATCACATCCGCCACCGTCCCGATAGCGACAAGATCCGCATAACGGCTCAGCACATGCTCGCTCTCTCCCTCACAGGCGCAGATCAGCTTGAGCGCCATGCCGACACCGGCAAGGTTTTTGTTTGGATAGGTATCTCCCTCACGCTTGCAGTCAATGAGGGCCGCCGAATCCGGCAGGGCATCCGGCCTGCATTCATGGTGATCGGTGATAACCATATCCACGCCGATCTGCCGGGCATAGGCAGCCTCCTCAACGGCAGTGATGCCGCAATCGACCGTGATTATAAGGCTTACCCCACGGCTTTTGAGCGCGTCAAGAGCACCGCAGTTGAGACCGTAGCCCTCCTCGTTTCGATCGGGGATATAGTAATAACAGGTGAGACCCTTGCTGCGCAGCCAATCGGTCAGCATGCAGGTGGAGGTGATCCCGTCCACATCATAGTCACCATAGACCGCAACGTTTTCCTGACGTTCAATTGCCTGCAGTACACGCTCCCGCGCCCTGTCCATGCCCAGAATGAGAAGGGGATCATGGAGCGTTTCCTCACCGCCGTAAAGCAGTTCCTGCGCCTGGCGGGTATTTTTGATCCCACGAAGTGCCAGAACCTGGCATAAAAGCGGCGAAAAACCAGCCTCTATAAGGTCCTGGGGTACATCAGGCCTTGTAAAGGGAATCTTCCAATCTTTATTATTCATACACACTTCAACTTTTCATTTTTTATTAATGACTTATATTAACAAAAAAACGGGACTAATTCAATAGTGAAGAATGGAAAATCCCTCATTTTCTTGAGAAAATGAGGGATGAATGCTCTATTTGCTGTAGCTGGACAGGGAGCGCGGACTTTGCGGGGCTGTCTCGCTGTGAAGAATATGGTCCATAACGGCTTCAGGATCTTTACACATGGCAAAGAGGGAGAGCACATCTTTACGCATAAAGCCCTGTTTCGCCGCCTGCTGGAGAAGCTTATTGAAAATATTAAAATAGCCGAGGGTGTTGAGCATTGCCATAGGCTTGTCGTGCCGGCCGAGCTGCTTGAGTGTCAGCACCTCAAAAAACTCCTCATAGGTGCCGATTCCACCGGGCAGGGCAATAAAGGCGTCGGCCTTCTCTTCCATGAGGCGCTTGCGCTCCGACATGGTGTCGGTAAAAAGGATCTCGCATTCCGCCTCCTTCATAAGGACGCCCGGCTCATCAAAAAAGCGCGGTGCGATACCGAGGGTCTTTCCGCCCTCACGAAGCACCCCGCGGGCACAGGCACCCATCAGGCCCTCTCTTCCGCCGCCGAAAACAAGGCGGTGCCCACCGCGGGCAATCAACGTGCCGAGCTTTTCGGCAGCTTCAAGATAGGTTAAATCAATCCGATCGGAGGATGCTCCGAAAACACAGATATTCATGGAAGAACCTCCCAAAAAAGCTGACAACAGTATAACACGAAGGAAACGGTTTATACAATAGATCCCGGCAAAACAGCCTTTTTGGAAGCGCATAAAACCTTGAGCAAAGTGGAATAATAATCAATAAATTTAGAATGTTGCACAAAATTGAAACCGGCAACTTGGACAATACGCACAAAACTTTGGTCAAAACGCTTCTTGATTATTCACAGGAAAAGGGCTATAATCTGCACGAACTCAAGGAAAGGAGGCATGATAACCATGATGGAAGATCGTAAAGTCTTCTCGGTTTTCGAGCCTGAGCGTTCCAATGAATTCCCCAATCTGCTTGCGGATAAGGATTTTGCTTATTACTATTGGACGCTCCCTGTCTGCACGCTTTGATCGCACAGCACTTGCGCTGTACTGGATCAGCGGCAATTCAATCTTGACCGAAAGATAGAAAAGACAATATAAAAAGAAGAAGGATCTGCGGGTGCCTCTGCATACCGCAGGTCCTTCTTCTTTTGTGTCAATACGGCCAACTACGCTTGACAGTCTCGGGCAGCTATGATAATTTACATGAAAAGTCTTGCTTTTTACAGGGCGGCTTGGATTCAACTGTGCTGTTTTCATGCCGTTTACAGAGAGGAACTGCTTATGCTCTCACTGCTTCTTGCCATCATCTATCTGGCTTTTATCAGTCTGGGTCTGCCGGACTCACTGCTCGGCTCGGCGTGGCCGGTGATTCATCAGGAGATCGGGGTACCGCTCTCCTGGTCCGGCGCCGTTTTTATGATTATCTCTGTCGGCACCATCGTGTCAAGTCTGCTCAGTGACCGCCTGACGCATCGCCTCGGCACCGGAAAGGTGACGGCGATCAGCGTGGGCATGACCTGCTGCGCGCTTTTCGGCTTTTCCTTCAGCCACTCCTTTATCGCGCTCTGTCTTTGGGCTGTGCCTTACGGCCTCGGTGCAGGCGGAGTAGACGCAGCACTCAATAATTATGTGGCGCTGCATTATGCCAGCCGCCATATGAGCTGGCTGCACTGCATGTGGGGAGTCGGTGCAACGGTGGGTCCATACATTATGGGCGCCGTGCTCGCCGGCGGCTTTCGCTGGAGTACGGGCTACCGCGTCATCGGCTTTATCCAGCTCGGCTTGACTGCTGTCCTCCTGCTGAGTCTCCCGCTCTGGAAATCGTCGAGCGGCGAAAAGGGGAAAACGGGTGACGGACATGTCCTGTCCGTTGGGGAGGTGGTGGCCATCCATGGTGCAAAATCGGTCATGCTCTGCTTTTTCTGTTACTGCGCGCTCGAACAGACTGTCGGCCTCTGGGCCAGCAGCTATCTCGTTACGGTGCGCGGGGTGGATGCTGTGACTGCTACCCGCTATGGGAGCCTCTTTTTCCTCGGCATTACGATCGGGCGAGCCGTCAGCGGCTTCATCACCATGCTCCTGAGCGATACCCGGATGGTACGGCTGGGGCAGGGGATCATTGCCGCAGGACTGATGCTCCTGTTCCTGCCTCTCGGCAACAGCGCAGCCCTTGCCGGCCTCATTATTATCGGCCTTGGCTGTGCGCCGGTCTATCCCAGTCTGATCCACGCTACCCCCGCACATTTTGGCGCGGGGCGCTCTCAGGCACTCATTGGCGTTCAGATGGCCAGCGCCTATGTGGGCACCTCTCTGATGCCGCCGTTTTTCGGCTGGTTGTCAGCATGCACATCTCTGCGCCTGTTTCCGGTCTTTCTTCTCGTTCTGCTGATCCTCATGCTTGCCTCTCACGAAAAGCTTTGCAGGACGGTGGGGAGCAGAAGCAGGGAACCCCGGGCATGATCGGAACAAAAGGCTGCGTATGCCTTGATTTATATTCTGCTTTGTGTTAGCATGATCTTATAAAGAAATGGATTGTGACCGAAACCTGTGAGGATAAACAGCTTGTCATCGGCGTGAGGCCGGAATAATCGCTTTATGATGAACTATCTCACGATCAAGGAAATTGAGCTGCCGAAGTATACGGAAGAGGAAGAGCGGCTGAACACCGCCACCCATGTGATCGGAGCCGCGATCGCCGTAGTGATCCTGATCCTGGGACTCATTACGGCAAGCAGGCATCAGAAGGAATACGCCCTGCTGAGCTGCTGGATCTATGGCCTGTCCATGCTCCTCCTTTACGTGGTTTCCAGCGTCTATCACGGGCTGCCGCCCGGGGATGCCAAGCGCATCATGCGGGTTATTGACCACTGCACGATCTATCTGCTGATTGCAGGATCCTACACGCCGATCCTTTTAACCGCAGTACGGCCCGCGCACCCGGCACTGGCCTGGATTTTGTTTGCGGCGGAATGGGGGATCGGCCTGCTTGCAGCCTTCCTTACAGCCAAGGATCTGAAAGGAAGCAGCCGGCTGTCCATGATTTGCTACATTGCCATGGGCTGGCTTGTGATTGCAGCACTCAAGCCTGCAATCGAAGCGGTCTCCATGACTGGTTTTTTATGGCTGCTGGCAGGCGGGATCTGCTATACGCTCGGCGCGGTGTTATATAAGCTGGGCAAGAAAAAACGGTACTTTCATGCCGTCTTCCATGTTTTTACGGTTTTCGGCAGCGTTCTGCAGGCAGTTTGCATTCTGAAATATGTCCTGTGACAAGGCCAGGCACAGTCTTTTTCGCAGATGTACTTTGTGTACCTCAAGAAAAAGTGACGAAATCAGGGCACAAATTTTCCAGGAGATGCCGAAGGCGGATTGTGCGGTGTTGCCCTGGGGATAACATAGGAGGCGATCATCAATGCCGCCCAACAGACACAGCTCAAGCTCCCATTCCTCAAGGTCGAGCGCTTCGAGATCGTCCTCGAGGTCCTCTGGAAGCGCGTTTCGCTCATCCGGCTCTCACAGTTCCGCTGCGCGATCTTCCCGCGGACCCGGCTCCCATTCTTCCTCCAGCCGCAGCAGCAAACCGTTTTCCGGCAACAGCGGGGTAACCAGAGGCGGGCGGCAGCCGAGTCCGAAAATAGAAGCAATGGGGCGGCCCCGCGTAAATCAGCCGGTCGGCTATCTTATCTCGGGAATCCTGAAGCCGACAATATACTATGGACGTCGGCACGACTATGTATATTATCCGGAAGCCTGGACAGATACAGCCTCCGGTACACATTACGAAAGAGGTTACTACGACGAGAACGGGCAGCGCTATGAGAGCGTGGCTTTCCAGGAAAACGGGAAATATGAGAATGTTGCCTGTCACTGTCCCTACTGCGGCACCGACCATCTCCTGACGCTCGACGGTACGGACGGCAGCACCCGGAAGCTTCAGTGCCCAAACTGCGGCGGTCCGTTGGAAATCCGATCCGAGCTGGATGAAATACTCCCGGAGAACAACGATACCCATGTTTCCGCATCCGAGGAGTCTCCGCGTCCTTTTTTTGAAAAACCACAGGATAAAAAAGGTCACAGCCTTAGAAACATCCTGATCGCATTTCTGATTCTTCTGGGACTTGGAACCGGGTATCAGCGGCTCAGGGCGAGGCAATACGCTGAC
Organism: Oscillospiraceae bacterium; assembly: GCA_902761635.1. Lineage (GTDB taxonomy): Bacteria > Bacillota > Clostridia > Oscillospirales > Oscillospiraceae > Limivicinus. Next base: position 79,679 of record CACWLG010000006.1, on the reverse strand, counting down.
CCTGTCTCTCAATCCACCGTCCAGCAGATCCAGATTACGAATACTGCTGACGAAAAACCTGTCTATCTGGAGAAGATCGGTCCCGTTTCTTACCGCGAAACCAGCAGCACCGTATATGATGGAAAGGTCCTTGTCTGGGATGCGGATGCGGCGTGTTACTTTGATGAAGAGAGCGACTGCTGGCTCTGGTACAACACCGATGTGAGACCGGCGCTGTGGCAATACTGGTATGAGGATATTTCCTCCGAGTTCGGCGAATTTGGCTGGATGGAGCATGACACGGACGGCTGGTATATTGAGTCATCAGCCGGAAACTGGATCCCGCTGCCCGCAGAATACGATGCCGACGAGCTCTGGTATATCGACGAGTGACAGGAAAGGACGGGCTGGTGAATCGAATGAACTATCTCATAACAGATTTTGGCGCGGCAGGGGATGGGAAGACTCTCAACACCGCGGCTATTCAAAAGGCTGTTGACAACTGCACCTCTTCCGGCGGCGGCAGGGTGATCGTCCCTGCCGGAAAGTTTCTCTCCGGTACCATCTGCCTCAAGTCGAATGTCGAGCTTCACCTTGAAAGCGGAGCAGAACTTATTTCCAGTCTTGACCCGGCTGACATGCCGGATCTGATGGGCGGCTTCGAAGACGATAACCGTGACACCGGGTGGGAAGGGGGCTGCTTCCTCCTGGCGCGTCACGCCGAGAACATTACGATCTCCGGCACCGGACGCATTGACGGGCGCGGCAGGGAGGTCTTCTACGAGGATGACACGGACGGCGGCAGTCACGAAAGCCCCCTGAAGGTGCGCGGTTATCGCCCGCGTATGAGTTTCCTGGAGGATGTCCGGAATCTGACCGTCCGGAATGTGACCTTTTATGATGCGGCGTTTTGGACGCTGCACATGGCGGGCTGCCGGGACGTGCTGATCGACGGTATTCGGATCGAAAACAATGAGCACGGCCCGAACAATGACGGCATCGACCCGGATTCCTGTCAGAATGTGATTATCCGCGGCTGTATCATTGCCTGCGCCGATGACGCCATTGTGGTCAAAACAACGGCGCCGATGACGAAGAAATATGGCCCGTGTGAAAACATCCTGATCTCAAACTGTATCCTGCGCTCCCATTCCTCCGCTTTAAAAATCGGCACGGAGACCTGGGGGGATATCCATCATATCACCATGAGCGACTGTGTCCTGGACCGCTGCACGCGCGGCGTCGGCATATGGTCCCGCGACGGAGGAAGAATCCATGATATCATGATTCATCACATCACCGGCAGCACACGCCGCTACCGGGATCGGCTCAAGCAGGATTCCGAGGTCGTCGTCTGGTGGGGCAAGGGGGAAGCGGTCTTCCTCTCGGCAACGCAGAGAGCCGGTGTTGAGAGAATCCCCGGCGTGATCGAGTCTGTATACATGGATAACCTGCACATCGCCTGTGAGGGAGCCATCATGATCGCCGGGGAGAAGGATTCGCCGATTCGCGATGTCAGCATCCGGGATTCGTCCTTCTTATGGAAGCGGCAGGGTTCGCTGACCCCGGACTGTCTGGATGAGCAGCCGTCAAGGCGGGGCGTCTATCCGTATGCGGTGCCGACAGTCTACATCCGCTGCGGTGAAAGAATTTCGGTACACGATGATGTCCGCTATGAAATAGATGATTCGATGAAAGCGTTCATACGCAATGCACCTGTCTTCGAGTGAATCTTAAAACCTGGCAAGGCCTCAAAAAACGCCGCCGCCTCAGAAGCAGCGCAATTGTCCACAAAACAGGGTGGAAAAAGCACCTTTGTTATGCTATACTTTGTCCATCAGCCCACCGGGTCATGAGATCTTTTGTGCGATACAGGGAGAATGCCTATGAAAACGGGTAATAAGCAACAACATATCCGTCTTGTGACAGTGCTCCTGTGCGCAGCGCTTCTTTTCTCTGTCGCCATCATGCCAATCGCAGGGGCTCAGGGCGAGGCTCCCGGGGAGATGCTTACGGTCGGTGTCCCCGTGGACCGGTGCCCGATCTTTTATCAGGACGATGCGACCGGCGCCATTATGGGCATCGGTGTGGAGCTGATGCGCTTTGCTGCCGCGGAAGCGGGTTATTCCGCAAACTTTCGTGCAATCACCGAGGGAACACTCAAATCTGCCCTCGATAATCCTGCTTATGATGTGATCCTGCCCTTTGGAAGCGCCATTGCAAGCGAATCCGGTATGCCGACCCTCGTCTCTGACAATCTTATGCAGACCCCCTTTACCTTTGTCACAGAAGGGAGCAGGGAACTGCCGAGCATGAATACGCTGCATGTGGGAATGCTTCGCGCCCTTGCCGGTGCGGTCGAGACACTCCACCAGCTTTATCCCGACATGCAGATTACCAGCTATGAAACGATGGGCGACAGCGTGAAGGCTTTGCGAACCGGTGAGGTCAATGCGCTGCTGCACAATTCCTTTGTCTGGAGCTATGTGCTGCAAAAGCCGGCCTACGAGGACCTTGTAGTCCAGCCCTCAACGGTGTTTTCCATGGACTTTCGGGCGGGCACAACAGATACGGAGCGCGGACGGGAGATGATCGAACGTCTGAACGGGGGTATCGCAGCCATCAGCGATACGCGCCGTCAGGCAATCATTCTGGATTATACCTCCAAAAAGCTGTATAAGTATGACTTTTCCGATTATCTGCATGAATTTGGCCTGGTTTATTTACTGGCGGCACTCCTGCTTGCGGCGGTGATCGTCATCGCCTTACAGCAGATCAAAGCCGTCCGCAGGGAGGAGGAGCAGAAACGCCAGATGATGCTGGACTATGATCCTCTGACCGGAGCCCTGAGCATGACGGGCTTCAGAAAGCGGGTGGAGGAGCTGCTGCACGCGCATCCTGACTCGGCATACTATCTTTCTTACAATAATATCCGTGACTTTAAGTTCATCAACGACAGCCTTGGACGAACAGCGGGTGACGATCTGCTGAAGATGTGGGCGAAGAAAACCATGGAGACCCTGACAGAGGAGGAAGCGCTTGGACGCATTACAGCAGACCATTTCGTCGTCCTTCGGCATATTTCGGGAGAGGAACAGATACGCGAGGATGAGAAGCGCGTATTAGAGCCTGTACAAAACTTCTTCATCAATCAGGGGAAAGAGAACAGGGTTCAGATCTGCAGCGGCATCTATGTGCTGACGCCGAAGGATTACAGGATCATTGATGTTGATCACATGCTGGACCTGGCCCGCGTTGCCGAAAAAAGAGTGCGCGAGAGCCGCAGCGGTGACTATGCCCTTTATAACCCAGATCAGTGGGAGAAGGGGAAACGTATCTCCGACATCATCAACTATCTTCCCAAGGCGCTCCAGACGGGCGATATCCAGGTCTTTTACCAGCCCCAGGTGAACTATGAAACAGGGGAGATAACCGGTGCTGAGGCTCTCTGCCGTTGGGATCATACCAAGCTCGGCTGGCTGCACCCGGAGGGGTTTATCTCCACGCTGGAAGATGCCGGACTTATCTACGATCTGGACTGTTATGTCTGGGAGACTGTCTGCCGGGATTTGCAGCGGTGGAATGAGCAGGGGAGTCGCCGCTTTGTGTCGGTCAATGTGTCCCGCGGGGATATCCGGGAGGATAGGGATATGCCCGGGCACTTCTATAACCTGGTGCAAAAGTACGGCGTGACGCCGGATCAGCTTCGCATTGAGATTACGGAGACGGCTTATGTGGAAAGTCCGGAGCTTCTGATCGGCACTACGGAAAAGCTGCGTGCCTATGGCTTCCACGTGGAAATGGATGATTTTGGAAGCGGCTATTCCTCCCTGCACATGCTCAAAGAGGTACCTGTTGATCGGATCAAGCTGGATCTCCACTTCCTGACAGAATCCGGCGATCCGAAAAAAAGCCGCACGATCGTCAGCTGCATGATCCAGATGATGCAGCTGCTGGGATTGAGCCTGATTGCCGAGGGCGTAGAGACGGCTGAACAGGCGGCCTTTCTAAAAAGCAAAGGCTGCAATGAGATGCAGGGCTATTACTTTTATAAACCTCTTCCCGTCCTGGAATTTGAACGCATCATGGAAGGGCAGAAAGACAAGTAAAAAAACAGAAAGAGAAAGCCCGGCTGCAATGTTTTACTGCTTTAACAGAACAGTAAAACGTTTGCAGCCGGGCCATTTTTTATTTCATTTTTTTACTTTGCGAGAACCTTCTTGAGCTTAGCGTAGCGGGGCAGAGAATCAACGCGCGGAAGCTCCGGCTCACCCTGGATCAGAGGCAGGACGTAGTCGATGAACTCGTGCTTGAGGCCGTTTCCTTCTTCATTGATCCACTCCAGCGGGACCTTCTTCTCATAGTTGGCAACAGAGGAGAGGGGAAGGAGCACATATTTGCAGTGATATTTGCCGTCGATCATCTCGCGCTCGAAGGCGACCATCTTGCCCGTTACGCCGTTGACGGCATTCTTTACAGCTTCCATGCCGGCGGTGCAGGCTTCGGTAACGTCAGTCGCAGAGGCGAGGTGAGCACCGCAGCGCTGCAGCAGGCTCAGCTCAATACCGCGGACCTTGGCACCGGTGTGAGCCTTGATGATCTCGGCAAGCATGGTGGCAAGGCCGCCGAGCTGGGCATGACCGAAGCCGTCGGTCGCAGAGGTCTTTGCCTCGGAAACGAAGCTGCCGTCGGCATAGTGGATGCCTTCGGACACGGCGATAAAGCATTTGCCGTTCTGCTTATAGATGCGGACAACATCAGACAGGAACTTGTCCATATCGAAGTCGAGCTCAGGGAGATAGATGAGGTCGGGGCCGGAGCCGTAAGCCGTGGCCAGGGCAGCGCTTGCTGCAAGCCAGCCGGCATGGCGGCCCATGATCTCCACGACGGTGATCATGCCGCTGTCGTAAACGCGGGCGTCCTTGTTGATCTCCATGCAGGAGGTGGCGATATACTTGGCTGCGCTTGCAAAGCCGGGGCAATGGTCAGTACCGAAGAGGTCGTTGTCGATGGTCTTGGGAACACCCATCACGTGGCAGGCATAGCCGACAGACTCCATATAGCGGCTGATCTTGTTGCAGGTATCCATAGAGTCGTTGCCGCCGTTGTAGAAGAAATAACGGACATTGTATTTCTTGAAGATCTCAAGGATACGCTTGTAATCGGTATCGTCTTCGTCAGGATCAGCAATCTTGTAGCGGCAGGAGCCCAGTTCGGAAGAAGGCGTGTGCAGCAGGAGCTTAAGCTCTTCGGGATCTTCCTCGTCCATGACAAACAGTCTGTCATCCAGAACGCCTTTAATACCGTGATTTGCGCCGTAAACCTTTGTGATCTCTTCGGCATCAAGCGCAGCGCGGATTACACCATAGGCGCTGGCATTGATAACAGCCGTGGGACCGCCGGACTGGCCGAAGATGCAGGAGCCGATAAGTTTCTCAGACATTTTAATTCCTCCAGTTATTTAAAATTTATTTGTTTTTGTAGAAAGTCCATATTGATTATAGACTGGAATGAGGATATAATATTAACGAAAATTTGTAAATGTGCTTTTTGTACAAATTTTTAAAAAAATAAAGGAGATTTGTGTTATGCCTCTTGTATCCACGAAAGAAATGTTTGCGAAAGCCTATAACGGCGGCTATGCTGTCGGTGCTTTCAACGTCAACAATATGGAAATCGTCCAGGGCATTACGGAAGCCGCCGGCGAACTGAAGAGCCCTGTGATTCTTCAGGTTTCCAAAGGCGCTCGCGCTTATGCCAACCACACCTATCTGGTAAAGCTGGTCGAAGCTGCCGTTATCGAGAATCCCGAGATCCCCATTGCACTGCATCTTGACCACGGCGATACCTTTGAGCTGTGCAAGTCCTGCATTGACGGCGGCTTCACCTCTGTTATGATCGACGCTTCCTCCAAGTCCTTCGACGAGAATATTGCCCTGACCCGCAAGGTTGTTGAATATGCCCATGATCATGGCGTTGTGGTCGAGGCTGAGCTCGGCACCCTCGCCGGTGTTGAGGATGAGGTCTCTGTTGAACACGGACACGAGAGCTATACCCGCCCCGAAGAGGTGGAGGAGTTTGTCAGCCGCACCGGCTGCGACTCTCTGGCAATTGCCATTGGTACCTCTCACGGCGCATACAAGTTTAAGGCTTCCCAGTGCACCCGCAATGCTGACGGCATTCTGGTCCCGCCTCCGCTCCGTTTTGATGTCCTGAAAGAGTGCATCAAGCGCCTGCCCGGTTTCCCGATCGTTCTGCACGGTTCTTCCTCCGTTCCTCAGGAGTTCGTGAAGATGGTCAACCAGTACGGCGGCAATATGCCCGACGCCATCGGCATCCCCGAGGATCAGCTCCGCGAGGCCGCAAAGCTTGCAGTCTGCAAGATCAACATCGACTCCGATATCCGTCTGGCCATGACCGGCAATATCCGCAAGTACTTTGCCGAGCATCCTGATCACTTCGATCCGCGCCAGTACCTCAAACCTGCACGCCAGGCTGTCAAGGACATGGTTGCTCATAAGATCGTACACGTTCTCGGCTCTGACGGCAAAGCCTGATTGCATTCTGCCGAAATCATCAGGGAGGTGGCAGAATGCCCCAAAAACATGTAAAACCCACGCCGCCCAAGATAGACAGGGCAAAGCTTTCCGCCACACTGAATCATTCTCTGGTTATTAGACTTGTAATCGCATCGGTCATATTCGCGATATCACTGATTGTATCCATGCCTGACTTTGTCAGCATCATCCTGTTGGTTCTGGCGGCAGCGCTTGCCGGTTATGATATCATTCTGAAAGCTGTGGAGTCTGTAGAAAGCGGCAGCTTCTTTGACATGCCGGTGCTCGTTGTTCTGACTGCGGTTCTCGCTTTTTTCATTGGCTTCGGGATCGAGGGAACAGCCCTTGTGCTGCTCTATCAGATCGGGATGCTTCTTCTGAACTACACGAAGGATCACACCCGGAAGGCAGCGCTTGACCTGCTGCGCGATCAGGATAACGGTATTGCCGCACATATGCGAGAGATCGTCATGGACGAGGAGAAGACCTCCATGTCGATTCAGAAGGTGATGAGCAGCAGTGCCGGGATGGTGCTGAAGCTTGCCATGCTGCTGGCAGTGGTATATGCTGTTGTGATGCCGATCATTACAAGTATGAGTTTCAGTGTCTCTATTCACAGGGCACTGATTATCCTGCTTGTCGCAACACCTTTTTCCGTTGTTACCGCAATTCCCATGGCCGGGACTGTCGGCCTCTGCCATAGTGCCCAGCAGGGGATCGTCTTCACCGATGCAGGAAGCCTGGAGTCAATGGCTGATGTTTCCGTTGCAGTCTTTGACAAAAACGGCATCTTCACCGAGGAATGCCCAAGAATCATTGCCATGCATTCCGATGTGCTGGACTATGATACGTTTTTGAACTTTGTTGCACATGCCGTCTATTACTCCGAGCAGCCTGTTGCCAATGCTATTTCCGCTGTGTATGATCGCGACTATAAGCTTGATGTGATCAAAGACTTTCGCGAGATTCCCGGCTATGGCGTCGAACTCTCCATTGACGGAATCGGCGTCACGTTCGCAACGAAGGAGTATCTGGAAGAACAGGGGATCCATGCAGAAGAGAGCCAGAACAGTGTAGGAACGGCTTACTACATGGTTGTAGCCGGCAGACCCATGGGAAAAGTCATAATCTCATCTGATGTGAACCAGGATCTGGAAAGCCTGGTCCCGGAAATGAAGAAGCTTGGGGTTTCCAGATGCGTCCTGCTCAGTGAGGACAGTAAAGAGGCAGCTCAGCAGTTTGCAGAGATGCTGAACTTCTCAGAAATGTATGCGCAGTGTGATGCCGAGAAAAAGCTGCGCATCATCAGCGAAATTGCGCATAAGACCAAGGGCGCCGTGCTGTTTGTGTATTCCAACGGCATTGAGGCGCACAGCGATGCAGCAGTGGATATCCGGGTTAATAACCGTGCAAAGTACGCCGATGCAATTGTTCTGCCGGACGCGGTAAGCAATCTGCCGATGGCAAAGCGCATATCTGCCCGCGTTCGTGAGATTTGCATTGAGAATGCACTGTTTGCTTTCGCTGTGAAAGCAGTGCTGATTTTTCTCAGCATCATCGGCTACTGCAATTTGTGGTTTGCAATTTTTATTGATTTTGCAGCTGCGATTGCTACAGTTCTTAACACAATTCGTGTCACCAGCGCATCTCTGCGCAGCAAGCTCCGCTACAAGATGGGTAAATGAAAAGGGGACGGCTGTCAAGTTCGACAGCCGTCTTTTATAAAAACGTTTTGCTTTGCACGAGCGCGCTGCGCCGCAACGGAATTCGGCTGCATTTTCGATCACGGATTCACACAGCAATGATTTCAAATGAAAGCCATACCAGGGCTTGACATTTTGATCGGTATGCGTATAATACCAATCAGAAGGGAACCGAGATCGGTTCCTTTAAGAAATGATATCGAATCTCGCATAATATAAATTTAGTGAGATTCGAGCAAGGGATATTGAGGGGGAGAAAGACCATGAACTTAGATGCGATCAATGACATCCCTGATATCGTGATGGAGTTTCTCGAATATCACTCCACGGTACGCGGACACTCCGACAGAACTGTTGCCGGGTATTATCTCGATTTAAAAATCCTTTTCCGTTACCTGAAGCGAAGACGTCACCTTGTTTCAAAAGAGATACCTTTTCAGGAAATTGATATCACGGATATCGACCTGGATTTTATCAAGTCGATCCGTATTGAGGAGCTGTATCGATATCAGTCGTTTTCGCCCGAATTTGAAAACGGCACACATTCTTTATCTGCTGCGAGCCGCTGTCGCAGGACATCGTCCGTAAAGTCTTTTTTTAATTATCTTACATTAAAACGCCATCTGCTGGATCATAACATTTGTCAAGAACTTGACATGCCGAAGCGTCAGGCGTCCTTACCGCGATATCTTGAAGAATCTGAGTGTGAACGTCTGCTGGCCGCCTGTGATGGAGCATTTGCAGAGAGAGATTACGCCATTCTCATGCTGTTTCTCTCCTGCGGCCTGCGTGTCTCAGAGCTGGTATCACTTAACTTGACAGATGTCTATGAAGACCACGTTCGTGTTCTCGGCAAAGGCAATAAGGAAAGAGTCGTCTTTTTCGCTGAAGGCTGCCGCGAAGCCATTGATGATTATTTAATGGTAAGAAATGATGAAAATGTCAAAGAAGCTGATAAAAAAGCCCTGTTTATCAGCCGAAAAAACTGCCGGATTGGGACACGCGGCGTACAGAACATGCTGGAAAAGAAGCTTCTGGCAGCCGGGCTTGATGCAAGCCGATACTCTCCGCATAAGCTGCGCCATACCGCAGCGACCCTGATGCTGAAAAACGGTGTGGATACCCGTGCCCTGCAGGAAGTCCTGGGTCACAGCAATCTGAATACCACACAGATCTATACCCACCTGGACAATGCCGCCCTGCATGAAGCTGCAATGGCCAATCCCATCGGACGTAAAACGAAGGACGAAATCGAAGGTTGACATAATATTCAATGCAGGTTTACATAATATTTATCGGTTAACATAATTTTTTATCAGTTTACATAATGGCAATACCGCATAAAAGAATGACGCCGGTTTGTTCCGTCGTCATTCTTTTTCCAATATCGGGATTGCGGAACCGATGTCAAAAACCGGCTCCGCAGTCAAAAATACAGCCTCAATCTCTCGCCGCTCCAAAAACTGCAGGATTCTGCCGCAATCCGGATGTGCGTCGAGTTTTCCGGTGAAGGCTATTTTTTCATCGGCAATTTTGAATGATGCTCCGCCAATGAAGCCGTGCGGGAAACCGTCAAGCAAAATGTGCCCCGGAGAAATCAACAGCACCGACAGGCCGGCTGAAGACGCTCGGGCGGCAACTCCCCTGTCTGCCGTAATCAGGGAGCGCCTGTCTACAACGCACGCAGTGCAGCGGGTATAGCCCTGATGGCAGTCTATAAACCGAAGAGCGCCATTCCTTGTTAAATATTCAACAATGTCGTCAGGGACTGTTTTTCTGTTATAAAGTATATGTTCTCCGACTTGGCAGAGATTCAACTGTGTATCCTCCGGATACGCAGTATGCTGCTGTATATCCGGAAACAGGATTTTCGTGCCGATGCTGTTGAGCCAGCTCTCCACTGCGCTCCCCTTCAGATACGGAGCGAGCAGCACCCTCTCCCCTCCTGCGTGCAGAACAGACAGATCTGCATGCCCGGCAAGCCGCGGATCTATATTGGGATTATCAGGCACGAAAACGCTCTTCATATGCAGACTATCAAGCGGCTTTCTGAGCTTATCAGCATATTTTTTGCCATACAGGATCGTATCACACCGCCGAGGCAAATGCGGCAAATCGACAAATTGACTCATTCCCTTGCAAGCACGGCGGCGATAGCCTCACTGATATTACGGGCCGGGAGCAATCGCAAGCCGGCGAGCGGGCGAATCTCATCCCTCCTGTTGGCCGGAATGACACATCGCTTGAAGCCCAGCCGTGAGATCTCCGACAATCGCTGATTCAATGCGCTGACACTGCGGATTTCGCCCGACAGGCCGATTTCACCGATTGCCGCCAAGTCGGCGCCCAGGGGGCGGTCCAGATAGCTGGATGCAATGGCGAGGCTCGTGGCGAGATCAGCCGCCGGTTCTTCCAGCGTCAGCCCGCCGATTACATTGATATAGGAATCACAGCCCGCGACAGAGAGCCCGCCGCGCTTTTCCAGAACAGCAAGCAGCATGGCGGCGCGGTTATAATCAACGCCGTTGCTGCGTCTCGCGGCATTATAGGCAGCAGGCGTAACCAGGGCCTGTACCTCCGCGAGAATGGGTCTGGTTCCCTCCATGACGCAGGCGACACAGGTGCCGGGACTGTCTACAGGTCTGCCGCTCAGCAGCATCTCCGAAGGGTTTTCCACGCAGCGAAGGCCATCGTCCGCCATCTCGAATACGCCGATCTCATTGGTCGAACCGAAACGGTTTTTGGCAGCCCTGAGAATGCGAAAGCTCGTGCTGCGCTCTCCTTCAAAATAGAGTACACAGTCCACCATGTGCTCCAGCACTTTTGGGCCCGCAATGCTCCCTTCCTTATTAATATGTCCGACAACAAAGATGGTAAGGTTTTTCTCCTTGCACAGGCGCATAATGCGCATGGTGCATTCGCGTACCTGTGTTATGCTGCCGGGCGCAGAGCTCAGATCTCCGTTGCTGACGGTCTGGATGGAGTCAATGATAACGATATCCGGCTTCAGGCTTTCGGCTGCCGCCAGAATGCTGTCCAGGTCCGTCTCCGCCAGAACATAGAGTTCGCCGCCATGAACGCCCAGGCGGTCAGCCCGCAGCTTGAGCTGACGCTCACTTTCCTCGCCGCTGACATAGAGGATTCTGCGCTCTCTGCCGGAGGCGGCGCACATCTGCAGCAGGAGCGTTGACTTGCCGATGCCGGGCGCGCCGCCGACCAGGACGAGCGAGCCGCACACAGCTCCGCCGCCGAGAACGCGGTCGAACTCGGAGATTCCGGTTGAAAAGCGGATCTCCTCCGTGCTGTCCAGATCCTCAAGTTTTTTTGCCTTTGCTGTTCTGCCGGGATCCCGCGCCCTGCCTCCGGCTTTGTCGAGCCGCAGCTCGGCCAGTGTGTTCCAGGCACCGCAGGACGGGCATTTGCCCGCCCAATTCGGCGTTTCGCTGCCGCATTCTGAGCAGATATATACGGTTTTCTGCTTGTTTGCCATCTTTTTTCTCCTGAATATTACGTTCTGTATAGATTATATACGCACGGTATTCTGTTCAAACTGCAAATATGAACCCATCATGATTACCGCCAATGAGGTTTGGTACGTCGGTCTCTTTAAATTCTCGAGGTCTATCGAGTTTGAGACAAAGCCGCATTCCACCAGGATTGCAGGGCACGTGAGATGAGACAGAATATAGAGCTTTCTGGTGGCTGGCTCTGCAACGCGTCTGCTCTTCGGATAGAGCGTACCGATGAGATTCCGGTGCATGATGGTACCAAGCTCCTCGCTTCCCTCGCCGGCAGCATAGATCACCTGTGCGCCGCTTGCCTGCCCCGTGGGAAAATCATTCTGATGAATGCTGATGTATACCGGATTCAGTTCCGCAGATGTGAGTTCTGTTCTGCACTCAAGATCTCTGTGTTCGCTGTATTCTTCCGCATCACAGAGTGTGCGGTCATCCTGCCGCAGCAGAAGATTATCCAGCCCGTAGAGCTCTGCCATAGCCCGGAGCTTTAAGGCAACGGCGAGGTTAATGTCGCTCTCGCGAGTGCCGTCCACGCCGATCGCGCCGCCGTCGATCCCGCCATGGCCGGGATCAATCACGAGGGTCGACCGCTCGTTGGATGAGCCCGCCGTGTCCTGCTTCTTTCCGATCGTAAAGCAGACCGTTAGAACAAGCCCTGCCAAAACCGCCAGCGGCAGAATCTTTTGTCCGATACCGCGCAGCTTAGTGCCCATACATCCTCCAATTTCTGCGCGGCCGTAACCGTCTTTGATTATAACGTTCTCTCCCGCGCAAGTCAATTCTATGAAAAACCCTTCCTGTCAGAGCAAAATGCAAATCAGCCCACCGCTTCCTTCGTTCAAAATACGCTCCAAGGTCTCCCTGAGCTTGTGCTTGACGTTTTCGGGAAGCGCTTCAATTTTTGCGGCAAGCCCCTCTTCTGCGATGTCATTGAGCGACTTTCCAAAGATGTTCGACTGCCAGATCCGGTTAACGTCACCGTCAAAGCCCTGGAGAAGAAAGTTGATAATCTCCTCGGAAGCGCCCTCTCCCCCTATGGCCGGCGTTACTTCCGTTTCGATATTGGTCATGATCATATGGATCGCCGGGGCATTTGCCTTCAGTTTTACGCTGTACTTTCCGCCCTGGCGTACGATCTGCGGCTCCTCCAGCGTCATTTGAGCAGAGTCAGGCATGACAACGCCGTAGCCCGTCTGCCTTACATCCTCCAGCGCCGTGCGCAGACTGTCGTAGTCAGCCTTTACCGCGCTCATTTCCCGGAGCGTTGTAATCAGGTCCCGGTCATTTTCTATGATGAGGCCGGTCTGCTCGCTTATGCTTTGATAATACAGCGCTCTGGGGATTTGAATTGCCAGCTCGACTGTGCCGCTGCCGAGATCCTTTTTCCTGATCTCTGCCGTCTCTATCTGATCCTGCTCCTGAAGCTGCAAGGCCATGGTCCTGCAATCCTTGATCAGCCGCAAATCCTCGGCAGTCCCTGCAATAAGCTGCAGAATGCTGCTGCGAAGCTCGTTCTGTTCCGGCAGGGCTTCCAGCCAATCCGGGAGGAATACGCCGACAGCCTTCAGGGGAAACTCTTCCAGCACGCAGCTCAGAATAAGGCCGATGTCTTCTTCGCTCATCTTCATGCAGTCAACAGGAATGCAGCGTACATCATATTGCGTTGAAAGCTCTCGGGCAAGCGCTGTGCATTTCTCGCCGCCTGGCGCTTTGCTGTTGAGCAGCACGACAAAGGGCTTTCCGATCGCCTTGAGCTCCGAGATCGTGCGTGCTTCCGCCGCTGTGTAGTTTTCCCGGGGAATGTCGCCGATGCTCCCGTCTGTCGTCACCACGATTCCGATGCTTGAGTGTTCGCTGATCACCTTATAGGTCCCCTTCTCTGCGGCTTCCGTGATCGTCACCTCATGGTCAAACCACGGGGTCGTGACCATTCTCTCATGTCCGTCCTCAAACTGTCCGGTGGCGCCGTCCACCATATAACCCACACAGTCGACCAGGCGGACAGAAAGCTCCGTGTTCTCCCCAAGGCGGATATTGACTGCGTTCTCCGGGACAAATTTCGGCTCTGCCGTCATGATGGTTTTGCCGGATGCGCTCTGGGGAAGCTCATCCCGTGCGCGCTCCCGAAGATAGTCGTTCTCGATTCTCGGGATGACCAGTGTTTCCATGAATCGCTTGATAAAGCTCGATTTACCCGTTCTTACCGGGCCGACCACCCCCAGCATGATCGCGCCGCCGGTCCTGGCGGCAAGTTCGCTGTAAAGATTGGAATCAGACATAAAATAAGCCTCCGCTCTCATGTTCTCACTTGCTTGAGTGTATGAGAAGCGAAGGCATGATATGACGGCCTGTCACGCAAAGCGAATGCAGTCCCCGTGGCTTCTGCTTATGATAATGTCCACGTCGGGAAAGCGCTCGGAAAGCCTGGCTGCAAGAGAATGGATGATCGGATTTTCGGTATAAAAGTGGTCTGCGTCGATCAGGTTCAGTCCAAGCTCTGAAGCCCGCTGGAACTGATGGTACTTGATATCCGCCGTGACATAGGTGTCACAGCCCAGTCTGACCGCGTCTTCCAGGCTTCCGGCGCCGGAGCCGCCCATCACGGCAAGCTTGTATACCGGCTTTTTTCCCAGGCAATACCGGACAGCCGGAACACCAAGGCGCTCCTTACAGACTGCAAGAAAGGCCTCCAAGGGCATCGGCTGCGGCAAATGTCCGATTCTTCCGCAGCGGTCCGCGTCCAGGCTTTCCTCGGGTTCTGCGCCCAGAAGGCGGATCAGGACATCGTTGACGCCGCCTTCGGCAATGTCGAGATTTGTGTGCATACAAATCAGCGCAATTCCGTTTTCGGCCAGAAAGAGCGCTCTCCCGCTGACCGGCTCCAGATCATGGACCGCCTTCAGCGGAGAAAAGATAAGCGGATGATGGGTAACCAAAAGCTCTGCGCCGCATGCCTTTGCCTCCTCCGCGACTTCGTCCGTCGCGTCCAGGGCAAGCAGGATACGGTGAACCTCTCTTTCCGCGTGACCGATCTGGAAACCGGCGTTATCGAAATCCATCTGCAGTTCAAGCGGAGCTATACGGCACAGCTCCTCAAACACGTCCCGAACACTTGTCATCTCGTCGCCTCCAGTTCCTTCAATTGTACCAGGATTTCTCTGCAGAGGGCAAGACGAGCTCCGCCCTTCATCCCGCCGATCGCGTGTTCAAAGCGCCCAATGACCCTCTCAAGCTGTCTGCCATAAAGTGCAGGCGAAGCGCAGAGCTCGCGTTTTCCAAGAAACAGCTCCGCATCCGACAGGCTTGTCTTTCCGCCAAAGCGGGCGCAGATGATCTGATAGAGAATGCCGCTGTCTTCCGTGATTGTTTCCTTTTCGATCGCAAATTCATTGTTGACGAGCCAGTAACGCAGAACCTCGGCCTTGGTCATCGGCTGCAGGATCAGGCGATACCCGTCCTGCATGCACCACTCTGCCTCGTCAAGGATTTTCACGATCATATCGCCGCCCATGCCGGCAATGACAATGGTGTCGATCTCATCCGGCGGGCAAAGGGTCAGACCGTCACACAGGAGAAAGCGGATCCGATCCGAGAGGCCGGCAGCATCTGCTGTCCTGCGGGCAGCCATCAGCGGTCCTTCGTTGATGTCAGATGCATAGAGTGCGCCGGAATAACCGGACTCGGCCAGGTAAGCCGGAAGCTGTCCATGATCCGTCCCGACATCCACAAGGCCTTTTCCGTTTTGTACAAGCGCTGCGACAGCGCTCAGGCGTCTGTTCAGCCTGCTCACCCCCTGTAATCTTTTCTTTGGCTTTTCTGCCGCACCTTTACAGCAAAAAAGCCGGAACGCAGTCCGGCTTCTTTGTTCAGGCGGTCTCAAGGAAAGCCTTGAGATACTTCAGAAACTCGTCAGGATCAACACCGTGCGCGCAGCAAGCCTGTTCAATGTTTTCTCCGCTTGCCATGGCGCAGCCCATGCAGTGCATGCCGATCGCCTGAAAAGCGGGCATAGCCTGGGGGGCATTCTCAACGACTTCAGAAATCAGGGTTTCACGGGTAATTTCCATAAAGCATACCTCCATTTGTACGGATTTCGGGGAAGCATTGATTCCTTGCGTTCATCGAAGCATGTTCATGCTTCCCAAAGAAAAGGGGGACACCGAAGTGTCCCCTTTTGCTGTCAGGGCAGACAATCAGGCCTGCTCTCTCATCTTAGCAAAGCACTCGCTGCAATAAACAGGACGGTCAGACTTGGGCTCAAAGGGAACCCGGGCCTCGCCGCCGCAGGCAGCGCAGGTAGCAGTGAAGAACTCACGGGGACCACGGGCCGCATTCTTGCGGGCATCGCGGCATGCCTTGCAGCGCTGGGGCTCATTCTGGAAGCCGCGCTCTGCGTAGAACTCCTGCTCACCGGCGGTAAAAACAAATTCCTTGCCGCATTCTTTGCATACTAAAGTCTTGTCTTCGTACATCTTGAATCCTCTCTTTTGATTGTGCCTGTCGGCTTATATTTGCGTTCAGCTTTCGCTGATATCGCCAAAAATGGTTTCCCGTGCAAGCTTGTGGCGTATTCTCTGCACGGCATTGTCAATTGACTTTGCATCCCTGCAAAGTCTGTCCGCTATTTCTCTATACGACAGGCCCTCCAGATAAAGGTCAAGAACCTTGATCTCAAACCTGGACAGGCACCGGGAAAAAGCCGCATTCAACTCTTCCCTGCTCTCTTTAGCCAGAATCAATTCTTCCGGGTTATGGCGGAACAACTCAGGGAGTGTCGAGATGTCAGCACCGGGATCTTCGGAGAGTTCTTCAAGGGATATTCCGTCGTTAAGGGGAAAGTGTTTTAATCGGGAAGCGGATTTCACTGCTGACAGAAGACGCATTCGGATACAATGCTCTGCGAAGGTTTTGAAGGAGGCTCCCCCGTCCGGGTCAAACTGCCGGATGGCGGAGAGCAGACCGAAGGTCCCCTCCTGAATCAGATCCTCACTGTCGCCGCCGGCCAGGAAAAGCGGTCTCGCGCAAATCCGCACCAGCCTGAGGTATCGCTCGGCCAAGGCGTCTTCGGCGTCCCTGTCCCCGCTGCGGGACAGCGCCAGGAGCCGGATATCATCCAATTCTGCGTAATCCATCATATTATTTCAAGTATTATAACTATATACATCATGTATTATACAACACAAACCGCTAAAGTCAATACCCTTTTTCTTGAGTTTCCGCAAAACGAATAACTAAAAAAGGCAACAGTCAGGAATCAAGGAAAAACCGTCCCCTGTTTCAGTATTCCTTTTTCCTGCGGCAGGGTCACCTTTTCATAGCGAATTGCCGCTGAAACAGACAGAGAGGCGCCGTGAAAGCGACAGTATAAATCAGGATCAGAAAAACTGCTTTGACTGTACTGAACTGTCCTGCAAGAAATCCGTTCAACAATCCGAAAAGCACAATCCCAACAGCATATCCCTTCAATCTCCCGGACATTTCAGGGCGCGACTCTTTTCGATAAAGCTTGTACGCAAAGGCCAGAAGGGTGAACAAGGCCAAAATCATCGAAATCAGCTTCAACTGCGGTATGGCAGGAATAAAATACCACGCTGAAAGTTCGCAGAAGACAAAAAGAAGCAGATTCAGCCCGTGCCAGATCGCGGTGACGGCGGTATTTCGCTCCTTCCCGGTCACCCTTTGGCGGAAAGTCAAAGCCAGTGAAACAATGACCTGAATCAACAGGAATACCAGCAGGAAAGTCAGGAAGTTTGAAACACCCGCAATCGTCAGATGTACGATTGGATTCTGTTCCATACGGATGGCAACCGACGGCGAATAGATTTTGCTGAGCAACGACGATCTCCGATCATAATCACTTTTCTCCGGCGCGATTACGCGGCCGTCCCCGGAAACAGCAATGCTTGCTGAGCCTCCATGCTTTAGTACACGGAAATAGAGGGGATCCGTTTTGGCTTTGACTGAATCGCCGGAATATAGATTTCCGGAATAAACCAGCACCTGCGGCAGTACAGCCCGGGACGTCACCCTGACTGAATACTCTCGTCCCGCGACCAGGGAGATCACCGTTTTATGATCTGCGCTGTGAACCATTGGATAGGAATAGGCATCGGCTTCTTCTGCCTGATTCGACACCACCGTTCTGATCACTGCATCCCCGTCATGGATTTCCGCCTCAACATTTCCATAAATCACCAGGTGGAGATAGGCCGTATTCTCAGAATAAAGCTCCTTCGGATCATCAGAGGCAAAAATACTTGAAAAATAACTAAGCTCTAAGTGCTCTACTCCCAGGTTTTCCAGGCCTCGATCCGGGTCCCACAGCCTGGGCGGAAACTTGTTCGTTCTGTCCTGCAGTACATACACCTGAACCAGAGTTTCAAGATAATCCAGAAGTATCTTCACTTCTGCTTCCTGTTCCTTGTTTTCAGAGGAAAATTTGCTCAGAGCCTCGATCAGGACATAAAGAGACAGTTCCGCTTTATCAGAGCCTGTGATCACATCCACAAGCAAGGGCTGCAGCAATCTGGTATAGGCCGCAGAATCCGGCAGCAGATACAGAGAATAGTCAAGTATATTACGAACGTGACCATTGATCTCCGGGTTTATGACCATTTCTGATCCGGAAAGATCCCGATGGATTCCGGCGGCGCGTTCCACAATCCCTTCGATTCCGGGGTCTGTTTCCGAAGACACGATCAACATATCGACTCCGTATCGCTGATACCCCCAGTCGACCAGCGGGACTTTTGTAATCGGATCATTTTTGCGGATGATATTAAAGATATTCGGATATTCTCCGGGCTGTCTGGTGGTTCGAGGCGTGGCAAAGGTATAGGCGTAAACATCCTGAAATTTACCCGAATCCGTGCATGAGGCAGCCGTTATGTTTGCAACCGCCGCTCCACGGCTGTAGCCGGTAATCCATATTTTCAGCGCGCCTTCGGCAGGATGCTTTTCAAGATAGGTATTCAGTGCGGCCAGAACTTTCTGCGCGGATTTGCCAAGTCCCTCCGGCAGCACATCATCACCGATCTTAAAATTGTTCGCCCATTCCGCGCTATAGTTTCCTCCGCAGACGGCCAGGGCAATCACGGTCACATCGTTCAATACTTTCCGCCCGATACCGAAGGCGATGGAATCCTCCGTCGGATTCGAGGCGTATGCAGAAACATCGATCTCTTCAAAACCGGCATCCTGGAGAAATGATACCAGACAGTTTCCCTGATTATCCGGATGAGAGGTGTCCCGAATGGCCGAAAACGCCAATCCGATAGAAGTCTGCGCAAAAGAGTGATGATACGTGTCCGAAGGAAGAAAAAAGAAATCATCCGTGAATTCATAATTCCATGTGTAGTGTCGACCAGATACGTAAAAACGTTCGGTAAGAATTCTTCCGTCGCGCTCTGCAGTGCTTATTCCTTCAGCTGTAGAGATTACGGGACACAAAATCTGCAGGAGGAAAACCAGCAGGATACTCCAAAGAATCCATGCCGTTATCAGTTTTCCGGGTATTTTTCCCGCCCTTCCAAATCCTTTTACACTACAGGGATATGTCCGCATATTCGTCATCAGCTCCATTCATCTTGCCAGACTACACGGATCATTTACATTTCAAGGGTTTGCTGGCCCAGATATTCAAGACCCAGATGCTGATACGCCTTCTGGGTAACGCAACGACCGCGTGGAGTTCTGATTAAAAAGCCTCGCTGCAGCAGATAGGGCTCGTATACATCCTCCAGCGTGACAGCTTCTTCGTTGATCGTTGCGGCAAGTGTCTCCAGGCCGACTGGTCCCCCGCCATAAAACTCAATGATACTGCGCAGCATTCTCCTGTCCAGCGCGTCAAGCCCAAGCTTGTCAACCTCCAGATTGGACAGCGCCATATCCGCAACCTCACTGGTAATCACCCCGTCCGCCCTGACCTGAGCAAAATCGCGTACGCGCCTGAGAAGCCGGTTCGCGATACGAGGTGTTCCCCTGGAACGGGAGGCGATTTCAAAGGCCCCCTCCGGAACGATCCGCACATTCAGGATCCCGGCAGAACGCACAACGATACGCTGCAGTTCCTCGGGCGTGTAGAGCTCAAGGCGGAGGGATACACCAAAGCGGTCTCGCAGCGGCGCCGTGAGCTGACCGGAGCGCGTCGTCGCGCCGATCAGCGTGAAATGCGGCAGATCGAGATGGATGGAGTTGGCAGAGGGGCCTTTCCCGAGAATAATGTCGATGGCATAGTCCTCCATTGCTGGATAGAGGATCTCCTCATAGGCGCGGTTCAGTCTGTGGATCTCGTCGACAAAGAGAATGTCCCCTTCGTTGAGATTGGTGAGCATGGCAACCAGATCCCCCGGCTTTTCGATTGCGGGGCCGGAGGTAATGCGCATATTGACGCCCATCTCATTGGCAATCACGGCTGCGAGCGTCGTCTTGCCAAGTCCCGGGGGCCCGTGCAGCAGCACATGATCCAACGGCTCTCCGCGCATCTTGGCAGCATTGATAAAGATGCTCAGGTTGTCCTTTGCCTTCTTCTGGCCGATATATTCCTCTATCGTTTTCGGCCTCAGAGAGCCTTCGTTATTGTCCTCCGGGAGCGTTGCCGTTGTGGTCAGGATCTCCTCATTGACTTCATCAGAAAAACTAATACTCATATTGCCCTATCCCATCATTTTACCATCTGTTTCAAGACCGCCTTGATGATCTGCTCGGCAGACATATCCTTTGTTTCCAGCTTTTTCAGCGCCGGCGCAATTTCAGCACTGGAATAACCCAGCACAGCAAGTCCGGCCAGTGCATCATTGACGGCAGAATCGCCGCCCTGCGCCGGAACGGCCGTGAAGCTCGGCATGTCGGGCGCATCGCTTTTCATTTCCTTGCTGACCTTGTCCTTGAGTTCAAGGATCACGCGCTGGGCGATCTTCTTCCCGATCCCCGGCGCAACTGTAAGCGCCTTTTCATTGCCGCTGATAATCGCAAGCGCGAGAGCTTCCGGCGTGTTATAGGAGAGAATCGACATGGCGGCTTTCGGACCGATGCCGGAAACAGAGATCAGCATCTCAAAAAAGCGGCGTTCACTTTTGTCCAGAAAGCCGAAGAGATCATAATTCGTCTCCCCTATGGATTCCGAGACATAGAGCTTTGCCCTTTCTCCAAGGTGCAATCCGGCAAGCGTATTGCTTGTCACATTCAGCGCAAAGCCGATGCCCCCGCAGTCCAGCACCGCAAGTGCCGGTTCCAGTTCGGAAACCTTTCCATCTATATGGTAGAGCATTCTTCCTGATCTCCTCTGTATAAAAGTGAAGTTGCGCTTCTGGCATGACACAGTGCCAGCGCTACGGCATCTGCCGCATCATCCGGTTTTGGCGGAGCCGGAAGCTCGCAGAGCCGCTTTACCATGTCCATGACCTGCCGTTTCTCAGCGCGTCCATATCCGACCACGGCCTGTTTGACCTGCAGTGGGGTATATTCATAGACTTTGACCCCGGCTTTACGGCAGGCCAGCAGAATGACGCCCCTGCCATGGGCCACCGAGATGCCGGTCGTAATATTGGTGTTGAAAAAGAGCTCCTCAATCGAGACCGCGTCCGGCTTAAACAGGTCCAGAAGCTGCATCATGTCGTCATAGATCTGCTCAAGGCGGCTTGAAAGGCTTGTGTGGGCAGGGGTTGTAATAACACCGCAATTGATGAGCTTATGGCTGTTTTTCTCCGACTCCAGGGCGCCAAAGCCAATGGTGGCGATGCCCGGGTCTATGCCCAAAATACGCATGTAATCACACTCCTATAGGATTTTACCACACTTGTGCATACTCTGCAACAGAAATGATGGCAGCCTGTCGGTCGAGACAGGCTGCCGTCATTTTATGCTCTGGGATGCGCTTTGTTGTACACATCCTTCAATTGCTTTTTAACAAGCTGTGAATACATGTGCGTGGATGAAATATCCCGATGGCCCAGCATTTCCTGGATCGCGTGGATGTCCGCGCCGTTTTCGAGCAGATGAGCCGCAAAGGAATGGCGAAGGGTGTGCGGCGTAATATCTTTTTCAATCCCGGCCTTTTTCTGATAGTGTTTGACGATCTTCCAGAATCCCTGGCGGGACATCCGTTCGCCGCTGACATTGACAAACAGAGACTGCTCATCCGGCATCAGGATCATCTGCGGGCGAACCAGCGTGATATAATCGCTCAATGCTTTGACTGCGGCCGGATACATGGGGATAAAACGCTCCCGATTGCGGCTGGCACAGCGGATCACCCCGGCTGCAAGGTTCACATCGGAGATGTTGAGCTCAATCAGCTCTGTAACACGAATGCCTGTGGCGTACAGCAGCTCCAGCATGGCTTTATCCCGATACCCCTTCGGGTCGATGCATTTGGGCTGTTCCAGCAGAAGCTCGACCTCCTTGCTGGTCAGGATCTCCGGCAGCTTTTGCGTGCTCTTGTCCGGGACCAGTCCCTGTGCGGGATTCACCGTAATCAGCTGCTTGATGAACAAATGTGCATACAGGCACTTGATTGAAGCAATCGAACGTGATACAGTAGCAACTGACTTGCCGTTGGCACGCAGCATCTCGATATATTCCGACAGCTCCTCGGCCGTCGCATCAACAATGCTGTGCTCTGTGCTGCTGTCAAGGTATTCGGCAAGCTGCCGAATATCTCTCAAGTATGAGCTGAGGGTGTTTGCAGATGCTTTTTTATCCTCTACGAGATATTTTTCGAACATCTCGATACACTCGGAATTTTGCATTCAAAACGCCCTCCTTTCTGTGAAGTATAGGGGCAGTCACCCTATGACGGATACAGCGTCAAGCAATGCGCAAAGGATTCATCCAGGCAGATGACTGCAATTGTGAAATAATTTTGTAATTGACATAACCGCTTCGGTAACAATATATTACAAGTCATTAAAATAATCAAGTGTTTTTTTCGTTTTCTTGAAAAAATTTTTTTGCTTATGTCAACTCTTGTTACTTTTTTATTGCAGGGCGCCCCCGCACAGAAAGGCAATAATGTATCTGAAATGGCTTTATTGTTTTCATTATGTCAATTTCTTTGCGTGAAATGAACGTCGGCCGCGTTGTTTCCCTGGTTTCAATCCAAAAACGCTGCCCGTCAGAACCCCGGCATAGGAAAAGCTCACCACGCTTAAGATGGACGACGGATCCATCTCTTCTCCGCGGATCAAAAATCCGGCTGTGAGCAGCAGGATCACAAGCGCTGTTCCCGTCAACAGCGCCGTGAAAAAGCGTGGCATCCTGCTCCTGCTGACTGCTGCGGCACCGGCCGCAGCGGCACAGATGAAACTGTTGACGGAGCTGAGATACCCAAGCACCTGCTCTCCCATGCCTGTAGTGGCTGCGAACAACGCCGTCAGGCAGAGCATCATGAGCGCGCACATGCACCAGGCAGCCATTGCCCTGACCAGAAAACCGGCATCCGGCAGGATCTGTTTTTCATTTGACAACGAGAACACCCCCGAACAAATAAGATACTCACATCTTATTTGTTCGGGGGTGAAAAGATTCTCCTGATAATACGGCTTGTTATTTTCTGCCGCGGCTCTTGGCATTGCGGGCCTCAGCCTCTGCGGCTTCCATCTTGGCAGTGGTGGAAACGCCCCATTTCTTGATCTGGATACGGACGCGATCCTCGCCGGTCTCAAAGGTGACGGTATCTTCCGTTACCTGAACAATCTTGCCGGTCATGGCGCCGATGGTCGTGATCTCATCGCCAACACTCAGGGAGCTGCGCATTGCCTCAACAGTCTTCTTTTTCTTGTTTTCCGGACGGATAAAGAAAAAGTAGAAGACGGCAAACATCAGCACGAGCATAACGAGCATGGAAGCGGAGCCGGTGCCGGCACCAGCCGCTGCATCAGCAGTAAGGAAAAGATTCATTCTGAGAAACCTCCGAAATCAAAGTAAGGCTATTATATATGGGCAGCGCCGAAATTTCAAGATGCTTATATACGTTTGTCGAGAATTTCAGAAAATTTACCGCGAAATGATTGGAAAGTCCCGGCGTCCAGGCTGTCGCGGATCGCCCGGGCAAGGCCGTTATAGAAGGCCAGATTGTGCATGACCGCAAAGCGCATGGCCAGCATCTCCTCCGCTTTGAACAGATGCCGGATATAGGCACGGGAATAGCGGCGGCACACCGGGCAATTGCATTTGGGGTCGATCGGCTGTTCATCCCGCAGGTATTTCTCGTTTTTAATATTAATAATCCCGTCCCAGGTAAAGAGATGACCATGCCGTCCGTTTCGTGCGGGCATGACGCAGTCAAAGAAATCAACACCTCTGGCAACCGCCTCGATGATATTTCCCGGTGTTCCGACCCCCATCAGATAGCGCGGCTTCTCCTTAGGCATATACTCTTCCACGATCTCAATGATGTCGTACATCTCCTGATGCGTCTCCCCCACCGCAAGACCACCGATCGCATATCCGGGCAGATCAAGCTCAGCGATTTCTTTCATATGCTCCACCCGAAGATCGGCAAAGATCGCGCCCTGATTGATGCCAAAGAGCATCTGTCCCGGATTGACGGCATCCTCCTCCCGGTTATACGCTGTCAACGCCGT
The DNA here is from genome assembly GCA_902761635.1 of Oscillospiraceae bacterium. Lineage (GTDB taxonomy): Bacteria > Bacillota > Clostridia > Oscillospirales > Oscillospiraceae > Limivicinus. The sequence continues at coordinate 55,338 of CACWLG010000006.1, read as the reverse complement.
CTTGCAGCGCTGCAGCCAGCGATAGGTCCTGTCACAGGAGTGCTTCACATAGTCCTTGGGCGACGGAATCTTGATACACTCGTCAAAAGCCATGGCGATATCCGAGCCGAGATTCGCCTGGATCCGCATGCTCTCCTCCGGGCCCATAAAGATATGGCGTCCGTCCACATGGGAATTGAAGCTTACGCCCTCCTCCTTGATCCTGCGGAGCTTTGCCAGGGAGAAAATCTGGAATCCGCCGCTGTCTGTGAGGATCGGCCCTTCCCATGTCATGAATTTATGAAGGCCGCCGAGGGATTTGATCAGCTCGTCACCCGGCCGTACATGAAGATGATAGGTGTTGGAAAGCTCAATCTGACACCCGATCGTCTTGAGATCCGCCGCTGACAGCGCCCCCTTGATGGCTCCCTGTGTTCCAACGTTCATAAAAACCGGCGTCTGTACAACACCGTGCGGCGCTGTGAATTCTCCGCGGCGTGCATGGCCCTCCTGCTTGAGCAGTTTATACACGTCATTCCTCCTTCCCGGCGATTGCCGTTCTTCTTTCGCATTCATCTCTATATCAGCAGAAAACGATCTCAATGCGCTCCCCTTTCCTTGCGGATTACGGGATGAGCCGTTTTATCTTTACTCAATCATCATCGCATCGCCGTAACTAACGGGAGTAAGGAGATGCATTGATATTCATTCTTCAAATAATTCTAAATAAGCCGGGAAGATTTCCCGGCTTTTGGTTTAATGCGTACAAATACTGTTCTCGTACAGCTCATGTGGAGCAATATCCTGCCCGTTTACCCATTCAATTCCGACACCACCCGGAAGCAGATGAACAGACTTGAAGTACGCTTCGTCTCTTAACTCTCCAAACCACGGTCCGCTGGCATATGGTGTAACGTCAAACACCTTTATTTCCCCGGTTTCATAATGGAGGCATAGTCTCATATTCGGCAAGGGTTCAACAGAAGTAAGTCTTGGCTGAAGCACAGTTTTCCTCCTTTATTTCAGCGGATCAATACGGAAAAACTGTTCTCCATTGGAAAGCAGCTTCCAGTTTGCTTCGAGCTCTTCTTTGTGAATCTCCATCCAAGCTTCAAGCAGTTTGAGTTTTCCTTTTGGAAACGATCCTTCGATAATGGAACCGTCAAGCGCAACAACAATTTCTTCGCCAGAATACTCGGCGTGGATGTGAGGCAGATTGTGTCTATCACCAGATTCTTTATACATACGTACGATGATTCCGTAAAACGCACTTAATACCGGCATAGTCATTCCTCCTCTGATTCATATTTTATCAGAACGATATTTAACAGTCAACAGCAAACAAAACCGTGTCAAAACGGTTTACTCAATTATCATCGCATCGCCGAAGGAGAAGAAGCGGTAGCGCATTTTTACAGCGGTTTCATACGCCTGCAGGATATGCTCACGCCCGGCCAATGCGGAGACCAGCATGACCAGCGTGCTTTCGGGCAGGTGAAAATTGGTAATCAGGCCGTCAATGCATTTGAAGCGATAGCCCGGATAGATAAAGATATCCGTCCATCGTGAGCCGGCCCGCAGAGTCCCATCCTCCTCTGTGAAGCTTTCCAGTGTACGGCATGAGGTTGTCCCGACCGCGATCACTCGACCGCCGTTTTTCTTGACGTTGTTGACGATATCGGCGGTTTCCTGGGAGATCACACAGAACTCCTGGTGCATTTCATGATTCTCGATCTCTTCCTCTTTAACCGGACGGAAGGTCCCAAGTCCCACGTGCAGCGTAACATAGCATACCTTCACGCCCATCTCTTCGATCTGCTTCAGCAGTTCCGTTGTAAAATGCAGACCCGCTGTCGGTGCTGCTGCACTCCCGAGCTCCCGGGAATAGACCGTCTGATAACGCTCGGCATCCTGCAGCTCTTCTTTGATATAAGGCGGCAAGGGCATTTTTCCGAGACGATCCAGAACCTCCAGAAAGATTCCCTCATAATGGAACTGGATGATCCGATTGCCGCCCTCTGCTACATCCTCCACTGTGGCGGTCAGTTCTCCATCGCCAAAGTACAGCTCTGTCCCGGGCTTTGTCTTTCGGCCCGGGCGGCTCAGGCACTCCCAGCGGCCATTGCCCAAATCACGCAGCAGCACCAGCTCCACGCTGCCGCCGGTTTTGCGGCACCCCAGAAGCCTTGCCGGCAGAACACGTGTATCATTTAAGACCAGGCAATCCCCGGCACGGAGATACTGCGGCAGGTCGTAGAAATGACGATGTTCCATTGCGCCGGTCTCTTTATCCAGATGCAGCAATCTTGAGGAATCGCGCTTTTCCAAGGGAGTCTGCGCAATCAGTTCCTCCGGCAATTCATAGTAAAAATCCGTTTTCTTCAAAGTCTTCCTCTGTCCTTTTTTATAGGGCAACACCGCACAATCCGCCTTCGTTTCTTGAGGTACACAAAGTACATCTGCGAAAAAGTGCCTTTATCAGAACCCAAATTTTCTCAGGATCTGCTCTTGCCGAATTATGCGGTATTGCCATAGAGTTTGTTTATTATAACAGAACTCTTTCCGGTTTTCAATCAATCCAGTAATAATCTTTATACCGGCGCCATAAATTGTGTCATGTAATCTTGCAAGGGGAGGCTGTTCTATTGAAAACACCGGTATTCAAAGGCTCCTGCACCGCCATTGTCACCCCCTTTGATGAGCATGGGGTCGATTACAGCAGATTGAGGAAAAACCTGGATTTCCAATATGAGAGCGGTACAGCAGCGATTGTTGTCTGCGGTACGACAGGTGAAAACGCGACGCTGAGCAATGATGAGCATCAGGAGCTTGTACGGGCAACGATTCGTGACACCGCCGGTCGCATGAAGGTCATTGTGGGTGTCGGCGGCAACAATACCCTCACAGCACTGAAAAAAGCGGAAAGCGCCAGGGCGGCCGGGGCTGACGCGATTTTGATGGTGACCCCTTATTATAACAAGAGTACACAAAAGGGGCTGATCGAGCATTTTCAATATGTAGCTGATCGTGTCGAGATTCCGATGATCCTGTACAATGTCCCCAGCAGAACCGGCATCGGTCTGAAAGCCGAGACCTGTCAGGCTCTTTCGGAGCACCCGAATATTGTGGGTATCAAAGAAGCTTCCGGCGATATTGCCCTTGGTGCCAGGATCCGCAGTCTCTGCGGGGATGATCTTTTCATCTGGAGCGGGAATGACGACTGTACCGTTCCTCTCATGTCCCTCGGCGCTCTCGGCGTTATCTCCGTTGCCAGCAATATTGTACCCGCCGCAGTGGCAAAGCTCTGCTCCCTCTGCCTGAACGGCAACTATGACGAGGCAACAGATCTCTATGCCAAATATGCTGCGCTGATTTCGGCACTGTTTATCGAGACCAACCCTATCCCGGTTAAAGCTGCCATGCAGCTGTTAGGTCTGGACAGCGGGATTCTGCGCCTGCCGCTTGTGGAGATTTCAAAAGAGAACAAAAGTACGCTTTTGGCAGCCATGCGGGATGTGGGGCTCCATGTGTAACCCCATAAAATAGTGTTTTCTTTGCATATCCCCCTGTTTTGCCATTTGGCTGACAGGGAAGGTTCTCAAAAATGCTGCTGAAAAAGCAAGCTGACGGCAGCCGCATCTTGAAAGGGAGGCGGCTGTCGGCTTACCGTGCGTCCGGCAGGCACTCTTTTTTTCATAAGCTGTGAACAGGGAAAAGGCACTGCCTCATAATCGCTTTTACGCTATTATGAGGCAATGCCTTTTGCTTATCTGTCTGTATCCGTTGGTTTGGGGGAACTGGGTACGGCATCCGTGCCGGCGCTTGAAGAATCACGGTTCATGCCGGAATCAGAAGAGCTGCCTGCTCCGGTATCGGGATTGTTGTCCGTATCCGGCATTGCCGAAGGGCTGACCGGTATGCTGGGGATCGGCATGGCAGGCTCCGTTACATCAGGCCATGGAGAAGAGGCAACATTTCCGCGGTCAGACATATCACCACAAGCGCTCAAAAGCAAGCTCAGCGCCAAGCCCAGGACAAGATATACGAAAAGTCTTTTCATTTTCATCCTCCTATTGCTTTTTTCGGAGCTATTATTTGCAGGAGAAAAACGAATTATTCATCGTGCAAACCAAGAAATCCTTCATTAAAACCGGGTAACAATCGTTTTTCTGTAATAAAACAGGATTCGGATTCCGTATGAAAGCATGCCGCGGCACCACGATTAAGATAAAACTGTGTTGGAAAAACCATGAATGAATTGCACTCTTCTCTGTGATGTGGTATTCTATGTTCATGGAAACAATAAGAAAAAACCAAATATTGCGCGTCAAAATTGACGCCTATAACTCCGATGCTGCCGGCGTATGCCATGTGGACGGTTTTGCCGTGTTTGTCCCCGGGACCATTGTGGGTGAGGAATGGGATATTCGTATTCTGAAGGTACAGAAAAACTGCGCCTATGCGCGGGGGGAAGCACTGATAACGCCCTCCCCTGCCCGCATTGATCCCGTCTGTTCCTGTTATGGAAAATGCGGCGGCTGTGATTGTCGGCACATGTCCTATGAAGAGGAACTGCGCTTTAAGCTTGTCAAGGTCAACGATGCCCTTGCGCATATCGGGAAACAGACGGTACAGGCCGAGCGGATCACAGGCAGTGAACAGACGGAGCACTACCGAAACAAGGGGATCCTTGCGGTTGGTAATCTGGATGGGAAAGCGGTTTTCGGCTTCTATCGGGAGCGCAGCCATCAGCTCATACCCGTTGAACAATGCTTGATTCAGGATGAATTGACACATCGTGCTGCCGCTGCCCTTGTATCCTTCATGGAGAAATACAGGATCCCCGCCTATGACGAGGTCAGCGGCGAGGGCGTTGTGCGGCATCTTTTCTGCCGCAGAGCTTATTATGGCACAGACCGCCTGCTGTGTATCGTTGCCCGCAAAGGGTTCGGCAGCAATACACAGCCGCTTGTGGCCGCATTGCTGTCCGCCTGTCCGGAGCTCACCGGCATCCTGTTAAACGTGAACAAAACAGAGGGAAACACTGTTCTTGCCGGGGATTTTTATACCCTCTGGGGCAAAGGAAACATAAGGGATACCCTGTGCGGTATTGCTTTTGACATAGCGCCGCAGGCTTTTTTCCAGATCAATCCGCCCCAGGCGGAGCGCCTCTACCGCAAGGCGCTGGAATATGCCGCGCTCAGGAAAGAGGATCTTGCGTTCGATCTCTACTGTGGAGCCGGCACCATCAGCCTGTGCCTTGCGCAGCAGGCCGGCAAAGTCATTGGCGCCGAGCTTGTTCCGGAGGCCATTGAAAACGCCAGATCCAACGCTGCCCTGAACGGGATAAAAAACGCAGAGTTTCTCTGCGCCGACGCCGGCGAAGCCGCCAGCATGCTGTCAGCGCGCGGCCTGCATCCCAGGAAAATCGTGGTTGATCCCCCGCGAAAAGGCATGCAGGAGGCAGCAATTCAAGCTGTAGCTTCCATGTCACCGGAGCGCGTTGTCTATGTTTCCTGTGAACCGTCCACACTGGCACGGGATATTCTGCGTTTTCAGGCATATGGTTATACCCTGCAGGCCGCTGAAGCCTTTGACCTCTTCCCGCGTACCAAACACGTGGAGACAGTAGTTTTGCTGACAAGAAATACATAGGGCAATACCGCATAATTCGGCAAGAGCAGATCCTTTCGCAGATGTACTTTGTGTACCTCAAGAAAAAGTGACGAAATCAGGGCACAAATTTTCCAGGAGATGCCGAAGGCGGATTGTGCGGTGTTGCCTTAAGAAAGGCAGCCCTCGGGACCCTTGACACCGAAGCGCGCCTCGAGCTGGTGCATCATGCCGTCTGTAATCGTGTTCACACGGCAGCCGGGCAGGAAACGCGGAGGTGCATTTTCCACCGTCGGTGCGGCCCCGGAGAAGCCGGTTGGGATGGTGCGCGGAATTTTCCCTGTATCAAGATACTCTTTTTCTCCGGCTTCGTCAAGCATCAGGCTGATATTGCCTCCCTTGATATCCACGCCCTCGAGGACAAGCTCTGCTTCGCCCTCGCGGTGATCTGCATATACACAGCTCATTCATTATGTGATATACTCCTATTGCCAAATTGTGATTTACGGAGGAAACACCGCTGATGGAATTAAAGAAAATCGACCACGAACTGACGATCTGCAAAGTGAGAGACATTTCGAGTATCAACCTGGATGCGGATTTTTATTTTCTTGGAAAGACAGAGGAAGAAGTGTCTCTGGTATGCAAAACGGAGGATACACCACGCAATATACTTGTGCGTGACGATGGATGGAGAGGCTTTCGTATTCAGGGAGTTCTCGACTTCTCCTTGATCGGTATTCTTTCAAAGCTGTCCGGCATCCTGGCAGCGCATAAAATCGGCATCTTCGCGGTATCGACATACAACACGGATTATATTCTTGTGAAAGAAGAAAACTATGATAGAGCGTTGGAGGTTTTAACTTCTGAAGGATATACAGTAAAATAGAATCCGGTTTATCGGTGGCCGCTTGATTACCTTTTTCTATGATTAACATGAAAAAGGAAGCCGGGATACCGCGCACATTTCTGCACGCAGCATCCCGGCTTTTCTGTCAACCGACCCTGTCAGGCTGATGTCCAGCTCCGTTTGACCTTCATAACGTTTTATGAACAGCCTGCAAAGGATTCGGGCTTATCTTATGAAATCCGTCTCACGTCAATTGTCAAAGGACGGGTTCACGGCATAGACATTTCTCTCATTCATTTTTTCCGCAGCCAGGCGCAGTGCTTCGCCAAAGCGCTGGTAGTGGACCACTTCCCTCTCCCGCAGATAGCGAATGACATTGTTGACATCGGGATCATCCGACAGTCGCAGGATGTTGTCGTAAGTCACGCGGGCCTTCTGCTCGGCAGCCAGATCCTCGCTCAGGTCGGCGATCACGTCACCCTTGACCGCCATGGAGGCCGCGCTCCAGGGAAAGCCGGAGGCCGCTGTGGGATAGACGCCCGCCGTATGGTCAACGAAATAGGCGTCAAAGCCGGCCTTTTTGATTTCGTCAACGGACAGGTCACGGGTCAGCTGGTGTACGATAGCGCCGATCATCTCCAAATGCCCCAGCTCTTCCGTGCCGATATCCGTCAGCAGTCCCTTGAGTTCCGGGTACGGCATGGCATAGCGCTGGCTCAGATACCGCAGAGACGCTCCCAATTCTCCGTCCGGTCCTCCGTACTGACTGATGATGAACTTCGCCAGCGCTGGGTTCGTGTTGCGGATTCTGACCGGATACTGCAGTTTCTTTTCATAGACAAACATCTTCAGCGCTCCCTCCTGTTCAGAAACTCCCACGGCCACGGATCCTTGAGCCAGGTGTAGCTCTCACTGCCAAGCTGGTCGCATTGGGTAATGGGGCCAAAGCGCCCGGTGTAACGCTCCCGCGCCTCCATGCGCAGAGCCAGAAAGCTCTGGTACAGATCGAACGCCTCCTGATCTTCACTGTGAGTATCCAGATACAGCTCCAGCTCATCGACTACAAAGTCGATCGCCATCAGCTCTGCAGTCGGAACATCCGGTGCCTTTTCGTTGACAATATTCATAAAAGGGAGATCCAGCCCGGGAAAAAGCGTTCCCCGCGCCAGCGCCTCCGGCGCGTCATAGTTCGGAGCAGCCGAGACCTGCATGGGCACATAGGCCATGGCAAGGGGTGCATAGGCGCCGGGCAGGCTCCCGTTGCGGAAGGATTGATCGGGTTTGTTGCAGCTCACTTGTATTCCTCCTTGAGCGTTCGCTCACCCTATCCTATGCGATTATCGGAGGAACGTGAAAAGCAGCGGCTTTCTGTGAAAACCGCTGCCTGGTCAGTATGATAAATACCATGGGCTCAGCCAAAAATGCGCCGCAGCAGACCTTCAAACTCGCCGAGATCACGGATCTCATAGTCCGCTTTGATCGGGCCTGTGTTCTCCTTCCCACTCGGATTGTACCAGCAGGTCAGTATCCCGGCATTGATGCCGCCGCGAATGTCGGAGCTCAGGCTGTCGCCCAGGATAATCGCACGTGAGCGTTCAAAGCCCGGGATCTCCCGGAAGCACAATTCAAAGAAGCGGCGTTCCGGCTTGTTGGCGCCCATGCCCTCGGAGATAAAAATCTTTTCAAAATACCCGGCGATACCCGCGCTCCCGATTCGTCTGTCCTGTACGCTCTGTACTCCGTTGGAGCAGATGAAAAGCCGACAGTTTCCTGCAAGCGAGCGCAGCATCTCCTCTGCCCCGGGCATAAACCAGTGCCCTTCGGCGAGGTAAGTCTCGTAAAGTCCCTGTGTCCGCTCTGCGTCGGCCTGCACGCCAAGCTCCCGAAAGAGTGCCTCATAGCGCTGCACCAGCACCTCGGCCCGTGTCAGGATCCCGTCCTCCAGCATTTCCCAGTGGCGGATGTTGATCCGGTGATAGAGCGCTGCGATCTCTTCATCAAACGGCAGCCCCTGTTCCGTGAGAGCCCTGTTTAAGGCCCTGTACTCCGCCTTGTTAAAATCCAGGATCGTATTATCAAGATCCAGCAGTACGATCGGCCGCATCTCTTCTGCAGTTCTGTTCATGTCAGATCAAGCTCTTTCACGGCGTCGGCCACAGGGCCGATCTGCATCCCCTTGGAGGATTTCACAAGGACGGTATCCCCTTTTCTCAAAAGCGTCGGCAGAGCGGCAATCATACGCTCCCGATCTTCAAAGAAATGCCCGGCCTCGCCGGCGCCGGCAGCAATCTCCCTGCCGAAGGGACCATAGGCCGCAACGACAGCAACGCCCTTTTCGAGAGCGTAAGCACCCAGAGCCCTGTGCATCTGCGCAGATTCCGGCCCCATTTCCAGCATATCTGACAGGAGACACACATGCCTTCCGGGAAGCTGGACAAGGGAATCCACCGCGCAGCGCATAGAATCCGGGTTTGCGTTATAGCTGTCGTCAATGAGCATGACGGAATCGGTGACCGTTACCGCGCTCCGGCGGCCGACATTGGAAAAAGCTGCGATGCCGGCTTGTATCTCCTCATCCGTGAGACCCAGGGCGAACCCAACCGCCGCCCCCTCCAGAGCAGCATAAATCATCTGATTGCCGAAGGCCGGGATCTCCGCTCGGATCACACGTTCCCCGTACACGATGCGGCAGCGGGTGAGGCCGCCCGGCAGCAGCTCGATCTCATCTGCGCAGACTTCGCAGTCCTCCCCTGTTCCGAAGCGAAGCAGGCGCTGGGGGCAACGGATCGTTTTGAGCAGCGCATCGTCTCCGTTGCAGATCACGGTCCCATCCTCCGGCAGAAAACGGAGCATTTCCGTCTTTGCGCGGAACACGCCCTCCAGATCGTGCAGAAATTCCAGATGCGCATGCCCGATCACCGTGAAAACCGCCACAGTCGGCTTTGCGATCTGAGCAAGAACCGTCATCTCGCCAAAGTCTGAGATGCCCATCTCCACGACGGCGACCTCATGCTCCTTCTCGATCCGGGAGACGGTCATCGGCACGCCGATCTGGTTATTAAAGTTCCCCTCTGTCTTTAATACGCGAAAGCGCTGCGACAAAACGGAGGCGATCATCTCCTTGGCCGTGGTCTTACCGACGCTGCCGGTAATGCCGATCACCGGGATTCGGAGGGTTTCGCGATAGGCGCAGCAGATTTTCTCCAGTGCGTTCTGAACATCCTTCACAAGAAGCACCGGTCCCGCTGTTCCCTCGGGCAGGTACTCCGCCAGAGCGCAGACAGCCCCCTTCTCCAGCGCTGTCTGAATATAGCGGTGTCCGTCTGTCTTCTCTCCCCGGTAGGCAACGAAAAGGTCCCCCGGCTGTACCTCCCGGCTGTCGATCACCGCTCTGCCAATTGTTTGCTGCGGATCCGGGCAGTTATGCAGCTTTCCGCCACAGGCGGCGGCTGCGGCGGACAATGTCATGGTCTTCAAAGGCATCCACTCCCTTGCTAATGCTGAGCTTTCAAGGCACAGGAAATCCGCGTGTCGCTCCTGCGGCAGAGATTTTATGCTGCTGTTAAAATATGAAAGCTTTATTATTTATAGTATAACACAGCCGCCTGCCGGTGGCAAAAGATTTTCTGCAAAAAAGTAGTGCACTGCGGCAAAAGATATGTTATAATACTTTAGCTTATTATTTTAACAAAGGACAAGTGCTATGAACTATGTTGTGGTGGATCTGGAATGGAACCAGGCGATGAGTTCCAAATCCTCCGTTTTTAACAAGCTGCCCATCCATCTGGGCGGTGAGATTATTGAGATCGGTGCGGTCAAGCTCACGGATGATATGAAACCGGGCGAAGAGTTTACCGTGGATGTAAAGCCTGTCTATTTCCGGCGCATGCATTATAAGGTGAAGAAAATCACCGGCTTTGATAAGGAGAGACTGTCCCACGGTCTTTCCTTCCCGGAGGCAATGGAGCGCTTCCGCGCCTGGTGTGGGGACGATGTAACCTTTATCACCTGGGGCTGCGACGACCAGCGCATCATGGAGCAGAATATCATCATCCATGACCTTGATTGGGACTGGATTCATGAGTGGATCAATCTGCAGCTCATTTATAATTTGCAGACCGGCGGCGATAAGAACCAGAAATCTCTTGCCAGCGCTATGGAGCATTTTGAGATCGAGCAGACCCGTATCGCACACGACGCGCTGGGCGACGCCTACAACACCGCGCTTGTGGCCTCAAAGCTGGATATGCGCGAGGGCTTGAGAATGTATGATGACGCCACCCGGATCCTTGCCGCGCGCATGCCCAATTATAAGCCGCCCGCGGAGAACGAGGGGCCGGATACGCTGAGTCACGAATGCTTCGACGGCTTTTCCAGCAAGGCGGACGCTTTCTCGGACGAGCGCCTGCGCATGCTGCCCTGTCCTGTCTGCGGGCAGGAGACCACGCCGCTTAAGTGGATTAACCAGGGTGACCAGCGCTATATGAATCTCTATTCCTGCGCCGAGCACGGGAATTTCCTCGTGAGAGCCAAGTTCCGCAAGAACAAGGACAACGGCAGCTGGCTCGCCAACCGCCTTGTCTACGAAGCGGACGAGGATATGGTCGGCTTTTACAAGAACAAGGCCACCCAGTCCAGACGGCACGGCCGCGGGCACAGCCAGCGCAGAAACAGATCTGCCGGGAAAACATAAGCGGTCAGGCGTACAAATTGCATCTGCACCCCGTTTGTCGGAGCATTTCTGATGAACGGGGTTCTTTTTTTCTTGCAGGACACAGCGCTGTCGTGTATAATCAAAACAGCAAACCGGTTTTTTCCCCCGGGTCATATTCTGTCTGCATATATGTTTTCGGATATACTATAAAATGGGAGGAGAATCACATGTTGCAGCACCGTATCTCAGATTTGGACATCTACCTGTTCGGCAGAGGGACGCATTACACGGTCTATGAAAAGCTCGGCGCTCACCCGGCTGAGGAAGAGGGTCAAAATGGCGTCTACTTCGCCGTATGGGCCCCGAATGCGCGCTCGGTCAGCGTAGTCGGAGATTTTAACGGCTGGAACGCCGGTCAAAACCGGATGAATCTGCTTGCGGAATCCGGGATCTATGACCTGTTCATTCCGGGCCTTGGAGCACATGCGCTTTACAAATTTGCCGTGGAGACCCAAAAGGGTGACATTCTGTTCAAGGCGGACCCCTACGCAAACCAGAGCCAGCTTCGCCCGGAGACTGCCTCCATCGTGGCAGATTTGTCCTCCTATGACTGGCAGGACGAGGTCTGGATGGCTTCCCGCAGGGAGCAGGATCCGACAAAAAGGCCGATGTCCATCTATGAAGTCCATCTCGGCTCCTGGAAGAAGGACGAGAGCGGGGCTAACTGCGGCTTCCGCAAATACCGCGATCTGGCGCCGGAGCTGGCCGAATATGTCAATTACATGGGTTATACCCATGTGGAGCTGATCGGCATTGCGGAGCATCCCTTTGACGGCTCCTGGGGCTATCAGGTCACAAGCTACTATGCCCCGACCGCGCGCTACGGCGAGGCGGAGGATTTCATGTACCTGGTGGACTACCTTCACAAGGAAGGCATCGGCGTGATTCTGGACTGGGTGCCGGCCCATTTCCCGCGGGACGCCTACGGTCTGGCGCGCTTTGACGGCTACGCCGAGTATGAGCATGCAGACCCCAGACTCGGCGAGCATCCCGACTGGGGTACCTATATCTTCAATTATCAGCGTCCGCAGGTCAAGAATTTCCTGATTGCAAACGCCCTGTTCTGGCTGGAGAAATACCATGTGGACGGCCTGCGTGTGGATGCCGTGGCCTCCATGCTGTATCTGGATTACGGGAAGAAGGACGGCCAGTGGATTCCCAACGCAGACGGCGGCAACATCAACTATGACGCCATTGAGTTTCTCAAGCACCTCAACTCCATCATCAAGCAGCGCGTGCCGGGGGCCATGGTCATCGCCGAGGAATCGACCGCCTTCCCGATGGTATCCAGAGCGCCGGAGGACGGAGGACTCGGTTTCACCTTCAAGTGGAATATGGGCTGGATGCACGACGTTCTGGAATACCTGAAGGCCGATCCCTATATGCGTCAGTTCGTCCACAACAACGTGACCTTCAGCTTCACCTATGCTTTCAGTGAAAACTATGTACTCCCCTTCTCCCACGATGAGGTGGTGCATATGAAGGGCTCCATGATCAACAAGATGCCCGGCAGCATGGAGGACAAGTTCGGCAATCTCCGTCTGGCCTATGGTCTGATGATGGCCCACCCGGGAAAGAAGCTTCTCTTCATGGGTCAGGACTTTGCGCAGCTTCGGGAGTGGAGCGAGGAGCGCAGTCTCGACTGGTACCTGCTGGATCAGGAGCCTGCGCACCGGGCGCTGAACAACTATGTGCGGGCGCTGCTGGCCATGTACCGCAACTACCCGTCTCTGTTTGAAAACGACTGCGAAGAACGCGGCTTTGAGTGGATCAACGGTGCGGACGCCTCACACAATATGCTCAGCTTCTGCCGCATGAGCACGGATAAAAAGCAGTGCCTTCTCTTCCATTTCAACTTCTCTCCCGTACCTTATCCGAAGCACCGGATCGGCGCCCTCTGCAGGGGAACCTATCATCAGGTGCTCAACAGCGACGATGCGGTCTTCGGCGGCAGCGGAGCCTATCCCGTGCAGGTCGTCAAGGCTGACCCGATCCCCTGGGACGGGAAGGAATACTCCATTGAATTTGACGTACCGCCCTTCTCGGTATCGGCGTTCACCTTCAATTATGTTCAGCCGTTGAAGAATCCGGCAGCCGCAGCAAGGAAAAAGGCTGTCAAAGAAAGCGCTCCGGAAACGGAAGAAAAGAAGCCGAAAAAAAGCCTGACCAAGGAGGAGACCGCGATCCTGAAGGCCGTCAAAAAGAGCGGCAAATCCTTTGACGAAATCATCGCGTTTTTGAAAAAATAAAGAAGAGCGTCCCATATGGCGAAGGAACAACCACCCGTTTATCATTGGGTGGTTGTTCCTTTGCCTCACGGGCTTGCCCTTGTGGAATAAACCGGCATGTGATATAATCTGCCGGCAATAAACGATACAGGAGACAGGATATGATCGGAACAGGAACCATCATCAACAGCGCAGCCATCATTGCCGGCGGCGCCGTCGGTCATTTCACCGGGAAGCTTTTTCGGCAGGAACAACAGGATGCTCTGAACAAGGCCTGCGGTGTCAGTGTGCTTTTTATCGCCATTGCCGGCGCCATGCAGGGTATGCTGGCAATGGCCGGCGGCGCCATCGTGAGCGGCAAATCCATGCTTGTGGTACTCTGTCTTGCGATCGGGACCGTGATCGGTGAGCTGATCGGGATCGAAAAGGGCTTCGAGCGATTCGGCGAATGGCTGAAGCGGAAAACCGGGAATGCCGGAGACAAACAATTCGTAAATGCTTTTGTCACAGCCTCGCTGACGGTGTGCATCGGCGCCATGGCGATCGTCGGGGCCATCCAGGATGGGATCCTGGGGGATTATTCCACGCTCGCCGTCAAGGCCGTGCTGGACTTCATAATCATTGCGGTCATGACATCCTCTCTCGGGAAGGGATGCGCTTTTTCCGCCATCCCGGTTTTTGCCTTTGAGGGAAGCGTCACCCTTTTGGCACGACTGGTCTCCCCGATCATGACGGATCTGGCCATCGCTTATCTGTCTCTCATCGGTTCCATCCTGATCTTTTGCGTGGGAGTCAATCTCGTCTGGGGAAAAATGATCCGCGTGGCCAATACGCTCCCGGCGGTGGTTTTTGCAATCCTTGCCGCCTATCTCCCCTGGTCCTTCTGAAAAGGGGCTGTCTCAAAATGCATATTGATGCAAAACCGTACGGGTCGATCCCCAGATCGACCCGTCTAAAAAACGCAGAATGCTGCAAAACGGCGGGCCCTTTTTTATGTCTTTTCTTACTGCGCCTTATCCCCATCGTCCTTCAGCACACCCTGGATCTTCACAAGCTCCTGCGCCGGCGGCGTAAGCTGTTCAATCTTGGGGATTTCGCCGTCGACGTTCTCCACCAGCCAGTCCATCACCAGGATCTGATGGGGGTTCAGGATCTCCCCTTCCGCAATGCGCAGCTCCCCCTTCTGGTCGTAGATGGGGCCGTCAAAGGGCCGAAAGCTGCCGTTCATGATGCTCTCGCGCAGCAGCCTTACAAGGCGGGCAGTCTCCGCCGGGACCTTGTCGCCCAGGCGCACATCCACGACACCGGAGGACAGCCCCCACCAGTAGTTGATGGTCTGCCCCGCGTCGCTGGTGCTTTTGAACTCATCCCAGGAACCGTCCAGCACAGATTCGAGGATTTTTCGATAGAACGTACCCCAGTCCCAGAGTGAGCTTGCCACATTGACCTGCTGCTTGCCCTGCCAGAGAAAGACTCCCGTCTTATCGCGGCGCTCGTCCCGGATCAGGCTGTCCTGGCCGGAGACCGCCGTAACACCGTATTCGGCAAAAAATCTGTCGATATCCGCCCCCTGTACCGTGGACCATTCCAGCAGCACGCGGGCATGAGGATTCACCATCTGCACGCCCAGCGCGAAGGCATTGATGGACGCGGGCATGCTGTATATCGGATAATCGCAGATATAGCCGATATTGCGCTTTTCACTGAGCGCCCCGGCGATCACACCGGTCAAAAATTTAGCCTCATACATTCTGGGGTAGTAGCAGCGGAGGATGGGATGGCTGACGTTGAGCGAGCAATTGAGAAACTTTACGTTCGGAAGGGCTGCCGCTGCGCTCAGGGTGTTTTTCAGAAGCCTCGGCGTGGTGCTGAAAACCAGATCCACCCCTTTGTCTGCGAGCTCCTTGATGACTGTGTCAAAATCCTGCTCCAGCATATTGAAAACGCTCTGCGTCTCAACACGCTCGCCCAGAGCCTCCTGGGCCGCCAGTCTCCCCTGTTCATGGGCATAGGTCCAGTAAGAGCTCTCAGGCTCCTTGTCGTGCAGAAATGCCGCATTGAGCTTTTTGACGCTCGGGTGTACGATCCGGCTGATGATGCTGCGCGGCTGCGCCTCGGCAGGGTCTGTCACCAGGATGGGCTCGCTCTCGTTTTCCACGCTTTTGAGCTCGGGCGCAATGACCGTGAGGTCTGCCTTCAGCTCGGCCGGTGACCGGCTTGAAAGGCTCTCTGCGCCAAAGATCTCCATATAACGCAGCAGCGCCTCATCCTGGGTAAGGCTGCCGCTGAGGGCAGAGCCCGCGTAAGCCTTGCGAAAACGCACGACATCTGCATAAAAGCCGCGCCGTCTGTCCTCATCCCAGGCGGTCAGCTCATCCCCGCACAGGAGCTTGAGCATGGCCGGATACGCCCCGAGGCGGCTGAAGCGGATATAGTTGATGTGTGTGGTTTTATAAAAGTCCAGAAACTCGTAATAGACCGCAATTTCGTTCTCATCGCTGCGGGGCGGCAGGAGACGCTTGACCTCAGCCTGCACGGTGGTCGCGCCGAAATATCGCAGCACGGATACGCGCTTATGCCCCTCAACCACGTAAAAACAGTTGAGATACTCCACCGCCACAATGGCGTCCCGGATTCCTTCCTTCAGGTGGGATTTGGCCAGGGCCGACCACTTGGCCGCGAACTCACTGCTGTCATCCAGCAGCGGATAAAAGGACGGAGAAAATGCCTCCCGCCGGGCTGTGCTGCGGGTGCCGACGATCTGATCTATATCAATGCGGACACTCCCGAGATCCGTCTCGCTCAGGCTGCTCACATGTGAAAGCGTCTCCTCCAAAGACGGGAGATAGGGGTCCTCATGCTTTGCCATGCGCGCCTTCATTTCCTTCAGGCCAAGCTTATGCGCCTGCTGATATGTCGTGTCAGCCATAAAACAATCCTTTCCGCTTCTTGATTTGCGTCAGATTATATCATAGTGCCGTCTCAAGAGCAAGCGAAGAATAGAAGATCAATTTTTTATCCTTTTGTCAAGAAAATAGACTTGCTTTCGCAGAGGAGAAATGCTATCTTATAGACATAAGAACGCAGCAGTGCGAATCAAAATATCATTGACAGGAGGATACAGCATGGCTTCCATCAGCTTCAGAAACGTAACCAAGATTTATGACGGTGCCGACAGGCCTGTCGTCCCGAACCTGAACCTTGAGATCAAGGACAAGGAATTTATCATTCTGGTCGGCCCCTCCGGCTGCGGCAAATCCACCACGCTTCGTATGATCGCGGGTCTGGAGTCCATCTCCAGCGGCGAGCTGTACATCGGCGACAGGCTGGTCAACCAGGTTCCGCCCAAAGACCGTGACATTGCCATGGTTTTCCAGAACTATGCTCTCTACCCCCACATGAGCGTTTATAAAAACATCGCTTTCGGTCTGACTCTGCGCAAGGTTCCGAAGGATGAGATCGACAAGCGCGTCCATGAGGCCGCCAAGATCCTTGACCTGGAGCACCTGCTTGAGCGCAAGCCCAAGGCTCTGTCCGGCGGTCAGCGTCAGCGTGTCGCCCTGGGCCGCGCCATGGTGCGCAACCCCGCCGTCTTCCTGCTTGACGAGCCGCTCAGCAACCTCGACGCCAAGCTGCGTACCTCCATGCGCAGCGAGATCGCACGTCTGCACCGCCGTCTGGATACCACCTTCGTCTACGTTACGCACGACCAGACTGAGGCCATGACAATGGGCGACCGCATCGTCGTTATGAAAGACGGTCTGATCCAGCAGTTTGATACCCCGAAGGTGCTGTATGACTCCCCCTGCAATCTGTTTGTGGCAGGCTTCATCGGCTCTCCCCAGATGAACTTCCTGGATGTCAAGATCGCTGCCGAGGGCGGAAAGCTTTTCGCGATCCTCAACAACGACAAGCTGGAGATCCCCGCTTTCAAGCACGAAGCTCTCAAGCCCTATGTGGGCAAGACCGTCATCTTCGGCGTGCGTCCTGAGAACTTCCTCACCTTCGACCAGCTCAACGCCGGCAACGGCATCACCGCCAAGGTCGACTTCTGCGAGCTGCTGGGCGCTGAGACCAACCTCTACGTCTATGTCGGTGATCAGAAGGTTATCGTCCGTATGTCCTCCGCGGTTGAAGAGCCGAAGGAGGATGTTGTCAAGGTTCCCGTCGACATGGCAAAGGTCCACTTCTTCGACAAGGATACCGAGCTTGCCATCTGCCACTGATGCGCACGCCGGACGATTCAGCCGTACAAATGATCCATCTGGAAGCTCCGGGAGATTTTCTCTCGGAGCTTTTAGGCGTTTCCGAAGCCTGTGTGCTGTCCCTGCACGCCGGCGAGGTACGGGAGCTGCCTGATACCCAGGGGCTCTGGCGGATCCTGGCGCCCCTGTCCGGCGAGCTGCAAATCGCCGCCGGTGAACACAGCCTTCCCCTCAGCACGGGGCAGGCTGCTGTTTTTGAACGGGATGACGAGCTGACGCTTCTTCCCACAGAGGACTGCAGGCTGTGTCTGATTTCTCTGTGCGGTCTCAACGCTGAACGTGTGTTTCGCTCCTGCAGAGAGAAGGGCGGTCTGTTTTTTGAGCGCGGCGGTGAGCCCGCAGCCCGTATGCTGCGGCTGTTGTCCGTGCGGCCCGGTAAAGCGCTTCCGGCCCGCCAAGCCTCTGAGTATGCCTATGGCCTGCTTATGAGTCTCTATGATACCGGCACCGCCGGGCCGGTCGGAAAACGTGCGCTGCCGCCTGTTGTGGAAGCTGCCCTCGGGATCATTCGGCGGGATTATGCCTTTCTGGAAGGGATCGCCGAGCTTGCCGACCGGCTTGAGGTGAGTCAGGAATACCTGACCCGCTGCTTCTGCAAATATACCGGTTTCACCCCGGGAAAATACCTGACGCAGGTGCGCATTGAAAATGCGAAGCTCCTGCTTCGGCAGGGACAGCATTCGATCCAGTTCATTTCGGATGCCTGCGGATTTGCAAATGCCAACTATTTTGCCCGTGTTTTTCGGACGAGTGTGGGCATGAATCCGCGGGACTATGCCCGGGAGCAGACGCTTCCGTCCGGCAAAGCGCCCGAGGAGGATCGTCTCTACGTTCTGTAATCTTTCCGATGCGTGCTTCTGCTGTAAACGCTGCTTTCAATTTCGTTTTCAATATAACCCCGAGTATTCTCCGGATTGTCACTTGCATTCTGCGTTGATTTCGCATATAATGATACTATAGGTTGTATGTGTTTTTGTTATGTACGCCAAAATGTGCGAATCGCGCTTTCTTGTTTTGAAAGGTGGGAATGGATTATGAAGCGTGTATGTTGTCTGTGCCTTGCGCTTGTTTTTCTTTTCTCTCTCGGTATCCAGGCCTTTGCTGACGAGGTTCTGTTCTGCCGTATGTGCGGCAAGCAGATCCCTGCGGACAGCAAGGTCTGCCAGTACTGCGGTGAGAAAGTGATACATCCCGATGCTGCAAGTCAGCCGGCGTCTGAAACGGCAGCAGCTGTGACCGCGGCAAAGCCCGAAGCGTCTCCGGCCGCCGACACCGCAGCGGCCAAGGCTCCCTCCCCTGCCACTGCTGCAGCTCCGGGCCCCTTCAACACAACATCCGGCGGCGCCTCCCAGCCGGGCAAGGTGCGCGTCACCAAGAGTCCTACAAGTGAGTCCGTCCCGTACGGCGGCTCCTGCGTATTCATTGCGCATGCGGACAACGCGACGTCGGTCACCTGGTACATCGCGAACGTTGACGCGAGCCTCATTACCACGGCGGCAGAAGCTCCCCGCAGGGTTTCGGGACTCTATGTCTCGGGCTCCAGCTCCGACACCCTGTCTCTCAGCGGCATCCCTTCCTGGATGAACGGCTGCCAGGTGCAGGCCTGCTTCAATGGTGACGGCGGCCCTGTCTATTCGGAAATTGCCAAGATCTGGACCTATCAGCCTGCCCAGCAGAAATGCAGCTGGTCCGTTTGGGACTGGTACAACAGCTATTGCTGGTATGATCCCTGCTATTGGGATGATCCCTGCTACTGGGATTACCCCTGGTATTGGGACTACCCGAGCTGCGATTCTCCCAATCCGCCTCCCCCGGATGTTTCCAGGGCTTACACGGATTGGGACGGCACCTCTGTTGCGCCCCCGGTCAGGCCCGGTGAATATGTGGAGCCTGCCGTGGTCGTGAGTCATACACATGAGCCCGGCATCCCGGGCGCTCCGGCCGCGCCGTCAGTTTCTGATCCCGGCCCCGGCCCCGGGCCCGGACCGGCAGCGGGTATCATACTTCCCGACCCGTCAGCAGGCGCTGAACTGCCTGCCATGAGAGAGGCGGACAGCTCCGGCCTGTCCTGATACAAGCGCTTTCATAAGAACGATTAAACAAGGGCAATACCGCATAATTCGGCAAGAGCAGATCCTGAGAAAATTTGGGTTCTGATAAAGGCACTTTTTCGCAGATGTACTTAAGTGAGCGTCCAAAT
>CACWLG010000006.1:0-35468 GCA_902761635.1 Oscillospiraceae bacterium | reverse complement strand
GTGAGCGAAGCGAATCGTATTGTGTACCTCAAGAAAAAGGCTCGAAATCAGGGCACAAATTTTCCAGGAGATGCCGAAGGCGGATTGTGCGGTGTTGCCCAATAGATTCCCGATCGGCATTGAACGATCGGGAATCTCTCTATATATTCTTTTTGCTCTGCGACAGCCGCCTTGTCTCGCGCAGTTTCTGCTCGAAATGCCGGGTCGGCTTTCTGTCAAAGAACAGTATTCACTGTTGTCAGCCCCGGCAGAGCCTTGCCGGAATACAGCGCATCCGCGCTCGAGCTTCAACTGCGAAACGCTTCTCTCTCTTCCCTGGTTTCGCAGGGCTTCATCTTCTGACCTCCGTTCATGCGAAACAGGATATCATCCAGCGGCTCCGGCCGGCAGTAATAATAGCCCTGCGCAAGCTCGCATTCTATATCCCGTATGAAGCGGAGCTGGTCTTCATCCTCAAGCCCTTCGACCAGTGTATGCAGCTTCAACTGTTTGGCAATGCAGACCAGTTCCTTCAGGATAATGCGGTTTACACCGTTATTGTCATCCAGGTGGCGCAGCAGCTCCATATCGTATTTGATGAGGTCAAAATGAAACTGGCTGAACATGTTGATGGAGGAATACCCGCTTCCGAAGTCGTCCAGCCACAGACCGTAGCCGTTATCCTGAATCCGTCGGATCTGCTCACGAAAGCGTTCCTCGCCGGTCGCCATATCCTGCTCTGTGATCTCCACGATGAGATAATCCCTGCTCACATACTTGTCAAGCTCATATTTCTCATACAGTTCATTCATTCTGGCCACTATATCCGTATGATCGAAATCCTGCCTGGAGAAGTTTATTGAGATCGGGACAAGCGGCAGGCCGTTTTCATACCGCTTCGGGATATCCCGGCACACCTGTTCCAGCATATACAGATCCAGCTTGTACAGTTGATGATACTGCTGAAGCGTCGGAATAAACTCTGCCGGTGAGATGATCCCGCGCACAGGATCCACCCAGCGTGCCAGAGCCTCAAAGGCTGCGATCTTCTGGGTGCAAACACGCGTGATCCCCTGATAGTAAACCTTGATCCACTGGCTTTCCAGTGCCCTTTCAAAGTTCTCGATGATATAGCGCTCTTTCCAATACCGGTCGTCCGCCTCCTGAGAGAAGAACGCCCAGGTTCGCGTCATATCATTGTTGATGCGCCGCAGCGCATGCCTTGCATGGTCCAGCGCCTCGGTGGCGGTTTGCCCTTCCCGCACTCCGCAGATACCGGCCCGGATGCCGGAAGTAACGCCTTTCGCTTCTTTTTTTATCCGCTGATTGGCCCGCTCCAGTCCCACGGTCAGCTTTTCCCGGCTCTCCAATTCAGTCACCAGGATGAAGTGGTCGTTTGCTCCGCGGACCAACAGCGCCTCCGGAAATTCCCCCTTCAGGGAAGCTGCGACAAGGCGCAGCAGCTCGTCCCCTTCCTGCACGCCGTACTGGTTGTTGTAGGACTGCATGGAGTAGACGTCCGAAAAAATCACGACAGGTGTTTTATTCAGGACGCGAAGCACACGCACGCGCTCATCTCCGAACTCATGCAGATAATTGAGATTCGGCAGCCCCGTCAGCGGATCTGTGTAAAACAGATCCTTCCGGAAAAGATCATAGTTTTCTGTAACGGTCACCATCTTTTCCTTTGTCTTCGTCACATTCAGATAGTTGATGACCGGCAGCTCAGTGCCATCGGGCATGCGCTGCCATTGTCCAAAGCCATGGATGTATTGATAATCGTTTCCAATCCGGCAGCGGAAGACGACATCATAGGGACCTTCCCGATGTAAAAATTCCTGGCTGATTTTTACCATGACGCCCACATCGTCCGGGTGCATGCGCTCATACATCCCCTCTGAGAGCCATGTGAGCAGGTTTTCTCGGTCCATGCCCGTATTCCTGCAGAAGCCTTCCGAGGCCAGCAGCGGTACGGCCTTCCCCTCAATCTCCTGATAGTAAACGAAGGAAATCGGGCTGCTCTCGTAGCTTTTTCGCATCTCTTCTGGAAAGATATACATATCTCCGTCCTCAACTATCTTAAGGCTTTTCTTTACAGCGGGAACCTCGGTTTTATCCGATTGACCGCATAATCGTATCCGGTGCCTGTATTTCCTGCAGACATATCATACACTTGTTTTCATGTCATGGCAAGACTTAGATTATCAAACTGACTGAAAACTTCTTCTGATTTTCATGTATCCGCTCTCAGCCGCACAAGCTCAGCGCCCATCTGCCGGGAGGCAGAGATCGAACGGCCTACCTTGCCTGAGAGGCTGAGGCAGATCTTCAATCTGTAACGGCCAGCGCCGAATGGAGGTTCGGAATGAAAAAAACAGTTTTTGTTCTCTCGACCCTTGCGATCATGCTGATCGTTTCCCGGTTTATCATCCGGATCGTTGACGCCACCGTACAGATCGACGATGACATCGGTATCCTGCTGCTGCTTCTGCTGCTCGTGAATACCGTAATCGGGCTTGTCGGCTATAAGCTGTATCGGGCCGCGAAAAAGAAATAAAAGCCGGCTGCCTTCGCAGGGGGCGGCCCCGCGAAGAACAGCCTCATAAAATGATAACAGCCTTCGGCGAAAACGTACAAAAACACGAATTCGCCGAAGGCCTGTTTTTTGTGGTTTTTCCGCCGGGCTGCCGGGGGGCGCCCGCCACTGCGGTGTTGATACTACGCGGTATGAACCGTGCAGGTTTTTTTCACAGCCCCCTGCATTTGTTTATTGCTCACAGATGCTGATCCCGCTTCACCTTGTTGTCATAGAACCACGTCAGCAGCGGTTCCATCGCCGCGGTGAGCTTCATATCGAGGTTAAAGAAATAGACGACGAACAGAAGCGCCGTGCCGGCAACGGCAATGAGGACAAGCTTCAGCAAAAAGGACAGCAGTTTTTTTATCAGTGTCATCATTTCCGAACCTCCTTACCAGGATTCCACATCGTTGAGTATTTCAAGCGAAGGATCGACAGGCTCCTCGTTCATGACCGTGCGCATGTAGCTGTTGATCTGGTCGCGGACACCCTGACGGGAGATCACGCGGGGATCAAACAGGTCATGGGAGACCCAGACAAGGTGGATCCCTTTTTCGCGGGCCTTCTCCTCAAACATGCCGTGCATGCCGTCGAGAGCCTTGCAGCTCATATGCTCCCAGAGAATGACCATATCGGCGTTGAATTCCTCCACGAACTCCCACAGCTCATCCAGCAGCACCTTGTAGCCGCCGTGGGTGCGGTTGCGCATGATCATATTCTCCGTCAGCCACGCGATGTCATAGATTGCCTGCTCACGATTTTCCGGCGTGTCGGTCTCGGCGATCATCCGGGTGTTGACCATGGAGAGCATATCCGTCAGCGGCACGATGCCCCAGCAGTTGAGCAGCCAGACCAGGAAGTCCATATAATAATGGGACTGCACGCCCCAGATAATGGCGCGGTGGCGATATTCGTTGGCAGCCATTCTTTTCTTTTTGAACGCCTTTTCCGCGAGAGCGGTGATCTTGCGGTCGGCATCCTCAAAGACCTTCAGACGGCCGCTGATGGCCATATAGTTTGTCTCGGTATAGAGAGCGAGGTTGGAGCCGAAGACCTGCGGATAGTCCGTGCGGTTTATCTCCAGCCATTCGAGGCGGCACTTCGTGGCGTAGTTCACGCGCTTTGCGCACTCAAAGTAGTGCGTCCAGTCCCACTTTTCGCCGGTATGCTCCTCGATAAAGGCGATGGCGTTGCGGATCTCCTGCGCCGCGTACTCCTGCACGTCGTCCTCTCTGTGACGCAGCGGTGTGGCAAGCTGGAACACCGGGATCCCATCCTCCAGCTCCAGGCGCTTGGAAATGACGCTGTTGCCCATCAGGGAGCCGTCGCAGGTGGTGTTGCACTGCACGGCGCAGCAGCCGAGAACAGGCGCGTCATCGTCGATGGACACACCGGCCTCCGCCTCGGGCATCGGGCAGACATCGCCCGCGAGGCCATACTCCTGCGCCACGTCGATATAATGCAGGGCAGCGCGCTGGTTGAGCAGCACGGGAATATAGGTGGAGGCGATCTCGCGGCTGAGCGGGACGACGGTCGGAAAGCCCATCATCACAGACTGCATCTCGTTTTCATCCACAAGCACGACCTTGCTGGAAAACTCCCTGTCGTTGCCGATCCGGCGGTCGCCGCGGAACAGCTTGTCCAGAAGCTTTGCCACGTCCTCCACGATGAGATCCTGCTCTTCGTGGCAGATCCGCAGATGCTCGTTGCGCAGGCCCTGGGTGTGGCGGTCGATCATCATCGGCACCGCGAGATAGCTTGCCATCCAGCGGTAACGGAACATGGCCTTGATATTCCGGGGCTTTACCAGTACGACGCGGAACATGGTGATCCAGTTGTGAAGCCAGCGGGAAAAGTCATAGGCCGTGTCCACAATGCCGCGCCACTCACGGCGGCTTCTCACCCGGCCGTTTGTATAGAGGCTGCCGAGATTCTGTGTTCCGATTCTGTTTTCGTCTTTCATCGTGAACCTCCATGAATCTTCTTGATTTCCACGCTCTCAATGAATGCCTGGATGCGGGTGCGCAGCTGGCCGATGCCGGAGACAGCATAGGGTCTGTCTATGGAGAGCACGGGATAGCCGTACTCGTTGCGCATGATGTGGGAGCCGAGCATTCTGTCATAAGCCCACGGGTCACAGAATTTGACCTGCTCATACAGGATACCGTCGGCGGCATATTCCTTTGCAAGCTCATCCACATAGCTGCGCCGCTCCAGGAGCTTTGCGGTGTTCATATAGCGCGGGCACTGGCCGCGGACCATATACTGGCGGCAGATCTGGGTCAGCGCGTCCTCCTCGTCTGTGAGATGGATGGGGTCTCTGCCGGGGAAGGAGCCGTAGCAATAACGGTCCACGCAGACAAAGGCACCCGTATCCTCCACAAGCTTGATGAAATCAGGATCGTCAATCTCCGAGCCAACCAGTGCCACGCGCACGCGGAAGGCGTTCTTCGCATCCGGCTCACGCGTTCTGAGTTCTTCCAGCGTCTCCTCCAGCTTCTCGATCAGCATGGCCTTGGGCGCAGCATAGGTCGCCATGGTGATCACGCTGTACTCGTAGCCGGTGATCGTGGGTCTGTCGCCCTTCCTGAATTCGCCGATGGCGCGGATCAGCTCGCAGACGCGGTTGTGTTCCGCCACTGCCCTGCGGATGGCGGCATCGGAGATATCAATGCCGAAGTTTTCCTTCAGTGGGGTGAGGATATGGTTTTTGCACTGGAGCACATAGAGGTTCAGGCCATTGTCATCCGCCTTCATGGGGATCTCCATGTGCTCATAGAAGAAGTGCTCCTTCCCCTTTTCCATGGCGTGCAGCAGCTCCATGTTTTCCGCGCAGCGGTTGATCATACTGCAGCCGTCCGGCGCGATGAGGCAGTCTGAAAAATTGTATCCGCCCTCAATGGCGCGCTCGAGCAGAGCGCGGCTGTATTCGCAGAGGAAGCTGGTCATGTAATAGGTTGCCATCTCCATGGAGCCTGTACGCGGCGCGCGCAGACGCACCGAGAAGCAGCCGTCGAGATTCAGGAGGGGCTCAGGCGAATTTTCACAGATATAGGAGACGCATTTTTTCCCCTGCTCTCTGGCCGCGGCAACGAGCTCGTTGTTCGCCTCCTGCAGGAGATTCTCAAACCAGGCCAAATATTTGAGATCTTTCATGATATGTCTACCCTTCCCGTAGACCGCGGCTATCCGGCCACGATCTGTTTGATGTTCATTTCATTGCCCTGCTGCAGCCAGGTTTCCCCGCTGCCGCAGTAGGGACAGGTTTTTCCGTATTTCATCGTCGAATACGTTTTTTTACAGGCATTGCACCAGGTGACGGCGGGAATGATCTCATAGAGGAAGCGGGTATGCTCGATCATGGGCGTTTTTTTCGCGTACCACTTCCAGCAGTCGGCCAGGTACTCCGGCTCGATGCCGGAGACCTCGCCAAACTCCAGGGTGACCGATTCCAGCTCCGTGAGATCGTTCTTCTTCATGATCTCCTCCAGCTGGTCAATGACATAAGTAACGATGCCAAGCTCGTGCATATTACTTTCCGCTCAGCTTTTTCTTGATGATCTTGACCTCGCGCATGGCGGCATAAGGGGCGATCATCTTGAATTTGTCCTCCGCGGGAACCATCTTGCTGTTCTGCGGCCGGTCGCGCTTGAGGTGGATCGCGTCAAACTCGCACTTGGTGGTGCAGATGCCGCAGCCGATGCACTTGTTGGGATCGACGACGCTGCGGCCGCAGCTCAGGCAGCGGGAAGCCTCGGACTTGATCTGCTCTTCCGTGAAGGTCACGCGGTCGTCCTTCATGGTGCGGATCTTTGCCTTGTCGATAACGACGGCGCTGCGCGCAGGCTTGCGGATCTTCTCAGCGGGCAGTACGACGCTCTCCTTGTCGAGCTCCTTGAACTCGCGCAGATTGCGGTGGATGGTCAGGGTCTGGCCGACATTGACATAGCGGTGGATGGAGACGGCGCCCTCGCGGCCGGTGGCAATGGCGTCGATGGTGTACATGGGGCCGGTGGCGCAGTCGCCGCCGACAAAAATATCGCTCTCCGCGGTCTGGAAGGTCACCTTGTCGTGGTCGATGATTCTGCCGTCGGGCGTCTCCGCCTTGGTGCCGGCCAGGACGGCGCCGTAATCGGAGCGCTGACCGATGGCAACCAGAACGTTGCTGCACTTGACGACCTTTGTCTCGGTCTCGTCATATACCGGGGCAAAGCGGCCATTTGCGTCGCGCACGGAGACGCAGCGCATCAGCTCAATACCGGTCACCTTGCCGTCCTCCCCGAGGATAGCCCTGGGCGCCCAGGAATTGTTGATGCCGACGCCGTCGGAGATGCCCGCTTCCTTCTCGTCGGGGACGGTGGGCATTTCCTCATCCTTCTCCAGGCAGTAGATATCCACCTTGCCGGAGGTGAGGCGCAGCGCCGCGCGAGCCACGTCGATGGCCGCGTTGCCGCCGCCGATGACCACCACGTCGCCCTCAAGCGCCGTGAGGCTGCCGCTGTTGACCTTGCGCAGGAAGTCAAGTCCGCCGGTGACGCCGATGAGCTCTTCGCCGGGGATATTCAGCTTCGAGGCCTTCTGCAGGCCGACAGCGACGTAGAAGGCCTTGAAGCCCTCCTCGCGCAGCTGCTGAATGGTAATGTCCTTGCCGACCTCGACGCTGCAGCGGAACTCCACGCCCATCTCGCGCAGCACGTCGATCTCGGAATTGACGACAGCCTTGTCCACGCGGAAGCTGGGGATGCCGTTTGTGAGCATGCCGCCGGGGGCCGCTTCCTTCTCGAACACCACGGGGCTGTAGCCCTCAATGGCGAGGAAGTAGGCGCAGGACATGCCGGCAGGGCCGGAGCCGATGATGGCGACCTTCTGATCGAACTTGGCGCGGGTGCAGGAATTCATGGGCGGGATATAGCGGTGCTCGGCCTTCATATCCTGCTCGGCAATGAACTTCTTGATCTCGTCGATGGCCAGCGGCTCGTCGACAGTGCCGCGGGTGCAGGCATCCTCGCAGTACTTGCGGCAGATGCTGCCGCAGACGGCCGGGAAGGGGTTGTCCTTCTTGATGAGCTTGAGGGCGTCTGCATAGCGCCCGTCGGCCGCCATCTTGATGTAGCCCTGGATCGCGATGTGCGCGGGGCAGGCTACCTTGCAGGGCGCGGTGCCCGTAGGCCAGGTCTGGATGGAGCCGTTCTCATTGCGGTAGTTCTTGTTCCAGTGATCCTCGCCCCAGGCAGTGTCGTCGGGCAGCTCATGGCGCGGGTACTGGATGGGACCGTCCTTCGTGCAGAGCTTCTGGCCCAGGCGCACAGCGCCGGCCGGACATGTCTCCACGCACTTGCCGCAGGCCACGCACTTTTCGGGGTCGCTCTCGGCGGTATAGGCGGAGGCGGAGAGGTTGGGGGTGTTGAAAAGCTGAGAGGTGCGCAGCGCGTTGCAGACGCCGACGGCGCAGTTGCAGATACCGAAGATTTTGTTTTCACCGTCGATGTTGGTGATCTGGTGGACGTAGCCGCGGTCCTCAGCCTTCTGGAGGATCTCCATCGCCTCTTCATAGGTGATGTCGCGGCCGTGATTGGTTTCTCTGCAGTAGTCGGAGAAGTCGCCGACACCGATGCACCAGTCGGCCTCGATATCGCCGGAGCCCTCCTCGAGAATACGCATCTGCTTGCGGCAGGAGCACACGGATACGCCGATATGGCCCTCGTACTTCTTCAGCCAGTGGGACAGATGCTCGATGGGCAGGGACTGGGAGTGTGCGGGGATGGCCTTCTCCACGGGGATGACATGCATGCCGATGCCAGCGCCGCCGGGGGGTACCAGCTCCGTAACGCCCGCAAGGGGAAGATACGCCATGCGCTCGAAGAAGTGGGCGGTCTCCGGGAACATGTCCGCCTGCTCGGGCTGGATCACCATGATCTCGGCGCTGCCGGGTACAAACATGTCGAGAACCCAGCGCTTCTCATGGTTGGGGTTCTTGCCGTCCAGGTTTTCCCAGTGATATTCTACCAGGCCGCTCTCGCTGATGGCCTGGAGCGCCTTTTCCAGATATGCTCTGTCAAACTGCGGGTTCTTCTTTGCGATCTGCTCAAAGGTCATGGGAACGCGGCGCTTCATGGTCAGGGCGATGTCCAGGATGTCGTCCGCCATTTTCTGGTCATACTTGACTGCGGTGAACTTCAGGGCGGAATTGATGCCGAGATACTCGGGGGATTCCGGTGTGATTGCCTTGGCCCCGAGCTTGGTGGCCATGTAGTCTGTGATCTCACGGCCGAGCTTTGCGATTTTTTGGTCTTTTGTCATCAGATGCTCCTCCAGTTATGGTTTTTATCCCTCATGCTGTGTCATATAATCCCTATGGCTTAACGTTGCCCAAAAGATTGTTCACGAACTCAATTGTATTATAAAATTTTAGAAATAGACTGTCAAGGATGAATCTCCAAAAACGGATGGTCTCGAGCTGCCGAAGCCCTGGAAAAAAGCAGAGCGCTGCTTCGTCGCTTGACAGGCCCGATCAACACTCCGTTTTCATTTGACGAAGATGGCTTCGCCCCACATCCGCGTCTTGACGGATTGATGCGGTACCCGTATAATACGCTTGAAGTCCAGCAAGAATACGGACAAAAAGGAGTACACACGATGCAACAACAAACGATGTCCGCGCAAGCGGAAAAGGGACCCATCACCGATGAACTGCTCGGCAGAATGAACGCCTGGTTCCGTGCGGCAAACTATCTCTCGGCAGGACAGCTCTACCTGCTGGAAAACCCCCTTCTCAAAAAACCTCTGACTTTGGACATGATCAAGAAAAAGATTGTCGGCCACTGGGGTACGGTCCCCGGACAGAACTTCGTTTTCGTCCATCTCAACCGCGTCATCAAGCGCTACGATCTGGATCTGATCCTTCTCTCCGGCCCCGGCCACGGCGGCAACTTCTATATCGCAAACGATTATATGGACGGCACCTACAGCGAGGTCTATCCCAACATCTCACAGGATGAAGCGGGCATGCAGAAGCTGTTCAAGCAGTTCTCCTTCCCTGGCGGCGTACCCAGCCATTGTGCGCCCGAGACACCGGGCTCGATCAACGAGGGCGGCGAATTGGGTTACGGCATTGCCCATGCCTTCGGCGCCGTGTTCGACAATCCCGGTCTGATCGCGGCGGTCACCGTCGGCGACGGCGAAGCCGAAACCGGCCCGCTTGCCACTTCCTGGCAATGCAACAAGTTCCTCAACCCCATCACGGATGGCGCGGTCCTGCCCATCCTGCATCTGAATGGCTATAAAATTGCCAACCCCACTCTCTTTGCGCGCATGTCCCGGGAAGAGATCACGGATTTCTTCCATGGCTGCGGCTGGGAGCCTTATTTTGTGGAGGGCGACGATCCCATGCCCATGCACCGGCTGATGGCCGAAACCATGGACAAGGTCATCGAGAGCATTCAGGCCATCCAGAAGCACGCCCGTGAGACCGGTGACAGCAGCCGTCCGCGCTGGCCGATGATCGTGCTGCGCACCCCGAAGGGCTGGACCGGCCCAAAGACGGTCGACGGCAAGCGGATCGAGAACAACTTCCTGGCCCACCAGGTGCCGATCTCCATGGAAAAGGGCGAGGAGCACCTGGCCCTGCTGGAGGAGTGGCTGCGCAGCTATCACCCGGAAGAGCTCTTTGACGGGGACGGACACCTCCTGCCCGAGATCGCCTCCCTCGCGCCCGAGGGGAATGCCCGCATCGGCGCCAACCCTCATGGCAACGGCGGCCTGCTGCTGCGCGATCTGCGTATGCCGGACTTCCGCAATTACGCTTTCGAGGTCTCGGAACACGGCGAACGGGAAGGCCAGGACATGACCGAGCTTGGCAAGTTCGTGCGGGATATCCTTTCTCTCAACGCCGAAAGCCGCAACTTCCGCGTATTCGGCCCGGACGAGACAAATTCCAACCGTCTCAACGCGGTCTTCGAGGTGGAAAACCGCACCTGGAATGCTGAGCACTATGACACCGATGATCATCTGGCCGCAGACGGCCGCATCATGGACTCGATGCTCTCCGAACATATGTGCGAGGGCTGGCTCGAGGGCTATCTGCTCACCGGACGCCACGGCTTTTTTGCTACCTATGAGGCCTTCGCGCGCATCATCGACTCCATGGCCGCGCAGCATGCCAAGTGGCTCAAGGTATGCAACCAGCTGACCTGGCGCGAGGAGATCGCCTCCCTGAACCTGATCATGTGTTCCACGGTCTGGCAGCAGGATCACAATGGCTTCACCCACCAGGACCCCGGCTTCATGGACCATATCGCCAACAAGAAGGCCGACGTCGTCCGCCTGTATCTGCCGCCGGATGCCAACTGTCTGCTGAGCTGCTTTGACCATTGCATCCGCAGCCGCAACTATGTCAACGTCATCGTCGCAAGCAAGCATCCCCGCCCCCAGTGGCTGAGCATGCCCGAGGCGATCAAGCACTGCACCCAGGGCATCGGCATCTGGGAATGGGCCAGCAATGACCAGGGGCAGGAGCCGGACATCGTCTTTGCCTGCGCCGGCGAGACCCCAACGCTGGAAGCCCTGGCCGCGGTCTCCATCCTCAACAAGGAGCTGCCGGAGGTGAAGATCCGCTTTATCAACGTGGTCGACCTGTTCAAGCTGCAGCCCGCCACGGAGCATCCCCACGGTCTGACGGATGCGGAATACGACATTCTGTTCACCCAGGACAAGCCTGTTATTTTCAATTTCCACGGTTACGCCTCCCTGGTGCACGAGCTGACCTATCGCCGCCACAACAACCGTCTCATGCACGTTCGCGGCTACAAGGAAGAGGGCACCATCACCACGCCCTTTGACGTGCGTGTGCAGAACGATGTGGACCGCTTCCATCTGGTACAGGAGGCGATCAAGTATCTGCCGCAGCTCGGCAATCGCGGCGCGTATCTGTATCAGAAGATGAGCGATAAGCTTGTGGAGCACAAGCAGTATATCCACCAGTACGGGCAGGATCTGCCGGAAGTTTCCAACTGGAAATGGGAAGACTGATACTATTTCTCGATTAAATTAAACGCTGAAAACACGTCTCATACAAGAACCTCTACGCGCCTTATGGCGCTATGAAAACCTTTAAGGGGTTAAAGGTTTTCATGAGGTTCTAGTATGAACAGATAAAGCAAAGACGGGACAGCGGCCCGGACGATGAAGAGCATGGCTGTCCCCTGCCGTAAAAGCAAAAGCACAGAAGCGGGATCATCCGTTTCTGTGCTTTCTTTTCCTATGGGGCATATTGTTCGGGACAGACTGCTCTCCCCTTTTCCATTGAAAAGTGTTTTCCGCCTGGGCATTGCCGGGGAAACCTTTTCCGGCAGCCCCCAGTCAGGGCAGCTTGATTTTCGGCATATGGCGTGTATAGCGCTCCGATACCTTGTAAGGAAGGCCCTCCTGCTTCAGCAGCTCGCAGAACAGATCCAGGGGCTTTGGGTCTTTGTTGATAAGCTGGAAGGTGATGCAGAAGATGTCCTTCAGAGCGTTCACCTCAATCATCAGGTCGCCGTCGGTGATGGTATAGAAGCTCTTAATATGCGCCTCCATCCCGCCCCAATCGGTCTGCCCGACATAGCTGATGGTATAGGTGTCCCGGGGGTCGCTGCGGAAGGTGCTGTTTTGAGAGGCAAACTTCTTTTTGGCTTTCAGGTTCGGCTGCGCGTCGATGCCCTGATGTGCCTTGTCCAGCCTTCTGAACCGCTCATAGCTCAGCTCCGGCTGGTTCTGCCTGATAAGCGCGCCCCTCGCGCGCATGTTGAGCTTCTGAACGGATTCATCCTTCATGCTCCACTCATATTTCACATGGATAAAGCGGACGAAATCACGGTAGGACGCATTGGCGCCGATATCCTTGCGGTAATCTGCCGAAACTCTTCCGGAGAGGAAGGTCCCCTCCTTCTCCTTGAACAGGTGGGAGCACACCTTGAACATCATCGCCGTCAAGATGGTGTTCGGGCTTCCGTCGATCCCGGCCGCGTATTCCATGAAGTCTCCGGCGGGGATTTCGATCTGATAGTAATAGCAATCTCTGGCGAAGGGATTGAACAGGTATTTGAGCATTCTGGGCAGCTGGAGATTGCAGTCGCCGCCCTCGTAGCGGGAGATCGGCTCGTCGTCAGGCAGTTTGTCTGCATCGGGGAAATAAAGCTCGCCCTCCGTCACGGGCGTACCCGGCAGCTTGATGTCCTTCGGCGCCTCCAACGGCCCGTACTTTTTCGTCATGTATTGATACACAGTCGCCTTGACCCAGAACAGGCCGCCCATCGCGCCGCAGAAGGTATGAGAATAATTGAACCAGACGCAGTCGTCCCGGTAGGTGATCGCGACCAGATGGCCGTTTACCGCTTCGCTGCCGAGCGTCAGTCTCTCGTCCTTTTCCGGCAGGACCGCGACTGGCCTGTCGTTATGTTCCAGGGTGTAGTTCTCCCCCGCGTCCAGCCCGACCTTGACGCTGAAATATGGCAGCCTCCCGATCGCTTCCTGCGCCGCCTCCGTCAGAAGTTCCGCATCGACCGGAGCGTCGAGGCAGACCTTCATTCTCACAGTGAAGGGCACCTTTTCCATGTATTCGTACAGTAAATAGATATCGGGATTGTGAGCCATTTTCAGCATCCTTTCTTTTGTCGTCCGCTGTATCGGTCCTGTCTTCTTTCCGATTTGGTAGGTATTATACCATCATGAGCAAGGCGCTGTCAAACGGTGCCTTTAGAAACAATGCACTGCTCAGGTACCTCAAATTGAGTTTCCCGAGCAGTGCTTTCAAAGGCAGCAGAATGCAGGCGTCCGGCGCGAAGGCTCACACGATCTGCTCCATGACGAAGCATTCGATCACGTCGCCGACCTTGATGTCGTTGAACTTCTCCACCTGCATGCCGCATTCGTAGCCGCTGGCAACTTCCTTCACGTCGTCCTTGAAACGGCGCAGGGACGCAAGCTCACCCTCATGGATGACGATATTGTCGCGCAGAACGCGAACCTCGCAGCCGCGCTGGATCTTGCCGTCGGTGCAGTAGCAGCCGCAGACCGTGCCGACCTTGGAGACCTTGTAGGTCTCGCGCACCTCGGCATGGCCGATGATGACTTCCTTGAACTTGGGAGCCAGCATGCCCTTCATGGCGGCTTCGATCTCATTGATGCAGTCATAGATGACGCGATACATACGCATGTCGACCTTGCTTCGGGCAGCGCTGTCACGGGCCGCATTGTCCGGGCGGACGTTGAAGCCCACGATAATAGCCCCGGAGGTTGCAGCCAGCATCACGTCGGACTCGTTGATGGCGCCTACGGCACTGTGGATGACCTTGACGCGGACCTCCTCGTTGGAGATCTTCTCCAGGGAGGCCTTGACCGCTTCGGCAGAGCCCTGCACGTCCGCCTTGACGATGATGTTCAGGGTCTTCATCTCACCTGCCTGGATCTGACTGAACAGATCATCGAGGCTGACCTTCTTGGTGCCGGCGAGGGCATTGTTCGCACTTGCGATGCGGCGCTCCTCGGCAAGCTCTCTCGCCATGCGCTCATCCGTGACGGCGTTGAAGGTATCGCCCGCGCTGGGAACGGAGTCCATGCCGGATATCTCAACAGGCGTAGAGGGGCCGGCCTCGTTCACGCGCTGGCCCTTGTCGTTGATCATGGT
This sequence comes from Oscillospiraceae bacterium, assembly GCA_902761635.1. GTDB lineage: Bacteria > Bacillota > Clostridia > Oscillospirales > Oscillospiraceae > Limivicinus. The sequence goes on along the minus strand of CACWLG010000006.1, from coordinate 21,249 downwards.
ACGCACACGGCCGACGCTGGAGCCGGCGATGATGATATCTCCCAGACGGAGCGTGCCGTTTTGCACGAGTACGGTCATGATGGGGCCGCGGCCCTTGTCAAGCCGTGCCTCGATGACGGCGCCGCGGGCAGCGCGGTTCGGGTTTGCCTTGAGCTCCTGCACCTCAGCCAGAACGACGAGGTTTTCCAGCAGATTGTCTATACCCATACCGGTCTTGGCAGAGATCGGGCAGATGATGGTATCTCCGCCCCACTCCTCGCTCACGAGGTCATACTCCGTGAGTTGCTGCTTGATGCGGTCAGGATTGGCGCCGACGGTGTCCATCTTGTTGATCGCTACGACCACCGGGATATTGGCGGCTTTGGCGTGGTTGATGGACTCCACGGTCTGGGGCATGATGCCGTCGTCCGCCGCAACAACGAGAATGGCGATATCCGTGACCATGGCGCCGCGGGCGCGCATGGAGGTAAAGGCCTCATGGCCCGGGGTATCAAGGAAGGTGATGGGGCTGCCGTTGATTTCAACGGTGTAAGCGCCGATATGCTGCGTAATGCCGCCGGCCTCACCGGAGACAACGTTGGCATGGCGGATGTAGTCGAGCAGAGAGGTCTTGCCGTGGTCGACGTGGCCCATGACCACCACGACCGGCGCGCGGGGAACGAGGTCTTCTTCCTTGTCTGCGGAGTCGTCGATCAGACGCTCCTCCACCGTGACGATCACCTCTTTTTCCACCTTGCACCCGAGCTCCATGGCGACGAGTGCGGCGGTATCAAAGTCGATGATCTCCGAAACAGATGCGAAAACGCCGAGCTTCATGAGCTGCTTGACGACCTCGGACGCCGTCTTTTTCATGCGCACTGCCAGATCGCCGACGCTGATTTCGTCCGGGATCTGCACCTTGAGCGGCTGCTTCTTGGCAATTTCAAGCTGCAGGCGGTTCATCTTGTCGCGCTCTTCCTGACGGCGCTTGGCGGAAGATGCCTGGGCGCTGCTGGGACGCTGCTGCTTGGACTTGCTGTTAATCTTTTCTTTGTTGCCCCGGCGCATGTTGGAGGTATTGGCCTTCGTTCCGGCCATATCCTCAAACTTCTCGTTATACTTCTCAATATTGACAGCCGCGCCGCCTCTGGTGTCCACGACGCGTTTCTCCGCCACCTGACGGGGCGCGTGCGGCTTATCGGGCTTCTTCTGTATCGGCGCCGCGCCCTGTGCCTGAGGCTCTGCCGGGGCCGCCTTTTCGGCAGGCTTCTGCTCGCTCTTCCTGGCAGGTTCCGCGGGAGCCGGGACAGTCTTCTGCTCGGCCTTGGCCTCCGGCTTCTCCTTTGCGGGAGCAGCAGGTTTTGCCGGGGTCTTGAAAATTTCCTCCAGGCTTTCGGCCTGGTTGTGCTGGGTCATATACTCAAAGATCACATCCAGCTCCGGGGTCTCCAGAACCTGCATGTGGTTTTTCGGTGGTGCTATATAATCTGTGAGAATCTGAGAGATCACCTTGGAGGTGACATTAAAATCCTTTGCCACCTCATGGATTCTATACTTGATCAAGCTCATACTTCAGTCCTCCTCTTTCCATTCCTCTTGCTGTCTGCGCGTTCCGCTTTCTCTTTCCTGCGCCGCACGGCCTTGTCATTGCGCCTTTGAAGCTCTTGTGCCGCCTCAGCGTAGCGGTCCGGATTCTCGGCTGAGAGCGCCTGTACGAATGCGCTGGCAAATCCCAGATCCGTCACCGCTGCCATGGAGCAATCCCCCAGTCCCAGGGCTGCGGCAAGCTCCTCACGAGAATAGTGCACAGGCAGCAGCAGTACCCGGCGGCCATTCGCTGCGTTCTCTGCCTTTCGACGGGCGTTTTCCGCGCTGTCGCCGCTCAGGATCACAAGCTTCGCCTTTCCCGCGTGCACTGCGTCACAGGCATTGTCCGTTCCTGCCTCCACGGCGCGGGCCCGGCGCATCAGGCCCAACAGGCCCAGTGCTTTATCCGCCATCGCCCGCCTCCATTTCTTTCTCCAGGCGCTCATAGATCTCGGGAGGAATTTGAACGGACAAGGCCCGTTCAAGCGCCCGCGCTTTGATCGCCTTCCTCAGACACTGTGCGTCCCGGCAGACATAAGCGCCGCGGCCGGGTGACTTGCCCCGAAAGTCCAGGCTGATCTCCCCTTCCGGTGAACGCACCACGCGCATCAGGTCCCGCTTGGCCTTCATCTCACGGCAGCCCAGGCACTGCCTCATCGGTATTTTCTTTTCCACGGCTGCCGCACCTCCTTTTTCAGGCTTCGGACTCGGGCTTGATATCTATCTTGTATCCAGTCAGCTTTGCGGCAAGACGCGCGTTCTGCCCTTCCTTGCCGATGGCAAGGGAAAGCTGGGAATCGGGTACGATGACGCGGCAGCTCTTGCCGTCCTCCATCATGGTGACACTCACGACCTCAGAGGGAGAGAGCGCCGCCGCGATATATTCCTCAGGTACTTCACTGTATTTCACGATGTCGATCTTCTCGCCGCCCAGCTCATTGACAATGCTGGCGACACGGCCGCCCTTCGGGCCCACGCAGGAGCCGATGGGATCTACATCGGGATCGGCAGACCAGACCGCCATCTTGGTGCGGCTGCCTGCCTCGCGGGCAATGGACTTGATCTCAACGGTGCCGTCATAAATTTCCGGCACCTCCAGCTCGAACAGGCGCTTGACAAGGCCGGGATGGGTCCGGGAGATGAGCACCTGCGGGCCGCGGGTGGAATTGCGAACCTCCACCACATAGACCTTGATGCGATCCCCCTCATGCAGCGGCTCGGTCTTGATGCGCTCATTGGGGGCAAGCATGGCCTCGGTATACTCACTGTTGGAGGAGATGCGGATGGAGACGCTGCCGTTTCTCGGCTCGATATGGGACACGACGCCGGTCAGGATCTCATGCTCCTTGGAGGTAAACTCCTCGTAAATGATGCCGCGCTCCGCCTCGCGGATTCCCTGGATAATGACCTGCTTGGCTGCCTGGGCCGCAATGCGTCCGAACTTTTTGGTCTCCACGGGCACATGCAGCTCGTCGCCGGGTTTTGCGCGCTTGCTGATCTTCTTTGCCGCCTCAAGCGCGATCTCATGGCTGGGGTCTTCGACCTCTTCCACGACGGTCTTGATGACGTTCATCTCAATGCGCTTGTTCTCTTCCTCAAGGATAATCTCCACATTGTCCTCGCACTCGGGGTTGTCGCGCCGGAAAGCGGCAAGCATGGCCTGCCGGATCTTTTCATACATATAACCGCGCGGAATGCCCTTTTCTTTCTCGATATCTTCAATAGCCTCGAAAAAATCTGCGTTCATTTCTGATTCTCCATTCTGCTGATTGCTTTATGCTGATTGCTTTATATAGATACATGCAGCCTGACCAGGGCAATCATGCCCTTTTCAAAGCGCATTTCGTTGCCGCCGTTTTCAATCGTCACATTGCCGTCTTCGTAAGCCTTCAATGTGCCGACAAAGCTTTTGCTGCCGTTTCGCGGCTGGTAGAGCCGAACCTCGACCTCGCTGCCCATAAACTGCTCATAATCCTGCGGGCGCTTCAATTCCCGTTCTGCTCCGGCAGAGCCGACTTCAAAGACATAGCTGTCGGGTATGGGGTCCTCCTCATCCAGCAGGGGGTCGAGCCTGCGGCTGATCCGCTCGCAGTCGTCGATGCTGAGGCCGCCCTCTTTATCCACAAAAATCCGCAAATACCAGGTGCCCGCCTCGCGCGCATATTCCACATCCCAAAGACTGCATCCCTCTTCTTCCACGATGGGCTTTGCCAGCGCCGAAACTCTGTCTGTAATCTTACTCATTTTTCCTCACCGTACCATTTTTATCTTGTGAAAAAGTCTCACAAAAAAGAGTGGGTCGAAACCCACTCTGACAATACCAAAACCTTACTGTATGATAATAGCACGAAGCAGCGCATAATGCAAGTGTTTTTTGCGGATTGTTTCAGTTTTTACAGTCAGAAAGAGCCCCGGCAGGGCTCTTTCTCCTTAATACTCAAAATCCGGGAAGTAATGGGCATAAAACTCTTCATAGCAGAGTCCCTGCTCCATAATAAAGGCAGCGGCTTCCCGCCCCACATAACGATAGTGCCAGGGCTCATCCCAGCCGGTCAGCAGAAGCTTGCGGGTAGGATAGCGCTTAATGAAGCCGTATTCGGCGCAGTGGGCATCCAGCCAGGCAAAAAGCTCCTGATTCATATCCTCATACACAAGGCGGGAACGGTTTTTGTCGAGAATATCCACGCACAGGCCAAGCTGGTGTTCACTGGCGCCTGCGGGGGCGGTGATGGATTTTGCTTTCTCGGCGGCCTCCTGATAGATCGGGTCGGTATAATCCACCTGCTTGCCGCCGGCCATCTCATAGGCGATCTGGCTGGCCTTGGAATTGTACACATGCGCCTGATAGGAATAGGAGCGATAGGCGCCGGCAATAAAGTAGTCGAAGCCGGCCTCCTCGATCGCATCCAGGAAGGCATCCAGATAGGGCATATACTCCGTGCTGTACATCATATAGCGCGTTCTCTCGATTTTGGAGACCTCCGGTTCGTAAGCGGAGGAGAGCAGATTGTTGTTGTTGACGATCTGCAGATAGGTGTTGTCCTCAAAATCCTTTGTGGTGAGCTTGGGCCAGATATCCTCCGTCGGCTCCGGTGTTGGGGTAACATTGTTGTCGGCAAAGTCCATGCTGTCTGTATGGATAAAGGCCCCCTCATTGCCGCCGAAGATGATGGTGTTGCCGATCTTGACCCTCGATGCCACAATGGTATAGAGCACAAGACACAGGGCAGTCATTGTGAGAATCCAAACGGTCTTTTTTCTCATTATGCGTGACCTCCCTTCTCCCGAGCATACAGCGTTTCTCTGTAAAAGCTTTGACTTGAAGCTGAATTATAGCATCAAAATGTTACGAATTCAAGTACGGTATCGACGAGCGCACACAGCAAAAGACTGCCGCCGATGCGGCAGCAGCCTTTGCTTTTGGGAATCCGGTTTTAATTTGCCGTATGGTTTGCATGTGCCCGCTTTCTCGGCCCGTTATACTTCAGGCACAGCATCGTGATGTCGTCAAACTGTTCCGCGCCCGCCACGAAAGCGTCAATGTCCTCCTGCACATTCTTCAAAACCTGCTGGGGAATGGCGTCCGGATCTTTGTTGAGTGCCGCCAGCATTCTGTCCGTGCCGAAAAGCTCTTTCTTCTCATTGGTGGCCTCCGCCACACCGTCGGTATAGACAAAGACGCTGTCCCCCGGATGAAGCAGGAATTCGTGCTGCTTGAACGGCACACCCTCCATTGCCGCCACGGCCACGGAATGACGGTACGTGACCAGCTCATAGGGGCCGTTCGCGCGGCGCAGGGCCGGATGCTCATGTCCGGCGTTGGCAGCGATCCCTTTTCCGGTGGAAATCTCCAATACCGCAAGCCACACCGTAACGAAAAAGCCTGCATTATTGCCCTCACAGAGCTGATTGTTCACGTTTTTCAGGGCCTCGCTCGGCGTTTCGCCGCTCTGGAGACGGGACTTGATCAGCACCCGCGACACCATCATAAACAGCGCTGCCGGCACACCCTTGCCGGAGACGTCGGCCATGACCAGCGCAATGTGGTCATCATCCACCAGAAAGAAGTCGTAAAAGTCGCCGCCGACCTCCTTGGCAGGGTCCATGGAAGCAAAGATGTCAAACTCGGTGCGTGTCGGGAACGGCGGGAACAGCCGCGGGAGCTGGCTTGCCTGGATCTCGGTGGCCATCTTAAGCTCGGCGCCGATGCGCTCCTTCTCTGCCGTGACCCGCTTCACCTGATCCACGTATTGCAGTGTTTTGGCCGAGAGCGCGGCAAACGATTCGGCCAGGATCTCGATCTCGTCCCCGGTGCGATATTCCTTTTCGACGAAGAACTGCAGATCGTCGCCGCCCAGGGAGCTTACGCGTTTCGTGATTGCCTCAAGCGGCTTTACGATCCGCGCGGAGACAACAAGCGCCGCCGCAGCACAGACCGCAAAAACGATGAGGATCAGGACGATGATCGTGGCCTTTGCCATCCCGATGCCGGCCCGAAAACGCTCAAGCGCGCCCCTCTGGATATCGTCATACTGCGCCTCCAGTGTGATGGTCGGCTGGTCCATAGCCTCCTTGGACACGACGCCGATGATTGCCCAGTCGACTCTGGAGATCGGCGAGCCTGTCATATAGTAGCCCTCTCCGCTGATTGTTGCCGTGCGGACGCCGGTGTTTTCTTTCAGCGCGGTCTTCACAAATTCGGCGAGCTCTTTATCGTCTGATTCGCGCAGGTCCTGTGCCTGCTCGTCCGGCAGCGCACGGAAAGCTCCTTCCGCCTGCGGAGAGAAGACCACGTGTCCTTTCTCATTGACGATGCAGACAAAGCTGCCGTCCCTGACAGAGGCGGAGACTGCCGCCGCCATGTCATTCAGGAACAGATCCGCGCCGATCACCGCCGCGAGCCTGCCCTCATGGTAAACCGGCAGGGCGCACATCACGCTGATTTCTCCGGTGAAATGATCTCTGGTCACATCGGTATAGTACAGCTCGCCTTTTTCCACAGCGCCGGTATACCAGGCTCTCTCCCGAATGGGGATAGAGACCAGATTCCCTGCCTCGTCAAATTTGGTGGCAGCATGGTCATCCACCAGCAGCATCACGCCGCTCGGCAGGGCGACATAGCAGGAATCCACATTCGCGTTGCGGTAAAGGGCGATCATCATGTCCGTCATGTTCCCGATCAGACCAAGCTCTGTACGAATCCGGGGATCGTTGAGGTCAACGCCCTCCTCTGTCAGAAGCTGTGCGCTGATCTCCCCGTCCTTTGACCTGTCCGGCAGTGAAACGGCCCGCAGGCCGTAAGCCCCGGGATCGGCATAGAGATGCTCTGCATAATCGGCCAGCATGCGCACAACATCCTCAGCCTCGCCGAAGTAGCTGTCAGCGATGTATGCCTGCATCTGTGTGCTCTCCGTAAAGCTTGCATCCAGCACAGAATCCATCGTTCCCCGGGAAATGGCGCTGATGGACTGTCTCTGCTGCTCATTCGTCTCTTCCATCAGATGGGTCAGCGAGCCCGACTGATGAATGACCACGGCAGTATAGGCCGCCATCATCAAAAGGACGGTGACAACCACAAGGTTGAAAACCTTCTGCTGGATGCCGCCGATCACAATGTTTCTCACTTTTTTCATATTCCAGCCCCCACATCGGCATTGTTTTTCTATTGTACACGATAAATCACTGGATTTCCAGAGTGCGCGGTGCAAAGTCACAGTTTGTTTACACTTTGCTTTTGTACACATTGACGGAGCATCGTCTCGAGATGATCCCGGTCATCTTATCATCTTCGCTTTCCTGTTTCAGGCAGGGACCAGAACAATACCGCCTGCTTGCGTTTCCATACAAGAGCCGGGTGTGCGCCGCCCTCCGGTAAAGAAGTGTTTTCATTATTCTGTATCCATACCCGGTATTGCTTTATACCCACCGGCCATGTATAATACAGCAAGATTCAATCCGAGGCTGCGGAGAACAGTTTCCGCAGTCCGCAGGATATGCAAACAGAAGCTTGAGGAGAGATTATTATGGAAAATACCTGGTCCTGGGAAAACACCGCTGCTGATTATACGCTTCTTGAAAAAGTGAATCCCGTGTTCAACACAGCCAAGATGACGCTGTTTCAGTTGGCCGCAAACGGTGACAGGGATGCGGCAGCGCTGGCGAAGAGCTTGGGCCTTACGCTGGAGGCGACACAAAACAGCGCGAACACCAAGGCGTCGCCGGAACAGGTGCTGGGCGGCACGATCATGATGGAATGCCGTTACCGCACGATGGCGTGTCTGGCGGAGAAATCCGGCTGTACGCTGGTGGATATGCCCTGCGGATATACGCCGCGGGCGATCGAATTTGCAAGGAAGGGCCTGGCCTATTACGGTCTGGATCTTCCGGTGGTCATTCGGGAAGCAGCGGAGAAAATCCTTTCGCTGATCCCGGCAGAGCAGCGGGAGCTTGCCCGCTTCCGGGAGGTAGACGCGACCAACTACGCCTCGCTGGAAAAGGCGCTCGAGGATATCGACAGCCCTGTCACGATCACCACCGAGGGCCTGCTGATGTACTTTACCGATTCTGAGGCCGGTGCGCTTTGCGACAATATCCGCCGCATCCTGGAGAAAAAGGGCGGCTGCTGGTACACGGCCGATGTGGAATGCTCCCTTCAGTATGTCCTCGTCATGCGCGCACTGGTGGGTGATCGCTTCATGGAGATCATGAGGAATGCGACGCAGCAGACGAAGGACAAGTCCGACGTGGAGATCGGAAAGAACGCGCTGATTGCCTCTCCTGCGGATATGGAAGGCAGTATCAGAAAAGCGATGGTTTTTCTTGCAAAGCACGGTTTGAAGGCCGAGCGTGTGAATGTCGGCGAAAACATGCCGAAGCTGGATTCCCTGGACAGAGTTACCCCCGAGCAGGCCGCCGCGATATGTGAGGGCATGAAGCATTGCGCTTTCTGGAAAATCACCCCAAGCGGGGCGGCGGTGGCGCTTCCTTCCACGGAAACGAGGGGATTTCATGCCGACGCCTCCATGCAGTCGGGCACGCTGTCCCTGGCGCTGACGGGTCGGCTGGATACGATCACCGCGCCGAGCCTGCTGTCTTTCTTTGAAAAGGCAAAGGCAGAGCAGACACCGGATGCCGTGGAGCTGGATTGCAGCCGCCTCGAGTATATCTCCTCTGCCGGTCTGCGCGTGCTGCTGATCATGCACAAGGCCTTAAAAGGCGGGGTTTCCCTTCACGGCGAAAACGAGACCGTGAGGGAAATCCTGGAACAGACCGGCTTTGATTCCATTTTCCACTGATATGCCGGGTCCTTGCTGCTTATGCAAAAAACGGTCCATCTCTGCTGATTTGGCAAGCTGCAATACGTAAGGAGACAAGTGCATGAAATACAGCCTCAATACATTCAAACTATATAAGGACGAATCCGTTTTCGCCATGATTATGCGTATTCGCGTCGTGATGAAGGAAAAGGTGGATGTGAAAAAGCTCAAGTCCGCCGTGAATATTGCTATCAAGCGATATCCCTATTTTGCTGTCAGGGTCGGCCTGGATGAAGATGGCGGCTATGTCCTTGCTTCGAATCCGGAGGAAGTCGTGATCCTCGGGAGGTCAAGACAGCTTCCCAGGCTTGGAAGCCGTGCTGTGAACGGGCATTTGCTGTTTGTACAGTGTGAAGGCCGGGAGATCAACTTCTATATCAGCCATGCCCTGTGCGGCGGCAGAGGCGCGCAGCCCTGGGTTATGACCACGGTGTATCAGTACATCATAGAGAGATACCATGTCGTGCCGAACGCCCCGGCGATACGCAAGCCGGACAGCCCCCTGCTCCCGGGGGAGGACGAGGAGCCGACGCTTGAGATGCTGGGCACAGAGCAGCCGATCTTCCGCTACAGCAGTAAAAAGCCGGCAGTTCTGGGAGTGGATTATCTCAACGGCATGTATAATCCGTTTAAGAGAAAGCCCAACTTTCGGCTCTATACATTCGCCCAGAAGGACATCCTGTCCTTTGCGAAGAACAACGACTCCAGCGTCGCCTCCTTCTTTCTCGTTGTGACGGCAAAGGCGCTGGACAAGGTGCTCCCGGAGAAGATCCGCGTCATCGGCGGAGAGACGGCGCATAATCCCTCCGCAAGCCTCGGCATGCCGCACAGCCATATAGATCTGCTCAGCCATGTCCATTTGGATTATACGCGCGAGCAGCTGCAATGGGATATGGAAAAGCTCGGGACCATGACAAGAGGGCAGATCGCCCTGCAGACCGATCCCAGTGTCAGCTTTGCGGAGCTGAGGAAGGAATTCTGCTTTCTCGAAGAGCTGGAAACGATCCATGGGCAGAAGCAAAAGCTGACCTATTTCAAAAAGCATGATCCCTTCGCGGGAAAAAACGCCCAGCATGGGACCTTTATTGCCAACTACACAGGCTGGATGGACTGGGGCGAGGTCGCGGACTATGTGGATTCCTTTGTGTTCATCGTGGAAGGCCATGTGCTGCTCGAGGTATCCTCTCTGGGAGACAGGATTTTTCTCAGCTTCATGCAGCTTCTGGATGAGAAGAAATATACGGATGCCTTTGAAGCTGTCCTGACGGAACTCGGGATACCGTTTCAGGCTGAGGGTCCGTTTCCGAAAAGGCTTACGAAGCACGCGCTTCCCAGAGAGAAAACGCCCTCCGCTTTCTTTCTCAGGAAAAAAGCGGGGCAATAATGGCGCGGCAGGCAAAGCTCTGTATACCAGATATCTTTCAAACGATTGTCAACGCAAAAGCGCCGGTTCAGATCCCCAAAAGGACCTGACCGGCGCTTTTGCTGTGGGGCGCTGTTTTGCAGCGCGCATGTTTGCGGTGCTGCGCTTATCCCGGCTTAGCCAGGCAATCGGCGAGCATCGCGCGGGTAGTGTCGGGGTTCGTGCGTCAGCCGCTCTTTCCCGGCAGCCTCGCGATAATTGCGGAAATCAGATTCGTCATGGGCATCGTCTGCAGGGTGATGGTGCCGGGTCCGGTGACAACCGTGTTGAACAGGCTCTCGCCGCCGAAGAGGACGTTCTTCACGCCCTTGACCTGCTGAATGTCCATCGTGACCGACTCGTCCATCATCGCCAGATGTCCGGTGGAGATCAGCATCTGCTGTCCGGGCTTGAGGCTGTAGTTGATGGTGCTGCCGTCGATTTCAAGGAAAACAGTGCCTCTGCCGGACAACTTCTGCATGATGAAGCCTTCTCCGCCAAAGATTGCGGTACACAGCTTCTTCTGGAAAACGACCTCCATCTGGACGCCGGTCGTGCAGGCAAGGAACGCCCTCTTCTGAATGATAACGGGCTTTTCCGGGGTGACCTCCACAGCCAGAATGTCGCCGGGGAAGCAGGAAGCAAAGGCAATGATGCCGCTGCCGCCGCGGGCAGTATAATAGTTCTGAAACGCCGTCTCGCCGGAAAAGACACGGCCGAAGAGCTTTCCCGCGCCTCCGCTCTTTGTCTCCATTTCCATGTTCGGTGTCATCCAGCTCATGGCGCCGGCTTCGCAGATCATGGACTCCCCATCGTCCAGCGAGCAGATCACCACCGGCATGTTGTCTCCGTGAATATTGTACTGCATATCCGTTCCTCCTTAATCAAACATGTGACGAAAAAATGGGTATCAGTTACCATTTCATCGGATCTTGGGAGAAAGCCGGTTTCAACTGATACCCATATTCATCAATTCAGGATAGCCTCGATCACAATTGCTGCCAAATGCGTGATAAAGACACTATGTTTACGCGTTCTTCTTGATGATGTTGGCCAGATAGAAAATGCCGCAGCTGACAGCGAGGCCGAAGATGGCGGAGAAGACCCCCTGCGTACCGCTGCCGAAGCTGTTGATAACAGAGATCACGCTCAGCACAATGCCGACGATCGAGATGATCCAGAGGGGCATAGCCTTGGAGGCATCCTTTGCGGCCTGCAGGGAGAAGATCCCCTGGAGCAGATCCACGACCGCGCCCACAAGAACGATGACCCCGATCAGGCCCAGGCTGACCAGACCGCCGGCGGTTTCATCGTCCATCGTTGCGGAATCCATCGTTGCGGCGCCAAAGCCGGTGAGGCCAAGCATGCTGACTGCGAGGAGTATGCCAAGCACAGCCGAGATAATGCTGAGGATACCCAGCACCTTGACGATTTTCTGACTTTTTTCAAGACTCATGATTTGTTCCTCCTATAATTGGTTTTCTTTGTGAATGAAGCTTTTGGGGTTCATTCTGTTATCTGCTGCAACGCCTCGGGATTTCAAGCGCCGCTATGTTAACATAATATACCAGAAAATGCATAAAAAAGCAAGAGGGAGAATTTATAAATTTGCAAAATCGCAGAACCAAAAGAAGGCAGTCTTTGTCTCTACCGCTCGGCTTCACGCTCCTCGTCCAGGGCATGGCGCAGTTTTTCCAGGGCGCGCTTTTCAAGGCGGGATACATAGGATCTGCTGATACCGCATCTCTCCGCCGTTTCGAGCTGGGTCAGCGGCTTTCTGCCGCCAAGCCCGTAACGCAGCCGGATGATGCGCTCCTCCCGCTGATCAAGGCAGCGCTCCAGCACGGCCCGCAGGCTCTCGCACTGCTCTCTGCTGCCGATCTGATCTGCCAGGTCCTCTTCCGCCGCCACCACGTCCATCAGCTGCAGGCCGTTCCCCTCCCCGTCCGCGTCGAGCGCTTCCGAGAGACTCACGTCCCCGGCCGTTTTTTTGCGGCTCCTGAAATACATCAGGATTTCATTTTCGATGCAGCGGCTGACATAGGTTGCAAGCCGCACCCCTTTATCCGGCTTATACGTATTGATCCCTTTGATCAGTCCGATGCTGCCGATGGAAATCAGATCGTCCGCATCGTCATTCTGATAGTATTTTTTTACGATATGAGCCACAAGCCGCAGATTGTGTTCGACAAGCTTATTGCGTGCCTCCAGGTCTCCATCCATCCAGCGCTCCAGATACCTCCGCTCTTCCTCCCGGCTCAGGGGCTTGGGGAAGGATTCCCCGGGCGCAATGCGGAGCATGAGGAGAAGACCGTTCATCATCAGCAGCAGCGCGCTCTCCAGCATACACATCACCTCAGCTTCATCCTATTGCGGCACGGAATGTCCGTATTCCGGATAAGCCGGGCAGATTATTCAGCCATATCCTTCTTTGTACGCGCTTCGGCGCGCCGGCGCTTTTCTTGACATGTAAATCGTTTTATGCTATTTTTCTTCCAGGAAAAACAGGATAAACAGTACAATCCTGCAAACAAAAGGCCGCCGGAGCTGACATAAAGCTGCGAGCGGTATGATCGCGGACTGATAATATGAAAAGCTTGCTCAAATATCTGAAAAAATACTGGTTCCTTGCCCTGCTGGCCTCGGGCTTTATGGTGGCAGAGGTCTATGTGGATCTCTACCAGCCGCGCATGATGCAGCGTATCGTCGATGAGGGCATCCTGGGGGTGAACAGCGGCGGCGTTTCCAATCTCGACCTGGTGATTTCCACCGGGATCAGGATGCTGCTGATCGTGATTGCGGGCGGCCTGTGCGGCATCGGCTCGGGTCTTTTTACCAATATCACCGGGCAGAATTACGGCAACGATATCCGCAAGGCCTGCTTTGAAAGGATCATGCATCTGAGCTTTGAACAGACCGACCGTTTCTCCGCCGGCTCGCTCATCACACGCATCACCAATGACGTTACGCAGCTGCAGCAGCTCGTCATGCAGCTGATCCGCGGATTTGTGCGCTGCATGATGTTTTTCATCGGCGGTACGGCGGCGCTCCTGAGCCTTGACCTGAGCTTCGGCGCGATCGTGGCCTGTGCTTTCCCGCTCATTTTGATCGACATTATCTTCGTTGTCTGGCGCACGAACCCGCTCTTTACCGTTTTGCAGGAGAGTCTTGACCGCCTCAACGGCGTCATCCAGGAGAATGTCGCCGGCATCCGTGTGGTCAAGGCCTTCGTTCAGGAAAAGCGTGAGGAGGAGCGCTTCGGTGAGGCCAACCGCCATCTTGTCGACACGCAGTTTAACGTGCAGGTCATGCTGTCCTTCCTGCGCCCGGTCATGAACATTGTGCTCAATCTCGCTGTGGTGGGGATTCTCTATGTCGGGTCGGTGCAGGTGCGGCAGGGTACGGTCGCTCCCGGCATGGTCATGGCCGCCATCACCTACATTTCCCAGATCCTCAACGGCATGATGATGCTCGCCATGATCTTCCAGACGCTCTCGCGCGGCATGGCCTCAGCCAGGCGTCTGGGCGAGGTGCTGGATACCGAGTCCTCCATCGTCCGGGACGAGGCGCTCTCCCCTGCTGCCGACGGGCAAAGGGGCACTGTCAGCTTTCAGGGCGTGCGCTTTGCCTATGCCGCCAACGGCAGAAACGTGCTGCATGACATAAACCTCGACATCGCCGCCGGGGAAACGCTGGCAATCATCGGCGCCACCGGCTGCGGCAAATCCACCCTTGTCAATCTCATCCCCCGCTTCTACGATGTGACGGCGGGTCGGGTTCTGGTGGACGGTACGGATGTGCGCGCCTGGGAGCCTGAAAAGCTGCGGGAGAAGGTCACGATCTGTCTGCAGAAGAGTGAGCTGTTTTCAACCACCATCCGCGACAACATTGCCCTCGGCAGGCCCGGCGCCTCGCAGGCGGAGATCGTGGAGGCCGCGAAAGCCGCCCAGGCGGACGATTTTATCCGCCAGCAGCCGCAGGGCTATGATACCCCCGTTGCGGAGCGCGGCATGAGTCTCTCCGGCGGACAGCGCCAACGCATCGCCATCGCACGCGCCCTTTTAAAGCGCAGCGAGATTCTGATATTTGATGATTCCACCAGCGCCCTCGACCTCAAGACGGAAGCAAAGCTGTATGAGGCTCTCAGCCGAGAGTATGCCAATGTGACAAAGATCATCATTGCCCAGCGCATTGCCTCGGTACAAAACGCAAACCGCATCGTCGTGCTTGACGGCGGGACCATTGCCGCCTGCGGAACCCATCGGGAGCTGATGGCGACAAGCCCCATTTACCGGGATATCTACGATTCCCAGCTTCGAGAGGAGGCGACGGCATGAGCGGCAGCGTACAGTCCAGGGCAGCGCAGCAGGGCTTCGGACGGCGCGGCCCCAATCTCGGCGCCCCCACAGAGAAGCCCAGGGAGGGGCGGCAGACCCTCCGCCGTCTGCTCGGCTATTTCCGCCCGGAGCAGAAATACGTGATCTGTCTGGCGTTCAGCGTTGTGGCGGCCGTCGCGGCGGGTGTGACCGCGCCGCGCCTGCAGAGCAGCGTGATCGACGATCTGGTTGCGCGGGATTTTAACGCCATCCCGCCGCTGCTCGGCATGATGCTCTGCGTATACATCCTCAACGGCATCGCCACGCTTCTGCAGGGCTTCCTGTCGGCCCGCCTCGGGCAGCGGGTCATCTTCCGTCTGCGCGCGGAGCTTTTCGGCAAGGTCATCAATCTGCCCATCCCCTATCTTGACAATCATTCCCACGGCGATCTCATGAGCCGCATGACCAATGACGCCGAAAATGTCTCCAATGTCATCAGCTCCTCCCTGTCCTCTCTGTTCTCCGGCGTACTGACGCTCATCGGCACGGTGGTCATGATGCTAAGCTACAGCGTGCCGCTTACGCTGCTGACCTGTGTGACCGTGGTTCTGTCCGTGATCGTGACAAAGGTGCTGTCCAATCTCATGCGGCACTACTATCTCAGCCGGCAGGTGCTGCTGGGGCAGCTCAACGGTATTGTCGAAGAAAAGGTCAGTGCGGGAAAGACCGTCACGGCCTATAATCTCCAGGAAGCCACGATCCGGGATTTTGCCGGGACCAGTGACGCGCTGACAAAAACCGGCATCATTGCCGATGTCATCGGCAACGCCATGGGGCCGCTGATGAATATGATCAACAACTTCTCCTTTGTGATCGTAGCGGCCTTCGGCGCGTGGTTTGCGCTTCGCGGCATGATCTCGGTCGGCGTGATCTCCGCTTTCATTATTTACTCCAAGCAGTTCAGCCGCCCGATCAACGAGCTTGCGCAGCTCTACGGTCAGATTCAAACCGCCGTGGCCGGTGCCGAACGCATCTTCTCCGTGCTCGATGCCGACAGTGAGGACAAGAGCGGCGATAACGCCCTGCCCGTTCATGAGGGCATCATTGAATTCAAGCATGTGAATTTCAGTTATGTCCCCGGCAAGCAGGTCATTTATGACTTCAATCTCAAGGTGGAAGCAGGCAAAAAAATAGCGCTGGTAGGCTCTACCGGCTCGGGCAAGACCACCATCGTCAATTTGCTGATGCGTTTTTACGAGCTGGACAGCGGCTGCATCACGGTCGACGGGGTGGATATTCAGGATATTTCCTGCGATGTGCTGCGCGACGCGGTGGGCATCGTCCTGCAGGACAGCGTTCTGTTTACCGATACCGTGCGCAGCAATCTCAAATACGCCGACCCCACCATCTCCGACAAGAAGATGATCGAGGCAGCCGAGAGCGCCAACTGCGACAAGGTGGTGGCTGCGCTGCCTGACGGCTATGATACGGTGCTGACCGCTGCGGGCGCAAGTCTCTCCCAGGGTCAGCGGCAGCTTCTGACCATCGGGCGCGCCTTCCTCAGCTATCCGAAGATCCTGGTGCTGGATGAGGCTACCTCCAGCGTGGATACCCGCACAGAAAAGCAGATTCAGAACGCCATGATGGAGCTGATGAAAAACCGCACGAGCCTCATCATTGCCCATCGCCTTTCCACGATCCGCGACGCGGATGAGATCGTGGTCATGGAGCAGGGACATATCATTGAGACCGGCACACACGAAGAGCTGCTGAACAGGAAGGGCAATTACTACCGCCTGTACATGACGCAGTTTGCCGGTCAGGAAACCTGACGCCTCATTCTTTTTCTCCCGAATAGCAACAGAGGGGCTGCCCAAGCGGGCAGCCCCTCTGCTGTATGTTTTTGGTTAATCCCAGTCCTTCTCAAACTTGAGGACTTTGCCGTTCTCGGCGTCGATGTCGTACTCATATTCAAGGCCGCCCTGGTAGAACGTGATCTCCCAGACCTTACGGCCGCGCTCATAGTCCATCTCCATCTTCTTCACAAAGTCGAGCTGATCCCTCTTGAGCTGCGCGTGCTCAAGCGCCTTGGCAAGAGCCTCGTCCTCCGTGAGCGCGCCGCCTGCGACATGCTCAAGTTCCTTATCGTTGAGTTTGTTGATGCCGGTCATTTTTATGATCTCCTTTCAGTCATTGGTTTTTTGTTCTTTGTGAGGCTATCATAGCACACGGATCGTCACACAAGTGTCACAGATCACCGAAAGGTTTCGACGAAGATAAATCCGTTCTCCGCGGTGCAGAGATATCTTGCAAAGCTTGTGCCCGGGGCAAAGATGTACACATTCTCGCAGCCGCTGAAGGCAGTCGGGGTGAACTTGGTATCGGCGGAGAGAACAAGCACCTGCCGGAGCGCGGCGCAGCCCTTGAAGGCATCGGGATAGACCCACTGGCAGGCCGCCGGGATCTCCACGGACTTCATCGGCACGCCCTCAAAGGCGGCGTCTTCGATGTTTGCCGTCCCAGCGGGGAGCTTAAAGTCGATGGTCTTCGGCGCCCAGCCCGCGGTGAGGGTCGTGTCGAAGCTCAGGGGTGTGTTGAAGTCATAGGCCTTGCCCAGTCTGAACCAGCCGAGGAAGGTCGCGTCCGGCATCGTCGGGTTGGTTTTCGGGCGCGGGATCTGATCGCCGCAGGCAAGGCCGGTCACAGCCTCCACGGTGTCCGTGCTGCCGTTGAGGTCAAAGTACACGGTGATAAACGGGCCCTCGGCCACCGTTACCTCCGTATCCGGGCTTGCGTAGTGGTTTTCGTCGGCAGCCATGCGCACAAGGTAGGTGCCCGGCTCCACGTAGACCTTTTCCGAATAGGCCAGGGTGTAGGTACCGTCGTTTGTCTTGTTGCGGTACTCCGTCTTGCGGGCAGTGAGACCCGTGATCACGCCGTCCATGGAGTTGCGCCTGGTTTCGGCGCGGGTGAGGAGCTTGGCGGCATCGGGTGCGGTCTGAGCCGCCTTGTCGATGATGACCTGCTTGCTGCCGCTGACAACGCTGGTGCCGTCGGTCACGTAATAGTACACCGTATGCGTGCCCGCCGTAGAGGGCAGGTTCTTGAGCGCGGTCATGCCGTCGATCTGGTAGTTGTTCCCGGTCAGAGGCTTTGCGGTGCTGTAGTAGGCGGTTGCGCCCTTGGGCACGGTCAGCTCGATATTGAAGCCGGTATAGCTTGCCTCATCGCTGAATACGCCGTATTTGTCCTTTGCCACGACAGCAAAGGCGCTGTCGGTCACGGTGTATTTTCCTTCGTGCGCCGTAATTTCATAGTTCGGGTTCTCCCCGTTCACCGTCACGCTGATCTTGTATTCGCCGGCGGTGTCCTTCTTCGCGTCGGTGGAGACCTGAATCCCGGTGAGCGTCTCGCCGTCGACAAGGCCGCTGACCGTATAGCTGAGCGCGGCCAGATCCGCGCCGACCTGGGTGGCCGCGTCGGTGCCGGAAACCGTGACGGACTTTTTGGCGATCACGGACTGCGCATAGAGCTGGGTATCATCGTTGTCACCGGAGAGCTTGTAATACACCTTATAGGTCCCGGCGTCTTTGGCTGCGGGGATATTCTCACCCCACGCGCCGGTCTCGCCGAGTCTGTAGAGCATGGTGCCGTCGGTCGTGGCGCCCGAAGTAATCAGCGCCTGCTCCTTGCCGTTGTAGACGAGATCCTTGATCGCGCTCGGGGCCGTTATGCCGGAGCTTGTCACCTTGACGACAGCCTCGGTGTACACGCTCTCAAGGCCGTCAAGAAGCTGGAAGCGATAGACGGCGTTGCCGTTCAGCCAGGGCAGGACCGGGCTCGTGACGGTGTTCTCCTCATTGGCGGTGATCGTGCAGCTCATACACGGGGTGGCGCCGTTGCCCTGGAAAATGAGGACATAGTAGCGCACGCCCTGCGCCGCGGGATCGGCGGTTTCCGCCTTGAGCTTCCAGCTCACCGTGCCGCCGCCGGTGCCATACTGAACGGCGGGGCTTACGCTGAGCTTTTCGCAGGCAACGCGCGTCCAGGCGGCCGTGCCGCCGTTTTCGGTCTTCGCGCCGTTGAAGATATCCGTCAGGCCCGCCGTGTCGGTCAGGCTGCCCTCGGTCTGCAGGTTGGCCTCCAGGACGATCTTGTTTTCAACGCTGCCGGAGTTGACCATCGCGGCGAAGTTATACAGCGCGTTGAGTCTGATGCTGCCGCTGTTGTTGAATGAGCCGAAGTTATCGACGCAGATATCGCAGGCAAGATCCGTCGGGACCACCGGGACCAGGGTGCCGAGATTGCCGTTGCCGACGATATCCACATGCGCGGAGGCGATACTGCCCGCGTTTGTGAGGGATGCGCCGGAATAGTTGGTGAAGTAAACCGCCATGGGGCGTTCAAAGCCTATGCGCTGCTCCATGATGAGCACCGACCAGGGTACCTGCACGGGGATCATGGCCTCGTCCACCGCGCAGAGATACAGATTGCCGTTTGCGGTGTTTTCCAGGGAGCCGTAGTTTTCCAGGAAGCCGGGGGCCAGCACGACGTCGCCGTTATTGATGAAGGAGGCGTTCTGCCTGCCCTCCTCACCGTTGGAGAAGTAGCCCATGCGCACGCCCGACTGGGTCACATCGTCCTTCCAGGCGACCTGGATGCCCTTGTGATAGGTGAAGCGCCCCTTGTCCGGGTCGTTGGAGATCAGGATATCGTTATAGCGGCCGTTGTTCTCAAGCGTGCCGAGATTGTACAGGCCGCCGTAAGCGACAAGGGCGCCGTTGTTGATGAGCCTGCCGCCCTCTTCGATGTGCAGCTCGGCCGCCTTCATGTCGCGAATCGCGGGGGCTGCGGGGTCGATGGGCTTGCCCTCGGTGCCCTCAATGGAGATGACGCCGTTGTTCTCGATTTCGCCGCCGTCGGCAATGGTAATGAGGCCCACGTCATAGGTCGTGGGTGTGGTGCTGCCGCCCTCGGTCGGGGCGACGGAGGCCGCGTCATATTCCACCTCCACCTGGCAGGTCTCGTCAATGATGAGCTTGCCGCCGCTGCCGATATACATTCTGGCGTTGTTGCCCACGGCCAGCTCCGCGCCGGTGGTGTTGAAGCCGTCCATGAGCTTCAGGGTGCCGTTTTCCACCGTCAGGGCAGCAGCGCCGGTCGTCTGATGGTTTGCGATCTGGATATCGAAGCTGTTGACATCAAAGATGACATAGCGTCCGCCGTCAACACGCAGGCCCTCAAGCACGGGAACCTCGCAGATCATCTTGATGGGCGTGTTGTCGTACTGGGGCCAGCCCATGGCCTTGCGCAGAGACCAGAATTCCGCAGCGCTGCCGTTGGGGCCGGGATGGATGATCTCGATCTCCAGGTCGTTGCCCTTGATGATATAGCTGGTGACCTGGGCGCCAAGTGCCTTGCTCTCGTCATAGAACTTGGCCATGACCTGCTCGGCATGGGTAGGCGTGCCGGTGCTCTGATTGTTGGGATCATAGTCCAGAGAGGGGTTATAATCCGCCGTCCGGTCGATGTAAAACCTGAGCTTGAAGTCGGCGTTCTGCGCGGCGGTGGCGCTGCCGGTATCCGCGCCCGCGACGAGCGTGCCGGAGGAATACACGATCACGTCCACATAGGGGACAGCGTTGTCGCTGCCCGTCTTATCCTTCATGGAGACGCCGCCGTTTTCAATGGCGTAGACGGCCGCTTTGTTGCCCAGCGCCTCCGAAAAGCTGCCGCGCCCGAGCGCCGCGTCGTATTTTTCGTAGAGGAGCGACGCCATCAGGGCCTTGTTGCCCTCCTGCTTGACATGCAGATAGCTGCCCTCCGGAGCGTCCTTAATGAGCTCGCTGACATCCACGCGGATGATGAAATAGCTGCCGTCAAAGCCGGACATTTTCGGGTGCCACGTACCGTCTGCGCCCTGCTCATTGATGATATTGTAGCGGAAGTAGCTGTAAGGCGGATAAAGGGCCCCGCCCGGCAGCGGCGTATAGGAGGTGGGGCCGGTCTTTACCTCATAGGGGACCGCCGCGCCCATAATGATGGCCGGGGACTCGGTTGTGGGAGCGTTGAGTGTATTCTTGTCAAGGCTGGGGATGCCGATGGTGGCATCCGAGTCCCCCGGCACTGCCTTCACATAATACACGCCGGGGTAAGCGCCGCCGTCCTTCAGCGCCGCATTGCGGGTATAGCCATCGGCGTGGGCGGGCGCCGCATGGAACACGAGGCATACCGCGAACGCGATCAGAACAAGGAGCATGGTGCATGCAGATCTTCTGATTTTTGTCATAAGCTCACTCCTAAAACGAATTGTGCAGATTGGTTTTTGTGTTGATACAATACCTCTATTATAATTATAAAGCTTGTTGGTCAATTTGGCAAGATTTTCTTCGCTCATTCCGATCAATACGCAGCGCTTATCCTGCCACTGCCGGCGGCAGGTTTACGCAGCAGAAGAAGCGTGAAGAACCCAAAAACCCCCGTAAAAAAACAAACCGGAGGTCCACTGTGGGACCTCCGATATGGAAAGGGGAAATCCTGTTCGGATTTCCCCTTTCAATGTGTAGACAAACCTCCACTCTCGTCATTCCGAGCCAGTGTCGCAACACTGGCGTGGGAATCCGTTCCCCGGCAGAATGTCAGTAAACAT